>NZ_JBVJHP010000006.1:86798-259758 GCF_055586745.1 Nonomuraea sp. NPDC049378
GGGGAGAAGACAAGAAAAGAACGCCGCAGAGACACACAAGGCCGGGGAGGCCGACGCCACCCCCCCCGCCCCCCCCCCCCCCCCCCCCCCCCACGTCTGTGCCGCTCTGCAGTTCCCGCTCTGCCGTGCCCGCTCTGCCGTGCCCGCTCTGCCGTGCCCGCTCTGCCGTGCCCGCTCTGCCGTGTTCGTCGGCGTTAGCATGACCTGGGCTGCCCGACGGGAGGATGACGGGCGTGACTCCTCCGCTCCCCGAAGGAGCGGCTTGTCGCCCCGCTTGCGCCGGAGACGACGGCCAAGCCCTGACCGATGCCCGAAAGCACAAGCTCAGTCCTATCCGGAGGTGGCGACAATGTCCGAGGATCTGCCACTGCACGCTCGCGCCTTGGCGGCCCTCCCGCTCCCGATGCCCCCATCGCCCGAAGGCGACGGTCCCTTCAGGCGGCTCTGATGGCCGTGCTGATCAGGACCAGCGACTTACCCGCCAAGAGCCGCCACGAGGCCTGGCGGGCTCTCGTGTGTGACACGCTCGGCCCGCTCGACCTGCGCATCGACCCCGACGCCCCGCTGCGGGGCGAGATGGAGCTCGGCCAGCTCGGCTCCGTGGGGGTCGGCAGGGTTCGCACCTCGACCCCGCACAGCGTTCACCGCACCCCCGGCCTGATCCGCCGCGACAACCCCGACGTCTACCGGGTCGTGCTGGCCGTGTCAGGCAGCCCGCGGATCTCCCAGGACGGCCGGGCCACCCAGCTCCGCCGCGACGAGTTCGCCATCTACGACTTCACCCGCCCGTACGAGCTGGCCTATGACGGGGCGGTGCAGCTCGCGGTGTTCAGCCTGCCGCACGACCTGCTCGCCCTGCCTCCGGGCGCCATGTCCGAGCTGACGGCGCTGCCCATCACGGCGGAGACGGGCGCCGCCGCGCTCGCCGCCCCGCTGCTGCGCAGGGTGGCGTTCGACCTCGAGAGCTACCAGCCGGCCAGCGCCGCCAGGCTGGCGACCGTGGTGCTCGACCTGATCGGCACGGCCGTCGCCGAGCGGATGGAGCAGGCCCAGGCCCTGGCACCCGACACGCGCAGGCGCACGCTGCTGCTGCGCGTCCGCGCCTTCATCGAGGAGCGCCTCGGCCAGGTCGACCTCGACCCGGCCACCGTCGCCGCCGCCCACCACATCTCCGTGCGCTATCTGCACCGGTTGTTCGAGCAGGAGCACACGACGGTGGCCGCCTACATCCGCCAGCGCCGGCTGGAGCGCTGCCGCGCCGACCTGGCCGACGCCGCGATGCGCGACCTGTCCGTGAGCAGCGTCGGAGCCAGGTGGGGCTTGCCCGACTCGGCGCACTTCAGCAGGTTGTTCCGGCGCGCGTACGGGATGCCGCCCGCGGAGTACCGCCGCGCCGGCCTGCTCTGAGCACAGTGCGCTGATCGTCAAGTCGCCTGGCATGCAGATCCAAGACCCGGGAGCCACCGGTCGGCAGACTCGAGGGTGTTCCTCTCCGACGATGAAAGGTCTCGGACATGCAGCTTTTCGTGAACCTCCCGGTCAAGGACCTGGAGCGGTCGAAGGAGTTCTTCACCGGTCTCGGCTTCCAGCTGTTCGGCGCGTCCCCCGACATGGCGTCGGTGATCATCAGTGAGGAGACGCAGGTCATACTGCTCACCGAACCGGTGTTCGCCCAGTACATCACCAAGGACGTCGGCGACGCCGCCAAGGCCACCGAATCGATCCTGGTGCTCGGCGTGGAGAGCCCGGCGCAGGTGGACGAGCTGGTGGACAAGGCGCTGGCGCTCGGCGCCACGCCCGCGGGCGTGCAGCCGAACGACGGTTTCCGCTACCAGCGCGGCTTCGCCGACCTCGACGGCCACCACTGGGAGGCGTTGTGCCTGCTCCAGCCCGCCGGCTGAGCGGCGAGGCGACCTCGGCGGACGGCACCGCCATCGCCTTCGACCGGTACGGCTCGGGACCCGTCCTCGTCCTGGTCAACGGAGCCTTCACCGACAGGGGGCACGCCACGCTGGCGAGCGTGGCGGCCGCCCTGGCCCCGTGGTTCACGGTCGTCAACTACGACCGCAGGGGCCGCGGCGACAGCGGCGACACCGCGCCGTACGCCGTCGAGCGGGAAGTGGAGGATCTGGCCGCCGTCATCGGCTCGGCGGGCGGCACGGCCATGGTGTTCGGCGGCTCGTCGGGGGCCGCGCTGGCGATCGAGGCGGCGGCCGTGAACCCGGAGATCTCGAAACTGGCCCTGTGGGAGCCGCCGTACCATGTGGACGACAGCGCGCCCCCGCTGCCGGACGACTTCGCGGCGCAGCTCGACGCTCTGGTACGCGCGGGCAGGCGGGGCGAGGCGGTGGAGCGGTTCATGGTGGAGGCCGCCGAGGCGCCGCCCGAGGCCGTCGCCGCGATGCGCGCGCTGCCGTCCTGGGCGCCGATGGAGGCGGTCGCGCACACCCTCGCCTACGAGGCGGCCGTGATGGGGCCGGGCAACCGGCTGCCCGCCGGTCTGGCGGCACTCACCCAGCCGACGCTCGTGCTCAACGGCGAGGCCAGTCCCGCGTGGATGGCTCGGGCGGGGCAGGAGGTGGCGGCGGCGGTACCGGGGGCGGTGCACCGCGTGCTGGAGGGGCAGGCGCACAACGTGGCGCCGGAGGCCCTGGTGCCCGAGCTGCTGGAGTTCTTCGTCGCCGCGTGAGGACGCGCGCCCGGCGTGCGGCGGGCGTGCGGTGGGCGTGCGGTGGGCGTGCGGTCGGCGTAGGTCACGATCCAGCTTGGAAGGGACAACGGCCGGGCCGCGTTTTCCATCCCGCACCAGTTGGTTTGTATCCTTCTGAGCATGGCGAAGTCCGAGGACCCAGAGAAGCCGGGGCGCATCAAGCAGCTCCGCATGATCGCGAAGATCATCAAGCAGGCCAATCCCAAGGGGATGCCGATCGTCTTCCTCTCGGCGGTGGGCACGCTGGCCGTGGTCGTCGTGATCGGTCTGGTCACGGACTACCTGTGGTATTCGGTGTTCATCGGCGTGCTGGCCGCGTTCACCGTCGGCCTGGTGGTGTTCGGGCAGCTGGCGCAGAAGGCCCAATACTCGATCCTGCACGGCCAGACGGGCGCCGCGGCGGCGGTGCTGCAGGGCATGCGGGGCAACTGGCAGGTCACCCCGGCCATCGCGGTCAACCGCGACCAGGACCTGATCCATCTCGTGGTCGGCTATCCGGGCGTCGTGCTCGTGTCCGAAGGGCCGGGCAACCGGGTGGCGAAGATGCTGGCGGCCGAGAAGAAGCGGGTCGCGCGGGTGGTGCTGGGCGTCGAGATCTACGACATCCAGTGTGGTGACGGCGAAGGGCAGGTGCCGATCAGCAAGCTGCAGCGCCACATCATGAAGCTGCCGCGCAACCTGAAGAAGCCCTCGGTCAACGAGGTCAAGGACCGCCTGCGGTCGTTGCCGAAGAACATGCCGATGCCCAAGGGGCCGATGCCCAAGGGCGCCCGCATGCCGCGCGGCCCGAAGATGCGCTAGTGCCGTCGGTCTCGTCGCGGGCCAATCGCGGCTGGTGGGACGGCAACGCCGACGACTACCAGGTCGAGCACGGCAGCTTCCTGCGTGACAGCGGGTTCGTGTGGTGTCCGGAAGGCGTGGACGAGGCCGCCGCGCACCTCCTCGGGGAGGTGCGCGGCCGGCGCGTGCTCGAGATCGGCTGCGGTGCGGCGCAGTGCGCCAGGTGGCTGGTGTCGCAGGGGGCCGAGGTCGCCGCGTTCGACATCTCCCACCGCCAGCTGCTCCACGCGAGGCGCATCGACCTCGACACCGGCCTGCACGTTCCCGTGCTGCAGGCCGACGCCGAGTCGCTGCCGTTGGCCGGGGCGTCCTTCGACCTGGCCTGCTCGGCGTACGGAGCGCTGCCGTTCGTGGCCGATCCTCTCGCCGTGTTCCGCGAGGTGCGCAGGGTGCTCAGGCCGGGTGGCCGGTTCGTGTTCTCGGTGAGCCATCCCGTCAGGTGGGCGTTCCCCGACGATCCGGGGCCGCGCGGCCTGACGTCCGACCGGCCCTATTTCGACCGGTCCCCCTACGTGGAGCACGACGAGCACGGCACCGTGACGTACGTCGAGCACCACCGCACGATGGGCGACTGGGTGAATCTGCTGGTGATGTCGGGGTTGACCGTCACCGGGCTGCTGGAGCCCGAATGGCCCGAGGGGCACGAGCGGGTGTGGGGTGGCTGGAGCCCGCTGCGCGGCCGTCACCTCCCGGGCACGGCCATCTTCAGCTGCTCGCGTTCCTAGCGGCCATGGCGTGGAAGACCTCCCTGGGCTCCCACCTCTTCTCGTCGAGCATCCTGACCACGCCGTAGGAGCCGAGGTCGTCCTCGCCGGTCCTGTTGTAGGCGGCGAAGGTGAACCACAGGGCGGTGTCGACGCCTTCCTGCTCGAAGATGTCCATCAGTTCGGTGTAGTAGCGGATCTGCTCCCCCTCGTCGGGCACCGCGCCTTCCGGCACCACCCACGCCGAGCCGCCGCGCTCGCCCGCCCCCCTGTAGGGACAGGTGCCGAACTCGGTGACCGCGACCGGCCTGCCCTGCTTGAAATGTGCGCGCAGCTCGCCGGTGAAGTCGTGCGCGTTGTACGCAGCGCGGTAGGCGTCCACGCCCGCCACGTCGAACGGCGTCCAGTCGACCGGCTCCCACGGCCCGGCGGCGTAGCTCAGCCGGCCGCCGAACAGCGGCCGGACGTGCTCGGCCACCGTCGCCAGGTAGGTGTTGAAGCGCGGCATGACCTGCATGAGCGTCGTCCACCACGTCACGTCGCCGGCCATCATCGTGTCGAGCCGGTCGCGGTAGGTCGCGCCCTCCATGAAGCCGTGGCCGAAGGCGGTGATCTCGCAGCCGGTGACCAGCACCACGTCGCCGCCCGCCCGGCGCAGGGCCTCGGCTCGCCCGGCCGACTCGGCGAAGAGCGCCAGCATCTCGTCCTCCGTCAGGTCCACGGGGAAGGGGGCGAACCAGACCTCCAGGCCGGCCGCCACCGCGTGTTCGGCGGCGGCGGCGATGCGCCCGGGGTCGCGGCCGGAGATGCGGACGGAGTCGCAGCGCAGGTCGCGGGCGATGGCGCGCATGTCGCGCTCGACGTCTTCGAGGTCGAACGACTTGCGGCTCAGGTCGTCACCCGGGAGGAACCCGGTGTCATAGTTGATGCCCTTTTTCATGTTTCTCCTCGTCCGTGTGCGTCAGCCCGTGCTCCAGGAGGTCGAAGGCCACCTCGACGTCTGCGGCCAGCCGCCTGGCCGCCTCCTCCAGCGGCGCGCCCGCGGCGAGCCGCTGGAAGAAGACCTCCTGGAGGGTGGTGATGGCGGCGGTGATCTGCGCGGCCATCAGGTGCGCCGTCAGATCCGGCTCTCCGTCGCCGGCGAGGGCCGCGGCCAGTTCGTGGCGCTGGCCCATCTGGACTCCGTGCACCGCGGCCAGCAGGGCGGGGCTGGACGAGATCACGCGGATCCTGGTGATCAGCGTCTGGACGTCCAGGTCTTTCGCGACCGGCACGGCCGTCGCCCGGTAGTGCGCGCGCAGGGCCCCGATCGGCGAGCACCCCTGGGGGCGGCCGGTCACGACGGCGGCCATGTCGTCCTGCACGCCGTCGGTGACCAGGCACTCCTTGGTGGGGAAATAGCTGTACAGCGTCACCTTGGCGACGCCGGCCGCCTCGGCGATCTCGTTGACGGTCACCTGGTCGTAACCGCGCTCGTCGAACAGCCGCAGCGCCACCTGGGAGATGCGCCGGCGCGTCTGCTCCTTCTTCCGCTCCCTGAGCCCCGCCATCATCATGCGGACAGCGTAAACCATACCGGGTTCATTTTCGAACCCGGTATGGTTTTTTCTCACTTACATGCGGACGACCATCGTGTTGGACACGCGGTCGTGCACCCCGCGGTGGTCGCGGTCCCAGATCAGGGCCGGCAGGGCCAGGGCGAGCAGCACGGTGCGCACCACCACGGGCAGCAGCCGCGGATTCCCGCCGTCCATCGCGGCGACCCTGATGCCCGCCAGGCGGTGCCCGAACGTCTGCCCCATGAGCCCGACCAGGATCAGATATTGCACGGCGAAGGCGAGCACCGGCGCCCACGGCGACTCCGCCGGGTTCATCCGGAACAACAACTGCACGACGACCCACGTGCAGATCATCCAGTCGATGACGAGCGCGGCGATCCTGCGACCCCAGCCGGCGATCGACCCGCTGCCCTCCTCGGGCAGCCCGAGGCGCTCCCCCGGATATCCCAGATCGACCCCGGCGGAGCGGAGCCCGCCCAGCCACGTCTGCGTCCACCGAGGTTCCTTGCCGCTCATGAAGTCAACGGTAGCCGCCCGATGAGGCGGTCCGCTTCGTGACCCGGCCGCATCGGCCGGCTGGGAACGTGAGGCGTCGCAGCTCACGTGACCCCGCGTAACACGTGCGAAACAGTCGGGACACCGGACGGAAACGGCCGAGTTCTAGCGTCGGCATGATGGCCAGTCCCCAGGGAGGTTCGAGAGTGTTCAACTCCGCCGACGACGTCCTGAAGTTCATCAGTGACGAAGGGGTGCAGTTCGTCGATGTCAGGTTCACCGACCTGCCGGGGACGACTCACCACTTCACCTTCCCGGTAGAGAACTTCAGTGCGAGCGTCTTCACCGACGGGCTCATGTTCGACGGATCGTCGATCCGTGGATTCCAGGCGATCCACGAGTCCGACATGCTGCTGCTGCCCGACCCGGCCAGCGCCGTGGTCGACCCGTTCCGCCAGCACAAGACGCTCAATATCAACTTCTTCGTGCACGACCCGCTGACCGGCGAGGCCTACAGCCGTGACCCGCGCAACGTCGCGCGCAAGGCCGAGGAATATCTCAAGGGCACCGGCATCGCCGACACGGTCTATTTCGGGCCCGAGGCCGAGTTCTACATCTTCGACGACGTGCGCTTCGAGACGCGCCAGAACGCCGGCTACTACTACATCGACTCCATCGAGGGCGCCTGGAACACCGGCAAGGCGACCGAGGGCGGCAACCTCGGTTACAAGCCGCGTTACAAGGGCGGCTATTTCCCGGTGCCGCCGATGGACCACTTCACCGACCTGCGCTCGGAGATGGTGCGCAACCTCATCGAGTGCGGCATCGACGTCGAGATGCAGCACCACGAGGTCGGCACGGCCGGTCAGGCGGAGATCGACTTCAAGTTCGGGACGCTGCTCAAGACCGCTGACAACCTGATGCTGTACAAGTACATCATCAAGAGCACGGCGCTCGAATACGGCCACACGGTCACGTTCATGCCCAAGCCGATCTTCGGCGACAACGGCTCCGGCATGCACTGCCACCAGTCGCTGTGGAAGGACGGCTCGCCGCTCTTCTACGACGAGGTCGGCTACGCGGGCCTGTCCGACACCGCCCGCTACTACATCGGCGGCCTGCTCAAGCACGCGCCGTCGCTGCTGGCCTTCACCAACCCGACGGTCAACTCCTACCACCGTCTGGTGCCCGGCTACGAGGCCCCGGTCAACCTGGTCTACTCCCAGCGCAACCGTTCGGCCTGCGTCCGGATCCCGATCACGGGCTCCAACCCGAAGGCCAAGCGCATCGAGTTCCGGGTGCCCGACCCGTCGTGCAACCCCTACTTCGCGTTCTCGGCGATGCTGATGGCCGGCGTCGACGGCATCCGCAACAAGATCGAGCCGCCGGAGCCGGTCGACAAGGACCTCTACGAGCTGCCGCCGGAGGAGGCCCGCCAGGTGCCGCAGGTGCCGGGCTCGCTCACCGACGTGCTCAACGCGCTGGAGGACGACCACGACTACCTTCTCGAGGGCGGCGTGTTCACGCCCGACCTGATCGAGACGTGGGTGGCGTACAAGCGCGAGAACGAGGTCGACCCGATCCGGCTGCGCCCGCACCCGCACGAGTTCGAGCTCTACTACGACGTGTGACGGTGCGGTTCCCCGGCCCCGGCGACCTGTCTCATGACGGTCGCCGAGCTGGAGAAACCGTTCTCGTCCTTGCTCGTTGTTCCCGGTCCTCACCGTCCTCTGGCGGCACGGGACCGGAGCGGAACGGCCCGGCATCGCCTCGTGATGCCGGGCCGTTCCGGCACGTGAACGGCCCCCCGAACCGTCCAGGCTCGTCCGGTGGAGCGTCTGTTTCGGCACCCGGACGCCCGATGCGGCGGGACGAGCGTCACGAGCGGTTCCCGGTCGGCGCCGTCAGCAGGCGCAGGTGGCGGAGCCTGCCGGGGCGGTCAGCGGATCGGGTGCGCGGCGCTCGGCGCCGGTCGTGGTGCCGACGGGAAAACCCTCGCGGATCCAGTACTCGATGCCGCCGATCATCTCCTTGACGCGGTAGCCGAGCATGGCGAGGGCGAGTGCCGCGCGGGTGGCCCCGTCACAGCCCGGCCCCCAGCAGTAGGTGATCACTGGAACCGCGGGGTCGAGCAGGCCGGCCGCGCGGGCCGGGATGTGGCCGGTGGGCAGGTGTACGGCGCCCGGCACGTGGCCCTGCCTCCAGCCGTCGGCGGACCGCGAGTCGACCAGGACGAACCCTGGGTCTCCTGACTCGAGCGAGGCATGAACGTCGGAGACGTCGGCCTGGTAGGTGAGGCGTGCGGTGAAGAAGGCGGTGGCGTCCGCCGGAGCCGCGGGCGGCACCCGGAGGGCCGGACTGGTGAACGGGGTGGTCATGGCCACGACGATATGAGCCCCGCTCTCGCGCTGGAAGCGACGATCAACGGCACTTGCACCCTTTTACCGGGGCTTTCATGGTAAATATCGATTGTGGCCGGTGTTTCCCTTGACGAGACGGATATGCGCATCCTCGAAGCGCTGCAACGCGACGGGCGCGCGAGCTACGCCGAACTGGCCCGGATCGTGTCCATGTCGGCCAGCGCCGTCACCGAACGGGTCCGCCGGCTGGAGGAGACCGGCGTGATCAGCGGTTATTCCGCCGTCGTGGATCCCGAACGGCTCGGGCTCGGCATCCTGGCCTTCGTCCGGCTGCGCTATCCGACCGGCAACTACCGGCCGTTCCACGACCTGATCGCCACCACACCCGAGATCATGGAGGCCCACCATGTGACCGGCGAGGACTGCTTCGTCCTGAAGGTCGTCGCCGGTTCCATGCAGCACCTCGAACACGTCACCGGCCGGATCTCCGGGCTGGGCTCCGTCACGACCAGCGTCGTCTACTCCAGTCCGCTCCAGGACCGCGCCGTCACCACGACCGCCACCACCTGGCGCGCCGCGGGTTCCCGCCGCCCGCGGTGACCGGCCGCCCGGGGACGAAACGGGCGCGAGAAAGGCCATCGGCTGCTTCGCCGATGGCCTTTCACGCGCGCCCTCGATGCGGGCCTCAGCTCCTGGAACGGGACGCCGGCCCGGCCATGGTGTCAGCCGCTCTCGCGGTCACCACTCGGTCAGATCACCATCCGTCGGCCACCACTCGTCGCGGTCGTTGTTGGAGCCGTCCTGCTCGGGGCCGCGGTGGTCGAAGTCACCGTGCTCGAAGTCGTGGTCCTTGAAGTCGTGGTCCTTGAAGTTGTGATCCTTGAAGTCGTGGTCCTTGAAGTCGTGGTCCTTGAAGTCGTGGTCCTTGAAGTCGTGGTCCTTGAAGTCCTTCTTCTTCTTGACGACCTTGACCTTGACCTCGTCCTGGTGGTGATGGTGGCGGCGGTGCTTGTTCTTGTTGCGGTTGAGGTTGTGGACGATGATGTCGATCCTCGGCGGGTGCCAGTGCGGGTTGCGCAGGATCGGCTTCTCCCTCACGACGCGCCTCGGCTTCGAGACGTGCCGGACCGGCGCGGACGGCGGGCCACCGGCCTCGACGGCGACGTAGCCCGCGCTCGCGCTGGCCACCCCCTGGCCCAGCGGAAGGAACATGCCACCGGCGACGGCGCCGGCCAGAGCTAGTACCGCGAACCGCCCATGGCGCGGCGTCCGCGATTGCCGACTTCTAGTATTCACGAGCTCGTTTCCCATTCATGGATAGATCAGCCGAAACCAGGCACCCACCTCGGGTGCTCAGACGCAAGCAGACGTACCCATGCACATATTCTCAGCTACCTCTATAAACCCAAACGTCCCGTCAAAACCTAAACGTCCAATAATGATCTGGACAGAACTTACGGGTTCCGGGACATATCTCCAGGAGTCGTCGCACCGGCGGTGTCCCGTACGGAATCTCAGAACGTGAAGCGAGGCGCCGAGGCGGTCAGGAGGACGGGTTCCGGAGTCGCCCGCCAGAGGCCGCGCACCTCACCGGCCAGTCCGGCGGTGAGCGCCTCGATGTCCGCGCGTGCCGTACCGTGCAGGGCCTCCGCGACGATCAGGACGTCGGTCGTGGTGTCGCGCACGGCCGACCGGCCGCTCTGGCGGTTGGTCCAGCGGCGGGCGTGGGCCATCGCGTCGGCGTCGGCGAAGACGACCTCCCCGGCCGGCGGGCGCTCCGTCTCGCCGGAGAAGGTCACGTACGTCTCATCACCCGCCGCGTACCGGACCTCGACGTAGGAGGAGATCCGGGAGACGTCGAAGACGGCCACCGGGACCGCGTACGCGAGGGACACCGCGTTGCACAGGTCGATCAGCGGGTGCAACCGCGGCAGCGCGCCCTCCTTCCTGAAGCGGCGCAGCAGCGACTCCGAGGCGCAGCGGTACTGCGTCGGCTTCAGGCCCATCGCCGAGAACGCCCGCCGCCACGCCCTGATCTCCGGCAACTCGCCCTCGGAGGCGGTGGCCAGGCGCCTGGCGGCGAGCTCGCCGTAGTGCGCGAGCCGGTCGTCCACGCGGACGTCCTTGGTGACGCCGGCCACGGACATCACCCCCGGGACGAGCTCGGGAAAGTCGCGCCAGATGTCGGTCGAATGCTGGAAGTGCACGGTCACCTCGTCGTCTCGGCCAGGGAGGACGGGCCGATCACAATACCCGCACCCCGGTGCGGGAACGCGGAAGGCGCGACACGGACACGCCGGACGCGCGCGCGGCCGAGGCCGTCCCGCCGCTCACCAGCACCACGCGCGAGGACCGCTCGTCAGCGCCGCTCTCCAGCGCCGCTCTCCAGGACCGCTCATCAAGGCCGCCCTGCCGGCCGGCTGGGCCCCGGCGTGCGGGACCGCACGCCGGGGATCGTCTTCACCGGGTGTCGCGCCTGAGCCGGTAGAGGACGTGGCGGCGCAACGGGCTGTTCCCGGGGACCCTCGGGTGGTCGACGTCCTCGGCCGGGTCGCGGGTCATACCCGGGCGCTCCATCACGGCACGCGAGCGCGCGTTGCGCACGGCCGTCATGGAGATGATGACGTCGAGCCCCGCCTCGGCGAACGCGTACGCGGCGGCCCGCCTGGCCGCCTCGGTGGCGTAGCCGCGCCCCCACGCCGGGCGGGCCTGCCGCCGGCCGATCTCCACGGCGGGCAGGAAGGGAGCGTCGACGTCTGCGGGGCCAGCCCGGCGAAGCCGATGAAGGGCCCGCTCGGTCTCCACCCGGGTCAGAGTACCCGGCTCAGGAACGCCTTCGTCCGCGGGCTGGCCGGGCGGTCGATCACGTCCGCGGGGGCGCCCGACTCGACCACGACGCCGTCGTCCATGAACACCACCCGGTCGGCCACCTCCCGCGCGAACCCGACCTCGTGGGTCACCACGATCATGGTCAGGCCGTCCTCCGCCAGGCCCTTCATCACCGCGAGCACCTCGCCGACGAGCTCGGGGTCGAGGGCGCTGGTGGGCTCGTCGAACAACATCAGCTTGGGGCGCATGGCCAGCGCGCGGGCGATGGCGACGCGCTGCTGCTGCCCGCCGGACAGCTGGCGGGGGTAGGCGCCCGCCTTCTCCTCCAGCCCGACCCGGCGCAGCAGCGCGTGCGCGCGTTCCCTGGCCTGGTCGCGGGGTTCGCCGCGGACGCCGACGGGGGCCTCGATGACGTTCTGCACCACGGTGAAGTGCGGGAAGAGGTTGAACTGCTGGAAGACCATGCCGATCTCCCTGCGCTGGCGGGTGACCTCCCGCTTGCGCAGGTGCCGCACCCGGCCTCCGGACGCCTCGAACCCGATCAGCTCCCCGTCGACGTGGATGGATCCGCCGTCGATGGTCTCCAGGTGGTTGACGCAGCGCAGGAACGTCGACTTGCCCGATCCGGACGGCCCGAGGACGACCACCACCTCGCCCTGCGTCACCTCCAGGTCGATGCCCTTGAGCACCTCCAGGTGACCGAAGTGTTTGCGCACGCGGCGGGCGCTGACCATGGGTACGGTCACGAGGGCACCTCCGGGGTGGGGCGGCGGCGGAAGGTCAGGAACGACCAGAAACTCTGCGGGGCGTTCCTGGTGGCGCCGCGCGCGTAGTGACGCTCGATGAACGACTGGCCGACGTACAGGATCGAGGTGATCACCAGGTACCAGACGCACGCGACGATCAGCAGCGGGATGGTCTGGAACGTACGGTTGTAGATGGACTGCACGGTGTAGAGCAGGTCGGCCAGCGCGATGACGCTGACCAGCGACGTGGCCTTCAACATGCTGATGACCTGGCTGCCGGTGGGCGGGATGATGAAGCGCATCGCCTGGGGCAGCACGATCCTGCGGAACGTCCTGGCGCCGCTCATGCCGAGCGCGGAGGCGGCCTCGGTCTGGCCGTGGTCGACCGACATGAGACCGCCGCGGATGATCTCCGCCATGTAGGCGCCCTCGTTGAGGCCGAGGCCGAGGATGGCGGCGAGCAGCGGCGTGATGAGCACGTTGGTGTCGGCGCTGACGAACTCGGGCCCGAACGGGACGCCGAACGAGATCTCCGGCAGCAGGTACGACAGGTTGTACCAGAGCACGAGCTGCACCAGCACCGGAGTGCCGCGGAAGAACCACACGTACAGGCCGCAGGCGGCCCGCGCGACCGGGTTCTCCGACAGCCGGCCGATGGCGAGGAGCACCCCGAGGACGACGCCCACGGCCATCGCGATCACGGTGAGCAGCAGCGTGGTGAAGATGCCCTGGCCGATGATCTGGGCGTTGACGTACCGGCCGACCACGTCCCACTGGAAGTTGGGGTTGGTGACCAGCAGGCTCACGAGCTGGACGGCCAGCACGAGCAGGACGATCGAGGCGACCCAGCGCAGCGGGTGGCGGGTGCGGGCGGCGCCCGCGACGTCGACGTCGGGCAGGCTCATGATTCCGCCAGGTTCACGCCGGCCTGGTCGAGCTTGTTGTCGGACGTGCCCCACCTGTCCATGATCTTGTCGTAGGTGCCGTTGTCCATCAGCTTCTGGATGCCGTCCTTGAGCACGTCGCGCAGCGGAGAGTCCTTGGCCACGACGGCGCCCTGGTACAGGTCGTCGAACCCGTTGGACTGCCCCTTGCCGGCGAGTTCGAGTTTGCCGCCGGCCTGGTCCACGAAGTAGGTGAGCGGCGCCTGGGAGGAGAAGAACGCGTCGGCCCGCCCGGAGCTGACCGCCAGCACGGAGGTGGGCTGGTCCTTGTACGACTGGACGTTGATCTTGGGCTTGCCCTCCTTGACGCACGTCTGCGACTGGCCCTTGATCACGCTCTCGGCGGAGCCGCCGGCCATGACGGAGATCTTCAGCCCGCAGGTGTCCGCGAGGGAGCCGATGTTCTTGGGGTTGCCCTTCAGCACGGCGAAGACGACGAACTCCTTGACCCAGTCGACGAAGTCGTTGGACTTCTGCCGCTCGCGGAAGTCACCGACGGGTCCGATGGCGAAGTCGTAGCGCCCGGAGGCGATGCCGGTGAGCGAGCTGGGCAGCCCGTCCACGGTGACGTGCTCGATCTTGACGCCGAGCAGCTGGCCGAGTGCCTCGGACATGTCGGCGGCGGCGCCGGTCAGCGACCTGCCGTCGGCCCCGGCGATCTCGTACGGAGGGAAGGAGCCGTTGTTCACCGAGACGAGCTTGCCCGCCTGCTTGGCCTTGTCGGGCAGCCGGTCGTACAGCGCCTGGTCCTTGGTTTGGGCGGCGGTCGTGCCCTGGGGCTGCTGGGAGTTCAGCACGCCCTCCGCCTCCTCGGGGTTGGCGCCGCATCCGGCCAGCAGGAGGGCCGCGCCGAGCAGGGCGGCCGTCACGCCTCTGGGCGTCGTGTGCCTAGTCATGTCGCTCCAATCGCGGGTCGACGGCGAAGCGCCGGTTCTCGAGGACGGGCAGGGTGAGCCGGGCGTCGGCCAGCTCGGCGGCCGAGGCGTCGGCCCAGAGCATGCCCGGCGCGGCGCCGAGGCGGGCCCGGGTGATGCCGAGCGGGTCGACGACCATGCTGGATCCGATGTTGCGCCGGCCGCACTCGCCGGAGGCGGCCACGTAGCAGGTGTTCTCCAGGGCGCGGGCGGTGACCATGACCTCCCAGTGCCATTCCTTGGCCGGGCCGCGCACCCACGCGGTGGGCAGCGCGATGATCTGGGCGCCCTGGTCGGCCAGGAGCCTGGCCATCTCGGGGAAGCGCACGTCGTAACAGGTCATCATGCCGACCTTCCAGCCCGCGCAGTCGATCACGACAGGGGCGTTGGTGCCGGGGACGACGTTGTCGGACTCGAGCTTGCCGAAGGCGTCGTACAGGTGGAGCTTGGTGTAGGTGGCGACGAGCTCGCCGTCCCTGGCGGCCACCAGGACGTTGTACACGCGCCCGTCGTCCGCCGGGATGTGCACGCCGGCGATCACGGTGGTGGCGGAGCCGCGCGTGCGCTCGACCAGCCCGCTGACGAACGGCCCGTCCAGCGGCTGCGCGGCCTGCCTGATGCGGGCGGGCTCGTCGACGAAGAGCGCGAGCGAACCCTCGGGCAGCACCAGCAGTCCGGCGTCGCCCGCAACGGCCTCGTCGATCAGGGCCTGGCAGGTCTTGAGGTTCTGGGTCCAGTCCTCCGCGGAGGCGAACTGTCCGACGGCGATTCTCATGCGGCGAAGACCTCCTCGGCTCCGATGGGGCGGGGTGAGATGCCCTGGGCGTGCAGTTCGGCGCAGAAGGCGGCGACCATGGCCGCGTTCGGGGCGGCGCCGTACGGCATCCAGTCGTGGCCGAAGGTCAGCGCCGTCGCGGTCAGGTCGGACAGCAGCCACGGCGTGGTGTCGGCGAGCAGCCGCCGCCGGGCCAGCCAGTGCCGCTTGGAGCGCTCGAACACGTCCTGGACGGCCTGCGGCAGCCACGGGTGGCGCTCGACGCTCTCGCGCTTGAGCGTGACCAGGTGGATGCCGGGCACGAAGCCGGTCCGCTCGTAGTAGGCGAGTTCGGCGGCGCGGTGGTCGGGCAGCAGGTGGCGCAGGCGGCTCTCGGGGGTGAAGAGCTCCGGAGGCATGAACGGCGTCATGATCGCGTCGTGGTGGCCGGCCGCGAGCCCTTCGGCGAGCCCTTCGTCCGTCAGCGAGACGTTGCCGGGGAGCGGGACCGGGCCGGTCCTGTCCTTGCCGGTCTCGCCGGCGACCAGCGGGCCGACCGTCCAGTCGATGCCGCCGAGGTCCACGCCCGCGGCTCTGAGCAGGGCGCGGGTCCAGGTGTTGCCCGAGTCGGGCCAGCCGGTGAGCCCGACGCGGGCGCCCTTGAGCTCCTCCAGCGAGGTCAGCTCGCTGTCGCGGCGGACGAGGACGCAGCGGTGCCGGAAGCCGCGCATGACGAAGACGGGCAGGCCCACGAGCCGGTCGTCGCCGGCCGCGCGGCCGAGCACGTACCTGCTGAACGAGGTCTCGCCGCCGTCCAGCCCCGGCTCGCCCAGCACGTCCGGCGTGACGGCACGCGAGTCGAGGTCGAGGGCGAAACCCTCGGGCTTGACCGCCTCCGTCGCGATCGGCACGAGGTGGTCCCAGTCCCGCGCCGCCAGCCGAATCCGAATCTCGGCCACAAACCCCCCAAACGACATTAGTTGCCCCGAATTGCGAAGAACCATATGTTCAGGGGAAAGGCCAACACAAGACGATCTTTGTTGCTGAACAAAGATTTGCGGAACCCATGGGGGTGGAGTGGACGCCGCATGGCTGGCGGAACGCATCGGCGAACCGAGTGCTCGCGGGATCGCGACCGTCCTGACCGACCTGATCAGGCAGGGCACGGTGACCGCCGACACCCGCCTGCCGACCGTGCGCGCCCTGGCCAGGGAGCTGCGGGTCAGCTCGGGCACCGTCGCCGAGGCCTGGTCGGAGCTGCGCCGGCACGGGATGATCCGCACCGACCGCCGCAGGGGCACGGTGGTGCTCGGCCCGCCCGACGTGCCGCGCCCCATCCGGTACGAGCGCATCGGCCACTTCGGCGACCGGCTGGCCATCGACCTGGCGATCGCCTCCCCCGACCCGGCGCTGCTGCCGCCGCTGGAGAGCGCCCTGGCCGCGGCCGCCCGCACCGACCGGCTCAACGACTACACGCGCGAGACGATCACGCCGCGGTTGCGCGCCGCCGTGGAGCCGGACTGGCCGTTCGCCGCCCAGGGCTGGCTCGCGGTCGGCGGCGGCTACGAGGGCGTGCAGCTGCTCTGCCAGACCGCGGCCCTGCCCGGCGACCGGATAGCGATCGAGGAGCCGACGGCGGCGCGGCTGCTGGACATCCTGGAGACCATCGGCGTCCAGATCATCCCGGTCGCCTGCGACGAGGACGGCCCGCTGCCCGGCGCGCTGGACAGAGCTTTGCGGGCCAGTCCGGTGGCGTTCGTCTACCAGCCGCGCGGCCAGTCGCCCTGCGGCCACGCCGTCACCCCGGAGCGCTCCGCCGAGCTGGCCGCCCTGCTGGAGCCCACGGCGACCCTCATCGTCGAGGACGACGGGATCGGCGAGCTGTCGGTCTCGCCGATGGTGAGCATGGGGACGCGCTTTCCCGACCGTACGGTGCTGGTGCGGTCGTACTCCAAGTCCCACGGCCCCGACCTGCGCATCGCGATCGTCGGCGGGGCGGCCGAGGCCGTGGAGCGGGTGCGCGTGCTGCGCAGCTTCGGCACCGGCTGGACCAGCAGGATCCTGCAGGACACGCTGGCCCACCTGCTCGGCGACGCCGCGGCACGGGCCGGCGTCGAACGCGCCCGTGACACCTACGCGGGCCGGCGCGCGCGGCTGGCCGCGGAACTGTCCGCCCGCGGCGTCCGTACGGGCGGGCGCGACGGCCTGGTGTTGTGGGTCCCGGTACGCGAGGAGTCCGCGGCGCTGGTCACCCTCGCGGCGCACGGGATCTCGGCGGCGCCGGGCAGCCGCTACGTGATCGACCCCGCGCCCGCTCCCCACCTGCGCCTGGCCACGGCCCGGCTGACCGACGACCCCGGCGAGCTCGCGGAGCTGGCCGACGTGATCGCGCTGGCGGCCACGGGCTCGCGGCTCAGCGCCTCGACCTGATCCCCGTCAGCCGGCGCAGGACGTCCCACCAGAACGGGGCACCGAACAACAACGCCACGTACGTCAGCAGGAATCCCGGCCAGTGGCTCGGCGTGGTCAGCCGGTCCCACCACACGCCGCCGTTCCAGGCGAACACCGGATCGCCCCGCTCCGGGATCGACACGCTGAGCGGCGCCTGGCCGAGCATCCTGGCCAGCGCCGGCCGGCTGAGCGTCTCCGAGACGCACGACACCGGGTCGCCGCCCGTGCACCGCGCCCTGAGCTCGTCGTACGCGGCGGGCCCCGCCTCGGCGACGGCCGTCACCGAGGCGCGGAAGGCGTTGTCCCGCAGCAGCGTCTTGGCGTGCTCCAGCCCGTCCACGGTGAACAGCAGCGTCACCGCGACGCACAACACGGTGACGACCCACCGCACATAACGCCGGTAGAGCAGGGTGAGCCGCTGCATCTCGCCGTCGAACCAGGCCTCCACGCCCTGCCTGAACCGGTCGAGGTCGCGCTGTGCCGTCTCCCACACGCCGTTGAGCGGCCCGTGCAGCGGGCTGCCGATCTCCTTCAGCTTCGCCAGGAACCCTTCGACGCCGCCGGGCGCGCCCGCCGCCAGCTCCATCACGGCCACCGCGAACCGCCCAGGCGGGAGGTCGGCGATGCTGGTGCGGCCCCTCTTGGGGTGGTCGATCTCGCGCACCCGCTGGTAGAGCAGGGTGACCAGGGCGTCGTCGGACTCGCCCGCGCGGGCGGGCAGCTCTCCCGCCTCCGCGGGGGCGGGCCGGCCCCTGTGCCGAGGGCGCGGGTCGCGCTGGAACGGCAGCGCCGCGAACACGTCGCGTACGCCGGCCGGTAACCAGGACCGGCCCTGGGCGTCCGAGCCGTCCAAGGTGTCCCTGAGGTAGGCCCACAGGAACTTGCTGCGGATGGACAGCAGCCGCACCACGGCCTCGTTCAAGCCGCTCACGAGCAGCGACAGCAGCAGGAACGACACGGCGAGGCCGAGCGCCAGGTCCACGTAAACGGAGAGCATCGCGCTTTGATACACCCCGCCGGATCGAGCGAGCAAGCCCTCACCGGGTTGTCGCGGCGGGCCGTCAGGCGTAGAAGACGCGCTCCACCACCTGGCGGGCGCGGCGCGTCACGCGGCGGTAGTCGTCGAGGAAGTCCTCGGAGCCGTCCGGCGGATAGCCGAGCGCCTGCGCGATCAGCCCGCGCTCCCCCGAGTCGCGCGGCACGCTGTCGCCCGGCCTGCCCTTGACCAGCATGATCGCGTCTCGGACGCGGGAGGCGAAACGCCACGCCTCGGCGAGCACCTCCTCGTCCGCCCGGTCGAGCAGGCCCTCCGCCACGGCCGCGCGCAACGCCTCCAGCGTGCGGGTGGTGCGCAGGGACGGCAGCCCGCCCGCGTGGCGCAGCTGCAGCAGCTGGGCCACCCACTCCACGTCGGACAGGCCGCCGGGGCCGAGCTTCGTGTGCAGGGCGGGGTCGGCGCCGCGCGGCAGACGCTCGGCCTCCATGCGGGCCTTGAGCCGCCTGATCTCCCTGACGGCGTCGTCGGGCAGGCCCTGCCCCGGGTAGCGCAGCTCGTCGATCATCGCGACGAACGCGGCGCCCAGTTCGGGGTCGCCGGCCGAGAACCTGGCCCGCAGCAGCGCCTGCGCCTCCCACGGCGACGACCAGCGCGCGTAGTAGGCGCGGTAGGAGGCCAGCGTGCGCACCAGCGGGCCCTGCCGCCCCTCCGGCCGCAGGTCGGGGTCGATGGCCAGCGGCGGGTCGGGGGCGGGCAGTGACAGCAGCCTGCGCAGTTCGTTGGCCACGGCGTGGGCGGCGTCGGTGGCCTCGCGCTCGTCCACCCCCGGCAGCGGCGAGTGCACGAACATGACGTCGGCGTCGCTGGCGTAGGAGCACTCCATGCCGCCGAGCCGGCCCATCGCGACGATCGCGAACGAGGTGACCCGCGCGGCCCTGTCAGAAGCGGCGTCGAGCGCGGCCTGGAGGGTCACGTCGGTCAGCCGCGACAGCGCCGTGCCCACCGTCTCGATGTCGATGAGCCCGGCAATGTCGGCGACGGCCGTACGGAACAGCTCCTTGCGCCGCAGCGCCCGCACGGCCGCGACGGCGTTCTCCGGGCCGCCCGCGTGCCGCGACACCGCGGCGGACGCCTCGCCCAGCAGCGACTCGCGCGAGCGCACGGCCAGCTCCTCGTCCGAGCCCAGCATCGCCACCGCGTCGGGCGCGTGCATGAGCAGGCCGGTCGCGTAGCGGCTGGTGCCGAGCACGCGCGCCATCCTGGCCGCCACCGCCGTCTCGTCGCGCAGCAGCCGCAGATACCACGGCGTGCTGCCCAGCTTGTCGCTGACCTGGCGGAACCCGAGCAGCGCCGCGTCCGGGTCGGGCGTGTCGGCGAACCAGCCGAGCATGACGGGCAGCAGCGTGCGCTGGATCGCGGCCCGCCTGGACACCCCCGTGGTGAGCGCGGCGATGTGGCGCAGCGCGCCGGTGGGGTCGTCGTAGCCGAGCGCCTCCAGCCTGGCCGCGGCGGCCGTCGCCGACAGGCGCGCCTCCGACTCCGGCAGCCGGGCCACGGCCTGCAGCAGCGGGCGGTAGAACAGCTTCTCGTGCAGCCGCCGCGCCTCCATCGCGTGCCGCCGCCACCGGGCGGTGAACTCCCCCACCGGGTCGGCCTGCATGCCCAGCGCCCGGCCCAGCCTGCGCAGATCGGCCTCGTCCTCCGGCACGATGTGCGTACGCCGCAGCCGGTGCAGCTGCAGCAGGTGCTCGACCCGGCGCAGGAACGCGTACGCCTCCGCCAGGCCGCGCGAGTCGTCACGCCCGACGTAGCCGCCGCGGGAGAGCGCGGCCAGGGCGGGCAGCGTGCCCCGGCGGCGCAGCAGCGGGTCGAGCCTGCCGTGCACGAGCTGCAGCAGCTGCACCGCGAACTCGATGTCGCGCAACCCGCCGGGGCCCAGCTTGAGCTGGCGCTCGCCCTCGGCGCGCACATGCGCCTCCACCCGGCGGCGCATCGCCTGCACGTCCTCGACGAAGTGCTCGCGGGTGGCCGCCGACCAGACCAGCTCGTTGACCGCCTCGACGTAGGCCGCGCCCAGCTCCAGGTCGCCGGCCACCGGCCGGGCTTTCAGCAGCGCCTGGAACTCCCACGTCTTCGCCCAGCGCCGGTAGTAGGCCAGGTGGCTGGCCAGCGTGCGCACCAGCGGCCCCGACCGGCCCTCCGGCCGCAACCCGGCGTCCACCTCCCACAGCGAGCCCTCGGGGGTGGTCGCGGTGCAGGTCCGCATCATGGCCTGGGCCAGCCGGGTCGCCGAGCGCAGCGCCTTCTCCTCGTCGGCGCCCTCCCGCGGCTCGGCCACGAAGATCACGTCGACGTCGCTGATGTAGTTGAGCTCGCGGGCGCCGCACTTGCCCATGCCGATCACGGCCAGGCGCACGTCGGCGGCGTCGACCTCGGCCCGCGCGATGGCCAGCGCGGCCTCCAGCGCCGCGCCCGCCAGGTCGGACAGCTCCGCCATGACCTCCGCCTGCGTGGCCTGGCCGGTGAGGTCGCGCGCGGCCAGGTGCATCACCCTGCCCCGGTAGGCCACCCGCAGCGCCGTCATCGCCTCGGCCCCGTCACGCTTCCGCGCGTCCGGCCCGCCGGCGCCGACCGCCCGGAGGAGCTCCTCGCGCGGATCGCCCAGGCGGTGTTCGGCGAGCAGCGCCACCTGCTCCGGGTGGCGTGCCAGGTGGTCGCCGAGCGCCTCGCTGACCCCGAGCACGGCGGCGAGCCTGGCCCTCAGCTCGCCGTCGGCGCGGAGCTTTCCCGGCACGGACGGGTCCCGCTCGGCCAGGCGGGCCAGCGAGGCCAGCGCCAGGTCGGGGTCGGCCACGTCGACCAGCGGCTCCAGCAGGTCGTCCAGATCGGCTCCGGCCTGGCCGACGAGCCTGGCCGCCCTGGCGCCGTCGGCGAAACCGAGCTTGGCGAGCCTCGCGGCGGTGGATTCGATCCTGGGCACCCCTCCATAGTGGCAGTTCCCCCGCCGCGGGCCGTAGCAGGCCGGCCTCCGTTTCGGCCCGTGGCCGCACCAGGTCAGCGGGCGGGATCCCGGACCACGTCCGCGAACGCCCTCGCCACCGGGCGCCAGGTCGCGATGAGGTCGGCCTCGGCCGCCTTGACCTCGGCGTCGAGCTCCCCGGCCCCTTCCAGGGCCGTCTCGCCGGTCCAGGACGCGAAGATCTCGGGGGTGGCCTCCGGGCGGAACTGCACCGCCCAGGCGGCATCCCCGAGCCGGTAGGCCTGGTGAGGGTACGGAGTGCCGGTCATCAACGGCACCGCGCCGCCGGGCGGCCGCGTGATGACGTCCTGGTGGTACTGCACGGCCACGGCCGTGCCGATTCCGGAGAAGAGCCGGTCGGCGGCGGCGCCGGGCAGGGCGGCGACGTCGCGGGCGCCCACTTCGAGCCCGTACGCGCCGCGATCGACGGCGCCGCCGCAGGCCATGGTCAGCAGTTGCGCCCCGAGGCAGATCGCCAGCGTGGGCGTGCTCTCCTCTACCGCCCGCAGCAGCAGGTCGCGGGTGGCGGGCTGCCAGGGGCTGCGCTCGTCCTCCCAGGCGGCCGCCGCGCCGCCGAGCACGATCAGCCCGTCGCCCGCGCGTACGGGAATCTCATCGCCCAGGTACGGCCGCACGACGTCGAAGTCCAGTCCCAGCCATTCGCCCAGATATCCGAGCCCGGCGTCGGCCTCGTGCTGGATGACGGTAACGCTCATATCGGCCCATTATCCGGAAATTTCGTTTGGTGGCCATGTCACCTGCGTATATCCGGTCTTAGAGCTGAAAGGGGAACTCGTGAAGATCGTCGCCCTCGAGACCGTCCGGCCCGCCGTCCAACCCAACCTGCTGTTCGTCCGCCTGCACACCGACTCCGGGCTGACCGGGCTCGGCGAGGCGTTCTTCGGCGCGCTGACGGTGGAGGCGTACCTGCACGAGAGCGTCGCCCCCGTCCTGCTCGGCCTGGCCGGTCCCACGCCGGAACGGGTCGCCCGCCTGCTCACCCCGTACACCGGCTACCAGGGTTCAGGCGCCGAGACACGCGGCAACGGCGCCGTCGATCTCGCCCTCTGGGACCTGCTCGGACAGGCCGCCGGGCTGCCGCTCGTCGACCTGCTCGGCGGCGCCGTCCACGACGGCATGCCCATCTACAACACCTGCGCGGGCCCCGGGTACATCGCCACCTCGGCCCGGCAGGAGAGCGGCAACTGGGGCCTGGCCACCGGCCGCTACGAGGACCTGGACGCCTTCCTCACCGACCCGGCCCGGCTCGCCCGCGACCTGCGCGAGCAGGGCATCGGCGGCATGAAGGTATGGCCGTTCGACACCGCGGCCGAGCGTACGGGCGGCGCCGGCATCTCCCGGGCCGACCTGGACCAGGGGCTCGAGGTGATCGCCGCGATCCGGGAGGAGGCCGGCCAGGACATGAAGCTGATGGTCGAGCTGCACGGCCTGTGGAGCCGGCCCGCCGCCGAGACGATCCTGGCCGCGCTGGAGCCGTACCGGCCGTTCTGGGTGGAGGACCCGCTGCGCTCGGACGCCGCCGACGCCTACGCCCGCCTCGAGTCGCCCGTGCCGATCGCCGCCGGGGAGACGTGCGTCGGGCGGCGGGGCTTCAAGCCGCTGCTGGACTCCGGCGCCGTCGACGTCCTCACTCTCGACGTCCAGTGGACGGGCGGCCTGACAGAGGCCCGCAAGGTCGCCTCCCTCGCCGACGCCTATGGCGTGCCGGTGGCGCCGCACGACTGCACCGGGCCCGCCACGCTGGCGGGCTGCGTGCACTTCGTGTGCGGCCAGCCCAACGGGCTCATCCAGGAGACGGTCAGGGCCTTCCTGCACACCTGGTACGGCGAGCTCGTCACCGGGCTGCCCGTCATCGAGAACGGCGTCGTCACGCCGGGCCGCGAGCCCGGTCACGGTGTACGGCTGCGGGAGGGCGACCTGGCCGCGCAGCGGCGCGTCTCCCGCCTGCCGCCCTGACGATCGATGCGAGCCGGCGACCGGCGGTGACGGCGCGGTGTCAGCGTGGAGCGATCCAGGTGGCGCGGGCCGCGGCCACCAGGGTGCCGTCGTCCTCGTAGATGGCGCTCTGCCCGAACATCTTGCGCCCGTCGCGGCCGGTCGGGCGGGCCACCACGGAGTAGCGTGCGCCGGGCTGGACCGGCCGGTGGATCTGCACGCCGAGCCGCCCGAGCAGCGCGCTCTCGCCCGGGCCGAAGTGGGCCCAGCCGGTGATGCAGTCGAGCACCGCCCCGACGATCGAGGCGGGAACGCCGACCTCGCCCGTCACGTTGAACGGCACCCGCCATCCGGCCGCCACCAGGTCGGAGCCCTCGACGGGCCCGGGGAAGATGCGCAGGCCGTCGCCGGGCTCGCGCATGCCGCAGGCGAAGCACTCGGCGAACGGGTGCGCCCGCAGGCCGACGAATCCCGCCTCGGCGCGGGCGGCGTCGGTGAACGGCACGAAGCCGGGGCCCTCCAGGTCTTCGGCCACGGGGATCGCCTCGACCAGGAGCCGGTCGCCGTGGGAGAGGGAGACGGAGTTGGCCACGTGTTCGAGGCGCAACTCGGTCTCCAGCGGGGTGGGAGCGTGGAGCGTGACCTCGACGGCTGATCGGCCACCGTTCAGAGCCTCCGCCATGGTGCCCGCTATCCAGCCGCCGTTGGCGACCCCCACCGGGCCACGGAAGCGCTCGGGAACGGTCAGCACGGTCTGCAAGGCAGCCGTCGTCATGCCACACCCTCCTATATCGCCGCACAGGGCGAAAAGTCCGTAAATGTCAATAGAGGCAGGCCGATTTTACCCAGACTCCCGATCCCCGCAGATGCCGGGGGTCTCACGGCTGATCGACATGACCTACAACGCCTCGACGAGGTCCGCTGCTTCCCGCCCGTCGCGCGGCCATGCCTGCCGTCACGCCCACCGAGAGATGGTGGGCGCCCCACATCGCGCGGACGTGAGCCGGGGGTGAGAAGTAACGAAAATCGGCCTCACTCCGAACCGCTGCCGGGAGTGAGGCCGATCAAGGCGTCGGGCAGTAGCCTATCCCGCCTCCTCCGCCTCCCGCGACCAATCCGCCGATACCGGCCCAGAGCCACAGGCAGAGGGAGCCGGGACGGATCGGCCGGGCTCCCTGACCACACGCCTGGCCCGCCGATGGCGGCCGGGCCGCGCGCCACGGCCCGGCTTCGACGAGTCTCTTAGGCACGCGGTCCCCTCGCCGGCACGGCACCGGGACATGTACGTTGATCATCGGGGGTGGGCCTGTGCAAGGGTCGAGATTGCGATACCCGCCCGGATCCCTGGTCATCCTGACCGGGCTTCCGGGCGCGGGCAAGACCACCCTGCTCCGCCGCCTGTACGGCCTGGGCGGCGCCGAGAGCCTGCCCGTCACCGCGGGCGCGGTCGCGGTGATCGATTCGGCGCAGGCCAAGCGGCACTGGCACGGCAGGCTCGGCTGGATGCCAGGCCCGGTGCGCCGCGCCCTGGTGTTCGCCACCCATGTGGGCCGCATCCGGGGGGCGCTCGCCGGCGGCCGCTCGGTCATCGCCCACAACCGGGGCTGCGCCCCGTACGTGCTGAGGGGCTTCGCGTGGCTGGCGCGGCGGCACCACTCCCGCTTGCACCTGCTCCTGCTGGACGCGACGCCGGAGGCGGCGCTGGCCGGGCAGCGGGCCAGGGGCCGGGTGGTGGCGCCGCGCACGTTCGCCCGCCATCAGCGGCGGTGGGCCCGCCTGGTCGCGCGGGTGAAGGGCGGCGACCCCACGCCGGCGGCGGGCGTGCTGATCCTCGACAGGGCGGAGGCGGCCCTGCTGGAGGCCATCACCTTCGACGGCGGGGACGACGACCGCCTGCGCGAGATCCGGATCACCGGATCGTCGCCCGACCACGACGGATGACGGCGGGCCGGAACACGGCCGATTTTTTCCGCGTGGCGTGTCGATCCGGGCGCGGGCCGTTCGTGTGAAGGGTGAACTCCGAGGAAAGGACACCGCGATGAGGCATTACGTGCTCACCATGTACCAGCCCGACGGCGAGCCGCCGGGACCCGAGATCCTCGACCCGGTCATGCGCGACCTGGGGGCGCTGGAGCAGGAGATGAAGGACGCCGGCGTGTGGGTCTTCTCCGGCGGGCTGCGCCCGCCGGACCAGGCCGCCGTGGCGCGGCTGAGGGAGGGCGAGGTGCTCACCACCGACGGCCCGTACACCGAGGGCAAGGAGCACGTCGGCGGCTTCACCATCATCCGGGCGGCCGACATGGAGGCCGCGCTCGGGTGGGGCCGCAAGATGGCGAGGGCCGTGGCGCTGCTCCCCATCGAGGTGCGCGAGTTCCAGGGCTGAGCAGGCTCCGCCCCGGAACGGGCCTCGTCACAACACGGGCAGGTAGCGGCCGAGCTCGAACTCGGTGACGGTGCGGCGGTAGTCGCGCCACTCGGCCCGCTTGTTGCGCAGGAAGAAGTCGAAGACGTGCTCGCCCAGTGTCTCGGCCACCAGCTCGCTGCGCTCCATGACGGCGATCGCCTCGTCGAGCGACCCGGGCAGCGGCTGGATGCCGAGGGCCCGCCGCTCGGCGCTGGTCAGCGTCCACACGTTGTCCTCGGCGGCGGGCGGCAGCTCGTAGCTGTCCTCGATGCCCTTCAGCCCGGCCGCCAGGACCAGCGCGAACGCCAGGTAGGGGTTGCACGCCGAGTCGAGCGAGCGGAACTCGATGCGCGTCGAGCCGCCCTTGTGTGGTTTGTACATCGGCACCCGGACCAGCGCGGACCGGTTGTTGTGGCCCCAGCACACGTAGGAGGGCGCCTCGCCGCCCTGACCGGCGATGAACTCGGCCCCGCCCCAGAGCCGCTTGTAGGAGTTGACCCACTGGTTGGTGATGGCGGTGATCTCGGCGGCGTGCTTGAGCAGCCCGGCGATGAACGAGCGGCCGATCTTGGACAGGCGGTAGTCGGTGCCGGCTTCGTGGAAGGCGTTGCGGTCGCCCTCGAACAGCGACATGTGGGTGTGCATGCCGGAGCCCGGGTGCTCGGTGAACGGCTTGGGCATGAACGAGGCCCAGATGCCCTGCTCCAGCGCGACCTCCTTCATGACCAGGCGGAAGGTCATGATGTTGTCGGCCGTGGTCAGCGCGTCGGCGTAGCGCAGGTCGATCTCCTGCTGGCCGGGCGCGCCCTCGTGGTGGCTGAACTCCACCGAGATGCCCATCGACTCCAGCATCATGATCGCCTGGCGCCGGAAGTCGTGGCCGGCGCTGTGGGGGGTGTGGTCGAAGTAGCCGCCCGAGTCGATCGGCTCGGGCCGCCCGCCCGGCTCGGGCCGGTTCTTCAGCAGGAAGAACTCGATCTCGGGGTGGGTGTAGAAGGTGAAGCCCATGTCGGCGCACTTGGCGAGCGTGCGCTTGAGCACCCAGCGGGGGTCGGCGTGCGACGGCGAGCCGTCGGGCATGAGGATGTCGCAGAAGATGCGCGCCGCACCGGGCGTCTCGCTGCGCCAGGGCAGGATCTGGAACGTGGCCGGATCGGGCTTGGCGAGCATGTCGGACTCGTAGACCCGGGCGAAGCCCTCGATGGCCGAGCCGTCGAAGCCGATGCCCTCGGCGAACGCGCCCTCCAGCTCCGCGGGGGCGATCGCGACGGACTTGAGGAAGCCGAGCACGTCGGTGAACCACAGCCGGATGAACCGGATGTCGCGTTCCTCGAGCGTGCGGAGCACGAACTCCTGCTGGCGGTCCACGGCATCCCCTCAAGACGACAGTACGGGTCCCCTACCAGCATGCCGTGTCCGTGTTTCGCACACGTTACGGGGGGTGCCGGGGAAGGCTCCCGCGGAGGAGCCCGTGAACAAGCCGGTGCGAGCCTCGCTGACAAAGGGCCCGCCCCGACTTACTGTGATCACGCAGTCAGTCTCGGGGGAGGCATTGGTGGCTATCGACCTGCTCAATCACAAGCTCGATCGAGCGTTCGACCACATCGACGCGAGCGGCAACGGCGTCGTCGAGCGTGAGGACCTGCTGGGTCTGGGCGCCCGCATTCTGGTGGGCTTCGGGGAGTCCCCCACCTCGGTCACCGGGGCGAGCCTCGTCGGCAGCTTCGACGGCATCTGGTCCACCTTGTCGCTGGCGCTCGAGCGCGACGGCGACTCCGGCATCGCGCGGGAGGATTTCCGCAAGGGGATGACGGCGGCGTTCGTCACCGGCGACCGCTACGACCCGGTGTTCAGGCCGGCGACGGTGGCGGTGGCGGAGTTGTGCGACGCCGACGGCGACGGAGAGATCGGCCCCGCCGAGTTCCGTACGCTGCTGTGCGCGTTCGGCGTGGCCTACGACGACGTGGACGAGGCGTTCGACCGGCTCGACAGGGAGGGCAGGGGCACGCTCACCGTGGACGGGCTGGTCCGGGCCGCTTGCGACTACTACACGAGCGGAGACCCCAACGCCGCGGGCAACTGGCTCTTCGGACCGCTGTGAAGACTCCGCTGAAGACGACCGTGAGGACGAGTGTGAACACCACCGCGAGCCCCACCGTGTTCGCCACGGTGCGCACCGCGCTGCGTTCCGCGCTGACGTCCATGCTGCCCCTGCCGCGCAGGGGCCACTCGGCCGCCGTGGCGCTGCTGCCGCTCACCGAGCGGGTGCCCGCGATGGCGGCTCCGTGCCGGATGCACCCGGCCGTGTACGCGATCGAGGCCGCGGTCATCGACTGGGCCAGGCGCACCGGCCTGCGCGCCGACCCCGGCGTCGGTTTCCACCGGATGGCGGGCCGGGCCTTCGCGGAGTTCGACGCGGCCGCGGCGGCGTTGTTCGCGCAGTGGCTGACGTGGCTGTTCCACCTGGACGACGAGCTGGACGAGGGGTCGTGCCGGCTGGACATCTTCGACGGCATGCTCAGGGGCGCGGCCGGCCATCCGCTGGAGGCGGCCTTCGCCGATCTGTGGCGGGTGACGAGCGCGCGGATGAGCGACCGGTGGCGGTCGAGGTTCGCGGTGGGGCTGCAGCGCCAGCACGACGCGTGCCGCACGGAGGCCGACAACAGGGCGGCCGGCCGCATGCCGACGCTGGAGGAATATCCCGAGCTCCGCAGGGGCACGGTGGGGCCCTACCTGTACGACCTGGTGGAGCCGTGCCTGCGGGTGGAGGTGCCGGGCTGGGTCCACGACGGCGAGCCCTGGCGCCGGCTGGTGGACGCCTGCAGCGACGTCACCGCGTGGTGCAACGACGTCGCCTCCCGGCCGAAGGAGCGCGGCGACGTGCACAACTTCGTCGTGCTCGCGATGCGCCAGCTCGGGCTGGGCGAGCGGGAGGCGACCGCGTGGGTGCTGGACCGGATCGCCGATCGGTGCCAGGACATGCAGGAGGCGGCCAGGCGGCTGCCCCTCGCGGATCTCGCGCCGAAGGCGGCCAGGGACGTCAGCAAGGTCGCCTGCGCCTACCTGGCGGCGCCGCGCGCCCACCTCGACTGGCTCCTGGAGTCCCAGCGTTACGCCTGACCGCACGGTCACGGCCGCGGCGCCTGGGCGCTAGGCGGCGCCGCACGCGAGCATGTCGCCCGTGGGGGTGCGGCGGTAGACGACCTGCTTGCCGACCCGCATCCCCACCGCGAGCCCGCCGCCGCTGAGCACGCCGAGGTGCTGGCTGACGGCGCCCGGGGTGAGCGACATCCGGGCGGCCAGGGCCGAGGTGGTGGCGGGCTCGGCGAGCGCGAGGAGGATCTGCGCCCTGCTCCTGCCGATCAGCGCGGCCAGCGCGCCGGGCGCGGGCGGCGGCCCCTGTTCCCACAGCGTGCCCACGCCGAGCACGGGATAGACGAGCATCGGCTGGTACGGCGGCGCGATCACCCCCACCGACGGCCACCAGAACGCGCTGGGCACCAGCACCAGGCCGTCACCGCGCACCGCTTCGTCGGCGCACCACGGCCGGTCGATGAGCAGCTTCTCGCCCGTCCAGGTGACGGCGGGGTCGAGCGTGGCGAACAACTGGCGCGCGCCGCCCTCGGCCAGCAGGCGGGAGCGGCGCAGCACGTCGCGTTCCAGCAGCCCGTACACGCGCGGCCAGAACTCCGCGAAACACGTCTCCCAGTACGCCTCCAGCGCCCGCGCGACCCTGGCCACGCCCGCCTCGGGGTCGGCCGTGAACCGCTCGATCACCGCCCGGTCGGTCCCCTCGACCCGCAGGGCCTCCCGCCGGGCCGTCTCGGGCGGCGTACGCCTGACCCGGTCGAGCTCGGCGGTGAAGTCGGGCATCGGCGTGTCGGGCGGCGGGGTGATGAAGTCGGCCACGTAGCCGGAGGGCGGGACGAGCGCGAACAGCTCGCTGAGGTCGAGCCCGGCGAGCCGTGGCCGGACGGCCTTGATCCACTGCAGGTGGAGTGACTGCCGGGCGGGCCTCTGGAGGGTGCGCAGGCTCGCGACGAGCTCCCACATGGGCGAGAACGCGAACCGGATGCGGGCGACGTCCTCCGGGGTGAGCGCCCAGGTAAGCGACATGCTTTTAGTCTCCCCTAAATCGTTCGCACCCTAAAGACCCAAACATCACGATTCCTGCGTGTCACACACCACCGCCGAGAAGCCGTCAGACCCGCAGCGGAAGCCGTCCTTCCTCCAGTCCATGGTGGGCGGGTTGCCCCGCCCGTTCTGGGCCCTGTGGGGCGGCACCCTGGTGAACCGCCTGGGCACCATGGTCGTCCCCTTCACCGGCGTCTACCTGACGCAGAGCCGTGGCCTGTCGCTGGCCGCGGCGGGCCTCGTGATGGGCGTCTACGGCGTGGGCTCGCTGCTGTCGCAACTGCTCGCCGGGATCCTCACGGACCGGATCGGGCGCCGGGCCACGCTGTCGGGCGGCATGGTGGCCACCGCCGTGAGCATGCTGGCGCTCGGCTACAGCTCCACGCTGCCGGCGATCCTGGTCTCCATGTTCGCGCTCGGCCTGGTGATCGACGTCTACAGGCCCGCCTCGACCGCCCTGGTCGCCGACCTGGTCTCCCCCGCGGAACGGCCCCGGGCGTACGGGCTGCTGTTCTGGGGGATCAACCTCGGCTACGCGATCGGCATGACGAGCGGCGGCCGGCTGGCGGAGCTCGGGTTCGTCTGGCTGTTCTGGATCGACGCGGTCTCCTGCCTGGTCTTCGCCGCGCTGGTGTGGCGGGCGGTCCCGGAGACCAGGCCGGAGGCGAGGGAGTCGGCCGGCGGCTTCGGCGTGGTCCTGCGCGACCGGGTGATGGTGGGGTTCACGCTGGTCGTGCTGGGCAACGCGCTGGTCTACGGGCAGACGATGACCATGCTGCCGGTGGCGATGACGGAGGTCGTGAAGTTGTCGCCGGGGCAGTTCGGGCTGGCCATGGCGCTCAACGGGGTGCTCATCGTGCTCGTGCAGCCGCTCGTGTCGGGCTGGCTCGGGCGCAGGGACGCCTCCCGCACGCTCGCGACGGGGCTGGCCGTGATGGGTCTGGGGTTCGCGATGACGGCGTTCGTCACCAGCACCCTCGGGCTGGTCGTGACGATCGCGGTGTGGACGACGGGGGAGATCATCACGGCCGGCGTCCCCGGCGCCGTCGTGGCCGCGCTCGCGCCCGCGCACCTGCGCGGTCGGTACGCGGGGTTGTTCGGCTTCGCGTGGTCGATGGCCGCCGTGCTGGCGCCGCTGATCGGCGGCCCGCTGCTGGAGCTGGGCTCGAAGGCGTTGTGGTTCACGGTCGGCGGGGTCGGCGCGGTGTCGGCGCTCGGCATGCTGGCGCTCGGACCCGCGATCCGGCGCCGCTGAGCGACATATATCACTTTTCGTCGCTTGGACGATAAAAAGCGTGACGTATTAGGCTGAGCGCGTGGCTCAACTGCGGATTGCCCTGGCACAGACCAACCCGACCGTCGGCGATCTGGCGGCCAACGCGGACCGGCTGATCGTGTGGACCCGCGACGCCGCCGAACGCGGTGCCCACCTGGTCGTCTTCACCGAAATGTTCCTCACCGGCTATCCCGTCGAGGACCTCGTGCTGCGTACGTCGTTCGTGGACGCCAGCATCAGGGCCCTGGAAGAGGTGGCGCGCAGGCTGGACCGGGAAGGGCTCGGCGATCTGCCCGTGGTGGTCGGCTACGTCGACCGCGCCGCCCGGGCTCCCAGGACCGGCCAGCCGAAGGGCGCGCCGCTCGACGCCGCCGCGCTGCTGTTCAAGGGCGAGGTGGTCACCCGTACGGCCAAGCACCACCTGCCCAACTACGGGGTGTTCGACGAGTACCGCTACTTCGTGCGCGGCGATCGCCTGCCCGTCTTCCGCCTGCACGGGGTCGACGTGGCCATCGCGGTGTGCGAGGACCTCTGGCAGGACGGCGGTCCTGTGTCCGTCGTCGGGCAGGCGGGAGCCGGGCTGCTCGTCGTCCCGAACGCCTCGCCGTACGAGAAGGAGAAGGACGACGTCCGCCTGGAGCTGTGCGCGCGCAGGGCGCGCGAGGCAGGCTGCGCGCTCGTCTACGTCAACCAGGTCGGCGGGCAGGACGAGCTGGTCTTCGACGGCGACTCGATCGTGGTGGACGGCTCGGGAGAGCTCCTGGCGCGGGCCGGGCAGTTCAAGGAGGAGCTGCTGGTCGTGGATCTCGACCTGCCGCCCTCGCAGGCGCAGACGGGGACGTTCCCGTACGACGCGGGCGACGGCACCACGATCACGGTCGAGCGCCTGGTGGTGTCGGCCGACCCGGTCGCCCCCTATCCCCCGGTGCCCGCCCCCATCGCCGAGCGGCTGGACCCGCACGCCGAGGTCTACTCCGCGCTGGTGCTGGCCGTCCGCGACTACGTGGCCAAGAACGGCTTCGAGTCGGTCATCCTGGCCCTGTCGGGGGGCATCGACTCGGCGCTGACGGCCACGATCGCCGCGGACGCCATCGGGCCCTCGCGGGTCCATGTGGTGCCCATGCCGTCCCGCTACTCCTCCGACCACTCGCTGCGCGACGCGGAAGAGCTGGTGCGCAGGCAGGGGGTGCAGTCGCAGGTCGTGCCGATCGCCGAGATCGTCGACGCGTACGAGAAGGAGATCCACCTGTCCGGCCTGGCCGCCGAGAACATCCAGGCCAGGGTGCGGGGCATGATCCTCATGGGCCTGTCCAACGAGCACGGCCACCTGGTGCTGACGACGGGCAACAAGAGCGAGCTCGCGACCGGCTACTCCACGCTGTACGGCGACTCCGCGGGCGGCTTCGCGCCGATCAAGGACGTGCCGAAGACGATGGTCTGGGAGTTGTCGAAGTGGCGCAACACCCACTCCGACCCCTCCTTCCTGCTGCAGGCCGAGCGGCCGATCCCGGAGAACTCGATCACCAAGGAGCCGAGCGCCGAGCTGCGGCCAGGGCAGCGCGACACCGACTCGCTGCCCCCGTACGAGGTGCTGGACCGGCTGCTGGACGACTACGTGGAGAAGGACATGGGCTCGCGGGAGCTCATCGCGGCCGGCCACGATCCCGAGCTCGTGACGCGGGTGATCAGGCTGGTGGACGTGGCCGAGTACAAGCGCAGGCAGTATCCGCCGGGCCCCAAGATCACTCCCAAGAACTTCGGCCGGGACCGCCGCCTGCCGATCACCAACAGGTGGCGCGAGACCACGAGCTGATCCCCCACCCCGGCTCATGACGACCGGGCCCAGGCCCGGGAGTTGTGCACCAGCGACGCCTGGTGGGCCAGCGCGGACGCGAGCTCCAGGGCTCCACCGCGCTGGATCCGCTCGGCCACCCCGGCACCGCGCATGCCCGCGCTGACCTGCCGCCGTAACTCCGCGTGCCACACCACGGCCGTGGAGGTGCGCTCGCGCCAGATCCGCCACCCCGGGTAGGTGTCGCGCAGCACCTGGAGCTGGCGGACGGCCGGCTGGAGGGTCGGATGGGAGCGGAAGGCCCGATCCGGCGCATCGGTGACACCGGGAGAGCCCGCGCCGCCGTGGTCGATCGATGCGGAGAGGTCTACGGCGCCCTGCGGCTTGCTCATGCTGCGTACCTCCGCCATCCGTGGCCGCTGCGAAGAAGGTTCTTCATGTATCTGGGCCCACGGGAGGTTGCCCCGACGTGGCACCCCAACTCTGACCGAACACGTAACCAGTAGGTTACGCTTTCTGGGTGGACGAAGTGGCGGGAGCGATCGCCGACCCCGTGCGGCGGCGGATCCTGGTGATGCTGCGCGACGGGCGGCTGTCCGCCGGTCAGATCGCCGGTCAGATCGCCGGGCAGTTCGCGATCAGCAGGCCGGCCGTGAGCCGTCACCTGCGCGTGCTCAGAGAGAGCGGCCTGGTGCGCGACGAGCTGGTCGGAAGGCAGCGCCTCTACGCGCTCGACCCCGGCAGGCTCGGCGAGCTGCTCGCCTGGCTCTCCCAGTTCGCCCGGCCCTCCGGGTGGGAGCACCGCTTCGACGCGCTGGAGACGGAGGTGCACCGAACGCGCCGCGAGCGCCGCACCAGCGCCAGCGCCAGCACCAGCAGCGAGGAGAACACCGCATGAGCCCGATCCCCACCGGCAGGCTGTTCGGCACGGCCTCAGGAAACGATCTCGTCCTCACCCGGACGTTCCGCGCACCCGCCGAGGACGTGTGGGCGAGCATCACCGAGTCCGAGCGAACGGCCCGCTGGTTCGGGCCCTGGGAGGGCGAGGCCGCGCCCGGCCGCACGATCAAGGTGCGGATGGTGCACGAGGAGCAGGAGCCCTGGTACGACCTGCGCATCGAGGCCTGCGAGCCGCCGCACCGGCTGACCGTGTCGGCGCTCGACGCGTACGGGGCCTGGCGGATCGACCTGCTGCTGTCGGAGACCGCCGGCATGACGGAGTTGCGCTTCGTCCAGCACCTGGACGGCACGGACCTGGCCGGCGACGTCGGACCCGGCTGGGAGTACTACCTCGACATGCTGGTGGCCTCCCGCGACGGCTCCCCCGCACCTGATTTCCACGATTACCACCCCGCCATGCAGGCGTACTACCGCGGCCTGTCGCCGCAGACGCCGAACGGCGCATAGGTCGCCGGCGCGGCGCCGCCCGCGGCTTCTCCAGGGGGGTGAGAACTGTCGGTGGCGGCTGGCACAGTATCGCCGTGGCTCAACCCCTGAAAGAAATGATCAACTCCGCCTCCGTGCAGGTCCTGGCCGACGGGCTGAGCGCGGCCTGGGCGCCGTTCCCCCGCGCCCGCTTCACCGAGCGCGCCCTGGCCGGGCTCGGCGGGCTGGAGCTCAAGGACCGCGTCAGGCATGTCTCGGCGGCGCTGCACGACGCGCTGCCGCTGCCCTATCCCCAGGCCGCCGAGATCGTGCGCGCGTGCGCGTCGCGGGTGCGGCTCGACATGTGGAGCGGCTGGCCGGCCACCGACCACACGGCCGCGGCGGGGCTCGATCATCTGGAGCCCGCGATGGCCACGCTGGCCGCGCTCACGCCGTACGCGACGGGCGAGTTCGCCGTACGCCCCTTTCTGGAGCGCTACCGCGACGACGCTCTCAGGATCATGCGTGCCTGGGCCGAGTCCCCCGACGAGCACCTGCGCCGTCTGGCCTCAGAGGGCTCACGGCCCCGGCTGCCGTGGGCCGGGCGGGTGGCCTGGCTGATGACGCCTGGGCCGACGTTGCCCCTGCTCGACCGCCTGCGCGACGACCCGAGCGAATACGTGCGCCGCTCGGTCGCCAACCACGTCAACGACCTGGCCAAGGACCATCCCCAGGTGGCTCTGGAGCTGCTCGCCCGCTGGCGTTCCGACGGCGGCTCCCACGTGGAGAAGGTGCTGCGGCACGCGGCGCGCGGGCTGCTGCGCACGGGCCACCCCGAGGCGCTCGCGCTCATGGGCGTCACCCCGGGCAGCGGCGCGGTCGACGCTCTGGCCCTGGAGGCCGACACCGTGACCATCGGCGGGAAGCTGTCCTTCACCGTCACGGTCACGGCCGGCGCGCCGGGGCCGATGCTGCTGAAATACGCGATCCGGCGGCCCGGCTCGCGCCGCGTGTTCCACCTCGGCCAGCGGGCGGCCGACGGATCCGGCGCGGTCTTCACCCTGCGCAAGAGCCATTCTTTCCGCCCGGTCACCACCCGTGACGAGCCGCCGGGCGGGAGGGAGCTCGACGTGATCGTCAACGGCAGGGTGGCCGCGACGACCGCGTTCACCCTCGTCGATCCCGCACCCGGGCCACGTGGAAGCGTCGGCTAGTTGTCCCTCTTCAGGAACACGTCACTGCCTGTGAAACAGATATGGCCGCCTTTGTAGTCGTCGTGCTCGTAAAGACAGAAGGATCCGGCGGCCGGCGCGGAAACCAGCGGGCAAGGCAGGCGGCTTTCAGGTAAATTGCCCCGGGCTGTTCGCAGCCGTCGCACCGACCTGGAGGCGGACCCACCGTGACCCCCGACGTCGACCTGCTGGCCATCGAGATCGGTGTCATCTGGCGCCTCGACGACCGCGGCCGCCTGCCCGGGCCGGAAGACCTGGTGGTGGGTGTGGCGGCCGACGGCATGACCGCGGCGGTGGGGCCCGACGTGCCCGGCGCGCTCGCCGCCCGGCTGCTCGATCTGGTCGCCCGCGGCCTCCCTTCCTCCCCAGGCCGGCCGCCGGAAGTGCTGGAGCGGTGCCGCGCGCTCCTCGGAGAGGCGACGGTGTCCGGCGGGCCGTGCTATCTGATCCCGCCGCCACCGGTGCCCTTCGACGCTCCCGCAGCCGAGGTGCTGCGGTCGGACGACCCGGCCCACGCCGAGCGCGTACGCCCCCTGCGGCCCGCGAACTGGGCCCGCGACGAGTGGCACGACCTCCTCGACGGCTGCGACGGCGCGCCCTGGGCGATGGTCGCGGCGGACGACCAGGTGGCCGCCGTCTGCCACACCGCGCGCCTGACAGCGGCCGGCGCCGAGGCCGGGGTGTGGACCGCACCCGCGTTCCGTGGTCGTGGCCTCGCCGCGGCGACCACCGCCACCTGGGCCGGTCTCCTGCCGGGCACCCGCCTGTTCTACAGCACGGGCGCGGACAACCACTCCTCGCAGCGGGTGGCGGCGCGGCTCGGGCTCCGTTCCATCGGCTGGTTGTGGAAGCTCACCCGCTGACATGGCCCGCGGACATCCCGCCCGCCCGGTGCGACCTCGCTGACCGTCGCCGCATGCGGGCACCCCGCCACCTGCTGCACCAGCTCCCTTCCCGCCATCGGCGGTCTCCTGCTCACCCGCCGGCGCCGCCGTGCAGCACCTCCCGGTCCCAGCGGGACCTCGGCTGGGTGTGCAGGCGCCAGTAGTGCTCGGCGATGTCGTCGGGGTCGAAGTCCGTGCCGGGCGCGACGGGCCCGGCCACGGTGACGCCGGCCACGTGCACGCCCGACGATCCCCACTGCTGGTCGAGGATGTCCACCAGGGTCCGCACGCCGGCCTTGCCGAGCGAGAGGCTGGTGTAAGCCGCCTTGGGCTCGGGCATCCCGCCGGTGATGAGGAACGAGCCGCCGCCGCGCCCGGCCATGGCCGGTACGACGTGCGCGGCCGCGATCAGCGCACCCACCACGTTGACCGCCCAGGCGTCGAGGTGCGAGCGCATGCTCGCCTCGGCGGGCGTGTCGGGCCGGATGACGGCCGCGTTGTAGACCACGACGTCCGGCGTGCCCAGCTCGGCGGCGGCCGCGTCGAGCGCCGCGCGCAACTCGTCCTCGTCGGCGCTGTCGGCCCGGTAGGCGCGCGCACCCTCCAGGTCCAGCGTCGTCCCTGACCGCGAGACGAGGGCGACCTCCATGCCCTCATTCGCGAACCGGCGGGCGACGGACCGCCCGATCCCCGGTCCTGCCCCGATCACCACCGCACCCGGCATCATCAGCTCCTTCGTGTTGTTGCTCTAGAACAATGGGACGGTAAGGCGTCACATCGATGTGAAGGTCAAGTGTGAGGGACAAGGGAGCACATGCGGATCGGTGACCTGGCCCGGGAGACCGGGGTGAGCAGGCGGCTGCTGCGTTACTACGAGGAGCAGGGCCTGCTCAGGCCCGTGCGGCTGCCCAACGGCTACCGCGACTACGGCGACGCGGACGTCGCCGCCGTCCGCCACATCCGGATGATGCTGGCCGCCGGACTGCCGACGTCGGTGATCGCGCGGTTGCTCGACTGCGTGCATGACGACGGCGGACGGATGGTGCCGTCCGGCTGCCAGGGCATGGCCGGCAGCCTGCGGAGGGAACGCCGGCGCCTCGCCGAGACCATCGAACGGCTCCAGACGTCCCAGCGCGCCCTCGACTCCCTGCTGGCCGCCGTCGCGGAACAGCGGTGACCGCGGACGGGCCCGGCCCGAGCCGGCGACCTCAGCCGGGTGGCAGGCGGGTCGCGATGCCGTCGAGGATGAGGTCGAGCCCGAGCAGGAACTGGGCGTCGAAGTCGCCGTTGTCCACCTGGGCGTGCCGGGCGAGCTCGCCGGCGTGGTCGTCGAGATGCCGGGTGACCTTGCCGCGGATCTCGGCGTCGGCTCCGGCCGTGCGTACGGTGTCCCACCAGGTGTTCTCCGACGCGACGAAGCCGTTGACGTACGAGCTGAGCGTGCCGACGGCGGCGACGAGCGTGGCGCCGCTCAGCCCGGCGCCGGCCAGCGCGGAGTAGAACACGCGGGAGCGGGCCACCGCGTTCGGCCCGAGCAGGGGACGCGTGGCGGTGAGCGCGGGCACCCAGGGGTGGCGGCGCATCACCTGCCTGCTCTGGGCGAGCTGGCGCACCAGGAGCTCTCGCCACGGGCCCGCCTCCGCCGGCTCGATCTCGCCGATCACCTCGTCGAGGGCCAGGTCGAGGACGTCCTCCTTGCTCCTGACGTACTCGTAGAGCGACATCGTCCCCGCCCGCAGGCGCGCGGCCAGCGCCCGCATCGAGAATCCGGCCACGCCCTCGGCATCAAGGAGCGCGACGGCGGCCGTGACGATGCGCTCGCGCGTCAGCCGTGGCCGGCGCGGCCGGTCGTCGTCGCGGAACCAGATGGATTCCGGCACGCTCCCGCTCCCTTTCCGCGCGCGTTTCCGTGCACTGTACGGAAAACCGTACGGCTAGCTTAGGGCGCCCAGGACAGAGGAGGAGAATCCATGGCAGAGCAGCGGTGGCAGCACGACTTCGCGATGCTGGCGTTGCGGGTCGACCAGGCGCTGGGCGGCGGCATGCTCATCTACTCGGGTCCGGCGGCGTGGAGGGCGACGGCGGAGTCGGAGCCGCCCGCCGCCCCGGGCGAGCTGGCCGGGGAGGCGGATCGGCTGCTGGAGTCCGCCCCGTCGGCATACCTGGCCGCACAGGTGCGCGCGCTGCGGGCCGTCGCCCGCCGGCTGGACGGCGAGCGGCTGCCCCTGGCCGAGTACGCGCGCGAGTGCCTGGGCCTGGAGCCGCGACGGCTGCCCGAGGAGGTGTTCGAGCAGGCGCACGCGGAGCTGGACGCGGCGCTCCCGAGGACCGGCGGGTCGCTGGCCGACCGGATGCGGGCGTGGCAGGCGGCCCACACCCTGGAGCCGATCGAGCGGCTGCCGGAGCTGGCGGCCAGGGCGGTGGCCGAGACACGGGCGCGGACGAGCGCGATCATCGCGCTGCCGGAGGAGAGTGTGGAGGTCCGGCTCGTGGAGGGGGTGGCGTTCCACGCGGCCGGCGCGTACGAGGGCGGCCTGAAGTCCACGATCCACGTCAACAAGGCGATCCCGTTCAACCTGGCCGATCTGCTGTACGTCATCGCGCACGAGGGCCATCCCGGGCACATCGCCGAGTCGCTGCTCAAGGAGCACCGGGACGGCCAGAGCGTACGGTTCATGTTGTCGCCGTCGTTCGTGCTCAGCGAGGGCCTCGGCCTGCTCGCCGAGGAGCTCGTCTTCCCCGGCGAGCAGGCGCGGGCCTGGCTGGACGAGCACGTCTTTCCCGAGGCCGGCATCCGGCCCGACGGGAGCGACCTGGCCGCGATCCACCACGCGAAGAACGTGTTGTGGGGCGTCTGGGGCAACGCCGTGTTCATGGCGGAGGAGGGGAGGGGCGAGGCGGAGCTGGCCGCGTACCTGGGCCGGTGGGCGTTGTACAGCGAGAGCGAGGTGGCGCTGGCCATGGGGCTGATCAAGCCGTCGCCGACGAGCCCGTACCTGTTGGGATATTTCCATGGATGGGAGCTTCTGCGGCCCTGGGCGACCACCCCCGACCGGGTCCGCCGCCTGCTCACCGAGCAGCTACTTCCCGCCGACGTCATCGCCTGACGCGCGCCGCGCGATCAGCGCCTCGACGCCGTCGAGCAGCAGCTCCAGGCCGAAGCGGAAGTCGCTGTCGTCGACCCACCCTTCGGCGCCGCGCAGCGCGCCCGCGCGCACGGCGGCCGACAGCGCCGGGTAGGTCCCGGCGTCGAGCAGCCCGGCCAGGGCCTCGCCGTAGTCCTCGGCTCCCTCGACGCCCGGGCCGTCGGCCTGCGGCTCTCCGGACGTGGCCACGAGCGCCGCGTCGGTCAGCGCGTAGCCCGCCAGGACACTGGCCACGTTGACCTTCTCCCCGCCGTCCAGCCCCATGCCGTCGAGCGCGGCGAGCAGGCGGTCGAGCCAGAGCAGCCGCCGGGGGCCCAGCGGCGGGGTGAGCCGCGAGATCGGCAACAACCACGGGTGCTCAAGGAGGGTGTCGCGCTGGGCGCGGGTCCAGAGCTCGAGATAGTCGCGCCAGGGCCGGCCCGCGGGGTCGGGCGGCATCGGCACGACGAAGTCGGCCATCGCGGTGAGAAGGTCCTCCTTGCTCCCGACGTAGCGGTAGAGCGCCGTCGCCGCCGCCCCCACCCGCGAGGCCACGCTCGCCATCGAGACCCCGGTCAGGCCTTCAGCATCGGCGATCTCGATGGCGGCCGAGGCGATCGTGGCCAGGTCGAGCCGCGGCCTCGGGCCTCGGCGCGAGACCGGCTCGCGCCCCCACAACCGCTCCACCACGGGCGGCAACGACCGCTCCTGCGACATTCGGGTTCCTCCTTGACTCACTCCTAGGATTCTGCATTACCTTAAAACTATGAACGTCATACACAGTACGCCATTCACAGAAGCTGTGCACGCCAGAGGACTAACCAAGTCCTTCGGCGGCAGGCCGGTGCTCGCGGGGATCGACCTGACCGTGCCCACCGGCTCCCTGCTGGCCCTGCTCGGGCCGAACGGCTCCGGCAAGACCACCACCGTGCGCATCCTGACCACCCTGCTCGCGCCGGACGGCGGCACCGTCACCGTGGGCGGCCACGACGTCACCCGCGAGGGTGCCGCGGTACGCCGCGTGATCGGGCTGACCGCTCAGCAGGCCACGGTCGACGGGCTGCTGACCGGCCGGGAGAACCTCGAGCTGTTCGCCGGCCTCTACCACCTCGGCGGGAGGCAGGCCCGCCGGCGAGCGGGCGAACTGCTCGAACGCTTCGACCTGACCGCCGCGGCCGGCCGTCAGGTCTCCACCTACTCCGGGGGGATGCGCCGCCGCCTCGATCTCGCCGCCAGCATGATCTCCAACCCCAGGATTCTCTTCCTTGACGAGCCCACCACCGGGCTCGACCCGCGCAGCCGGGCCGAACTGTGGTCGGTGATCCGCGAACTGCTCGCCTCCGGCACCACCATCCTGCTGACCACCCAGTACCTCGACGAGGCCGACCACCTCGCCGACCGCGTCGTGGTGATCAACGGCGGGCGGGTCGTGGCCGACGACTCCCCCGCCGCGCTCAAACGCCAGGTCGGCGCGGAACGCCTGGTGATGCGCCTGTCGCGGGCCGACGACGTGCCCCGTGCCGGGGCCGCGCTCGCCGACGCCCACCTCGGCCAGGACTCCCGCGAGGTCACCGTGGCCGTCCAGGACCCCCGGCACCTGCACAGGACGCTGGACCTGCTCGACCGGGCCGCGATCGACGTCGAGCACGTGGCCCTGCGCGCCCCCACCCTGGACGACGTGTTCTTCGAGCTCACGGCGGCCGCGGCGTGAGCGCCCTCGTCACCTCGGCGGGCGACCTTCGCCGCCTCGTCGTCCGCGACCTGCGCCGCGAACTGCGCGTCCTCGACGGCCTCATCGTGAACACGGCGCTGCCCGTGATCATCATGCTGCTCTTCGTGTACGTGTTCGGCGGCGCGATCACCACCGGCTCCAGCGGCCTGGCCTACATCGACTTCGTCGTCCCCGCCGTGCTGCTCATGTCAGGCGGGTACGGAGCCGCCCTGTCGGCCGTGAACATCTCCGAGGACCTGACCGGAGGCATGATCGACCGTTTCCGCACCCTGCCCATCAGCGGGTGGGTGGTGCCCGCGGGGCACGTCGTGGCATCGGTCGTGCGCAACGTGGCATCGTCCGCCATCGCCCTGCTCGCCGCGATCGTCCTCGGGTTCCGCCCCGAGGCCACCCTCACCGGCTGGGCTCTGGTGCTGGCGCTGGTCGCGGGATACGTCCTGGCGATGTCCGCCCTCGCGGTCGTGTGGGGGCTGCTGGTCAAGTCGGCCCAGGCGGCGGGAGCGTTCAGCTTCGCGGTGCTCTTCGTGCCGTACGTCTCGGACGGGATCGTCCCCGCGGAGACGATGCCGGGCGTGCTGCGCGACTTCGCCTACAACCAGCCGGCCACACCGATCATCGAGACGCTGCGGGCACTGCTCCTCGACCGGCCCGTGGGCTCGTCGGGGGCGGTGGCGGCGGCGTGGCTGATCGGTGTGGTGGTGATCAGCGTCCCGGTCGCGGCCCTGCTCTTCCGCCGCAGGACCGCCGCCTGACGGCCGCTCCGCCGATCAGGGCCTGGGCGTCATCCCGGCCAGGACCACGTCGACCACCCGTACGGCGAGGTCGGGAGCGAGCTCGCCACCGGGCCCCCACTTGGTGTGCCAGAGCATCGTCCCTGAGAGCAACGCCATGCCCATGTCGACGTCGAGGTCGGGATTGAGCTCGCCGGAGGCGATGCCGCGCTCGATCACCGCGCGCATCGCCTCCCTGCGAGGTGTGATGGCCCGCTTGACGAACCGCTCCATCAGCTGCGGATATCGATCGGCCTCGCTCATCGCGATGTTCATCACGCAGCGGCTGCGGGGCTGGCCCGCCTCCCTGCGCATGGCGTCGAGCAGGCTGATCAGGTCGTCGCGCACCGATGTGCCGCCGAGCTCCGGCAGCGGCGCCTTGAGCGTGGCGAGGGCGTCGACGACCAGATCTTCCTTGTTGGACCAGCGCCGGTAGATCGTGGTCTTGCCGACGCCGGCCCTCGACGCGATCGCCTCGATGGACAGCTCGGACACACCCATGCCTTCGCCGAGCAGGTCGAGGGTCGCCTCGATGATCGCCTTCTCGGCCTTCTCGCTGCGCGGACGGCCCGCCGGGCGGGCAACCGCTGGTTCCTGGATCGTCATCGCGGCCTCACACTGTAGCGGGTTCCCTCTGTTCCGTCTGCCGCACCGGTCGCGGCTTGCCGGGCATCCACCTCGCCACGACCACGATGCCGAGCAAGCCGACCACCGCCGACACCATGGCCGTGACGTGCATGCCTTCGACGAACGCGGCGAACGCCGGCTTGATCAGCGCCTGGCCCTGCTCCCCCAGAGCCTGGGCGACGCCCATCGTCCCCATGATCGACTCACCGGCGGCGTGCTGGGCGTCGGCGGGCAGGCCCGCCAGCACCGGCGCCATCTCGCCCCGGTAGCTGGAGGACAGCACCGAGCCGAGCACCGCCACGCCGAGCGCGCCGGCCAGCTGGCGGACGGTGTTGCTCATCGCGGATCCGACACCGGCCTTCTCCCTGGGCAGCGACTCCATGATGGCGGTGGTCGCGGGCGGCATGATGTTGGCCATCGCCGCACCCTGCACGAAGAAGACGATCTCGATCAGCAGGATCGGCGTGTTCTGGTCCATCAGAGCGTAGCTGCTCAACGCCAGGGTCACCACGATCATGCTCACCGTGGCCGACAGCTTGGCGCCGAACCGCTCGTTCACCCGCTGGCTGAGCGGCGCGAAGATGAGCTGCGCCGCGGCGAACGGGATCATCAGCGCTCCCGCCTGCACCGGCGTGAACCCCAGCACGATCTGCAGGTAGAAGGTCAGGAAGAACATCCCGCCCATCATCGCGAAGAAGACGATGCCCATCATGCCGATGGCCGAGCTGAAGCGGACGTTGGCGAAGTTACGGACGTCGAAGACCGGGTGGTCGATGCGCCGCTCCCACCACACGAACACGCCGAGCACCGCCAGGCCGAACAACGTCGGCACCAGCACTTCGGCGCTGGCCACGGTGGCGAGTTCGCCGCCGCGGATGATGCCGTACACGATGGCCACCAGACCGATGATCGACAACGCCACGCCCAGCGGGTCGAGCCTGGACGGCTTCGGGTCACGCGACTCGGGCACGACCATGGAGATCAGGACCAGGCTGACCAGCACGATCGGCACGTTGACCAGGAACACCGAGCCCCACCAGAAGTGCTCGATCAGCAGGCCGCCCGTGATCGGGCCGATCGCCACCGCGAGACCGACGCCGCCGGCCCACACGCCGATGGCCTTGCCACGCTCACCGGGCGGGAACACGTTGGAGATGATCGCCAGCGTGGCCGGCATGATGGCCGCGCCGCCGATGCCCATCGCCGCCCTCGCCAGGATCAGCTGCGTCGGATCCTGGGCGTAGGCGCTGGCCAGCGAGGCCAGCCCGAACAGCACCATGCCGATGAACAGCATGCGCTTTCGCCCTGTTCGGTCGCCGATCACGCCGAACGTGAACAACAAGCCGGCGAACACCAGCGTGTAGGAGTTGATCGCCCATTCGAGCTCGCTCTGCGTCGCCCCCAAGCCCACCGTCTCGTCGGCGATGGTCTTCATCGCGACGTTGAGGATCGTGTTGTCCAACACGACGGCCAGCAGGCTGAACACCAGCACGCCGAGAATCGCCCATCGGCGTGGATGCCCCGTTTTCGGGTCCATGACAAGGTCCTTAATTTCGATACGCCCAAGTTTCGCAACGACACCGTAGCGCAATGCATTCCGATACGCAACGGTCCCGTTTCGTTAATCCGTGCGAACTCCGCGACCGAACCGGATCACTGCCGCCACCCCCGCCACGCGAGACGTCAGCCGGAGAAGACGCGCTCGGCTTCGTCGCGTCGGGTGTGCAGGTCCCAGTAGAGAGGGGCGATCTCCTCGGGCTCCGCGGTCGGGGCTCCGGGAGGGCCGCCCCCGCCGATCCACACGTCGATGGCGACGTGCGCGGCCTGGACACCGGTGCCGGCCAGCTCCTTGTGCAGGTTGAGCACCCAGTTGCGCAGCGCCGCCTGGGCGGCGTTGACGTTGCCGAGTATCGGGTGCGGGTCGAGCGAGCCGCCTCCGTTGGTGTAGAGCAGGGTGCCCGCGCCGGCCTCACGCATCGCGGGGAGGACGGCCCGGGTGGCGGTGATGGCGCTGTAGAGCAGCAAGTCGATCAGCCACTGCACGTCGGACGGGTTGGTCTGGGACGGCGAGGCGAGGGCGATGGAGCCGACGCTCGGGGCCGGGGAGTGCTCCAGGACATCGATGCCGCCGAAGAGAGTGGCGGCGTCCTTGAGGGCCTGGGCCAGCGCGTCGTGGTCGAGCACGTCCGCCGGGAACGCGGCGGCGGTGATGCCCTCCGCGGTGAGCCGGCCGACGAGGTCGTCGAGCTTGGCCCGGTTGCGGGCGATGAGAGCGACATCGTAGCCCTGGGCGCCGAAGGTGCGGGCGATGGCGAGGCCCATGCCGGGGCCGGCGCCGACGATGGCGAGAGCAGGCATGATCAGTTCACTTTCTCTCGAGTACGGGGTCAGGAGGTTGCGGAGGGGACGGCGCAGCCGTCGGAGCGCAGGCAGGAGCATGGCCGCCGGGGGCGAGGTGACCACCTCCACGTGCTCGACGGCTCGCGCCAGGCGATGGCCGCCCAGCCCGCACCAGGGGAAGGCCACCTCGGACCAGAGCTCGACCTTCATGGCATCCCCTCCAATTCTTACTATTTGTGCGTAACGTCAAGATAGGACAGCATGGAGGGGCCTACAAAAGGCACATCACTGTGCGTCACGGAGAGGAATGTGCGTCATGGAGCACGCAGGGGGATCGGCGGCCGCCGCGAGCCGGGGGCCCTGCGCGGCGATCCCGGCCGACCAGATGGCCTTCATCCGCCAGATCCTGGACCGGGTCGGCGACAAGTGGAGCATGCTGATCATCGCGATCCTGGAGGACGGCGCCCTGCGCTACACCGACCTGCAGCGCGACGTCCCCGGCATCTCCCAGCGCATGCTCAGCCACACCCTGCGCCAGCTTCAGCAGGACGGGCTGATCACCCGCACGGCCTACGCGGAGGTCCCGCCGCGCGTGGAGTACACCCTCACCCCCCTCAGCCGTGGCCTGCTCGACATCGTCAAACAGCTGATCGGCTGGGCCTCCGACCACCACGACGAGATCCGCGCCCACCGCGCCGCAGCCGGGTCCTGACCCCGTCCCGGCCCTCCGCAAGCCTGCCACCGGCCCGCGTCGGCTGCCTCCGTAGGTGCCCGAGTCAGGTGCGGGCGGGCTTGATGACTCCGCACCACCGCTGCAAGGCTGCTCGGAGCGTCCCGATCTCCGTGGGATCGGGCCGAGGCGATGCAGATGCCCAGGCCACGTAACAGTCCGGCCGGAGGAGCAGGGCGGTGGGCGCGGGGGTCTGGGAGCGCGCCGTGACGACATCGACCTGGTCGTGCCCCAGGGCGAGTGTCTCCGCCAGTGATGATTCTTCGGTCAGGTCGAGCAGCAGAGGGCGTGCGGTTCTGGTCAGCTCGGCCAGCCGGACCGGCCCGGTCGCGGTGTGCAGGTCCATGTCCGGGGCGAACCGGCCGGTCAGCGGGTGCGCCTCGGGTACGCCCATGTCGTAGCGGACGTCGGCGCCTGCGGTGAGTCCGGCCAGGCGCCGCACCGCGCTCGGGTCGCGGAGCAGTTCGGCGAACACCTCGCGCAGTCCGGTGACATCGCTGCCGGGGGCGATCAGGGCCGCCTGTGCCTGCGCGTTCAGCACCATGCGCCGGGCGGCCGATCGCCGCTCTGTCTCGTAACTGTTCAGCAGCCCGGGCGGGGCGCTTCCCCGGATCTCGGCGGCGAGTTTCCAGCCGAGGTTGACCGCGTCCTGCAGGCCGAGGTTGAGCCCCGGACCGCCTCCCGTGGCGGCGTACACGTGGGCGGCGTCACCGATCAGGAACACCCGGCCGTCGGCGAACCGTTCGGCGATCCGGGTGTTACCGCCGGTCAGCCGGCGCAGCGCGTGCGGTCCTTGGCCGTCGGGTGGCCCGAGCGGCACGTCGACGCCGAGCACGCGGCGGATACTCGTCCCCAGCTCCTCCAGGCTCATCGGAGCGTCGGTCGCGGGCTGGTCCCACTCGGTGGTGCTGACCAGCGGTGGATGGCCGGGCATCGGCGCGTAGGAGAACCCCCCGTTATCGGTGCGGTGGGGCATGAACGGCATGACGGCGCCGTAGCCGGGCACGTTCAGCGCGCCGGTCGCGGGATCGACCCAGTCCTCTGGGATCGTCGCATGCGCCGAGCGAACGGTCATCCGGTCGTGGGTGATTCCGGGGAACCCGATGCCGGAGAGCTTGCGCGTGGCGCTGTGGGCTCCGTCGGCACCGATCAGGTACCGGGCCCGCAGGTGGTACTCCCCGTCCGGGCTCGTGACGTCGACGGTGACGGCGTCGTCGTCCTGCGCCAGGCCGACGACCTCGTGCCCCCGCCGGATGTCCACGCCCAGTTCGACCGCTCGCTCCTGCAGAACCCGCACGACACGTCGCTGCGGCACCGGCAGGGCGTGGACGGGGCTGTCCTCCAGCAGGCTCAGGTCCAGGCCCATCGCGCCGAACATGAAGTACGCGGAGTTCGGCCGCGGCGGTTCCTGGCTGCCGCTGAGACGTTCGTGCAACCCGCGGTGGTCGAGCATCCTCACGACCTGACCGAGCAGTCCGTTCGCTTTCGGTTCCCGGCTGGGCTCGGGCAGCCGCTCCAGCACGAGCGGCCGGACCCCTGCCAGGCTCAGTTCGCAGGCCAGCATCAGCCCGTTGGGGCCGCCGCCGACGATGACAACATCTGTGATCATATGTACTCCCTTGTTCGCCCGCAGGGGGGCGGGTCGGATGAGGCGCTGAAGCGCTCGCCCGGCCGGCGGGCGGCGGCCGGCGAGGCTCGCCGCAAGACGCGGGCATGGCGACGCGGTCAGCCGCGGTAGCACTCAGCGAGGGCGATGAAGGCGGCCTTGGGTTCCCAGGACATGTCGGGGTAGGTGTCCCCGCGGCGGTCCTCGAGGACTTTGACGATGCCCGGACTGGCCAGGTCGAGATCGTCGCGGGGATCGCCGTCGGGGCGGTGCGGGAAGTTGTCGAGCGCGAAGAGGAAGACAAAGGCGCTGTCGACACCTGCGGCGTCGTAGATCTCCAACAGCTCCCGCAGGTATGCGGCCTGGCCGGGCTCGTCGCGGACGCACTCGCTGTTCAGCCGGACCGGCACGCCGGTGTCCTCGCCGAACTCGACGACCTCCAGTACGCGGCCGCCCCTGTCACCCGCGCCACGGTAGGCGGCGGTGCCGAACTCGGTGATCGCGACCGGCTTCCCCTGCGCGACGAGGGTGCGTACGGCCTCGGCGAACGGGCCGGCGACCTCGGCCGACCGGTAGAGATCCACGCCCACGATGTCGAAGGAGGCCCAGTCGACGCGCTCGAGCGGTATGGAGGCGTAGGTGATCCGGCCGCCGAATCGCTCGCGAATGAGTGCCACGGCGCCGGACAGGAAGTCGTTGACCCGCGCGCTGAGCTCGCCTGCCCGCTCGGCCAGCCGATCTCGCCGAGCCAGCAGCCCGAGCCTGTCCTCCTGGGTGTCGCCCGGCAGGAATCCCTTGTTCATCAGGCTCAGCTCGGCGCCGGCGACGAACACGACCTCGGCGCCCCGCTGCCGGATCCGCTCCGCCCGCTCAGCGCAGTCGGCGAACAGCGACAGCGTCTCCTCGGAGGTCAGCTCCAGAGGGTAGGGCGAGAACCAGACCTCCAGGCCGAGGTCGGCGGCGTACGTCGCGGCCAGCTCCAGCCGCCCGGGGTCACCGCCGATGACGCGGACCGCGGTGCAGTGCAGGTCGTCCCTGATGATCTCCAGCTCGCGCTTGACCACGTCCGGGTCGAAGCGCTCGCGGGAGGACCCTCTGTTGCGGATGAAGCCGGTGTCGTAGGTGATGCCCTTGGCCCTCATTGCACGGGTCCTTCCTGTGGGATGAGGACGCCCAGGCTATGAAGAAACTTGCGTGCACGCAAGTTTGCGCACACGCATTCAAGCTGGAATGCTGGGACGGTGACGACGAGACGGACGGGGTTGCGCGAGCAGAAGAAGCAGGCCACCCGAGAGGCCTTGCGCGCGGCGGCCCTGCGGCTGGCCCTCGAGCGTGGGCCGGACAACGTGCGCGTCGATGACATCGCCGAGGCCGCCGGCGTCTCACCGAGGACGTACAACAACTACTTCTCCAGCCGCGAGCAGGCGATCGTCGCCGCCGTCGCCGGCGAACGGGAAGCGCGAGCCGCGGCGGCGGTGGCCGATCGGCCCGCCGGCGTCGGCCTCGCCGACGCCGTCATCGAAGCGATCGTGGATCAGTACACCGTCCCGGACGAATCCGGCCGGGACGCGCTGCTGCTGATCACCACCCGTCCCGCACTGCGCGACGCGTTCGTCGAAACCACCACCGCGATCGAACATCCTCTTACCGACGCGATCGCCGACCGTCTGGGCGATGGCGACCCGCACACCGCACGGGTGCTCGCGGCGAGCGTGGCCGCCGCAGTTCGCGTGGCGCTCGAGCAGTGGCTGCAGACGACTGCTTCGTCCTTCACGACCAGCGGGCTCGTCGTGCCGTCCGGCTCGCTACCGGACCTCCTTCGCACCACGCTCGCACCCCTCGCACCCGCACTCGACGCCGCCGAGCAACGAGCACTCCACCGCCGGCATCGGTGACCTCCCGCCTCGAGAAGCGGCGGCCCCGGCCTCTGCCGCCGGGGCGTCGCAGGCGCGTGGGAACCCGCCGAACACCCCCGATCAGACCGCGCCCGCTCACGTGCGACCACGCGGACCCGCGACGACCTGCTCAAGTGAGTGCGGCGGGTCCTTCCTGACGTAGCGGAGCGTCCTCCACCAGGACCGGAGGCTCCCCCATCGGCGTGAGCGAGGCGTCGTTCTCCAGTGCCCGGACGACCTCATGTCCCTGCACGCCGGACGTCCCCTCCACCGCCGCCGCGGACCCGCCCTCCGGCCGCGGCGCAGCGGACCGGCTCAGCGCGGTGGATGTCATCGGGCGGCGGCGCCAGAACGGGAGGGCGATCATCACCGTGGCCACCCCCACCAGGCCGGCCACGGCGAACGCCCAGGCCGGACCCGTCCCGTCGATGACGGCCCCCGCGATCGGCGCCGAGACGGCACCGCCCACCAGCAGCGCGGTGCCGTGGAAGCCCATCGCCTCTCCCCTCGCCCCTGCGGGCACCCAGCGGCTGAGCACGTCGACGGTGGACGACAGGGACGGCGCGCAGAGCATGCCCGAGGGCAGCAACGCCAGGACCAGCCAGTGCCAGCCGCCGCCCACCCACGCCACGGGGACGGTCAGCAGGCCCATGGCTCCGATGAGGACCAGCGGCGAGAAGCCGCGGGACAGGCCACCGTACAGGAAACCACCGATCAGGGAGTAGACCGCCCAGATAGCCACGGCGAGCCCGACCCACGCTGTCTGGCCTGCGTGCTCCATGGTGGCGACCAGAGCGAGCTCGGCCGCCGTGAGCACGAACGTGGCCGCCGCGACCGTGCCGAGCAGCGCCACGAACGCCGGCGTGACCCACTGCCTCCTGGGCACCTTGACCGCCTGCTCCGCCATCTCGTCGGCCGAGCGGGTGGGCGGGTTGAGCACGATCAGCCCCACCCCCGCCGACGTCACCCCGAGCCCGATGACGGCCATCGTCGGGCCGCTGCCGAGCGTCGTGACGCCGGCCACCGCGAGCGCGGGACCGGTCATGTAGGACAGCTCGACCAGCATCGAGTCGAGCGCGAAGCCGCTGCGCCGCTGGGGCTCGGGCACCATGGCGGCCAGGCACTGCCGCGTCACGCTGAAGACCGGCAGCCCCAGCAGCCCCGCCACCGCCGCCGCCACGGCGAGGACGGGGAACGGCAGCGCCCACGCGCACGCCCAGAACACCGCCTGCGCCACGGTCGTGACGACGACCACGGGACGCAGCCCGTGCTTGTCGACGAACCTGCCCGCCAGGGGCGAGCCGATCGCCATGCCGATCGTGCTGGCCATGGTGACCAGCCCGGCCTTGGCGAAGCCCAGATCGAGCGTGGTGGCGACGTGCAGGGTCAGCGCCATGCCGACCGCCGTGGACGGGATGCGCGCCAGCAGCCCCACCAGCAGCAACGTGGGGAGACCCGGAATCCTGAGCAGGCGCCGGTAGGGGTCAAGAGCCATGGTGTTCGTTACCTCCGCGCTGATTCTGGCAAGAGGCACCGACAGTTCTGCCACTCGTTTTCCGCGCGTGCCATCATCGGAGGAGTCCGGGGACGCCGCCGGGGCGCCTCGAGACCTTTCTGGAGTGATGACACATGTCCTCTTCAACCACGCTGTACGGCGGCGCCGCCGGACGCCGCGTCACCGTCCGCGACCTCGTCGCCGCCAAGGAGCGCGGAGAGCGGTGGCCCATGGTCACCGCCTACGACGCGATGACGGCGAGGGTGTTCGACGCGGCGGGCATCCCCGTCCTGTTGGTGGGCGACTCGGCGGCCATGGTCGTCTACGGCCACGACTCCACGCTCCCCGTCACGGTCGACGACCTGCTGCCGCTCACGGCGGCCGTCGTACGCGGGTCGTCGCGCGCGCTGGTGGTCGCCGACCTGCCGTTCGGGTCGTACCAGTCCTCCCCGCGGCAGGCGCTGGAGACGGCGGCGCGCTTCATGAAGGAGGCGGGCGCGCACGCGGTCAAGCTGGAGGGCGGCCGCCGGGTCGTTCCCCAGGTCGAGGCGCTCGTCTCGGCGGGCATCCCGGTCATGGCGCACCTGGGCCTGACCCCGCAGTCGGTCAACGTCATGGGCGGCTACCGCGTCCAGGGCCGCGGGCAGGCGGGGGACGAGCTCATGTCGGACGCCAAGGACCTGGAAGGGGCCGGCGCGTTCTCGGTGGTGCTGGAGTGCGTGCCGGCCGATCTGGCGCAGCGGATGACGACGTCGCTCGCGATCCCGACCATCGGCATCGGAGCGGGCCCGTCGACGGACGCGCAGGTGCTGGTGTGGCAGGACCTCATGGGACTGACGCCGCGGCCGGCCAAGTTCGTCAGGCAGTACTCGGATCTGGCCGCCGAGATGGACCGCGCCGTCCGCGCCTTCGCGGCCGACGTCGCATCCGGCGCCTTCCCCGCGCCCGAGCACACCTACCGCTGACCGCGGCGCACCGGCGCTTTCCTGTCGGGGCGGGGGCGGCTCACGGGCAGTCAGGCGGCCAGGGTGGCGGGATCGGTGTTGGAGCCGCAGACGACGACCCCCACCCGCTCCCCCGGGCTCGGTGCGTAGACGCCCGACAGGAGCGCCGCGTACGCGGCCGCGCCGGCGGGCTCGGCCGCGATCCGGTGCCGCTGCCAGAGAGTGCGACGGGCGGCCAGGATGGCCTCGTCGGTCACGAGCGCGCTCTCCACCCTGGGGCCGGAGAGGATCTCGAAGGCCAGGCCGCCGATCTTGCTGGCGCCCAGCGCGTCGGCCCCCACGCCGCTCACCTCGACGGGCACCGGCCGGCCCGCCCGCAGCGCCGCCGCCAGGGTCGGGATCCGCTCGGGTTCCACGGCGACGATCCGCGGTCCCGCGCCGGAACCGCCCGCCGTGCTCGCGGTGCCCAGCGTGACGCCGGCGGCGAAGCCGCCGCCGCCGACGGCCACCACCACCGTGTCCACGCCACCGGTCTGTTCCACGATCTCCAGCCCGGTGGTGCCCTGCCCGGCGATCACCTCGGGCTGGTCGTAGGCGTGCACCGCCAGCGCGCCGGTCTCGGCGGCGCGTTTGGCGGCGGCCTCGGCGGCCTCGGCATAGATGGCGCCGGTCTGCGTGATGTGCGCGCCCAGCGCCTCCAGCCCCGCCACCTTCACCGGGCTGGTCACCTCGGGGACGAAGATCTCGGCCCGCACACCCAGCTCTCGCGCCGCGTACGCCACCGCGAGCCCGTGGTTGCCGCCGCTGGCCGCGATCACTCCGCCCGCGGGCAGCTCGCCCGCCGACAGGATGCGGTTGAACGCCCCGCGCACCTTGAAGGACCCCGAGTGCTGGAGCAGCTCGAGCTTGAAGAACAGCCCGGGCGAGATCTCGAGCACCGGGGTGCGGAGCGCGAGGCCGCCGATCCTCCTGGCGGCGGCCAGCACGTGCTCGTGGGCGACGGTGGTCACGGTGTCCCCTTGTTCGTCGTTGCGGATCTGATCGCAGAACCCGACCCTATGCCAGCGCCTGGGCGATGTCGGACCACAGGTCCTCGGGGTGCTCGATGCCCACCGCGATGCGCACCGTGCCCTCGCCGATGCCGCTGCGCGCCAGTTCCTCCGGGCTGAGCGACCGGTGCGAGGTGGTGGCGGGGTGCAGGATGAGCGTCTCGACGCCGCCCAGCGAGGGGGCGAGCAGCGCCAGGCGTACGGAGCTCATGAACTTCTCACCGGCCGCCCGCCCGCCGGCCAGGTCGAACGCGAACACCCCGCCGAACCCCGGCAGCAGCTTGCCCGCCAGCTCGTACGAAGGGTGCGAGGCGAGCCCCGGCCAGTGCACCGCCGTCACGGCGGGGTGCTCGGCGAGCCGGACCGCCAGGTGACGGGCGTTGGAGCAGTGGCGTTCCATGCGCAGTCCCAGCGTCTGGAGCCCGCGCAGCGTCAGCCAGGCCGCGAACGGGTCGGCCGAGGCCCCGAGCTCGATCGAGAAGTGCCACACCTTCTCGTAGAGTGCCGCGTCGGCGAAGACGGCGAGCCCGCCGACCACGTCGGTGTGCCCGGACAGATATTTGGTCGTGGAGTGGACCACGACGTCCGCCCCGTGCTCGATCGGCCGGCAGAGCATGGCCGTGGCGAACGTGTTGTCGACCACGGACAGGATGCCCAGCTCGCGTGCGGCCGCGCACATCCCGGGCAGGTCGGCCACGAGGGTCATCGGGTTGCTGATCGTCTCCAGGTAGACGAGCCTGGTCTCGGGCCGCACGGCGGCGCGCAGGGCCGCGGGGTCGTTCTCCGGCACGTACGTGACCGCGATCCCGAACCTGCCCGTCAGCTCGTTGAGCATGGCGGCGGTCCCCCCGTAGAGGGATCGCTGGGCCACCATGTGGTCGCCGGGCTTGAGCAGGGCGAGCAGGACGGTGTTGATCGCGCCCATGCCCGATCCGGTGGCCACCGCTCCGGCGCCGCCTTCGAGCCCGGAGACGGCCAGTTCGAGGGAGCGGACGGTGGGGTTGGTGTAACGCCCGTAGACGAACGCGCCGTCGGGGCGGCCCATCGACGTGGCCATCACGGCGGGGTCATCGAACACGAACCCCGAGGTCTGATAGATGGGAACGCTGATCGGGCGGCTGCCCTCGACGGCCGGCTGTGGCGGGTGCACGGCCCGCGTTTCAGGTCGGAATTCGCTCATAGGTTAAGGATCGCCCATAAAAGGGACTCCACGGCAGAGCCCATGCGCCGGAATCGCTCCGGAGAGGCCGGCCATGATGACCCCGTCGATCCGCCGGGACGCGGGCCGCCGTACTCGCTGCTCGCCGCCAGGCTGCGGGCGCGACCGCGCGCAGTCCCGAGGACGGCCTTTCGCGGGCGGTGAACACCCTGGCAGCGGCCTGGGACGTCTTCAAGAATTCGGACAAATCGGTCTCCCATCGGACCCTGGTCATCTGACAGGGTGGGGTCATGAAAACGACCTTCGTACTCGTGCACAGCCCAGCGGTCGGGCCCTCGACCTGGGCTCCCGTGGCCGAGTCGCTGGAGCGCCGCGGGCACGCGGCGGTGGTGCCCGACCTGACCGGCGTGACCGCGGGAGAGGCGCCCTACTGGCCGCGGGTGGTGGAGAAGGTGCGCGCGGCCACCCCTCCCGGCACCAGCGTGGTGCTGGCCGGGCACAGCAACGCCGGGCTCTACCTGCCGTTGATCAAGGAAGGGCTCGACGGGCAGGTGGTGGCCTGCGTGTTCGCCGACGCGGGCCTCCCGCCGCGCGACGGGCCGGTCAAGGTCGCCGAGGACGGGTTCCTGCCGTTCCTGCGCGACCTCGCGGGCCCCGACGGGATGCTTCCGCGCTGGACCGACTGGTGGGACGAAGAGGACGTGGTGGCCCTGCTGCCCGATCCGGCGGTACGCGTACGGGTCGCGGCGGAGCAACCACGGCTGCCGCTCGACTACTACACGCAGTCCCTGCCCGTGCCCGCGGGGTGGGACGACGTCAGGTGCTCGCTGTTGTGGTACGGCCCGCCGTACGACTCGATCGCCGAGGAGGCCGCGCGGCGCGGCTGGCCCGTGACCCGCCTGCCCGGCCGGCACCTGCACCAGGTGATCGACCCGGAGGGCGTCACCGACGCGCTGCTCAAGCTCTCCGGAAAGTCGTGAATTCTTCACTGCCGTCCGCGATCGGGTCCGGCGATAGTCGGATCCATGACAGCGATCGACGTGACCGGGCTCAGCAAGAGCCACCAGGGTTTCCCCGCGGTGAAGGACGTCTCGTTCGAGGTGGCCGAGGGTGCGATCTTCGCGCTGCTCGGCAGGAACGGCGCGGGCAAGACCACGACGGTCGAGGTGCTCGCGGGTTTCCAGCGCGCCGACAGCGGCACGGTGCGGGTGCTCGGCCTCGACCCCTGGGCCGACAGGGCCGCCGCGCGACAGCGCGTCGGGATCATGTTGCAGGAGGCCGGGTTCTTCCCTGACCTGACGGTCGCCCGGACCGTCGACATCTGGCGTGACTTCACCGCCGTGCCCCGCCCGCGCGACGAGGCGCTGGAGCTGGCCGGGCTGGCGGGCAGGTCCGGTACGAAGGTGCGCCAGCTCTCCGGCGGCGAGAAGCGCCGGCTGGACCTCGCGCTCGCCCTGCTGGGCCGCCCCGACGTGCTGTTCCTCGACGAGCCGACGGCCGGCATGGACCCCGAGGCGCGGGCGCGAACCTGGGAGGTCGTCCGCGACCTCGCCGGGCAGGGCACCACGGTCCTGCTGACGACCCACTACCTCGAGGAGGCGCAGCGCCTGGCCTCCGCCCTGGCGATCATGGACAGGGGCGAGATCGTGGCCTCGGGCGGGATGGCCGAGACTCTCGCGGCGCGGAGCGGGCGGGTGGCGTTCCGGATGCCCGCCCAGGTCCGTCCCGCGGACCTGCCGCTGCCGGTCACCCTGGAGGGCGGCAACGCCGTCTGCCGCGCCGAGGATCCCGACCTGGCCGCGCAGACGCTGCTCAGCTGGGCCGCGTCGCGCGGCGTGCGCCTGACCGGCCTGGAGGTCCGCACGGCCACCCTCGAAGACCTCTTCCTCGACCTGTCCGGGAGCGCCCGATGAGCTTGACCGCCACCTACCGTCTCGGCACCCGCCTGTTCTGGCGGGACAAGTCCATGGTGTTCGCCTCGGTGATCACGCCCGTCGGGCTGGCCGTGGGGATGCCCGCCCTCATGCGGAACGTGACCTCCGGCGGCGTCGCCGCCGCCACCCACATCTTCCAGGGCGCGCTCGCGCTGCTGCTGGCGATCACCGCGTTCATGAACGTCGCCGTCGCCCTGGCCGCCCGCCGCGACCAGCTCGTCCTCAAACGGCTGCGGGCGACCCGGCTGACCGACGCGCAGATCCTCACCGGCCAGATCGCCGGCACCGCCACCCAGACCGTGGCCGTGATCGCGCTGTGCACGCTGGCCGTCCACCTCGTGGCCGACGTTCCGATGCCCGCGAACCCCCTCGCCTTCGCCACCGTCACCATCGCGGGCTCGGCCGTGCTGTCCCTGCTCGGCGCCGCGTACACGGCCGCGATCCCGCGGGCGGAGCTGGCGGCGGCGTTCACCACGCCGGTGTTCCTGGTGGCGGGCGTCTCCGCGGGCGCGATGGGCCCCGTCCCGGTGCCCGCATGGCTGCGTCCCGCCCTCGACCTGCTGCCGACCACGGCCGTCGTCGACGCCGTCAGGACCGGCGACCTCGTCGTGCCCCTCCTGGTCCTGGCCGGGTGGACGCTGGCCGGGCTGGCCGCGATCCGGCTGTGGTTCCGCTGGGAGCCGCGCAGGTCATAATCGTGCCCGTGGTCTCGTCATCCGCCAGGCGGCTCGCGACCGGGCTGATCGTCGGCGTCGCATGCGCCTACACCATGATCGCGCTGCTCTACTTCCAGCACGGCGCGGGCTACGGCGTGCTGGCCGCCATCGCGATCACGGCCGTGGTCACCACCTACTCCGTCAACATGCGGGCGGCGCTGCGCGATGGGCGCCCGCCGCTCTTCCCTCTCACGCTCGTCCTCCAGGCGGTCGCCACCTACCTGCCCGAGCTGCTGCCCGGCGGCTGGTCGGCCGTGGCGGCCCCGATGCTGGCCGGAACCCTGCTGGTGTTCCTGCCGCTGCGCTGGGGCGGCGCGCTGGTGGGGCTCATGATGGTGTACGAGGGCGCCGTCCTCTCCCTCAGCGGGGCCGTGCCCGTGATCGTCGCCTTCTACGTGGTCACCGTGCCCACGACGGGCGCGATGACGTACGCGCTGGTGCGGTTCGTCCGGGTGACGGTCGCGCTGGAGGAGGCCAGGGCCGAGCTGGCGGACGCCGCGGTGCTGAAGGAACGCCTGCGCATCTCCCGCGACCTGCACGACGGGCTCGGCCGCAGCCTCACCGCGATCGCGCTCAAGGGCGACCTGGCCGCCCGCCTCATGGACCGCGACCCCGGCTCGGCCCGCACGGAGGTGGGGCAGCTGGTGCAGGTGGCGAGGGAGGCGGCCAAGGACGTGCGGCAGGTGGCCAAGGGCTACCGGGCGCTGTCGCTGGCCGGTGAGGTCGACAAGGCGGTGGCGCTGCTGGAGTCCTCCGGGGTGGCGGCGCAGGCGCACCTGGCCGACGTACCGCTCCCCAGGCGTTCCGAGGAGGCGCTGGCCTGGGCGGTGCGCGAGGGGGTCACCAACGTCCTGCGCCACAGCAGGGCCACGACCTGCACGATCACCACGTCGCTGCACGGCGGGACGCTCCGCCTCGAAGTGGCCAACGACGGCGCGCCGGCCGGCTCGGAGCCGCGTGGCGGCGGGCTCACGGGCCTGGCGGAGCGGGCCGCGCAGGCGGGTGGCTCCTGCGCCGCCACCTCGACGGGCACCGGCGGCTTCCTGCTGGCCGTGGAGGTCGCGGCATGATCAGGGTGCTGCTGGCCGAGGACATGCACATGATCCGCGCCGCCCTCACCGCCCTGCTCGGCCTCGAGTCCGACATCGACGTGGTCGCGGAGGTCACCCGCGGCGACGAGATCGTGCCGAGGGCCATGGAGGTCCGCCCCGACGTCGCCGTCGTCGACATCGACCTGCCGGTCGTCGACGGCATCACCGCCGCCGCGGCGTTGCGGGAGCGCCTGCCGTCCTGCCGGATCCTCGTGCTCACCGCCATGGGCCAGCCCGGGCACGTGCGCAGGGCGCTGGCCGCCGGCATCGAGGCGTTCCTGGTCAAGGACGCCCCCGGCGACCGGCTCGCGGACGCCGTCAGGCGCACCGCCGCGGGGCTGCGCGTGCTGGACGCCGAGCTGGTCTCGTCGGCCATGGAATACGGGGAGAGCCCGCTGACGCCCAGGGAGTCGACCGTGCTCAGAGAGGCGGCCGGAGGCGCGTCCGCCGAGGACATCGCCTCCCGCCTGCACCTGTCACCCGGCACCGTACGCAACTACCTGACCGGGGCGATCACCAAGACGGGCGCCCGCAACAAGATCGACGCCATCCGCATCGCCGAGGACGCCGGCTGGCTCTGAGCCGGAACCCGGCGCGCGCCCGCCGCCGGTCAGATGTCGGTGATGCGCAGTCCGGCGTGCGCCTTGTAGCGGCGGTTGACGGAGATGATGTTGGCCGTCAGCGCCTCCACCTGGCAGGCGTTGCGCAGCCGTCCACCATAGACGCCCCGCACTCCCGGGATGGCCTCGGCCAGGGCCTGCACGGTGCCGGTGGCCTCGCGGTCGTCGCCCAGCACCAGCACGTCGAGGTCGACCTTCTCCACCGACGGGTCCATCAGCACGACGGCCGACACGTGGTGGAAGGCCGCCACCACCCGGCTGTCGGGCAGCACCGCGGCGGCCTGCTGCGCGGCGCTGCCCTCCTCGACGGGCAGCGCGTACGCCCCCTGCTTGTCGAACCCGAGCGGGTTGACGCAGTCGACCACGATCTTGCCGGCCAGCTCGGCGCGCAGGGACTCCAGCAGCGCTTTGTGCCCTTCGTACGGCACCGCGACGATCACGAGGTCCGCCTGGGAGGCGACGGCGGCGTTCTCGTCGCCCGTCGCACCCGCTCCGATGGAGCCGGCCGCCTCCTGGGCTCGCTGGGCGCTGCGCGACCCGATCAGCACCGGATGCCCCGCCAGCGCGAACCGCCGCGCCAGCCCTTTGCCCTGGTCGCCGGTGCCGCCGAGGATGCCGATGGAAAGCCCGTTAACGTCAGTCATAGCCAGATCATGCCAGCTCCACCCCGCCGGACCGGCAGCCGGGCTCGCCGCAGGCGAGCCCGGCGTGAAGGAGCGCCGGTGAGCACGGCCCGGCGGGTCAGCAGTTGCCGGACGCGGGCAGCCCGTACATCCGCAGCGCCAGCCACTCGATGGCCAGCGGCCCGCCCTCGACGGCCCCGGTGACGTGGTCGGGCGCGGGCAGCGACACCCAGCGCACGGTCACCCCGGCCCGGCAGTACGCCGAGCGCAGCGTCGATCCCACCGACAGCGGGATGATCTCGTCCCCGGTGCCGTGGTACAGGAACATCGGCACCTGCGGGGCCGCGGACCCGAGCCGGTTCTCCGCCAGGCGCGCCTGCCACTTCGGCTGGCCGAGCAGGTCGATCGGGCTCAGGTCGGAGAAGCGGAGCCCGGCCAGCCTGTCCAGGTCGCCCACGCAGTCGTCGGCGGCGTCGGCGAGCAGCGCGCGGCCCCGGTCGTTGAGGTCCGCCTCGAGGCCGAGCTCGGGGTAGGCGGCGTCGAGGCCCACACCGGCGGCCGCGGCCAGCCCGAAGTCGTCGCCGCCGTCGAGGTGGTTCGCCACGGCGTGCAGGTCGGCGGGGACGCCGCCGGCCGCGACGCCCTTGAGCCGCAGCTCGGGCGCGTACGCGGGCTGCAGCTGGGCGGCCCAGCCGGCGGACGCGCCGCCCTGGGAGTAGCCCATGACGGCGACGGGCGCCCGGCTCGACAGCCCGGAGCCGGGGACGCGGGTGGCCGCCCTGATCGAGTCGAGGACGGCGTGCCCCTGCGAGATCCCGGCCATGTACGTGTGCGGCCCGGGCGTGCCGAGCCCTTCGTAGTCGGTCATCGCCACCGCGAACCCCTTGAGCAGGAACAGGCTCACCAGCGCGAGCTCGGCCTCCCGGCCCTGGCTCATGGCGGCGGAGGGGGCGCACTGGTCGCCCAGCCCGTGGGTGCCGACGGCGTACCCGACGATCGGGCGCGTGCCGAACGGGTAGCGGCCCTTCGGCACGAGCAGCGTGCCGGAGACCGTGTTGAGCGAGCCGGTGGCGGAGGTGGAGCGGTAGAGGACGTGCCAGGCGTTGACCGGCACCTCGAGCAGCCTGCCCGGCAGCAGGTAGACGGTGGTGGGCTGGGCCGAGACCACGTCGCCGGGGGTCGCGGCGCGGGCGGGGGCGGCGATGAGAGACATGATCGATAACAGGATCACTGACATGCTGACGCGGACTCGAAAGGTCATGTGCCGCCCCTCTCCTTGAGGATCACACGCTCGGGGACGGCGGCGCCGCGAGCCCGATCGTTACTCGCAAGTAACCCCCTGTCAAGGCCCGATTCGACCGATAAATCCACCTCGTGTCCGCACGCCACTCCCGAATCAGCCACCCCGGAAGTACGACGTCAGGCACCATGGATGAATGGACTCAGGATCGGTGGCACTCCTGCGCGAGCTCCTGACCGACACCGGCTGGATCGACCGCGCGCGCGAGCTGGGGCTCGCCCTGCGCGCCACCCGCTCGCCCGGAGGCCTGCTGCTGGTCGGCCCTCCCGACGACGAGCCCTGGCACCTGACGGCGCATCTCAGCGACGAGGCCCGATACTCCGGGCTGACGCAGCTCTCACCCACCCTGGTGCGCTGGACACCGCCGGCCGACGCTCCTCCCCACCTGCGTGTCGGCCTCGACCGCCTGGAGCGGGCGGCCCGGGGCGAGACGTTGTTCGTGCTGGCCGAGGAGCAGGCCCCGGTCCCGCTGCTCGAACGCGTCGACGACGCGCGGCGCACGGGCGCGACGATCCTGGCGATCGAGGGCGGCGACGCCGAGCTGACCGGCCTCGCCCATGACGCGATCGCGGTGCCGCGCGGCGGGCTGGTGTCGTTCGACGGCGCGCAGCACCTGGTGAGCGCGGCGGCCGGCGAGGTGGAGCGGCGTCCTGGTCTGCGCGAACGCCTGGCCCGGCTGCTGGAGAAGGTCAGCGGCCCTCAGATGACCGACTAGTAGGAGGCGCCGCGTGATCGTCGAGCTCAGCCACCGCATCGTCGAGGGGATGACCACCTATCCCGGCATCCCCGCTCCGAAGCTCGGGGTGCACCTGAGCCGGGAGGACTCCCGCAGCTTGTACGCGCCGGGCACGGAGTTCCACATCGGCGTGATCACGCTGGCCGCCAACACCGGCACCTACGTGGACACCCCGTACCACCGCTACGCCGGCGGCGACGACCTCGCGCGGGTGCCGCTGACGAAACTGGCCGACCTTCCCGGCCTGGTGATCCGGGCCGGAAGGCAGCGGGCGGTGACCCTCGACCGGGCACTCGACGTACGCGGCCGGGCCGTGCTGATCCACACGGGATGGGACCGCCACTTCGGCACCGGCGCCTACGCCCAGGGCCACCCGCACCTGGCCCCCGAGTCGGCGGCCTGGCTGGCGGAGCAGGGCCCGGCGCTGGTCGGGATCGACTCGCTCAACATCGACGACACCCCGCCGCACGGCGAACGCCCCGCCCACTCGATCTTGCTGCGCGCGGGGATCCCCGTCGTGGAGCACCTGACGGGGCTGGGCGCGCTGCCCGACGAGGGTTTCCGCTTCCACGCCGCGCCGCCGATGGTCGCCGGCCTCGGCACGTTCCCCGTCAGGGCCTACGCGGTCGTGCCCTAGTCGTCCTCCTCGTCGGCCTCATCCCATGCCTTGTTGCGGTCGGCGGCACGCTGCAGCGCCCCGGCGGCCTCCTGCTCGGACGCGTAGGGCCCCATCCGGTCCTTGTTGGGGCACCCCTTGTCGGGCTCGACCCTCATGTGCTTGAGGCAGAACCACCACTGGCCTTCGCTCACGAGGTCAATTCTGCCCCGTAGACTCATGTTTCATGACGACACTGCTCCAGCCAGGGCGAGTTTCGCCCATGCGAAAGGTCCCCGCCCACATCGAGCGGCCGGAGTACGTCGGCAAGAAGCGCCCCACCACCGGCGAGTCCGACGTGAAGACCCCCGAGATGATCGAGCGCATGCGGGTGGCGGGCAGGATCGCCGCCCAGGCGCTCGAAGAGGTCGGCAACAACGTCCGGCCGGGCGTCACGACCGACGAGCTCGACAGGATCGGCCACGAGTTCCTCATCGACCACGGCGCCTATCCGAGCACGCTCGGCTACAAGGGCTATCCCAAGTCGCTGTGCACGTCGATCAACGAGGTGATCTGCCACGGCATCCCCGACGACACCGTCCTGCGCGACGGCGACATCGTCAACGTCGACATCACCGCCTACATCGGCGGCGTCCACGGCGACACCGACGCCACCTACCTCGTGGGCGAGGTCGACGAGGAGTCGCGGTTGCTGGTGGAGCGCACGCGCGAGGCGATGACGCGCGCGATCAAGGCGGTCGCGCCGGGGCGGCAGCTCAACGTCGTGGGCCGCGTCATCGAGGCGTACGCCAAGCGGTTCGGCTATGGCGTCGTGCGCGATTTCACCGGCCACGGCATCGGCACGAGCTTCCACTCCGGCCTCATGGTCCCCCACTACGACGACCCGTCGTTGCGGGTGGAGCTGGTGCCCGGGATGACGTTCACGATCGAGCCGATGCTGACGCTGGGGACCATCGACTACGACATCTGGCCCGACAAGTGGACCGCGGTCACGAAGGATCGCAAGCGCACGGCCCAGTTCGAGCACACGATCGTCGTCACCGACACGGGCAGTGAGATCCTCACCCTGCCCTGACCGCGCTCCGAGGCACCGTCACCGGCGCATGGGCACCACCCCGGTCACCGTGGTGCCCTCTCCGGGCACGCTGTTGACCGACAGGCTCCCGCCGATCTCCGCGAAGGCCGCCCGCATCCTGGCGATCCCGCGCCCCGTCAGCGGCGCGGGATCACCCTTGCCGTTGTCGCTGACCGTCATGCGCAGCCCGCTCCTGCCCGCGGTGACGGCGATGGAGACGGTCTTGGCCCTGCTGTGACGCTCGACGTTCGACAGTGCTTCGCCCATCGCGGCCATGACACCGCGTGTCACGCGCGACGGCACGTCCGTGGCGGGCAGCGCCCAGGTCTCGACCTCGATCCCCGTGCGCTCCGACCACTCGATGAGGCAGGCCTCCAGCGCCTCGGCCAGGCTCTGCCCCCCGCGCATCCGCGTCTCTTCCGACAATGGTCTCGCCTCTCTTGGCACCCCGGGCTCGCGCCGCACCCCACTCCGGCGCTCCCAACCGCGCGGCACGCAATCCCCCCTCAAGGTTGCGTATGCCAGCGAATGAGGTTATGCCCGTCTCCCCTGGAAGTCAGGCTACCCGGCGGTCCTGTGGCGCGGACGGAGAAGATAGAAGGCCGTGTCCGAACGGCTACTCGCCCTTGTCAGCACGGTTGAGACGGGCGAGATAGGCGTTGTAGGAGTCGAGCTCCGGGTCTCCGGCGCCGGAGCGGTCGGCCCTGCGGTCGGTGCGCCGTGCCTGCCGGTCGTCGTCCTGATACCACTGCACCGCGATGGCCAGCAGCACGATCAGCGTCGGGATCTCGCCGAACCCCCACGCGATGGCCCCGCCGTCGCGCTGCGTCTGCAGCAGCGTGTCGCCCCAGGGGCGGCCGAGCTGTTCGTACCATCCGGAGGCGATCACCGCGCCCATCATCATCAGCGCGATGCCGAAGAACGCGTGGAACGGCATGGTGACGAAGAGCATCAGCAGCCGCCAGACGTGCGGGAGCCGGTGGGGCCCCGGATCGACCCCGACGATCACCCAGAAGAACAGGCACCCGCTGATGAGGAAGTGCAGGGTCATCCAGATGTGCCCGAGATGCTCCTGCATGGCCGACTCGAACAGCGGCGTAAAGTAGAGCGCGTACGTCGACGCCACGAAGATGGAGGTCGCCACCAGGGGGTGCGTGACGACCTTGGTGAACCGGCTGTGCAGGATCGTGGTGATCCACTCCCGCGGCCCGCGATCGCCCCTCTTCGATGCGGGCTTGAGCGCGCGCAGGGCCAGCGTGACCGGCCCGCCGAGCACGAGGAAGATCGGCACGACCATGGAGAGCGTCATGTGCTCGATCATGTGCACGTCGAACATGACCTTGGCGTAGCGGGCCAGCCCGCTCTGCGTGGCGAACACCAGCAGCGCCACGCCGAAGAACCAGGACGCGGTGCGGCCCCACGACCAGGCGACACCGCGCCGTGCCAGCCGGTAGACGCCGGCTCCGTAGAGCCCGGCCAGGACCGCGGCGACCACGGCGAAGAACAGGTCGAGCCACCACAGCGTGAACACGTTCGCCAGCGACAGCTCCGGCGGCATGGGGAAGCCCAGCAGCTCGAACGCCCGGTCGGCGGGCACGACGACCTCGGGCGGCCGCGTGCGCGACAGCGCCACGGCCAGCCCGACGGTGGCGAGCATGAGCAGCGTCTCGCCGCCCGCCAGCCGGGTGAACGCCCGGGGCCGGCCGGCCGCGAGGTCGGCCAGCGTGCGCTGCCTGTGCCAGTAGCCCACGTAGCCGAGCAGCACGAACGCCACGATCTTGGCCACGGCCAGCAGGCCGTATTCGGACGTCCACAGGTCGGAGACCGCGCCCAGCCGCGCCACCAGGCTGAACAGCCCGGACAACCCCACGCCGACGTAGCACCACACCGCCATCCGGGAGAACCTGGCGGCGGCCACCTCCAGCTGCGGCTGACGGCGCAGCGCGTGCGCGGCCAGCACGACGAGCCCGCCCACCCACAGGGCGAGGGCGAGCAGGTGGAGCGCCACCGACGAGGTGGCCAGGTCGTGGTTGGGCGAGGAGGCGCTGTGCCCGGTCAGCGGCGCGGGCAACATCGTCGCCAGCGCGAACACCAGCAGTCCCGCGGCGGCTCCCGCCGTGATGGCGCCGCGGGAGAACAGCGCGATCGCCACCCCGAACAGCACCACGAGCGTCAGCGCCACACCCTGCGTGGTCTGGGTGGCGTAGCTGGTCAGGATGGTGCGCTCGAGGATCTGCGGCACGGTCCTGCCGATGGACTCCGCGGCCCCGAAGAGGATCGCGAGGAACGCCGACCCGGCCCATGCCAGCGCCGACCACGAGCTGGCCTTGACGTAGTCGACGGCGGTCCCGCCGAGCACGCCCTTGTCGTTGGGCAGCAGCGCGGCGGCCATCAGCAGCAGGCCGACGGTGAGCACTCCGGACGCGTCCATGAGGAGCTTGGACAGCGGCAGCCCCCACCTGACGACCGCGCCGGCGTCGGGCAGCCCGGGAATGATCTTGGGGAAGGCGCTGCCTCCGGCCATCATGCCGATCACCAGGGCGGCGATCGCGGCCCCCGCGCCGGCGAGCGCGAGACGCGCCGCCCGGCTCATGGCTTCTTCTTCCGCGCGCTGAGCAGGAAGCCGATGCCGATGCCGACGAGCGCGCCGATCACGATGATCAGCCAGACGGGGAACATGGCGTCCTGCCCGGCCGACGCCTGCTCGGCGTCCGGCGACGAGGCCGCGGGCGCGGCGGGCTCGGACGCGACGCTGCTCGCGGGCGCGGGCGCCTGGCTCGTCGCCGCCTCCTGGCTGGGGCTGGGACCGGGGGACGGCGTCTGCGCCCCCTCGACCCGGAACGGGATCTCCCCTTCGATCGGATGGCCGTCGGAGGACACGACGCGATAGGCGATCGTGTATTTCCCGTCGGGCAGCGGACCCTTGACCGCCTGGCGCACGACCGCGCCGTCCAGCTCGGGCTTGCCGAGCTGGTGCTGGTCGTCACCGGGCCCCCGCACGATCACGAACGGCATGCGCACCTTGGCGGTGAACTCGAGCTCGACCTCGTCGAGGGCCTTGACCTCGGCGCCCTTGGCCGGCGAGCTGCTCTTGAGCGCGTCGTGGGCCAGGGCGGGAGCGGCGCCGGACACGAGCAGGGCGGCGGTGAGAATCGCGGCGAGCGCCGCGAACGAGGATCTCTTCATGGCACCTTCAAGGCTACCGACGCCGCTGCCCGGTCCGGACCCCGATGTATGGGCCCGCTGGACGGGCCGGTGCCGCCTACAGACCCGCGCAGGCCAGCGCCCGCTGGTAGGCCTCGACGGCCCCCTCCGCGTCGCCCAGCTCTTCGATCGTCTCGGCCGTGGCCAGCCAGGTGGAGGCGGAGCGGCGGGAGTCGGGCAGCGGGGTCAGCCAGTCGCGCACCGACGCCACGTGACCTGCGGCCTCGGCGGAGCGCCCGACGGAGCCGTAGGCCCGGCCGAGCAGGAGGTTGGCCTCGGCGCCCAGCACGTGCCCGTACTCGGGGACCAGGCCTCTGCCGATCTTGGCGTGCTCGACGGCCTTGTCGAGGTCGCCGGTCATGTATTCGGCGTAGGCCAGTTCCACGTGGACCCGGGCCTTGTCGATCGTGCTGGTGGAGGTCTGCTCGAACTCGGCGACCGTCGCGCGCAGCTCGTCGCGCACGGCGCCGGCCTCGGCGGGCCGTGCCTTGAGCCGCTGCTGCAGGAGCGCGAGGCGCATCCTGGCGACGCTGCGCGGATGGCCGTTCTCCAGTTGCACCGCCATGGCCCGTTCGGCGAAGGACAGCGCCTCCTCGTTGTGGCCGGTGTTGTAGGCGACGTTGGACGCCATCCAGTTGGCGGCCACAATGGAGCGTGGCGTGCCGAGCGCGTCGGCCGCGTTGAGCAGCTCGGCCGCGAACTGGCGGGCGCGGAGCAGGTCGCCCCGGTGCATGTAGGCCGACAGCAGGGTCGCGGCCAGCTCGACGAGCGGATCGGTCCACGGCAGGCGGGCGCTCCCGCCCAGCATCTGCTCCCCCACCGTGACGGCTTCGGTCAGCCGCTCGCTGTCGCGGTAGGCGCGGCACAGCACCATGGCGACCTCGATGCGCCGCTCGGGCGACAGCTCCTCCTCGCGGAGCCCGAGGAGGATGGAGATCGCCTCGTCGAGGTCGCCGGCCGCCTCGGTGGCGAGGGCCAGCCCGAATTCGGTGTCTTGACGAAGTGTGGGCAATCCTGTCAGGTTGCTGTTGGCCAGCAGTTCGCGGAACCGGGTGCGGGCCTCGGCGACCTCGCCGTTCTCGAGCGCCAACCGTGCGTAACCGAGAGCCAGCTCGATGTCCTCCATCTGCTCGGCGGTCACACCGTTGATCAGATAGGACAACGAACACTCCAGTTTCTGGGCCAAGAGCTCCAGAACGGCAGGAGTCGGGGTACGCTTGCCACTCTCGATCAACGAGACGTAGCTGTCCGACAACTCGGGATGCGCCAGCTGTGCCTGTGACAGGCCGCGTTGTCGCCGAACTGTCTTGATGCGGAGTCCGACCAGGTCAGATGTGGTCACAGTCGTCGCTCCCTGAGAAGATATAGTCCGAGCAACCCCCACATAGGCGAGGGAGAACCCCCATGCGTATGCGTATTGCCCTGTCGGCACTGGTCACCGCGATGATGGTCGCTGCGGCCCTTGCGGGCAATGTTACGGCCGCGAGTGCCGAAATGTCCCCCGTCGGAGCCAATCAGGATTCCAGCGACTGCTGCTGAGGTCGCCCGGCCAGAGGGGCACACTCCCGGCGTCGGGGGCGCGTACACCGCACCTCGCTCCCGACAACTCCCCGGGACCATGAGGCACGCCCTCGTCATGTGTGCCCCTCGACCCCGCTCCGAAGTGTTCCTCCAGCCCGGCCTTGATCCAGGATTTTATCCGGCGCCGTCTACATTTGATCTACAGTGATCGCTTCGACGACGCCGGCTCGGGGCGATCAAGGAGCGGGGAGGTCGCGTGAGCGAAGAGATCTACATCCGCCTGCTCGGCGCGGTCACCGGTGAGCGGCAGGCCGAGCCCATCGATCTCGGCCCCGCCCGGCAACAGGTCACACTCGCACTGCTCGCCTCCGTCCCCGCCAGGCCCGTCCCGATGCACCGGCTCGTCTCCGGCATCTGGGGCGACGACGCCCCGCGCAACGCCGAGCAGAGCGTCTACACCTACATCTCCGGCTTGCGCCGCGCCTTCGAGCCCTCGCGCGGCCGCCGCGAGCCCTCGCGGTTGTTGTCGGGCACGTCCGCCGGATACGTGCTTCGACTGCGGCCAGGGCAGGTGGACGCGGTGCTGTTCGGCGAGCGCGTCGCCGAGGCACGCAAGGCGCAGCGGAGCGGCGACGACCTGCAGGCCGTGCGCGCTCTCGACCAGGCCCTGCGGATGTGGCGCGGCATCGCGCTGAGCGGCCTGTCGGGCCCGTTCGTGGAGCAGGAACGCGACCGCCTGGAGCAGCTCAGGGTGTCGGCGATCGAGCAGCGCGCGGAGAGCCTGCTGCGCCTCGACCGCCACGCGGAGATCATCGAGGAGCTGCGCGACCTGACCCGCCAGCGCCCTCTGCGCGAGCGGGCCCGCGAGCTGCTCATGACGGCGCTCTTCCGCTCGGGGCGCCAGGCGGAGGCCCTGGAGACCTTCGAGGAGGGCCGCGCCGTCCTCGCCGAGGAGCTGGGCCTGTCCCCCGGCGAGGGGCTGCGCAGGTGCCACGAGATGGTGCTGCGCGCCGACACGGCCCCGCTCTCGCCGCCGGCGCCGCACCAGCTGCCCCGGCGGCTGGCGGTGTTCGTGGGCAGGGCGGATGAGACCGGCCGGCTGAAGGAGCGGCTGGCGCCCGGGCACGACGCGCCGCCCGCTCCCCTGGTGATCATCACGGGCTCGCCGGGCGTCGGCAAGTCGGCGCTGGCGGTGCAGGTCGCCCACCTGGTGGAGGAGCGGTTCCCCGACGGCCAGCTCTACGTCAACTGCCGGGCCGCCACGCCCGAACTGCCCGCGCTCACCGCCCTGGAGGTGCTCGGCCGCTTCCTGCGCGCGCTCGGCGTGCCGCCTCACGCCGTGCCCTCCGACCTCGACGAGGCGGCCGCCGTGTGGCGCAGCCGCCTGCACGGCCGGCGGGTGCTGGCGCTGCTCGACGACGCCGGGGACCTGGCGCAGATCCGGCCGCTGCTGGCCACGCCGTTCGGCAACTCGCTGCTGGTGACCAGCCGCGAGACCATGACGTGGGGCGACGACTACTTCCAGCTGGAGCTGGACCGCATGTCCCACGCGGAGTCGGCCACGATGCTGGCCGGGCTCGCCGGCGCGGGCCGGGTGGCGGCGGACGCTGGGCAGACGGCGAGCCTGGTCCGGTTGTGCGAGGGCCTGCCGCTGGCCCTGAAGATCGCGGGCGCGCGCCTGGCCGCCCGTGCCGACTGGACCGTGGCGACGCTGGCCGCCCGGCTCAGCGACGAGCGGCGGCGCCTGCACGAGCTCGCCGTGGGCGACCTGGCGGTGCGGTCCAGCCTGGCGGCCGGCCACACCGCGCTCGAACGCGGCCGCCGGGCCGTCGACCGGCAGGCCGCGCGCATCCTCGCGCTGCTCGGCCTGCTGCACGTACCGGAAGCGACCGCCGAGGTGGCGGGCGCGCTGCTCGGCGTGCCGCCCGCCGAGGCGGAGCCGGGGCTGGAACGCCTGGTCGACGCCCACCTGCTCGACCGCGCCGGCCACGGCCGCTACCAGCTGCACGACCTCGTCCGCCTCTTCGCGGGCGAGCTGCGGCCGGACGGCGCCACGGACGCGCTCATCCGCGTGTTCTCCTACTACGCGGCCTCAGCGCGGCTGGCGAGCAGCGTCATCGACCCGCACCGCGTGCAGACCGCCGCCCCCGTGGACGCGGTTCCCCATCAGGTCTCCGGCTTCGAGGAGGCCAAGGCGTGGCTCTACGAGGAGGAGCCCATCCTGGTCGCCGCGGCCGCCCAGGCCATGGGCTCTCCCGACGAGGCGATCGCCAGGCTGGGGATCAACCTCGCGTTCGGCCTCGCCTGGCACCAGCAGCGGACCTACGACATGACGACGATGCTCGCGCTGAACACGCAGGCCCTGCGGGTCAGCGAGCGGCTCGGCGACGAGACGAACGCGCAGCTCGCCCACGACCACGTCGCCAACGCGCTGCGCATGACGGGCCGCACCGACGAGGCCGTCGCCCATCTGCGGGCCTCGCTGGCGATCGCCAGACGCCGCGGCGACGCCTTCGGCGAGCAGCGCGCGATGGGCAACCTCGCCGTCGTGAACATCTCGGGCGAGCGCTTCGACGAGGCGCTCCCGTGGGCGGAACGCCAGCTCGCCCTGGCCAGGAGCATCGGCTCGCGGGTGGGCATCCGCTACGCGCTGCTGATGACGGGCAACGCCCACTGCGGCGCAGGGCGTCCCGAGAAGGCGTGCGAGCCCCTCCACGCGGCGCTCGACGACGCCCAGGAGGCAGGCGACCTCACCCATGAGGCGCAGATCCGCATGGGGCTCGGGGAGACCCATCTCGCCATGGGCCGGCCGGAGGAGGCGCTGGAGCAGCTCGTACGAGCCTCCGAGCTCATGACGCTGGTCGGCTACCGGATCGGGAAACTGCGCTGCCTGGTCGGGCTGTCGTACACGCACCGGGTCATGGGGCGGCCGGACCGGGCGCTGGCCTGCGTGACCGAGGCCGCAGGCTTCGGCGGCGCGCTCGGCAACCCGCGCTGGGAGCGGCGGCTCGCGGAGGAGCAGGCGGCCGTGCACGAGGCGCTGCACCAGGTCTGATCCGCTAGCGCGGCGGGCCCGTGTCCCTGAGCGCGAGGAAGAAGTCGACCCGGTCCGCCATCGCCGACAGGTCCCTGCCGGTCAGCTCCTCGATCCTGCGGACGCGGTAGCGGACGGTGTTGACGTGCACGTGCAGCCGCTCGGCGCAGGCGTTCCACGAGCCGGCGCAGTCGAGGTAGACGCGCAGGGTGCGCACCAGCTCCGACTGGTGCGTGCGGTCGTAGTCGAGCAGCGGCGCCAGCAGCCGGGCGGTGAACGAGCGGCGCACGTCGGCCGGCACGGTGGCCAGCAGCAGCGCGTGCGTGTAAATCTCGTCGCTGGTCACCACGCCGCCGGCGCGGGCCTCGGCCAGCCGTCTGGCGTGCCGGGCCTCCTCGACGCCGCCCTTGACGGCTGCGGCACCGGTCAGGGCGCCGCTCAGCCCGACGCTGACGCGCGTGTCCGGCAGGGCGGACAGCACCCGGACGCCGGCGCGCAGCCGGCCGGCGACCTCGGAGGCGGTGCGCTCGCGCAGCGGCACCACGGCGACCGCGCCCTCCGCCCGCGCCGCAGGATCCACCGCTGGGTCCACTCCCGGGTCCGCCTCCGGCCCCACCCCTGGTTCCGCCCCCGGGTCCACCGCAGGAACCACCGCCGCGACCGCCTCGCGGCCGAGCAGCTCCTCGACGACCCGGCCGCCGAGCGCGGACGGGCCGGGGACGCCCCGCCCGGACACGGTGGCGTTCACGATCGTGTACGGCTCCGCCGCGCCGATGCCGCACGTCCGCAGCCTGGCGTTCAGCTCCGGCAGGCCGGCCCCGGCGAGCGCGGCGGCGACGAGCTGCTCGACCAGGCGACGCTCCACCCTGCGCCCCTCCTCCATCCGGCTGCGTTCGAGCGCCACGCAGGCGGCCAGCTCGTAGCCGACGTCGGCCCGGCCGAGCAGGTCGCCGTCGCAGGCCAGCGCCCAGCCCGCGGCCCGGTGGCCGCGCCCGACCGCGAAGACCGTGGTGGCGCCGGCGAGCGCGGGCAGCCGGGGCGCCGTCAGGTACGCCGTCGCGAGGCGCACCGGGTCGTCGGCCGCGCCGACGAGGACCTCGCCCGACGCGGACACGACGGCGCCGGTGACGCCCAGCTCGGCGGCGGTCAGCCGGAACAGCTCGGGCAGGTCCGCGCCCTCGGCCATGGCCGCGACGAGCCTGCGGTGGCTGCCGAGCGCCTCGCGGACGTCCCCGGACAGGCGGGGCACGACCAGCTCGGCCAGCGTGCGGAAGGACACCTCGGTCGGCACCTCCACCAGGGGCAGCCCGGCGGCCCTGCAGGCGGTCACCAGGTCGCCGGGCACGTGGCCGAGCCAGGCCTGCCCGGCCCCGAGCGCGGCGACGCCGGCCTCGGCCAGCGCGGCCACGAAACGCGCCGAGTCGCCGGGCTCGTGCCACCACATGAGCCCGGTCAGGACCAGCTCGCCGCCGCCCAGGTAGCGCCCGGGCTCGGGCAGGTCGGTGATGTGCACGGTGCTGAACTCGCGGGCGGGGTCGCCGGCGAGCAGCGTGAGGCGCAGCTCCTCGATGGCCAGCAGGTCAGAGATCCGCATTTGGAGGAATATACAAGCAGGTGTGCACAACCGCTGACCCGGATTTGACGCCGGGCGCATAGGACGGAACCGGCGGCGGTGCTCTACTCGGAAGATGACGGAGACGGCGAGCACCACCACCGCGGGACAGGGCGTCGGTGAGAGCGCGCGGCGGCCGGACGCCGTACTCAAGGTGACCGGCGAGTTCGCCTACGCCTCTGACCTGTGGCTGGACGGCATGGTGTGGGGCGTGACGCTGCGCAGCCCGCACCCGTCGGCGTGGATCCGCTCGATCGACGCGGGCCCGGCGCTGAAGATCGACGGGGTGCTGGCGGTGCTCACGCACGAGGACGTGCCGGGCGCCAGGTTCTTCGGGCTGGACCGCAGGGACCAGCCGGTGCTGGCCATCGACCAGGTCCGCTACCAGGGGGAGCCGGTGGCGCTGGTGGCCGCCGACCATCCGGAGACGGCCCGCAGGGCGGCTGCGGCGATCGTGGTGGACTACGAGGTACGCGAGGCGGTCACCGACCCTCGCCAGGCCAGGGACGTGGTCCGCCACCAGCCGGTACGCCGGGGCGACACGTTCGAGGCGGAGGTCGTCGTCTCCGGCGAGTACGAGGTCGGCATGCAGGACCAGGCCTTCCTCGGCCCGGAGTCGGGGCTGGCGGTGCCCGCCGAGGACGGCGGCGTCGACCTGTACATCGCCACCCAGTGGCTGCACGTGGACCGCGACCAGCTCGCCCCCTGCCTCGGCCTGCCGCACGACAAGGTACGCCTGACGCTGTCGGGAGTCGGCGGCGCGTTCGGCGCGCGCGAGGACCTTTCCATGCAGGTGCACGCCTGCATGCTGGCCCTGCGGCTGAACCGCCCCGTGAAGATCGTCTACGGGCGCGAGGAGTCGTTCTTCGGCCACGTGCACCGCCACCCGGCCCTGATGCGCTACGAGCACGGCGCCACCCGCGACGGCCGGCTCGTCTACGTCAAGGCGGACATCCTGCTGGACGGCGGCGCCTACTGCTCGTCCTCACCCGCGGTCGTGGGCAACGCCGCCTCGCTGGGCGTGGGGCCGTACGAGGTGCCGAACGTGCGTGTGGACGCCACCGGCGTCTACACCAACAACCCGCCGTGCGGCGCGATGCGCGGGTTCGGCGCGGTGCAGGCGTGTTACGCGTACGAGTCGCAGATGGACCGCCTGGCGGAGGCGTGCGGCCTGTCGCCGGTCGAGATCCGCGTCCGCAACGCCGTCGCGCAGGGCTCGCGCCTCATCACCGGCCAGCTGATCGACGCTCCGGCCCCGCTGGCCGCGATGTTGCGCGACCTGGAGTCGATGCCGCTGCCGCAGGGGCCGCCCGCCACGGACCTGCGGGCGCTGCCGGGCGGCGTCTCGCAGACGACCCACGGCGAGGCGGTGCGCCGGGGCGTCGGCTACGGCGTCGGGATCAAGAACATCTGCTTCTCGGAGGGCTTCGACGACTATTCCACGGCCCGCGTGCGTGCCGAGCTGGTCGGGGGCGAGCCGCACGTCACCGTGCACACGGCGGCGGCCGAGGTGGGCCAGGGCCTGGTGACGCTCCAGGCGCAGATCGCCCGCACGGAGCTGGGCATCGAGAACGTCACCGTGGCCACCGCCGACACCGCGGTCGGCTCGGCCGGCTCGTCGTCGGCCTCCCGGCAGTCGTACGTCACCGGGGGCGCGGTGCGGGCGGCCTGCGAGGCCGTGCGGGAACGGTTCGGCGGCCGGCCCGCCCGGGAGGCGCTGGAGAGGTCCGGGCCGATCGAGGAGACGCGTGAGTACCGGCACCGCCCCACGTACCCGATGGATCCGGTCACGGGGCAGGGCGACTCGCACACGCAGCTCGCGCTCTGCGTGCACCGGGCGGTCGTGGACGTGGACGTGGAGCTGGGCCTGGTCAAGGTGGTCGAGCTGGCGGCCGTGCAGGACGTGGGCCGGGTGCTGAACCCGCAGGCGCTGGAGGGCCAGATCCACGGCGGGTCCGCGCAGGGGCTGGGGCTGGCGCTGATGGAGGAGATCCAGGTCCGCGACGGCCTCGTGCTGAACCCGTCCTTCACCGACTACCTGATCCCCACCATCCTCGACATGCCGCCCATGCAGATGAAAATCCTGAAAAATCCAGACCCTGCGGCCCCGTACGGATTGCGCGGCGCCGGCGAGCCTCCGACCCTCTCCTCCACCCCGGCCATCGCGGCGGCGGTGCGCGCGGCGACCGGCCTCCGGTTGACTCGCGTTCCGATTAGGCCAGAAGATATCGCCTTGTTCGACAACGGGGAGGTTTCTCATGGCAAGCGCACGTGAGGCGGCCGAGGCGGAGTTCCGGCGTTTCGACGCCGACGGCGACGGCCTGCTGACCGCCGCCGAGATCCGCCAGGCCAACGAGGCTCTGGGCGGGCTGGGCGCGTCCGAGAGCGAGATCGAGGCGTTCATCGCGTCCGCCGACAACGACGGCGACGGGACGATCGGGCTCGACGAGTTCGTCGGCCTGGTAGGCCACGGGCGGCACGAGAAGGCGTGATCTCGTCCCCCGCCGGGTAATGGCCCGGCATGCCCCCTGATCGTTGGGGGGATGGCGTGCTCGACAGGTTCTTCGAGCTCACCGGGCGGGGGACCACCGTCGGCCGTGAGGTGCGTGGCGGGCTCACGACGTTCATGGCCATGGCCTACATCATCCTGCTCAACCCCATCATCCTGGCCGGCGCCAGGGACGTCACGGGCGCCCGGCTCTCGATCGCCGAGCTGACCACCTCGACCGCCCTGGCCGCGGCCGTCTCCACGCTGCTGATGGCCGTCGTCGGCAACGCCCCCTTCGGCCTGGCCGCCGGACTCGGGCTGAACGCGGTCGTCGCCTACCAGGCCGCGCCGCACATGACGTGGGCGCAGGCCATGGGCCTGGTGGTGCTGGAAGGCCTGGTGATCATCGTGCTGGCCGTGACCGGCCTGCGCACGCTGATCATGAACGCGATCCCGCTCGCGCTCAAGCACGCCATCAGCGTGGGGATCGGGCTGTTCATCGCTCTGATCGGCCTGGTGGACGCCGGGTTCGTGGCGGCGGGCGAGGGCACGCCCGTGCAGCTCGGCGCGACCGGCCACCTCGCGGGCTGGCCGGTCACGTTGTTCTGCTTCGGCCTGCTCCTGATGATCGTCCTGTACGTCCGCAGGACCCCGGCCGCGATCCTCATCAGCATCGCCGTCACCGCCGTCCTCGCCATCGTGGTGAATTCGCTGGCCACCATCCCCCCGCAGGCGTGGGGCGTGGTCGCGCCGCGTGTGCCCGAGTCGCTGGTCTCGGCGCCGGACTTCGGGCTCGTCGGCGCGTTCGACCTGTTCGGCGGCTTCGCCAGGGCAGGGGCGCTGACGGCGACCGTGGTGCTGTTCACGCTGGTGTTGTCCGGCTTCTTCGACGCCATGGGCACGATCATCGGCGTCAGCGACGAGGCCGGGCTGATCGACGAGCGCGGGCAGGTGCCCCGGCTGGGCCGGATCCTGACCGTGGACGGCGTGGCCGGCATGGTGGGCGGCTCGGCCAGCGCCTCGGCGAACACCGTCTTCGTGGAGTCGGCCGCCGGCGTCGGCGAGGGCGCGAGGACCGGCCTGGCCAGCGTGGTGACCGGGGCGCTGCTGGGCGTGACGCTGCTGTTCACGCCGCTGGCCGGGGTGGTGCCCGCCGCGGCGGCCGCACCCGCGCTGGTGCTGGTCGGGGCGCTGATGATGATGCAGAGCAGGAACGTGCCCTGGGACGATCCGGACCTCGCCGTGCCGGCGTTCCTGACGATCGCGCTGATGCCGTTCACCTATTCGATCACGAACGGCGTGGGCGCCGGAGTGATCGTCTACACCCTCATCAAGGCGGCCAGGGGCCGCTTCTCGGAGATCCCGTGGCTGCTCTGGATCGTCTCGCTGGTCTTCCTGGCCTACTTCGCCATCGACGGGCTGGAGCAGCTGTTCACCTAACGGATGTCGGCGCTGTTGCAGGCCACGCCGTTGCGGTCGACGTCGGTGTACCAGCCGTATTCGGCGTGCGTGCCCTGGTAGTAGGGGCCGTCGCCGGCGGCCACGGCTTCCTTGCAGCTCGCGTAGCGGCGGTCGGTGGAGCGCGCTGCGCCGGTCTGCGTCGTGCCGGTGCCGCCGGTCTGGGTCGTCCGCGGAACGCCGGTGGAGGTGGGCCCAGTGGAGGTCGGCCCGGTGGAGGTGGACCCGGTGGAGGTCGGCCCGGTGGAGGTGGGGCCCGTGGACGCGGGGCCGGTCGGAACGGGATCGCTGGAGGCGGGGCCGGACGGGGTCGCGCTCGGCGTGCCGCCCAGCAGGCGCGCCACCAGCGCGTCGGCATCCTCCTTCGTGTATCCCGCGATGCTCATGCTGTCGCCGTCCATGTGCTGCGTGACGATGGGCGCGGCCAGCACGGTCTTGGGCACCTCGGGCTTCTCCGGCGCCAGCACGACGGCGACCTGCCGCTGCTCGGGCACCTGCTCGTCGATGAGCTGGACCAGCCGCTCCTTGAACGCCGGCGCGATCGCGATGCGCACGGAGTACTGGCCGTCCCTCTCGCGCACCGGCTCGATCTTCTGCACGGCGCCGACCGTGACGCCGTCCTCAAGGAGGTAGCAGGTGGTCTGCTCGGCGTCGAGCACGGCGGGGTCGCCGGGGCAGGGGGCGGGCTTGGCCTCCCTGACGGGGGCGAAGTGGATCGGCACGGACAGCCGCGTGGGCGGCGTGCCGCCTAACAGCGGGGTGTCGGGACTGCGGGTCATCAGGACCGCGACCGTGCCGAGCACACCTGCCACGAGCACGACGAGGACGAGCGAGACGATCAGCACGATGGTGGTGAGCCTGCTGGCCTGCGGCTCTCCCGGGTCCGCGGGTGGCGGCTCTTCGGGTTTGTCCATCGATGGCGACCTCATCCTGATGTTCGGGATGCGGGTGAGCTTATCGAGGACGGGCGGCACGCAGGTAATCAGCCGAACAATCCTCACTTCTCATCGCTATAGAAGGAAGACTGAGGGTAAATCACCATATTGGCGAAAAGAGTTGTCTTATGAAGGTCGGTGTACCCCGAGAGGTCAAGAACAGCGAATATCGCGTGGCCCTGACGCCCGCCGGGGTGCACGAGCTCGTCCGTCACGGCCACCAGGTCTACGTCGAGCGCGACGCGGGCGCCGGCTCGTCCATCCCCGACGCCGACTTCGCCGCGGCGGGCGCCGTGCTGGTCCCCGAGGCCGACGAGCTCTGGTCCGCGGCCGACCTGGTCATGAAGGTCAAGGAGCCGATGCCGGAGGAGTACCACCGGCTGCGCAAGGGCCAGGTGCTGTTCACGTACCTGCATCTGGCGGCGAACAAGGAGTGCACGCGAGCCCTGATCGACTCGGGCTGCACCGCGGTCGCCTACGAGACCGTGCAGACGCCCGGCGGCGCGCTGCCGCTGCTCGCGCCCATGTCAGAGGTCGCGGGCCGGCTGGCGCCGCAGGTCGGCGCCTACCACCTGATGCGCTCGGAGGGCGGCAGAGGCGTGCTGATGGGCGGCGTCTCCGGCGTGCGGGCGGCACACGTCGTGGTGCTCGGCGCCGGGGTGTCCGGCATGAACGCGGCCGCCATCGCCCTCGGCATGCAGGCCGAGGTGGTGCTGCTGGACAAGAACATCGACAAGCTGCGCCAGGCCGACCTGATCTATCAGGGCCACTGCCAGACGATCGCCTCCAACACGCTGGAGGTCGAGCGCGCGGTGCTGGAGGCGGACCTCGTCATCGGCGCCGTGCTGGTGCCCGGCGCGAAGGCGCCGACGCTGGTGAGCGACGACCTGGTCAGCCGGATGAAGCCGGGCTCGGTGCTGGTGGACATCTCGATCGACCAGGGCGGCTGCTTCGCCGGCTCCCGCCCGACCACGCACGAGCGGCCCACCTACCGGGTGCACGACTCGATCTTCTACTGCGTGGCCAACATGCCGGGCGCGATGCCGCACACCTCGACGTTCGCGCTCACGAACGTCACGCTGCCGTACGCGCTGGCCGTCGCCGACCGGGGCTGGCAGCGGGCCATGCGCGAGGACCCGGCGCTGGCGCTCGGCCTGAGCACCCACGAGGGCCGGCTGACCAGCCGGCCCGTGGCCGAGGCGCACGCGCTGGAGTGGACGCCGCCGGAGGACGTGCTCGCCTGAGCGCTCCTACTGCTGGGACTCGCCGGGCGCCGGGGAGGTGGTCTCCATCGGCGACTGCTGCTGGCCCGTGGGCTCGGGCGGCAGGGGCGCCTGGTCGGCCGTGGTGGTGACGGCGGCCTCGCCGCCGCAGGTGGCGCCGAGCTCGGGAGTGTCGGGCCCGTTCTGGTATTTCTTGATGAACGCCCCGAGCTTCGGGTCGCCCGCGTCGGTCAGCTTCAGCTGGTGACCCCACGACGAGACGACGATCGGCGACGGCAGGTTGGGGAACGGGCTCATCAGCATGTAGTCCTGCTGGCCCGTGGAGGAGGCGACCTCCGTCAGCGCGTCGAGCTGCGCCTTCGGCAGGTCGGGCCGGTAGGTGATCCAGATCGCCCCGTGTTCCAGCGAGTGCACCGCGTGCTCGCTGTGGATCGGCTTGTCGTAGATCGCGCACTGCTGCCAGTTGTTGTGGTGCTGGCCGCCCACCGGCGGCGTCTCCTTGTAGGCGACCTTGGCCCACACGTGCTGGCCGCCTTCGTACTTCGCGCTGGTCACCGCGTCGAGCGAGGTCTCACGGGCCTGTTTGACGAGGTAGAAGCCCACCACGCCGACGAGCAGCACGACGATGAGACCGCCGGTGCCCCACATGAGCAGCGCTGCGCGGCGCTGTTTGCGCCGCTGCTCGGCCCGCATCCTGTCCAGATGCTCGCGCCGTGCCTGCGCCTTCTCCTTGGCCATCGTTCCTCCATCGGCGTACCAAACTCCGGTCACCCTATGCCCTCCGGGCGTATGGGGGTAATAAGAGCTCCATACGGGTCCGATCACGGGCGCTGCCCCAGGTGGGTACGCTGTACTGACCATGGAAACGCCCGCGCGGAAATCGTTGCTCGCCATCGCCGGCGTGCTGGTGCTGGCCGTGGCGGCGTTCCTGCTGTTCGGCCGCGGCGGCACCCCCGGCGACACCTCCCCTGAGGCCGGTTTCGCCCGCGACATGGCCACCCATCACGCGCAGGCCGTCGACATGGCGTTCAAGATCAGGGACAAGGGCCCCGCCCCCGAGATCGACAGCCTCGCCTTCGACATCATCAACACCCAGGCCAACCAGCGCGGCATGTTCCTGGGGTGGTTGCAGCAGTGGGAGCTCACGCAGTCGACCGACCAGCCCGCGATGACCTGGATGCGCGGTCACGGACACGGCGGCGCGTCACCCGCTCCCGGCGCCCCCGGGACCATGCCCGGCATGGCGAGCCCGCAGGAGCTGACCAAGCTCAGGCAGGCGCAGGGCAAGGACGCCGAGGTGTTCTTCCTGCAGCTGATGATCCGCCACCACGAGGGCGGCGTGGAGATGGCCGAGGGCCTGCTCAAGCTCTCCACGCGGGCCGAGGTGGTCAACATGGCCCAGAAGATCGTCGCCAGCCAGAGCGGTGAGATCGAGCTCATGACCAAGCTGCTCGAGAAGCGGGGCGCGCGGCCCTACCCGTCGATCCTGACCCCCCGATAGGGCCATGAGCCCCGACGTCGCCGTCGTGGGGTCCGGGCCCAACGGGCTCGTCGCCGCCGTCCTGCTGGCCCGCGCCGGGCGCAGGGTGCTGCTGCTCGAAGCCGCCGACCGGTTCGGCGGCGGGCTGCGCTCCGGCGAGCTGACGCTCCCCGGCCGGGTGCACGACCTCGGCGCGACGGTGATGGCCATGACCCTGGCCTCCCCCGCCTTCCGCGAGCTCCGGCTCCAGGGCGTCGAGTTCGCCCATCCGCCGGTCGCCGCCGCCCATCCGTTCGACGACCGTCCCGCCGTACTCGTGCACCGCGACGCCCGCCGCACCGCCGAAGGGCTCGGGCGCGACGCGGGCGCGTGGCTGGCGACCGCGGGGGCGACCGCCAGGGCCGGGCTTCCCCTGGTGGAGCTGCTGCTCAAACCGCTCGGGCCGTGGACGGTCCCGCCGTCCACGTTCGCGCGGGCGGCCAGGTTCGGGACGATGGCGGCGCTGCCCGCGACGACCTTCGCCAGGCGCGCGTTCAGCACCGTGGAAGGACGGGCGGTGATCGCCGGCATGGCCGCCCACTCCGTGCTCGACCTGCGCTCACCCATCACCGCCGGCTACGGCCTGCTGCTGGCGTCCCTGGCCCACCTGGTGGGCTGGCCGCTCGTACGGGGCGGGTCGCAGGTCCTCGCCGACGCCCTCGTCGCCGAGCTGCGCTCCCTCGGCGGGCAGGCCGTCACCGGCCACCGCGTGCACCGGCTCGCGGAGCTGGACGCGCCCGCGATCGTGCTCGACGTGACGCCCCGGCAGCTCATGTCGATGGCCGACCTCCCCGGCGGCTACCTGCGGCGCCTGCGCCGCTTCCGTCACGGGCCCGGGGTGTTCAAGCTGGACTGGGCGCTGGACGGGCCCGTGCCGTGGCGGGATCCCGCGGTGGCGGGCGCGGGCACGGTGCACCTGGGCGGGACGCTGGAGGAGATCGTGCTCAGCGAGGCGGAGACGGCCGCCGGGCGGCACTCGCCGCGGCCGTACGTGCTGCTCGTCCAGCCGTACGCGGCCGACCCCACGCGGGGCGGGCACACGCTGTGGGCCTACTGCCACGTCCCCCACGGCTCGGACGTCGACATGACGGACGCCGTCGAGAGCCAGATCGAACGGTACGCCCCGGGCTTCCGTGACCGCGTCCTCGCCCGCCACGCCATGGGGCCCGCGGCGCTGGAGGCGGCCAACCCCAACCTGGTCGGAGGCGACATCAGCGGCGGCCTGGCGAGCCTGGGGCAGTTCGTCAGGCGCCCGGTCTGGTCGCCCGCGCCCTGGCGTACACCGCTGCCCGGGGTGTTCCTCTGCTCCTCGTCGACGCCGCCGGGGCCGGGCGCGCACGGCATGGGAGGCTGGCAGGCGGCCCGCCTCGCCCTCCGCCCCTGACCTCCGCGCCCGACCGGCGTCGACGTTCCGGACCGGACCCCGCGCGCGCCGGGGCGGGTCCGGAACAGTGTGGTGTCAGGTGGTGGGCCGGGAGGAGGAGGCGGCGGTCATCTCCTCGGCGACCGCGGCGGCGAAGGCGTCGACGTCCGCCTCCGTCGTGTCGAACGCGCACATCCAGCGCACCTCGCCCACGGCTTCGTTCCACATGTAGAAACGGAACCGCTTCTGCAGCCGCAGGACGACGTCCTTGGGCAGGACGGCGAACACGGCGTTGGCCTCGACGGGGCGCGGCACCCGCACCCCCGGGATGGGGCGCACGGCCTCGGCGAGCCGCCGGCCCATGGCGTTGGCCTGGCGGGCGTTGCGCAGCCACAGGTCGCCGTCCAGCAGCGCCTCGAACTGCGCCGAGACGAACCGCATCTTCGACGACAGCTGCATGAAGGTCTTGCGGATGTAGTCGACGCCCCGCGCCGCGTCGGGGTTGAGCACCACGACCGCCTCGCCGTACAAGAGGCCGATCTTGGTCCCGCCGAACGACAGCACGTCGACCCCGGCGTCCGTGGTGAGGGCCCGCATCGGTACGTCGAGGGCGGCGGCGGCGTTGGTGAGCCGGGAGCCGTCGAGGTGGACGAGCAGGCCGAGGTCGTGGGCGTGGGCGCAGAGGGCGGCGATCTCGTCGGGGGTGTAGACGGTGCCGAGCTCCGTGGTGTTGGACAGGGACACGACGCGCGGCTGGGCGCGGTGCACGTCGCCGAACCCCCACGCCTGCCGGTCGATCAGCTCGGGGGTGAGCTTGCCGTCGGGTGTGGGGACGGTCAGCAGCTTGATGCCGCCGGCCACCTCGGGCGCCCCGCCCTCGTCGGTGTTGATGTGGGCGCTCTCGGCGCAGATGACCGCTTCCCAGTGGGCGGTCATGGCGCGCAGGGAGACGACGTTCGCGGCCGTGCCGTTGAACACCGGCCAGGCCTGCGCGCGCTCGCCGAAGTGCCGCCGGAAGGTGTCCTGCAGGGCCTCGGTGTAGACGTCGTCGCCGTAGGAGATCTGGTGCCCGCCGTTGGCCGCCGCGACGGCTTCGAGGATCTCGGGGTGCACGCCGGCGTAGTTGTCGCTGGCGAACGAGATGAGCTGGGGGTCGTGCCGGGGAATCAAGAAGTCAGGTCCCATCGCGTGCCGTTGATCTCCGCCGCGGGCCGGTCGTAGAGGCTGCCGACCGCCGCGGCCAGGTCGTCGACGTCGGTGAAGCCGGCGAACGCGGCGTCCGGCCTGGCCGCGCGCATGGCGTCGTTCACCAGGGCTCTGACCACCAGGATGGTGGCCGCGCTCGAGGTGCCGCGGAGCGCGTCGGCCAGGGAGAGCGTCCAGGCCTCCGACGCGGCCTTGGCCGCCGCGTAGGCGGCGCCGCCCGCCTCCGGGTTCTGGGCCGCCTTGGCCGAGACGATCACGAAGCGGCCGTTGTCGCTGCGGCGCAGCAGCGGCTCGAAGGCCAGCGACACGTGCTGCAGCGTGCGGATCAGCAGGTCGTGCAGCACGTCCCAGTCGGCGAGGTCGGTGTCGGCGAACGAGCCGCCCCCGCGCCACCCGCCGACCAGGTGCACCACGCCGTCGACGCGCCCGTGCTCACGGTCGATCCGGCCGGCCAGGTCGTGGACGGCGGCGCGGTCGAGCAGGTCGACGTCCTGCTTGTCCACGCCGATCACGGTGTGCCCATTCTTCCGGAAATATCCGGTAACTGCCTCGCCGGTGGGCCCGCCGGCCCCGGTCACCAGAATGATCATGCTCGGAGTCCCTTAGTCGATTCGACCACGTCGGCCAGCTTACGGCGGAGCGCCTCGTAGAACATGCTCAGGGGGAACTCGTCCGGCAGCACCGCGTCCACCTTGGCCTTCTGCTCCTCGGGCAGCGCCTGGATCCCCTGCGCCCAGGTCGAGGCGGGGTGCGGCGGCACGTACGCGCTCACCAGCTCGTACGCCGCCAGCCAGTGCGCCAGCTTGGACCTGTCGATGCTGTCGCGGTACAACTTCTCGACCTCGCCCCGCAGGTCGGCCACGCCGTCGGCGACCCGCTCCCAGTCGATGGTGAGCCGGTTGTCGGTCCACCGCACGATGTCGTTGCGGTGCAGGTACGCGAAGAGCAGCTGCCCGCCGAGCCCGTCGTAGTTCCGCACCCGCTCCCCCGTGATCGGGAACCTGAACAGCCGGTCGAACAGGATCGCGAGCTGCACGTACCGGGCGTACGGAACTCCCCGCGCCTGCAGCTTCACCGCCTCCCCGAACGCGGTCAGGTCGCAGCGCAGCTCCTCCAGCGAGTACAGCCAGTACGGCATCCGCTGCTTGATCATGAACGGGTCGAACGGCAGGTCGCCGTGGCTGTGGGTGCGGTCGTGCACCAGGTCCCACAGCACGAACGTGTCCTGCGCGAGCCGCTGCGACTCCAGCAGCCTGGCGGCGTCGGGCGGCAGGTCCAGCCGGAGCGTCTCGGTCGCGGCCCTGGACACCCGCCGGAACCTGGCGGCCTCCCGGTCGGCGAAGATGCCGCCCCAGGTGAACCGCTCGGGCGCCGTCCGCACCGCGACCGTCTCGGGGAACAGCACGGCGGAGTGGGTGTCGTAGCCGGAGGTGAAGTCCTCGAACGCGATCGGCACGAACATCGGGTTGTCGTAGCCGTCCGCCTCCAGTTCGGCCAGCCATCCCGGCCAGATCGTGCGGATCCAGACGGCTTCGAGGTTGCGGTTCGGGTTGCCGTTCTGGGTGTACATGGGGAAGACGACGACGTGTTCCAGACCGTCCTCGCGCTGGCGGTCGGGGTGGAACAGGTCGAGCGAGTCGAGGAAGTCGGGCACGCCGAGGCCCTGCTCGGCCCACGTGGCCAGGTCGGCCTGGACGGCCCGCAGGTAGGCGGCGTCATGCGGGAAGTACGGCGAAAGCTCGCCCAGGTGCCCCGCGATCGCCTCCACCAGCTCGCCGGCCCTGCCCTTCGACTGCTCCGGCACCGAGCCGTCCTTGACCTGCAGCGGCCTGAGCTCCTCGACGGCCTCCTTGAGCCTGCCGAACACCGCCGCCCTTCCGCCACGGGCCTCCTCACGCGCGGATCCCGCACCGGGAGCCGGGACGCGGGCGGCCCAGGTGACGACGTTCCCCCAGAGCGTGCGGTGGTCGTAGTCGTCGATGGAGTCGTCACCGAACAGGTCGGAGTCGGCGAACACGACGACGCGGCCCTGGCCGTAGCGGAGCGCGAGGGCCAGCGGCGCGCCCGCGGGGTCGGCGCTCGGCGAGCTAGCGAACAACACGGTCGCGCCCCCCGCGAGCCCGCCCTCGGCGGTCACGGTGAGCGCGCCGGAACGGTAGAAGCAGGCGGTCCCGACGCCGGCGAGCAGCCCGCCCGAGGTGGCGGGCTCGGCCAGCACCCACGTGGCCACGTCCCGGTGGGCGCGCTTCGGGTCGCGCACGGTGGTGTGCTCGACGCCCGCCCCGAACCGTGCGAGCAGCTCGTTCAGGTTGTTGCCGTACTTGTCCTGCTCCTCCTCGGCCAGCACCACCAGGCCGCCGCCCGCCGCGACGAAGGACTGGACGGCGTCCAGCTCGGCGGCGGTGAGGACGGGGCTGCCCTGGCCGGTCGTCCGCTCCCACCGCTCCCCGGACGGGTGCGCGATGACCAGGACGTCCTGGTCCGCCAGCACCTCGGGGCCGAGCGCTCCGGCCGTGTGCGCCGCGACCGTGTGCCCCAGGTGCCGCAGCAGTCCGGCCGCGCGGGCGTAGCTGTTGTCGTCGGGATGGGCCGGGTTGATGGCCTCGGCCACCTCGCGCCGGACGGTCCACGACTCGTTGTGGGCCTCGTCGAACAACACCCGGGGGAACGCATGCATGAAAGATCTCCTGCTTCTACCGCTTTCAGGCGCAAAATATACACACAGATCCGGCATACTTCGCCAAAGCCTCCCGAATGATGAGACAGGCCGGCCGTCAGGACACGTGGACGCTCTGCCTGATGCGCGCCTGGGTGGCGTCGTCACAGGTGGCCTTGGCGCAGAAGTACATGATGAGCATGGTCTTCGGCTCGCGGTCGATCACGTAGCTGACGAAACCCAGCCTGGTGCCGGTGACCGGGTCGCGCAGCGCGCCGTCGAAGCGGGTCGCGGGGCTGTTGCCGGCCTGGTCCGGCACGGGCCTGCCGACGTCGACCTGGCCGGGCAGCAGGGCGTCCATCTTGGCCTTCATCTGCTCGGAGGTGCCGCCGGCGTCGAGCGTGTCGGAGACCTGGACGTACAGACCGGAGGCGCTCTCGGGCTCGTCGGCGACGATCTCCGAGACCGTCGACCAGTCGGCGGCGGGGCCGGCGACGAACAACTTCTCGAACTCGGTGGCATGCGGCGAGGCCACCGCGAACAGGTCCTGATGGGTGCGTACGGCCCAGTCGCCGGGGTACTCGAACGTGAGCGGCGCGGCGGAGCTGGTCTTGTAACGGGACCAGGTCTCCCCCTGGTGGTTCACGACGATCATCACGACCAGGGCGAGCGCCGCGGCGGCGGCGACCAGCGTGGCCACCACGATCGGGACGCGTCCGGGACGCCTCGGCGCGGACGGCTGCGTGGGCGCGGCACCGCCCGGAGAACCCGCGGGCGCACCGGAGTAGGGGTCCGCCTGCGGCCCGGAACGGAGATCCGCGGGCGAACCGGAGTAGGGATCCACCGGCGAACCAGAACGAGGGCCCCCAGGCGAACCGGAGCGGAGATCCCCGTGCGGTCCAGGGTGGGGGTCGGCGTGCGAACCGGACTGCTGGCCCGGGTGCGGGCCCGGGTGGGCGGCGTGCCGCCCTGGCCGGAGTACGGGGTGCGGGCCCGAGCCCGGTGTGGGGCGGGGCACGAGATGCGGCCCCGAGGACCCTCCCGGCGAAGGCTCCCCCTGGCGCCCGCTCATCGCCCCGCGCAGCGCGGTCACGAACTCCGCGCAGGTCGCGTAGCGCTGCTCGGGCGCCTTGGCCAGCGCCCGCATCATCACGGCGTCGACCTGCGGCGGCAGGTCGGGCCTGAGCTGCGACAGCGGCGTCGGCTGCTCGGCCAGGTGGGCCCAGAGCAGCGCGATGTCGTTCTCACGCTGGAACGGCAGCCGCGCCGACAGCGCCTCGTAGACGACGCAGGCCAGCGCGTACTGGTCGCAGCGGCCGTCGATGGTCTCCTTGTTGATCTGCTCGGGCGACATGTAGCGGGGCGTGCCGATGAACTGGTCGGTCTGGGTCAGCCCGGAGATCGACGAGCGGTGCTTGGTGATGCCGAAGTCGGTGAGGTAGACGTGGTCGCCGGCCAGCAGGATGTTGGCCGGCTTGACGTCGCGGTGGATCAGGTCGTGCGCGTGGGCGGCGTCGAGCGCGGCGGCGACCTGGGCGAAGATGTGGTTGGCCGGGCCGAGCGGCAGCGGCCCGCGGTCGTAGATGAGGCGGCGCAGGTCGAGGCCGTCGACGTAGCGCATGGCGATGTAGAGCACGCCGTCGGCGTCGGCGTTGGCCTCGTAGATCGGGATGATGTTGGGGTGCTCGATGCTGGCGACCGTCCTGGACTCCAGGATGAACCGCTGCCTGAACCGGTCGTCGACGCTGAGCACCGGGTTGAGGATCTTCAGCGCCACGCGGCGGCTCAACCGGGGGTCGAGCGCCAGGTAGACGACGGCCATGCCGCCCTTGCCGACGATGTCCTCGATGTAGTATCCGGCCACCTCCTGGCCGATGAGCGATCTTTCGTTCACGTGCATCACGTCTCGATGGGGTGGCCGCAGTAGCCGCAGAAACGATGCGCGGGGCCGAGCTTCATACCGCACGAGGTGCAGTACGTGATCGCCGGGTCCGGCGCGGTCATCACCTGCTGCTGCCGCGGGGCCACGTGGAACGGCTGGGAGCGCCGTACGACCACGGTCTGGTGGGCGCCGTCGTCGGGCGGTGGACCGGCCGCGAGCGGCTGCGCCGGTGTGGTCGGTTCTTCGGGAGCGCGGCGGCGCCACAGCAGATAGGCTCCGCCGCCCGCAGCCAGGAAGAGGATCCCCGCCGCCAGGAGGAACGGCCACAGCGGTGTGGAGCCGGCCGGTTCGGCCGCCGCCTGCCGCGTGCCCTGGTCCTCGGGGCCGCCCCGCTTGGCCAGCGAGGTCTTGAGCAGTTCCGCGGCCACCACGTTGCCCGGGTAGAGCTCGAGCACCCGCTGGAAGCCCGGCGCCGCCTCGGTGAAGTATTTCGTGTGGTAGCGGGTCAGCGCCGCCTCGAACGCCGTGTCGATCGCGCCCCTGCGCGGCTCCACGCCGGCCTCCGTGAGGGCCTTGGTGATCTCCCTGACGCCGATCATCCTGGCGTCGTCGCCGCCGCCGGCGAGCAGGCCGATGACGTGGCCGTCCTTGTCGCCGATGACCGGCGCGCCGATCATGCCCCTGTCGGCCAGGCCGCCGAGCTTCACCGGCTCGTTCACCTTCTTGTCGGGGTCGGTGAAGGGCCTGCCGGCGTCGCCCGACGTGCCGCCCCGGCCCAGGTGGGCGATCTCGACCGTGTGGGTGGTCTTCGGTCCGGGACGGCCCAGGAATCCGGCCACGCTGGTGGGCGCGCCCTGCTGGTCGGGCACCTTGTCCGCGAGCGGCGCGGTGGGCATGCCGACGCTTCCCGCCACGGGGTCGAGCGGCACCAGCACGGCGGGGCTGTCGGCCTTCCCGCCCGCCTTGGCGAGCTTGAGCTGGTAGCCGTCGGCGCTGGCCGGCGACACGTTGGGGAAGGCGGTGATCTCCGTGGTCACGTTGATGATGCAGGTGGCCGTGTCGCTCCTGGGCGGGTAGCAGTCCTGCAGGTGCCGGTCGAGCAGCTCGTTCGAGAGCTCGTGCTTCTTGTCGTCGGCCGGGATCTCGACGTCGTGGTGCTCGGCGAAGATCTTGTTCGCGGCGCGTACGGCGACGTCGTCGTCGTTCACCGCCAGGCGGCGGAGCGCGACGACGCTCCCGTCGGGGTTGACGACGGTCCCCGTTCCCTCGGCGAACGGGAAGTCGTAGGACCGCTCCACATGTTTGAGCCGGCCGACGTGGTCGAGCAGGGTGATCTCCACGTGGGACACGGCCTCCAGCCGTACCACGGCGGGGCTCACCAGGTCGGTGATCCCGCTCGGATGCTCGTGTGCGGCGACCGGCATCGCGACCAGCACGAGCGCCGCCGCGACGCCACTGGCAAGTGCTCTGAGGCGCGCCATCTCTCCGCTCCCAAAGGCTGGATTAAGACCAGGGTCCCAATCGGGTGCCGTAAGTCAATAGACGACTACGTAGACAAGCGCTTGCTAGGGGACGTGACGTACGCGGATGGGGTTCGTGATCGGCGTCGATGTCGGTGGCACCTTCACCGACGTGGTCCTTCGCGCCAAGGAGACCCGGCGCGGCACGCTGGCCGTGGCCAAAGTATTGAGCACCCACTACGACCCCATCGCGGGAATCCTCGCCGGCGTTACGCGCGCGCTCGGCGACCGCGACCCCGCTCAGGTCGAACGGGTGGTGCACGCCACCACGCCGGCGACCAACGCGGTGCTCGAACGCACAGGCGTACGGGTGGCTCTCGTCACCACCCAGGGCTTTCGCGCCACCGTCCCGCTCGGCCGGTACGCCCGGGTCGAGGAGGACCGCTACGACCTCCGCTTCACGCCGCCTCCCCCGCCGGTGGCCCCGGGCGACTGTTTCGAGGTGGTGGAGCGCATGTCCGCGCGCGGCGCCGTGCTGACGCCGCTGGACCCGGAGTCCGTACGAGCGGCCGCCGCCGGGATCGTCCGGCGCGGCATCGGGTCGGCGGCGGTGTGCCTGCTGCATGCGTACGCCAATCCTGCGCACGAGCGGCAGGTGGCGGCGATCCTGCGCGAATCGGTGCCGAACGTGGTGACGTCCTCGGACGTCTGGCCGGAGATCCGGGAGTACGAGCGCGCCACCACCACCATCATGTCCGCTTATATCGGCCCATTGATGGCTTCCTACCTTTCGCGGCTCCGCGAACGGCTGGCCGGAATCGGCATCGACGCGCCCATCCACGTCATGGAGTCCAGCGGCGGCGTCATCTCCGCCGAGCTGGCCGCCCGGCGGGCGGTGGCCACGATCGAGTCGGGCCCCGCCACGGGAGTGCTGGCCGCGGCGGGCGCCGGGCGGGCACCGGCGTGCCCATCAGAGTCTCCCGAGGGGACCGTCGTCTTGAGGCGACGGGTGAATCGGGAGCGGGAGGGCCGTCAAGGCCCGAGCGTGCCCTGACCGGTCGGGTCCGCGCATCACGGATGTCCTTCCTGATTTTGTCGGCGCCAGCCGGTATTGTGGTGGTGTCATTACCGAGCGTAATGGGGGGTGGGGTGTGCGCAGGTCGTTCCGATTCCTGCTGCGCCCCACCGCCCGGCAGGCGGCGGCGCTGGCGGCGTGCCTGGAGGACCACCGCCAGCTCTACAACGCCGCTCTGGAGCACCGCCGCACCGCCTACGCCAAGGCGGGCGTGAGCGTCCGGTACGGCGATCAGTCGGCCGAGCTGAAACACATCCGCGCCGACGACCCGGACGGGCAGGCGCGTTGGTCGTTCTCCTCCCAGCAGGCCACCCTGCGACGGCTCGACAAGGCGTTCGCCGCGTTCTTCAAGCGGGTCCGCGCGGGTCGCACCCCGGGCTTCCCCCGGTTCAAGGGGCGCGGCCGGTTCGACACCGTCGAGTGGCCCAAGGACGGCGACGGCTGCCGGAGGGATGCTCAGCCCGGCCACCCCACCGCCACCTACGTGCGGCTCCAGGGCATCGGGCACGTCCGCGTCCACCGGCACCGGCCCGTGCGCGGCCAGGTGAAGACGATCAGCGTCACGCGCGAGGGCTCCCGCTGGTTCGTGGTCCTGTCGTGCGACGACGTGCCCGCCGAGCCGCTGCCCGCCACCGGCGCGGTCGCCGGGATCGACATGGGCGTGGCGTCCCTCGTCACCACCTCCGACGGACAGCATCCGAGCAACCCCCGCCCCCTGGCCGCCTCCGCTGACCGGCTGGCCGCCGCGCAGCGGGCTCTGGCCCGCAAGAAGCGGGGTTCCCAGCGGCGGCGCAAGGCGGTGGCCCGCGTGGCCGCGCTGCACGCCAGGGTGCGCAGGCAACGTCTGGACGGCGCGCACAAGGCCGCGCTCGCCCTGGTGACCGCCTATGACGTGATCGTGCACGAGGACCTGCGGATCGCGAACATGACCCGCTCGGCATCCGGCACGACCGAAGCCCCCGGCCGGAACGTCGCCGCCAAGTCCGGACTCAACCGGTCGATCCTGGACACGGGCTGGGGGGTGTTCCTGACGATCCTCGCGCACAAGGCTGAAAGCGCCGGTCGCAAGCTGATCGCGGTGAACCCCGCCGGCACCTCCCGCACCTGCTCGCACTGCGGGCACAGCGCACGGGAGAACCGCGCCACCCAGGCCGACTTCGCCTGCACGGCGTGCGGGCATGCCGCGCACGCCGACGTCAACGCGGCGATCAACATCCTCAGGGCAGGGCTTACCCTTCGCCAGGCTGCGCAAGCGGCTTAGCGAGAAGCCACTCCCTCCAGGGAGCGGAGGAGTCACCTCTCGTACGACTTCGGCGAGGCGTGGGCGCCCGGCGGAGCCCGGACGGGCCTGACGCGACGGGCGTGCACTTCGGGATCGGCCGCAACTCGGTGCCGCAGGCGGAGCCGGTGGAGAGCCGCTGCCCGCTGATCGTCGAGTCGGTCGAGACGATCCCCGACTCGGGCGGCCCGGGACGCCACAGGGGCGGGCTGGGATCGCGGACCGTCTACCGCTTCCTGGCCGAGTGCCACGTCACCACCCGCGGCGACCGGCTCCGGCTGCCGCGGCCGGGCCGCGACGGCGGCCTGCCGGGGCGGCTGGGCGGGTTCTTCAAGCGTCATCCGGACGGGACCGTGGAGCGCCTGGCGTCGAAGGTCAACAACGTGCGGTTCGCGGCGGGCGAGGCGTTCATCGTGGAGACCACGGGCGGGGGCGGCATCGGCCCGCCGGGCGAGCGGGACAGCCAGGCGATCCTGGCCGACCTCGACGAGGGGCGCGTCACCCCTCGAGGAGCGGCCGAGGACTACGGGTTCGGTGTTCAGTAGTCGGTCAGGTCGGCGGGATCGAAGCTCACGGGGTAGGGAGCGGAGAGGCTGACCTTGTCTCCGGCCTGGTGAGTGCTGGGCCCTCGGTAGGAGCCCTCGTCGAGCTCGTGAACGTAGAGCGCCGGTCCTTCGTCGAGCTCGACGCGCCAGTAGGCGGGGATGCCCGCCGCCGCGTATGCGGCGGCCTTGGTCGCCCTGTCGCGGATCTTGGTGGTCGGGCTGACCACCTCGACGGCCAGGAGCACGTCCTCGGGCGCGAACATCAGTTTCACCGACCGGGCTCTCTCCTTCGGGACCACCACGAGGTCAGGGATGTAGAAGTCCCCGTCCGACCCTCGCAGGTTGACGGTGGACAGCACCGTCAGATGAGACGGCACCGCTTGGAACAACACCATCTGCAAGCGGAAGATCGCGATCTGGTGCAGGGGGGTGGGGGCAGGGCTCACTAGTAGGCTCCCGTTGAAGAGCTCGTATCGGTTCCCGTCGTCGGGGAACTCGAGCAGGTCGTCGACGGTGAACGGCGGCGCACCCGGGAGAACCGTGCGCCTCGTGGTCGGCTCCTGCGCGGCCGTTCCGCTCTTCGGTTCGATCGTCGCCATTGCGGTCACCCACCCAGTATCGGGAGTCACGCCCTCGCCCACATGCTACTTCCCCGGAAAACCTCACTTTGAGTGATGGCGGCACCACGCTTCGGCGCCGCTCAGGACCGCCTGGTGCACCGCGCGCGCCACGCGCGCCCCCCACTCCGAGCGCGGTCCGCCGAACACCTCGCGCGGCCCGCCGGCGGGCACGACCACGCAGACCGCGTCAGAGGCCGTGCCCGTGCAGGGGAACCCGGCCTCGATGAGCGCCTGCGTCTTCGCCTCGGTGACCGTCATGACCGTGTTGACCAGCGCGGCGTCCGTCATCGCCACCGGCAGCACGGTGACGATGTTGACCGTGCCCACCCGCATGGGCGCGAGCTCGGGATCCTCGGTGCCTTCCGGCGCGGCGGCCCACGTGGGCACCCGCAGCCCGACGGTGGCCACCGCCTCCGCTCCACCGTCCGCGGCGCGCGTGTAGCGGTCGACGGACGCGGCGGTCATCATCCCGACCCCGTCACCCGGAGGGCCTAACGACCGCAGGTGCTCGGCCGGGTCCATCCGCGCGTAGCCGGCCACGACCTGCGCGTTCAGCACCCACGCGCGGGTCCCGATCCCGCCGCCCAGCATCGCGGAGGAGATCATCCGCCATCCGGGCCCGAACTCCCACAGCAGCGACCCGAGCCGGGCGTCCTCCTCCACGCGGTACGTCAGCTTCACGGTCCTCCCCTGACCAGATGCACGACGGGCCGCCCGTCGGGCCCGGGCTCGATCTTGACCTGGGCGTCGAAGTGCCGTCCCACCAGCGCCTCGGTCAGCACCTGGGCGGGCTTGCCCGCGGCCACCGCGCGGCCACCGGCCATGAGGAGCAGGGAGTCGGCGTAGAGCCCCGCCACGGTCAGGTCGTGCAGGGTGGTGACGACGGTCAGCCCGTCGGCCCTGCGCAGGCGGTCGACCAGCTCCAGCACCTGCTGCTGGTGCCCGAGGTCGAGCGCCGTCGTCGGCTCGTCGAGCAGCAGCACGGGCGCCTCCTGGGCGAGCGCCCTGGCCAGCACGACGCGCTGCCGCTCCCCGCCGGACAGCTCGCCGACGCGGCGGGTGGCCAGCCCTGTCAGGTCGAGCCGGTCGAGCACGGAGGCGGTGACCCGCCGGTCGTGCCCGCTCTCCCTCCCGAGGTAGGGGATGTACGGGGTGCGCCCGAGCAGCGCGTAGTCGAAGACCGACATGTCGGGCGGCAGGGCCGGCGACTGCGGCGCGTACGCCACCAGCCTGGCCCGCGCGCGGGGCTTGAGCGCGGCGGCCGGCCGGGAGTCGATCGTGACCTCGCCCCGGTGCGCGACCAGTCCCATGACCGCTTTGAGCAGCGTGGACTTGCCGGCGCCGTTGGGCCCGATGATGGCCAGCCATTCGCCGCGGCGCACGTCGAGGCCGACGTCCGCGACGACGTCGCGCCCGCCGAGCAGCACGGAGACGGCGCTGACCCCGATCATGTGGCCGCCCGCCTGGTCACGCGCAGGATGCCGACGAAGAACGGCGCTCCCACGAACATGGTCACCACGCCGATCGGCAGCTCGGCGGGCGCCAGCACGGTGCGCGCGACCAGGTCGGCCAGCACCAGGAAGGCCGCGCCGCCGATCAGCGAGAGCGGCAGCACGCTCCGGTACGAGCCGCCCGCCAGCCGTCTCACGACGTGCGGGACGACGATGCCCACGAACCCGATCAGCCCGCTCACCGCCACGGCCGATGCGGTGGCCAGCGACGCCGCCAGCAACACCGTGAAACGCACCCTCGCCGCGCGCACCCCGAGGCTGGTGGCCTCCTCGTCGCCCACGGACAACACGTCGAGCATCCTCCCGTGCAGCAGGAGCAGGACGGCGGAGACGGCGCCGTACGGCAGGACCAGCCAGAGCTGGTCCCACCCGCCGCCGACGTCGCCGAGGATCCAGGAGTAGATGCGCTGCAGCTCCTCGACATTGAGCTGCTGGACGAACGTCTGGATCGCGGTCAGGAACGACGTGACCGCCACCCCGGCCAGCACCAGCGTGGCGGTGCCGCCCGCGCGCCCGGCGGCGTTGCCCAGCGTGTACGCCAGGAAGACGCCGCCCACGGCCCCGGCGAAGGCCGCGATCGGCACGCTGCCCTCCGCGGCGGGCAGCAGCACGATGGCCGCGGTCGCCGCGAGCCCCGCGCCGGCGGCCGCGCCCAGCAGGTAGGGGTCCGCGAGCGGGTTGCGGAACACGCCCTGGTACCCCGCCCCCGCCATGGCCAGCAGCCCGCCGACCACGGCGGCGACCAGGACCCGGGGCAGCCGCAGCTCGAACAGCAGCCCCTGCTCGACGGGGGCGAGCCCGGAGTCGACGCGGACGAGCGGCAGCCAGTCCGCGACCTGCAGCACGACCTGCCACGGCGAGATGTCGGCGGCACCGTCGAGCAGCCCGGCGACCATGGTGGCGGCCAGCACGCCCAGGGCGCTCGCCACCCAGGCGGGTCTGGCCCTGGACGGGCGGGCCTGCGTGGTCACGGTCAGCTCGTGCCGTTCCCCGCGCCCGCTTCGGTCACGGCTGCGCCGATCGCCTCGGCCAGGTCGACGACGCGTGGCCCCCAGCGGGAGGCGATGTCGTCGTCGAGCTGGATCACCTGGTCGTTCTTGAGCGCCGCCAGGTTCTTCCATCCGGGCCGCTTGGCCAGCGTCTCCTTGCTCTGCCCGCAACACTTGACGTCCGCCAGGAAGATCAGGTCAGGATCGGCCTGGGCGACGAACTCGGCGGAGAGCTTGGGGTAGCCGCCCGCGGACGCGGGCGCCTTGTCGGCGATGTTGGTGAGGCCGAAGATGCCGTAGATCTGGCCGATGAAGGTCTTCGACGTCGCGGCGTACGGCGTCTGGTCAAGCTCGTGGTAGTAGGTGAGCTTCGTGTCCTTCGGCGCCTCGGCGGCCAGCTTGTCCATGGCCGTCTTCATGCCGGAGACGACCTCCTCGGCCTTGGCCTTGTTGCCCGTGGCGGCGCCGAGCTCGAGGATCTCCTCGTACGTGTCGTCGAGCTCGGTGGCCGCGGGCTGCACCAGGACGGGCACGTTCACCTTGCCCAGCTCGGCGACGATCTTGTTGAGGTCGTCGGAGACGACGACCAGGTCGGGCTTCTCGGCCACGATGGCCTCGACGTTGGGCTCGAAGCCCGACAGGTCGGTCTTGGGGGCCTCCGGCGGGTAGTTCGACTGGTTGTCCACGGCGACGACCTGGGGGCCCGCGCCGATGGCGAAGAGCGTCTCGGTGTGGGTGGCCGACAGCGAGACGATGCGCTCCGGCTTCTTGCCGATGGTGACCTGGCCGTTGCCGGCCTCGATCGTGACGGGGAACTCTCCCGAGGGGGCGGCGGGGGCCGAGGACGCGGGGGCGGAGGAGGGGGTGGCTGTCGTGCCGGCCTGGCCGCAGCCGGCCAGGACGAGCGTTCCCAGCAGCGCGCCCGCGAAGGCCGTTCGTACGGGCCTCACGAGTAGTCCTTTCACACTGTCGGAACCGAGAGACCCGCATGGAGCGACGGATCACCCTTTTCCACGAGGGCTGATGACGTCGGCGCAGCGGCAGGCGACCTGGCTATGACAGTTGCGGGACAGCGCCGGATTCGCACCGGACTTCGCTGCAACGCTGCGCGTCGGACAAACGCTATCAATCCCCCGATGGCGCCGGGCGTCAAGGGGCCAGTTGGGCCTCCGCCTCGGCGATGATCCGCTGGAGCCGGAGCGCGTGGGCGGCGTCGAGCGGGTGCCCGCCGCCGTCGCGCACGGTCTCCGCGAACTCCGCGGCCACGTTCTCGAGGGGGTCGTCGTCGAACGGCAGCAGCACGGCGTTGCCGGTGCGGCCGTACACGGCGAACGACGACGGGGGCAGGTCGCCGACGGCGGTCATGCACAGGGACGCCTCGCTGACGGCGCCGTTCTCGTGCTCCAGCAGCAGCCCGGTCCAGCCGAGGGGGTGGCCGTGCGCGCGCACGCCGGTCACCCGGCCGAGCGCGGCGTCCAGCAGGTCGATGACGTGCGGACCGACGTCCAGGAGCGCGCCGCGTTCGAGCCGCCACGGGGTGGCGAAGTGGTGGTCGCCGAGGAGGGCGCCGGAGATGTTGGCGGCGTGGCCGCCGAACGCCTCGATCTCGGCGCACCGGGCGAGGAAGATGCGGGTCTGGGTGGCGTACCGCATGGTGAGCACCATCTGGGAGGCGACGCCCGCCTCCGCCACGGCGCCGGCCAGACGCTCGGCGGCTTCGAGCGAGTCGGCCAGCGGCTTCTCCAGCAGCAGCGCCTTGCCCGCGCGGGCCGCGCGGACGCCGATCTCGGCCTGGACGGCGGGCGGCACGCAGAACGCGACGGCCTCGCAGGCGTCGAACAGGTCCTCCACCCGCTCGAACACCGGCGCGCCGAACCTGGCCGCCGCTTCCGGCCTGCGGGCCCACACCCCGGCCAGCCGCGTGTGCGGCCCTCTGGCCAGCATCGGCGCGTGCGCCAGCTCCGCCCACGGCCCCGCTCCGACCAGCCCGACCGCCACCGGCTCCATGCGTTCCTCCTTGACCTCTACAAACCCGCGATATTGGACATCTAACCCTCTAGTAGCGCTCTTAAGCTCCCATATCACCCCGAAAACGACGCTTGCCGCTATATCCGGACACCACAACCGTGCCTGCGCGCGCTCGCCACCTGGCGCCGGGCCGCGACGGGCCGTACCGGATGATGGACAGCATGGACGAGATGTTGCTGCTCCGGCACGGCGCGACAGAGTGGAGCCAGGCAGGCAAGCACACCGGCCGCACCGACCTGCCGCTGACCGGCGACGGCGAGGAGCAGGCCAGGGCGCTGGCGCCGCTGGTCAAGGGGCGCGAGTTCGGCCTCGTGCTGGTCTCGCCCGCCCAGCGCGCGCGGCGCACGGCGGACCTGGCCGGGCTCGACGGCTACCAGGTGGACGCCGACCTGTGGGAGTGGGACTACGGCGGCTACGAGGGCATCACCACGCCCGAGATCCGCGAGAGCCGCCCCGGGTGGTACCTGTGGCGCGACGGCGTGATCCCCGGCGACGCCGAGCACCCGGGGGAGAGCGCCGAGGAGGTCGCCGCCCGCGCCGACCGGGTGATCGAACGGGCGCGCGCCGCGGAGGGACGGGTGGCGCTGGTGGCGCACGGCCACTTCCTGCGCGTCCTGGCCGCCCGCTGGCTGGGGCTCGGCCCCGCGGAGGGGCGGCTGTTCAGGCTCGACACGGGCACCTACTCGGGGCTCGGCTTCGAGCACGCCGAGCCGGTGCTCATGACGTGGAACGCCCCGGCCGACTGCCTCCAGGCGTCCTGACCGCGCCCGGTCCGGCGTCGGCCGGCGCCGGGGAAGGCCGCGGGCCGCGCCCGGTGAGCCACTCCAGGACCCTGCGGTGCCCGGCGGCGGCGTCCTCGAAGTGACCCCAGTGCCAGTACCGCGGCTGGTCGCGGATGCCGGTCACCCAGGTCCGGTAGGAGACGGAGGCGCCCGCGGTGGCGGGAGCCACGCCGTAGGTGCGGATCACGACCTTGCCGCCCGGCGCGAACAACACGTCGTCGGCGATCGGGTACCACGTCATCTGGTCGAGCATGACCCCGATCCTCACCCCGGCGGGAGGCGGGGCGGTTACACCTCCGGCTCGCCCCCGTTAAGCGGGCGAGCCGCAGGTGAACACGGTGTTACACGAGCAGTCCGTCGAACTCTCCGTCCTTCACCCCGAGCACCAGGGCCCGGATCTCGTCGCGGGTATAGATGAGGGCAGGGCCGTCGGGGAACCGCGAGTTGCGCACCGCGATCCCTCCATCGGGAAGCTCCGCGAGCTCCACGCAGTTGCCCTGCGAGTTGCTGTAGCGGCTCTTGCGCCAGGCGACCTGGGTCAGGTCCGCCGCGGGCATGCCGTTGTAGGTCTGGTTCATCTACATCTTTCTGAGAAGACCGCCGATGAGCTCGACGGTGCCCCCTGGCGTGGTGCTCTCCACGCACAGTTGCTCCATAGCCGTGAGATACGGATCGATGTCCTCACGCTTGTCCAGGTACAGGGCACCCCAGAGCTGCTCGACGTAGACAACGTCCGACAAGTCGGACTCGGGAAACCGCAAGATGCTGAACGCGCCCCCTTCAGCGGCATGCTTGCCGAACCTGAAGGGCATCACCTGAAGGGTGATGTTGGGAAGGGCAGCGACTTCCAGCAGATGCTGGAGCTGCTCGGCCATGACCTCCCGCCCGCCGATGGTCCTCTTGAGCGCCGCCTCGTCGACGACGGCCCACAGACGGGGCCCGTCCTTCTGCGTGAAGCGCTCCTGGCGCTGCATGCGCATGTGCACGCGGCGCTCGATTCTCTCCGGACTCGCGTCGGGGTTGCCGAGCTGGAAGACCGAACGCGCATACGCGGCCGTCTGCAGCAGGCCCGGCACGAACTGCACCTCATAGGTGCGGATCACGCTGGCGGCCTCCTCCAGGCCCACGTACGTGGTGAACCACGTCGGCAACTCCGCCGAGTACTTGTGCCACCACCCGGGGGTGTTGGCCTCGCGAACCATCTCCAGCAGGGCACGGCGCTCGGCATCGTCGACGACGCCGTACAGGGTGAGCAGGTCTTCCACGTCACGTGTCTTGAAGCCGACGCGCCCGAGCTCCATGCGGCTGATCTTGGACTCGGACGCCCGGATGTGAAATCCGGCCTGAGCACGGTCCAGGCCGCTGGTTTCACGCAGGCGCCTGAGACTCGCCCCCAGCATGATGCGCCGAACGGTCGAGCCGGAACCGGGCGGATCAATGGACACGTGCCGCTCCTTGGTCGTTTCCTTGCGACTCAGTCTGTCACTTCACGGCCCAAAGATCATGGGCCGCGGACAAGATCCCCTTTCCCCCATATTGACCTTTTGGGGGAAACCGTAGCGCGTGCACGCGTTGTCTGCACGTGCATTCGCTCTTGCAGTTGCACGAGAGTTTGACGCAGAATGATCTACGTGCAATCCACCACGGCGCCCGGCCAGTGGACGACGTTCGATTGGTGGCCTCCGGTCGGCTGGTGGCCGGAGGCGGCCCGCGATCTGCTGGCCCCTGGCCCGTCGACGAGCGCCACGTTCGTGCTGCCGCCCACCGCCTCCTCGGTCCACTCGGCCCGCAGCTTCGGCGCCGGCGTCCTGACCGGCTGGGGGCTGACCGAACTCGTCGAGAACATGGAACTGGTGGTCTCCGAGCTGGCCACCAACGCCCTCCGCCACGGCCTCTGCCTCGACGACCCACGCCGCGAACGCGCCGTCCACATGTCCCTGGTGCGCCGCGGGCCGCTCGTGACCAGCGCCTTCACCGATCCAGGGTCATCGGTGCCGGTGCTGCGATACCCTGGCCCCCTTGACACCGGTGGCCTCGGACTCCACATCGTCGAATCACTCAGCCTCCGCTGGGGCTGGTCCGCACTCGCACCTCACGGAAAGATCGTCTGGGCAGTCCTCTCCTGACCGGGGGTGATCTGCATTACCGTGGATGGTCATGGCTCACGGTGAGTCCCTTGCGCGCGACCCCATGAGAGTGCTGACAGATGGAAGATCACCTGCTCGGCTGGCTGCGAACACTAGAGGAAGACCGGCTCGGCCGCGTCCTGGCCAACAGGCCTGACGCCATCGCCGCGCCCTGGCCCCGGCGGCTCGACACCCTGGCCCAGCGACTGGGCAACGGCTTCGCCGTCATGGAGACCCTGCGAAGGCTCCCGCTCCCCTGCCTGCAACTGGCCGAGGCGGCCCTGGCCATGAGCCGTCCCACGGCCGACCGGCTGGCGACATTCGTCGACGCCCGGGTCGACGACGTGACCCCCTGGCTCGAACACCTCTACGACCACGCGCTGGCCTGGCCTGGCGACGACGGTGTGATCCATCTGGCCGAGGGCGTGACGCGCTGGTGGTCGGCGCCGCTGAGCCTGGGCGAGCCGCTCGACCACTACCTCAACTCCTGGACGATCAGCAACGACGCGCTGCACGCCCTGGCCCGCAACCTCGGCCTGCCCGCGCAGGGCAACAAACGCCGCGCGATCGCCCGCGTCACCGAGGCGCTCGGCGACGGCGAGCGGGTGCGGGCGATGTTGCCCGAGGCCCCCGAGGGCACCGTCCCGCTGCTCGACCGGTTCGCGTGGGAGGGCCCCACGCTCAACGTCGACGGAGGCCGCTTCGTCATCCCCGGCACGCCGGAGAAGTGGTGCGCCGACCACGGCTTGTTGTTCCGGCCGAGCTGGCACGTCGCCGAGATCCCCCGCGAGGTGGCGATCTGCCTGCGCGGCCCCGGCTACCACCCGCCCTACATGCCCGAGTCGCCCGAGGTCGCCACCATCCCGGTCGACCCCGAAGAGGTCGACCATCTGATGACGCTGGCCGCGCCGCACGTGGTGGAGCGGTGCGCGGCCCTGCTGGACAACACCGCGAAGACGCCGCTACCGCTGCTCAAGACCGGCGGCGTGGGCGTGCGCGAGGTGCGCAGGATCGCCAAGGAGACCGGCTGCGACGAGGACGAGACGCGGCTGCTGCTGGAGATCTGCGCGGTCGCCAGGCTGCTGGCCTGGGACGAGCAGTCCGGCGGCATGATCCCCACCGAACGCTACGACCGGTGGCGGCTCGACGAGGGCTCGGCCAGGCTCAGGGTGCTGCTGTCGGCGTGGTGGCGCATGGAGCGCTCGTCGCTGCGCAGGGTCGACGGCAAGTACGGCACCGTGCTCGGCGACGACCCCACCGGCAGCGCGGTGGCCAGGGTTCGCCGGGCCGTGCTGTCGGTGCTGGCCCATCTGCCCGCCGGCACGGCGTTCGCCGGCCGCGACAGCCTCATGGGCAGCGTGCACTGGCACGCGCCGCTGATCGACCTGGAGTTGCTGCGGGAGTGCGCCCCCGCCGTGCTCGACGAGGCCAGGCTGCTGGGGCTGCTGGCCAACAACGCGCTCACCGACCTGGGCCGCGCGCTGGCGGGCCTGACCGCCAGGCCGGGCGACGAGAACGACGCCGCCGTGCCCATGGTCGAGCACGACCCGGTGCTGTCCGAGGCGGCCACGAGGGCGCTGGCGAGCGTCCGCAGGAGCGCCCTGTTCGGCCCCGACCTCACCGCGGTCGTGACCGGCCCGCCGTCGGCCGAGCTGGCGGAGCTGCTCGACCGGACCGCCGAGCGCGAGTCGCGGGGCGCCGCCTCGGTGTGGCGGTTCACCACGGAGAGCGTGCGCCGCGCGCTCGACCGCGGCCACGAGCCCGACGAGCTGCTCGACGAGCTGGCCGGGGTCGGCACCATCCCCCAGCCGCTGGAATACCTCGTGCGCGACACCGCGCGCCGGCACGGCGAGGTGACGGTCACCACGGTCGGCTGCGTCGTCCAGGCCGCCGACCCGACGCTGCTGGCCGAGATCGCCGCCCACCGGCGGCTGGGCAAGCTGGGCCTGCGGCTGCTCGCCCCCACGGTGCTCGTCAGCGCCGCGCCCGCCGAGCGCACCCTCGCCGCGCTGCGCGAGGTCGGCTACTCCCCCGTGCCCGTGGCCGACACCGGCGAGATCACCATCCACCGGGCCAGGTCCACCCACCTGGACGAGCCGCACAACGGCAAGCTGATCCTGCTGCCCGGCGGCCAGGTGGCCGAGCTGTCCGACTTCACCGGCATCACCGAACTCGAAGCGCCCCCCTACATGCTGGCCGAGCCGCCGCCCGACCCCTTCGAGCACGCCCGCCGCCTGATCGTCGCCAGCCGGGCCGACGCCGGCTCGGGCGGCCGCACCTGGGCGGTCATCGGCCGGATGGCCACCAGGCTGCCGACGGCCCAGCAGTCGTTGCTCGGCTTCGTGGTCGACCGCGGCGTGCGCGCCGGCATCACCCTCACCGACGGGCTGACCGCCACGATCAGCCACGGCGAGCTCAAGGGCGGCGCGCTCGACGCGTGGTGCGAGGAGGCGGGCGACTACCTGGAGTTCCCCCTCGCCGAGATCGTCGAGGTCAGAGGCGCGCACTGACGGTGCGCGCACTGAGGCCGCCGGCGCGCCGGGCAGAGGCGGTGCAGAGGCGGTGCAGAGGCGGTGGCGAAAGGCGGCGCACCTGGTGGAGGCGGCGGCCGAAGGCGCTTGTCAGGCGGAGGCGGTGACGCGGCGGCGGGCCTCCGGGACGATCAGCGGCGTGGCCGTCTGCGGGTCCTGGATGATCTCGCAGCGCAGGTCGAACACCTGCCGCACCAGCTCCGGCGTGACGACGTCGCCCGGCTCCCCCTCGGCGACGATCTCGCCACCGCGCATCACGATCAGGTGGGTCGCGTAGCGGCAGGCCTGGTTCAGGTCGTGCAGCACGGCCACCATGGTCCGCCCGGCCTCGTGCAGGTCGGCGCAGAGGTCGAGCACCTCGATCTGGTGGGAGATGTCCAGGAACGTAGTCGGCTCGTCCAGCAGCAGGATCGGCGTCTCCTGCGCCAGCGCCATGGCCAGCCACACCCGCTGCCGCTGGCCACCCGACAGCTCGTCCACGATCCGGTCGCCTAGCTCGGTCACGTCGGTGGCGCGCATGGCCTCGGTCACCGCCCTCTCGTCGGCCTTCGACCACTGCCGCATGAGCCGCTGGTGCGGGTAGCGGCCGCGGGCCACCAGGTCGGCCACGGTGATGCCGTCGGGCACGATCGAGGTCTGCGGCAGCAGGCCGAGCCGCCTGGCCACCTCCTTCGACGGCAGCGAGGTGATGACGCTCCCGTCGAGGTGCACGGCGCCCGTCCTGGGCTTGAGCATCCTGGCCAGCGCCCGTAGCAGGGTGGACTTGCCGCAGGCGTTCGGACCGATGATCACGGTGAAGGACTCGTCGGGGATCGACACGTTCAGGCCCGTGGCCACGACGCGCTGGTCGTACGCGAGGGTGAGGCTGGTGCCGGACAGGCGGGAGGCCATCAGCGGAGATCCTTTCGCCGGGGCGGTGGCCATCAGTGGCGGTCCTTTCGCAGGAGCAGGACGAGGTAGGTGCCGCCGATGGCGGCGGTCAGCACGCCGACGGGCAGCTGCGTGGGCGCCAGCAGCCGCTGCGCGGCCAGGTCGGCGGCGGTCAGCAGGACGGCGCCGGTCAGCGCCGAGGCGCCCATCGTCACGCCTGGCGAGCGGGTGAGCCGCCGGGCGAGCTGGGGCGCGGCGAGCGCGACGAAGATGACGGGGCCCGCCGCGGCCGTGGCCACCCCGGACAGCAGCACCCCCGCGGCGATCGCCACCGCGCGCACGGCCTCGACCCTGATCCCCATGGCCCTGGCCGCGTCGTCACCCATCTCGATCATCCGCATGGGCCGCGACACGTACGCGCTCACGGGCAGCAGCACGGCCAGCGCCAGCGCCACGGGCCCCGCATGGTCCCAGCCGCGCCCGCTCAGGCTGCCCGTCAGCCAGGCGCCCGCGGTGGCGGCGTCGTTGATGTTCGCCCGGGTCAGCAGGTACGAGTTGACCGCGAGCAGCAACGCGTTCGCCCCGATGCCGACCAGCACCAGCCGGTAGCCCTGCACGCCGCCCCGGTAGGCCAGCGCGTAGACCAGCACGGCGGTGACCACGCACCCCGCCAGGGCGCCGCCGGCGATCGTCATGGCGGAGCCGCCGGCGACCACCGCGATGATGCCGCCGGTCGACGCCCCGGCCGTGAAGCCGATGAAGTCGGGGCTGCCCAGCGGGTTCCTGGTGAGGCTCTGGAAGATCGCGCCGCTCAGCCCGAACGCCGCCCCCACCAGCAGCCCCGTCACCACCCGCGGGGCGCGGAGCTTGCCGACGATCAGCTCGGCGACGGGTGTGCCCTGGCCGAAGACCGCGGTGACGATGTCCGGTACGGGCACCGTGTACTCGCCCGTCGCCAGGGCCGCCACGCTCACCGCGCAGGCGAGCACGACCAGCGCGGCGCCGACGAGCAGGGCGCGGGGCGCGAGCCGTACGGACCAGGATCCGACGCGGATGGTCACAGCGCCGCCACCCGCCTCCGCCTGGCCAGCATGATGAAGATCGGCGCGCCGATCACCGCCCACACGATGCCCACCTGGACCTCTCCCGGCCGCGCGATGAGCCGGCCCGCCACGTCGGCGGCCAGCAGCAGCACGGGCGCGGCCAGCGCCGAGTACGGCAGCACCCACCGCTGGTCGGGCCCCACCACCGCGCGCACGGCGTGCGGCACGATCAGCCCGACGAACCACAGCGGCCCCGCGGCGGCGGTGGCCGCGCCGCACAGCAGCGTGACGGCGACCCCGGTGAGGATCCTGGTGCGGTTGACGGCGACGCCGAGCGCCCTGCCCGCGTCGTCGCCGAGGGCGAGCGTGTTGAGCGGCCGGGCCAGCATCAGGCCGAGCACCAGGCCGGCGGCCATAAACGGCGCCAGCCGCGCCAGCGTGTCGGCCGTCTGCCCGGCCAGCGAGCCGGTCAGCCAGAAGCGCATGCGGTCGAAGGTCTGGGAGTCCATGCGCAGGATGGCCGAGGCGATCGCCGTGCACACCATGCCGAACGCGACGCCCGCGAGCGTCAGGCGTACCGGGCTGGAGCCCGAGCGGCCGGAGGAGGCGAGGGCGTAGACGGCGGCGGAGGCCAGCGCCGCCCCGCCGAACGCGAACCACACGTAGACGGCGGGGTCGGAGAGCCCGAACAGGCCGAGCGCCAGCGTGACGCCGAGCGCGGCGCCTTCGTTGATGCCCAGGAGCCCGGGGTCGGCGAGCGGGTTGCGGGTCAGGCTCTGCATGAGCGCGCCCGCCAGCCCCAGGGTGGCGCCCACGCCGATGCCGAGCAGCGTGCGCGGGACGCGCAGCTCGCGGATGACCGTGTGGTCGTTGGAACCGTCGGGGGCCAGGAAGGCGTCTATCACGGTGCCGAACGACACGCCGCGCGCTCCCAGCGCCACGCTGGCCATCGCCATCAGTGCGAGCACCCCCACCGCGACGACCAGCCCGGTGGCCAGGATCGCGGGCCGCCCTTTGCGGTCGCGGGCGGCGCTCGCCTCCTCACCGGCCCCGGCGACCGGTACGGCCGTGTCTTCAGCCGGACGCACCCGGCCCCCTCTCGTAGCGGTCAAACTTAGGCAAGGCTAATCTAATGGCCTGTAAACAAGGCAAGCCTAACCACGGAGGAGATGCAGATGTCGGGACCCGTACTGCCGCGCAGGGGTTTCCTGTCGGCCACGGCAGGCCTCGCGGCGGCCCTGACACTCGCGGCGTGCGGAGGCGGCACGGAGACGGCCCCCACCGCGGCGGGCTCCTCCGCGCCGTCCGGCCAGGGCTGGTCGTTCACCGACGACCGCGGCAAGAAGCTGGAGCTGGCCCGGCCACCTGCCAGGATCGTCGCCCAGGTGGGCTCGGCCGCGGCTCTGTGGGACTTCGGCGTGCGCCCCATCGCCGTCTTCGGCCCGCACAAGCTCAAGGACGGCACCAAGGACCCGCAGGTCGGCAACGTCGACATCACCAAGGTCGAGGGCCTGGGCAACGTGTGGGACGAGTTCAACGTCGAGAAGTACATCTCCCTCCAGCCCGAACTCCTGGTCAGCAGCATGTACGTCAAGGGCACCCTCTGGTACGTGCCCGAGAAGTCCAAGGACACCGTCGAGCAGGTCGCCCCGACCGCGGGCATCATGCTCACCGGCAGGAGCGCCACCGAGGTGATCGGCACGTACGAGGAGCTGGCCACGTCGCTCGGCGCGGACATGTCGGGCGTGCCCGAGGCCAAGGCCCGCATGGAGGCCGCCACCGAGGAGCTCGCGCGGTTCAGGGACCTCAAGATCCTCATGATGTCCGGCGGCCCCGACCAGATGTGGGTGGTCAACCCGCCCGAATATCCGGACATCGTGCACCTCACCGCGGCCGGGCTCGACGTCGTCACGCCGTCGAAGGTGGACGACGGCGGCTTCTTCCAGACCTTGAGCTGGGAGAACGCCGACACCTACGACGCCGACGTGATCCTCTACGACACGCGCACCCAGTCGCTCAAGCCGGAGGAGATGCTGAAGAAGCCCACCTTCGCCAAGCTGCCCGCGGTCAAGGCGGGCCAGTTCTACCCGTGGCGCGCGGAGGTGCCCTTCAGCTACCAGGGCTATGCGGCGTTCCTCGAGGAGCTGGTGGCCAACCTGAAGAAGGCCCGCCCGCTCGGCTAGCCCCGCCGGGGGTCAGCGCGCTCCGCAGCGGCGCACCGCGAGCAGGGCCAGCGCGCGCGTGACGTCCAGCAGCTCGCCCAGCGCGACCTGCTCCCTGGGGGCGTGCGCGAACCGCACGTCTCCGGGGCCGTAGTGCAGCGTCGGGATGCCGCCCGCCGCGTAGAGACGCAGGTCGCTGCCGTACGGCGCCGCCGACTCCACCGGCACGGCGCCCGTCGTGTCGGCGACCGCCCGGCTCACCTCGCCGAGCAGCTCGTGCCCCGCGGGCAGCCGGCCGCTGGCGAACTGCCCGCCCGGCCACGTCACCACCGGCGGGTTGGCCCGCAGCCAGGGGTGCGCGACCCGCGCGACCGTCTCCTCGAACACCGCCCGCGCCGCGGCCGGGTCCTCGTCCAGCCGCACCCCGAGCCGCCCCTCCGCGACCAGCAGGTCGGGCACGGTGCTGGCCCAGTCTCCCGCGCGCACGGTGCCGATCTCGATCGGGTACGGCAGCGCGGTGCCGCGGAACAGCCCGGGCACGTCGTTGTTGCGCGCCGCCTCCAGCCGCCTGATCGCCTCGAACACCGGCCAGAACACCTCGACCGCGTTGACGCCCTCCTGGCGGGTGGCGCCGTGGGCGGCCAGCCCGGCGATCTCCAGCCGGAACGTCAGCGCGCCCGCGTTGGCGGTGATGACCGCGCCGCTGGTCGGCTCGCTGATGACCGCGGCCTCGGCCGTGTGACCCCTGGCCAGGGTGGCGAACGCGCCCAGCCCGCCGTCCTCCTCGCTGATCACGCAGTGCACGGCCAGCGGCCTGACCAGCCGGATCCCGGCCCGGTGGATCGCCCTGGCCACGGCCAGGTTGGCGACGAGCCCGGCCTTCATGTCGCACGCGCCCCTGCCGTGCAGCACGTCACCGCTGATCCTGGCGGCGAACGGGTCGCTGCCCTCCCACTTGGCGAGGTCGCCGGTGGGGACCACGTCGACGTGACCTTGGAGCGCCAGCGCGGGGACGCCCTCCCCCTCGGTCACGGCCACGACGCCGTACCCCTCGGTTCGCGGGGCCTCGGTGCCGGGGAAACCGGGGCGGTCGCCGAGCTCGGCGAGGTCCAGCTTCCACACGTCCACGTCCATGCCCGTGCCGGCGAGCAGGCGGGCGTAGTGGTGCTGCAGGTCCGACTCGGCGTCGGTGCCGGTGACGCTGGGGACCCTGACGGCTTCAGCCAGCAGGTTGACCGTCTCCGCCGTGTCGATGGCGTCGAGTACGCGGGCTTCTACGTCGTGCACGCTGCATTGTCGCATGCCGCCCGTGTTGTCTCGTTCGGGGTGTTCGTCTGCGGGCGGCGTTCAGCAGCCCTCGGCCCGCACGTCGCTGAAGCGCACGGCGAAGCCCTCGCCCGCGGGGGCGGCGGCCATGGCGCCGGCCATCGCGGGCCGGCCGGGCGGGAAGTGCGCCAGGCGGAGCATGGTCTCCGGCGGGTCGCCGTCGAGACCGTAACGCACGGTGACCGCGTCGCCTGCGCGCTCGAGCGTGACCGTCACCCGCTGCGCCGCGCGTCCGAGCGGGAGCACCGACCAGTCGGAGAACTCCCTGGTCACGACCGTGCTGAGGTGGAAGCCGCCGTCGACGTATTCCACGCCGGCCTTGATCCAGTGCTGCTCGTCGATCCGCAGCACGGCGCCCGCCTGGTCGTACTGCTCGGCGTAGTCACCGGTGAACGTGACGGAGAGCAGCAGGTCGCCGGGCGCCACGATCCGGGCGCCCCGGTAAGCGCCCCCGTGGCGGGCGGCGGCCGACCTGGAAATCGGGCGTCCGGCGGATCGTAAACTTGGGCCTGTGGAAGAGCCCAAGTTCGAGATTCAGATGCTGCACGACCGGGTCATGATCAGCATGGAGCAGGAGGCCGGGGAGCGGCGCAGCGGCTCCGGGATCGTCATCCCCGCGACGGTCAAGATGGCCAACCGCCTGGCCTGGGGCGAGGTCTGCGGCGTCGGCACGAACGTGCGCTCGGTCAAGGTCGGCGACAAGGTGCTGTTCAACCCGGAGGACCAGTCCGAGGTCGAGGTGCACGCGCGGGTCTACCTGGTGATGCGCGAGCGCGACCTGCACGCGGTGGCCACCCAGGAGACCGACCACGGCACCGGCCTCTATCTATGACGCCGGCGACGTCCTGACGAAGGAGAGCCAGAGGTCGGCGTCCCACGTCCTCGCGGGCACGTCGGCCAGCACGCGGGTGACCTTGCCCTTGAGGTCGAGCACCGCCAGGCGATAGGCGTCCTCGTGCGCGAGGACGGCGATGACATGCTCGTCGTCCCACCAGCCCCACACCGCGCGCGGCGCCGCGCCGACCCGTGCGGCGACCTTTCCCGTGGCGGAGTCGATCAGGCAGAGCTGCTCCCGGAAACGCTCGGGGCACCACGTGGCCAGCCGCTTGCCGGATGGGGAGAAGGCGTCCTCAGGGCCGGTCGGCGGGCCCGCGTCCGCGTACGTGCGCATGACCGCGCCGTCGGACGCCCGATAGACGCGCAGGCCGGCGCCGTGCCTGGACACGAGCCGGCCGTCGGGGCTCCACCAGAAGCCGGCGTTCGCGCTCAGGCCCGCGATCCTGACCGTGCGGGCGGTCTTGGCGGCCACGTCCACGACCGCGAAGCCGAGCACCCGCCACGTGCCGCTCACCTTCTGCTCGACCGTGAGCGCGACCTGCCTGCCGTCGCGGGACCAGGAGGCGTAGGAGGCGGTCATGGGTTTCTTGACCGTGCGGATCGTGGTGGTCTCGCCGGTGGCGCGGTCGGTGACGAGGAGCGCGTCGTGGCCGGATCGGTACGCCCTGGGCACCCCCGCCGCCAGCCGTCCGCCGGGCGAGACCGACACCTCGGAGAGGGTCTTCTGCCGGGCGAAGGCGTTGCCGGTGGCGGATTTCAGATAGGTGTCCCGGGTGCCGAGGCCGTAGGCGGTGAGCCGTACGGGATCGCCCGCTTTTTCGCGATAATTCATGCCGCCTGTGCCGGGAAGCTCCAGGTCTGCCCGTACGGCTGCCGGTGCGGGCAGGGACGCGGCCGGCGTGGGCGGCGCCGCGATGGGGGTGGGAAGCGTCAGGGACAGCGCGATGGCGATGGTGGCGATCACGCCCGCAGAATAGGCACGAATCCGCGGGAATTCCGGCGTGATGCCGACTAGGTATGCACGTAGTTCAGCGCGAACCCGATGACGTCGAAGCCGACCGTGCGCAGGCCGAGATAGACGATCAGACCCGCTGCGGCCAGGGTCACGGCGAGCACCACGATGCGCACCGTCCAGCCCTGCCGTTTGTACCACTCCGTCCAGGCGTGCAACACGCGCTTGCCGAACTCCAGCAGCTTGTGCGCCCAGTGGAACTCCGTGGCCAGCACCGCCAGCCCGGCGAACACGACCAGCCACCCCGGCCCGGGGAACGGCACCATGATCAGCCCCCCGACCACCATGACCGTCCCGATCACGCCGACCACGATCTTCAGCGTCAGCGCGCCCGTACGGGTCGAGCGGATGCCGTCCAGCCAGCCGTGGATCCCCCTGCGCCGACCAGGCATGCCGGACCGATCGGCGGCCCTCCGCTTGATCACGTCGGCGTCGCCGGTGTCGGAGCTCTGAATCGTCACATTTCCCCCCGGCAGTCGGTGTGCCCCCCAGGATACGGTGCTGCCCTCAGCCACACTTGCAGACGGCTAGCAAATCACCAAACCCGCAAACGGGTAAAATCTCCTGCTAGAGCAGGCTCTCACCGGCAAATATCGGTTAATGTCTGCTATGCCCGACGTATTGCTCCGCACTGTCACCGGCCCTGTACGCGCGGCCTCCATCGAGGGCGCCGTGCTCCCCCATGAACACCTGCGCACCGACATGCGCTGGGCGGTCGGCATCGACTCCGACCCGCACCGGTGGCTCGACGAGGAGGCCACCGTCACCGCGGAGCTGCGCGAGCTGCGGCAGTCCGGCGGGCTCTCCCTGGCGGTCGACCTGACGTGCCTGGGCATGGGCCGCGACGCCGGCACCCTGGCCCGGGTCGCGGCGGGCAGCCGGGTGGCCGTGATCGCCTCGACCGGCCTGTTCGCCGAGCCGTACACGACCGTCGGCGACGCCGACGTGGACGCGCTCACCGGCCTGCTCATGGAGGAGATCTCCAGCGGCGTGGACGGCACGGGCGTCTTCCCCGGCGTGATCGGCGAGGTCGGCTGCTGGGGCGCCGAACCCACCCCCCGGGAGGAACGGTTCCTGGTCGCCGCGGCCCGCGCCTCGCTCCGCTCGCGCCTGCCGGTCGCCACGCACGGCAGGAACGCCCTGTCGGTGCTGGAGATCCTGCTCGGCCAGAACCTGCCGGGTTCCCGGGTCGCCGTCGGTTACGCGGGCGCCGAGCCGGCCGCCGCCAGGAAGATCGCCGAAGCGGGCGCGTACGTGAGCCTCGGCACTCTCGGGCTCGCCCGGCGGCACGGCCCCGACCAGGCGGCCAGGATCGCGCTCGGCCTGATCGAGGACGGACTCGCGGACCGCCTCCTCCTCAGCACCGGGCTGAGCCGGGTGGCGCAGACGCGCAAGTACGGCGGGCCCGGCTACGCCCACCTCTTCCACGACCTGCTGCCGCGCCTGCGCGACGCGGGCACCGGCGAGGACACCCTCCGCCTGATCACCCACGACAACCCGCTGCGCTGGCTGACCTCCGGGCTTACTTGACCTCCACCTATGTCAAGGTTGCAGACTGCTGTGCATGATCTTCACGCAAGCGGAACTCGACTACCTGTCCACCCAGCACCTCGGCCGCCTGGCCACGGTCGCGCCCGACGGGCAGGTGCAGAACAGCCCGACCGGGTTCTTCGTCGACGCGGCCACCGGAACGATCACCATCGGCGGGCACGCCCTCGGGAAGTCGAAGAAGTTCAGGAACATCCAGGCGGGCAGCACGGTCGCGTTCGTCGTGGACGACCTGGCCACGGTGGATCCCTGGGTGCCGCGGGGCATCGAGATCCGCGGCACCGCCGAGGCCCTGACGGACCACGAGCCCCCCGTGGCGTTCTTCTCGAGGGAGATCATCCGGATCACTCCCACCAAGATCATCTCGTGGGGTGTGGACGGGGCGCGGAAGAGCCGTACGGTGCGCCCCTAAGCTGATCGTATGGCTTCGGTGTGGGTGGTCAGCGGGCCGCCGGGCGCGGGCAAGTCCTCGGTGGCCGCCGCGCTGCTCGCCCGGCTCGACCCGGTGCCCGCCCTGCTCGACAAGGACACCGTCTACGGCGACTTCGTGGCGCGGGTCCTGCGCGGCCACGGCAGGCCCGACGGCGAGCGCGAGGGCCCCTGGTACGACGAGAACGTCAAGCGCTTCGAATACGCCGGCCTGACCAGGACCGCCAGGCAGATCCGCGGTCACGGCTGCCCGGTGCTGCTCGACGGCCCGTTCACCACGCAGGTGCACGACGCGGCGCGGTGGGCGGAGTGGGTGGCGGAGCTGGGCGGGCCGCCGGTGCGGCTGCTGTGGGTCCGGTCGGACGGCGCGACGCTGCGCGAGCGCCTCACGGCCCGGGGGTTCGCGCGCGACGCGGGCAAGCTGGCGGCGTTCGACGCCTACCTGCGCGACATCCGGGTGGACGAGCCGCCCGTCGTGCCCCACCTGGAGATCGACAACCGCCGGGGCGCGCCGCCGATCGCCGAACAGCTCGCGGCGGCGGGGATATCGGCGTCGCGTTCCGGAGATCACGGGGTCACCCGATGGCGGACGGAGGGGGATCAGGAGGCGACCCGATAGTCGTCGTCCCGCGCGTCCATGATCGCCATGTGCCCCGGCAGGTGGCCGATCGCGTACTCGACCCCGCTGGCCATCACCACCGCCTGGGGCGTCACGCCGCACGCCCAGAACACTGGCGTCTCCCCCGCCCGCACCTCCACGGGGTCGCCGAAGTCGGGGCTGGCCAGGTCGCCGATCCCGAGCGCCGCGGGATCGCCCACGTGCACGGGCCCGCCGTGCACCATCGGATAGCGGCCGCTCACCTCGACGGCGGTCCTCACCCGATCCTCCGGCACCGGACGCATCGAGACGACCAGCGGCCCGGACAGGCTGCCGACGGCCTGGCAGGGGATGCCGGTGACGTACATCGGCACGTTCGTCCCCAGCTCCAGGTGCCGCACCGGCACCCCGGCGGCCAGCAGCGCCCGTTCGAAGGTGAAGCTGCAGCCGATGAGGAACGGCACCAGGTCGTCGCGCCACTCGGCCACCACGTCGTCGAGGTCGGCGACCGCCGCGCCGTCGCGGTAGAGCCGGTAGCCGGGCAGGTCGGTACGCAGGTCCCCGGGGAACAGGCGGGTGGACCAGGCCCCCGGCTCACCCACGTCGAGGACCGGGCACGCCTGCGGGTTGAGGTGGGCGAACAGCAGCAGGTCGTAGCCCAGCCGCTCGGGCACGGCGATGAGGTTGGCCTGCGTCCAGCCCCGGCACCAGCCCGCGGTGGGCACCCGCTCGCCGGCGCGGAAGCGCTCTCGCGCCTGCTCGGGACTCAGGTCGGCGACGTCCACCTCTTGACGTTATGACCCCCGCGCACCTCGGTCCATCACCGCGCTCGCCACGTGATGTTGTGATTTCCGGGGTACCGGGTGGCGGCGCGGCCAGATGTGTCCCTGGCCGCCGGTGCGCGCGCGGGGCCCCGTCAGTATTCGACCTCGAAGGTGTGCGGGCCCAGCGCGTACCCTTCGCCCTTGGGCACCACGTAACCGTGCTCGATGAGTCTGGTCAGGCTCCCCCGCACGGCGTCCTCGTCCAGGCCGGCCGTCCGTACCAGCCTGGCGAGCCCCGCGCCGCCGTGCTCCACCGCCTCGGCGGCCACGGCCTCGTACACGTGGATGTCCACGTCCGACAGGGACTGGACATCGTGGCCTTCCGTCATGATCGCTGCCTCGCTCCCTCCCTCAGCCGCATCGGATCGATCTCGCGCTCGGGGTAACGGCGGAGGTATTCGGTCTCCAGCTCGTCGGTACGCGACGTGTGCGTCGCGAGAGCGTCGTCCGACCCGTGGAAGAACGTCTCACTCCGGGTGGCGTGCAGTTGCCGCAGCTCACGAAGCAGATCGTCGTCGCTGAGCTCGCCCGCGTCTATTCCCATCGTCGTCATGGGCTCCCTCTACCCCGGAAGACCAGCAACAATATCTGTCACATTTCCTGACATTTAGGCATTGTTTGTAAGACATCGCCGCCTTACCTTCCCGTTATGGACCTCGAGCTCAGGCACCTCAGGATCGTCCGCGCGGTCGCGGACGCGGGAAGTGTGAGCAAGGCCGCGTCCCTGCTCGGGCTGGCACAACCGGCCCTCACCGCCCAGCTCAAGCGCATCGAGAGGGTGCTCGGCGGCGCCCTGTTCGAGCGCGACCGCCGCGGCGCCCGGCCCACCCGGCTCGGCGAGCTGGTGCTCGCCAGGGCACGCGTGCTGCTACCCGCAGCCAAGGAACTCCAGGACGAAGCGCTGCGTTTCGCCCAGGCTCCCTCCCCCGGCTTCCGCATCGGCTCCACCAACGGCCCCATACTCGGCGGCCTGGTCGACCGCCTCGCCGCGGAGCGCACGATCAGCACGTTCACCTCCTGGTCGGCGCACGAGCTGAACAGCATGGCCGAGCTCGGCCGCCTCGACTACGTGCTGACCGGCGCCTGCGGCGACTCCGGCAACCCCACCGGCTCGCTGCTGTGGGAGACGATCAGCGTCGACCCCGTCTTCTGCCTGGTGGCCGAGAACCATCCCGCCGCCAAGGAGAAAGAGATCGAGCTGGCCGAGCTCGCCGAGGAGCAGTGGGCGGTCACGCCGGGAGACGGCTGCTTCGCCGACTGCTTCGCGATGGCCTGCGCCAGGGCCGGTTTCACGCCCGGCACGATCTACGAGACGGACGTGCCGACGTGCACGCACCTCGCGCAGGTCGGCCGCGCCGCGGTGTTGTGCCAGGCCACCCACCAGCCCGCCCAGGGCCTGGTCATGGTGCCGCTGGCCGGCGCGCCGCTGCGCTGGCGGCAACTCCTCGGCCGCCACCCCACCGCCCCCGACGCCGCCTGGGTGGCGGCGCAGGCGAAACAGGCCCACATGGACGCCGTGCGCAAGAGCCCGGTCTACAACGACTGGCTCGTACGTAACCCGGGATATGGAACAGCTCCATAACGCCGCGATAGGGGCAAGCTAGTACTCCTCCGCTTCTGAGTTCGCCGTTACCTTTACGGCACCCCCAGCAGCAAGGAGATCCCCGTGCTCCGAGCCCCCGCGCTGATCGCCGTCGCGATCGGCGCCTTGGTCGTGACCGCGACCCCAGCGGCAGCGGCGAAACCCCCCTCCGGCGTGGTCGACGCCATCCAGCGTGACCTCGGCATCACCAAGGAACAGGCGATCAACCGCCTCGCCAACGAGTCCCGCGGCAATGCCGCGACGCCCACCCTGCGCAAGAGGCTCGGCGACGACTACGCCGGCATCTGGTACGAAGGGGCCGAAAGCGCCCTCGTCGTCGCCAGCGTCGACCCCTCCGACACCGCCGAAATCACCCGCGCGGGAGCGCGAGCACGCATCGTCACCCGTACGTTCGCCCAGCTCACCCAGGCCAAGGAGAGCCTCGACAAGGCCGCACCGCCCGCCACCGTGCACAGCTGGGCCGTCTCGCCCCAGGACAACGCGGTCGTCGTCCAGACCAGCGACGAAGCGGCGGCGCGATCGTGGATCGCCTCCAGCGGCGCGGACGCGGAAACCGTGAAGTTCGAACGGTCCACCGAACGCCCGCGCCCGTTCTACGACATCCGCGGCGGCGACGCGTACTACACCTCGGAAGGCTACCGGTGCTCGATCGGCTTCGCGGCCAGGCGCGGCAGCCAGCTCGGCTTCACCACGGCCGGCCACTGCGGCGGCACCGGCGTCACCACCACCGGGTACAACCGGGTCGCGCAGGGAACCTTCCAGATCTCGTCGTTCCCGGGCAACGACTACGCCTGGGTGGCGACGAACTCCAACTGGACCGCGCCCGGCGTGGTCAACGGCTACAGTGCCGGCACCCTCCCCGTACGCGGCTCGACCGTCACCCAGCCCCAAGGCTCCGTGTGCCGCTCCGGCTCCACCACCCAGTGGCACTGCGGCACCGTCACCGCGCTGAACGCCACCGTCAACTACCCGGAGGGCACCGTGTCCGGACTGACCCGGACGAACGTGTGCGCCGAAGGCGGCGACTCGGGCGGCTCGTTCATCTCCGGCGACCAGGCCCAGGGCATGACCTCAGGCGGCTCCGGGAACTGCAGCTTCGGCGGCACCACGTACTTCCAGCCCCTCGGCGAACTTCTCTCCGTGGGCGGCCTCACCCTGATCACGTCCGGCGGCGACCCGGACCCGCCGGAGGGCTGCCAGAGCTACGAGGACACCTACACGGGATCGCTGAGCGGGAACCAGAGCGCGTACCAGCCGAACGGCTCCTACTACCAGGCCACGACCTCCGGCACCCACGCCGCCTGCCTGGACGCGCCCGACGGCACGGACTTCGACGTGTACCTGCAGAAGTGGAACGGCTTCTCCTGGACCGTGGTGGCCAGCGGCGACAGCCCGAACGCCGACGAGACCGTCACCTACAACGGGACCGCGGGCTACTACCGGTACCGCGTGCACGCCTACAGCGGGTCCGGCGCGTACACGCTGGGCCTGAACCGGCCGTGAGCACCACCCCCGAGGCCGCGGGCCGGCGAGCGCCGGACACCGACACCTGAGACCCGAGGGCCGGCGAGTGCCGAGCAGCACCCGACATTCGCCGGCCCTCCCCCTCTCCCCGGCGCTCGGGCGCGAACGTTCTAGGCCAGCTCGAACTCCCACCCCGGCCGCCACTCGAAAGAGCCGACCAGATCCTCCAGCGACGTGCCGTGCAGCAGGTTCCGCAACGCCCAGAGATTCGCGGTGTGCGCCACCACCAGCACCGTCCGCCCCTGCCACTCCGCCATCACGTCCCGCAGGAACGCCGCCGTCTCGGCGACCACCTGCCGGTAGCTCTGCCCGCCGGGCCACGGGGTGTCGATGTGCCTGCTCCGCAACGCCGCCACCTCGTTCACCGGCCGCCCGTTGTAGATCCCGTAGTCGCATTCCCTGAGCCGCCGGTCGAGCCTGAGCTCCTTGCCGTCCCCGAAGGCGATCTCCGCCGTCTGCACGGACCGCCGCAGGTCAGACGAGTAGACGACGTCGACCTTCCGCCGCCGCGCCCCCAGCTCCACCGCCTGAGCACGCCCGAGCGCCGACAGCTCACCCGGCAACCATCCGGTGGCGATGCCCGTCTCGTTGTCCACGGTGGTGGAGTGGGTCTCGTAGATCAGTCTGACAACCACGCCCAGACCGTACCGGGCTTACCTGCGTACCTGCTGGGAAAGCCCGCCCGGCCCGCGGTCGCGGTGCTGGAGGGCCCGGCCGGGACCCGAATATGATCGCCTCAGGCTCCACCGACACGTCCGGGCGTGGAATGATGTGTGCGGGGATGTCTCCCGTCCGGCCGGGCACCACAAGCGGTTCCCATGCTCTAGCCTTAGCATGCGCGAGGCGGCGGCATGATCCTCTCGGCGCCCACCGCACGTCACACAACTGAATCCAGGGGCGGTAGCTCAGCCGGTCAGAGCATCGGACTCATAATCCGTGGGTCGTGGGTTCAAGTCCCACCCGCCCTACTCTTGTCGACCAGCCCGAACCCCCGCTTGACCTGCGCTGTTGCGCCCGGGGTGGGGGTTCTTCATGTCCGACTGTCTACGGCTTTCGCCGATCGATTGCGGGTGGCTCTCCCCAATGCGCCCCCACGATCATGGATAACAGTCGCCCTTCAGCGCCTAACCGCGGAGGGTGTCTAGGCTTAGGGACACTGTGCCTGCCGAAAATTACATCCATGCAGTTCAAGCGGCGTGTGAGTACTCGTGGAGGACCCCGCCAAGTCGGTCCCGTCTGCGTACGCTCAGCTCGGTGATTCGCGTCGGATCCGTGATCGGGTCTGGGCCGGTGCGCAGCGGGGCTGCCTGATCCAGGGCTTGGTGAGCGCGGTGCTCGTTATAGAACCGCTCGTACTCACGCAGGGCGTGACGCAGGTGGTGCTCGTTCCACAGCAGGCAGCGGTCGAGCAGCTCGCGGCGGCACGACTGCACCCACCGCTCCATGACCGCGTTCATCCGCGGCACCCGGATCCCAGTGAGCACGGTCCGGATGCCGGCCTCTTCCAGGTCCATCACGAGGTTCTTCATCGCCTGGACGACCCAGACCGCAGTCGGGCGGGCGGTGGTGCCCAGCACGCGGACGCGGCTGCTGGCGTGCTCGATGACGGCCAGGATGTACTGGCGCTGCCCGGTGCGGGTGACGGTCTCGATGAAGTCGCAGGCCAGCAGCGCATCGGCCTGGGAACGCAGGAAGTCGCCCCAGGTGGCCGACGCCCGCTCAGGAGCAGGATCAACGCCTTCCTGCTTGAGGATCTCCCACACAGTGGAGGGCGCGACCGTGATACCGAGCGTGGTCAGCTCACCGTGCACCCGCCGATATCCCCAGGACGGGTTCTCCCGGACCAGGCGCAGGATGAGAGCACGGATGGAGCGGCCCGTGGGCGGGCGCCCCGGTCGCTTGGGCTTACTGATACGGGCGTGCCGCCGCCTGACGAGATCGCGGTGCCAACGCAGGACAGTGTCCGGGCGGGCGATGAGCCGCAGCTGGTGCAGCACCTCGCGGGGTAGGGAGGTCAGCAGGGCGGCGAGGAAGGCACGGTCCTCGGGGTCGAATCTCACCCTGATGCCGGCGCCGAGCTGCCGTTCAAGAACGGTGATCTGGTGGCGGAGAGCGAGGATCTCGACGTCCTTGTTCCGATCGCCCATCGGCAGCAGCCGCAGCGCGGCGAAGATGTTGGTGACAGCGAGATAGGCCAGACGAAAGAGCACAGGCGATCATCATGCCGCACTCCGAGCGGCTGGGGATCACATGCATCAGGTAATCTCCAGCAAGGCCATGACCCGGCCGGATGACATTATCGGCAGGCGCAGGGTTCTCCACGCACACAACGAGGCCAGGATCGCCGATGCGGCGGTGAACCCCGGCCCTGCCCTCTCGGGGCAGGGCAGCCTCGGGACGCCCCAACTCGAACCACTTGACGCCGCCCGGGAGAAATCCTCAGCGTCGCTTCGCGAGCAACTCAAACAAACTCGAAAAGCCCTGTTCGCCGTGGCCGCCGGCGATTCGGTTATCCATCAGTTCCTTGACCTGCCGCATCCGCACGGCTTCCACGCCGAGGGAATCCCGATGGCTGATCATGTCGTCCATCACTGCGGCCTGGACATTGAGCGAACCAAGATCTGGCGGGTATTCGCCACTCTTGACCGCCTTGCCCATCGAGAGCAACAACGGCGGGTAAGCGACCACCGAGCCGGCGATGCGCTCGGCGAACTCCGCCACGTCGACCCCTTCGGCCTGCACCAGCCTGAGCGCGTGCAGAAAGCCGATAAGCAGCTCGTAGGCCACCGCGACCTGGGCCATGAATTCCACGGCGGCCAAGCCGGCGTCTTCGCCGTGGTACGCGATGCTGCCCAGCACCTGCAGCGTCGACTCGTGGGCTTCGAACGCACTGCGGGAACCGCTGAACGGGAACATGATGTTCGGCGTGCCCACATACGGAGGGTCTCCCATGATCTTGCCGTCGAGGTACTCGGCGCCGCGCTCACGTGCCCAGCGCTCGTTCGCCCGCGCCTGACCGGGGGAGCAACTGGTGAGGTTCACCAGCACCTTGCCTGCGACCGCGGCATCGACGGAACCCAGCACTTCGTCAACCGCTGTGCTGTCGAGCAGACAGACCACGACGAGCGGGCTCGCCGCCACCGCTTCCACGGTCGTCGCGGCCGCTGTGGCACCGGCGTCAGCGAGCGGCGCACTCTTGCTCGCGGTCCGGTTCCAGACCGTCGTGCGATATCCACGGTCGACCAACGTCCTGGCGATCGCCGAGCCCATGTCACCGAGACCGAGCACGGTGACCTGACCGGCCGCGGCAGTTGGGCCGTCGGTTGTCGTTGTTGTCATGATGTTCCTTTCCTTGCCGAGCGAATACGTTTCTCGGTGCTGGTCGTTTGCCTGCTCAAGGGCTCTCGGCGGGCTGGAGCGGCTTGTCTCCCCGAGAGGGCTGCCCGCTGCTGTCGGTGACCGCCCTGCGCAGCGCGGTCAGGGCGATGAGCGCGGTGGCGGCGGCGAAGGCGGCGCAGACAACGGCGACCACGTTCAGCCCGCTGGTGTACGCCTCCCGCGCGCCGGCAAGGAGTTGCCCGGCCACCGAGCCGGTGAGGTCCTGGGCGGCCCCGAGCGCCCCTTCGAGGCTATTGCGCACGGTCTCGGCGTCGGCCGCCGGCACACCGTCCGGAACGGTCACAGAGCTGCGGTAGACGATCGAGCCCAGGCTGCCGAGAGTGGCGATGCCCACGGCTACGCCGAGATGGCTGGCGGTCTCCGAGAGCGAGGCGGCAGAGCCGCTCTTCTCCGGCGGCGCCGCGCTGACGATCAGGTTGGTGCCGAGCGCGCCAATCGGGCCGGTGCCGAAGAACGCGATCACGAAGCCGATGACCAACAGTGGCAACCCGCCGACCGGGTCGACGAACGCGATCATGACGTAGCCGGCCGCCGCGACGGCCAGACCCACCGCGATGACAGCCGCCGTGGAGAACCGCTTGGCGAGGCCGGGGGCGAGCTGCGCGGAGACGATGGAGGCGATCGCGGAGGGCACCATCCACAGGCCTGCGTGCATCGGGGAGAGCCCCTGCACCATCTGCAGAAAACCGGTGATGAACAGGTAGCTGCCGGCGACGGCGACCATCAAGATCACCTGGATCAGCAGCGAGGCGGTAAAGGCACCGTTGCGGAACAGCGTGACGTCCACCACCGGATGCTCGAGCCTGCCCTGCCGCAACACGAACAGCGCGCCCATGATCAGACCGGCCAGGGCGACTGCGACCGGCATGACGTCGAAGCCATATTTGGCGATCTCCTTGATGCCGTAGATGACGGGCAGGATCCCCGCGAGCGAGAGGACGACGCTGATCAGGTCGAGCTTGCCGCCGACGGGGGCCTTGTACTCGGGCAGGAGCATCGGTCCGGCGACGAGCAGGATCAGCATGACCGGGACACCGAGCAGGAAGGCCGAACCCCACCAGAAGTGCTCGAGGAGCAGGCCGCCGACGACCGGGCCGAGCGCGGTGCCGACCAGGAAACAGCTCGCCCACAGCGCGAAGGCCCGGCCGCGCTGGGCTGGATCGTGGAACATGTTGCCGATCAGGGCAAGCGTGGACGGCATGATCGTCGCCGCGGCGACCCCGAGCAGCGCACGGCTGACGATCAGCATCTCGGCGCTGCCGGAGTAGGCGGCCAGCAGGGAAGTGACCAAAACGGCAGCGGCACCGATCAGCAACAGTCTGCGGCGGCCGATCCGATCACCGAGAGTACCCATGGTGACGAGAAAGCCGGCCATGAGGAAACCGTAGATATCCATGATCCACAACATCTGGTTCCCGGTGGGCCGCAGCGCCTCCGCCAGCGAGGGGAGTGCCAGGAACAGGACACTCTGGTCCAGCGACAAAAGCAGGGTGGGCAGGGCCAGCACGGCGAGCCCGGTCCATTCCCTGGCCCCTGCCTTCGGGGTGACATCGGACATCTCAACTCTCCTTCGCGATGCGCTCGTATACAGCGATCACCATGCACATGGCCGCTCCCGGACCACTCTTGGTGCGCTCTTGGTCCACCTGGCCGGTAGCGTGAGCGCATGCGTTTCGGGGTGCTCGGTCCGTTGGAGGTGTGGACGGCCTGGGGCGATCCGGTGCGGGTTCCGGAGCTCAAGGTTCGTGCTCTCCTGGCGTGCCTGCTGGCGCACCAGGGACGCCCCGTCTCCGCCGATCGGCTCATCGACGAGCTCTGGCGCGGCGCATTACCCGCCAATCCGACCGGCGCGCTGCAGAACAAGGTGTGGCAGCTGCGGCGGGCGCTGGAGAGCTCGGAGCCGGACGGCCGTGCTCTCGTCGCCTGGCGAGGGCAGGGCTACCAGTTGCTGGCCGGCCCCGACGCTGTGGATGCGGGCCGGTTTCAGGCCCTGGTGGCCCGCGCGCGTACGATCGCCGACCTGCACGTGCGCGCCGGCCTGCTGGCGGACGCGCTGGCGATGTGGCGAGGCCCGGCGTTCGCCGATTTCGCCGACGAGGAGTTCGTCCGCGCTGCCAGGCAGCGGCTGGAGGAGCAGTGGCTCAGCGCTCTGGAAGAGCAGGCCGAGACCCGTCTGGAGCTGGGCGAGCACGCGCTGGTCGCCGACGAGCTGGGCGACCTGGTTGCGTCACACCCGCTGCGGGAGCGGCTGCGCGCCGCCCACGTGCGGGCGCTGTATCTCGCAGGGCGGCAGAGCGCCGCGTTGCGCAGCTACGCGGAGCTGCGCGAGCGTCTGGCCGACGAGCTCGGCCTGGATCCCAGCCCTGAACTGGCGGCGCTGCACCAGGCGATCCTCACCCAGGATCCCGGGCTGAACGCCGCTCTCCCGCCTGTCACCAGCGCGGCCCGTCTGGCGACGAACATCCCCGTCACGCTGACCGAGCTGATCGGCCGGAGTGAGGCCATTGACGAGCTGCTGGAGTTGCTCGGCACGCGCCGGCTGGTGACGCTGACTGGCTCGGGCGGGGTCGGCAAGACTCAGCTCGCGCTGGCGGCCGCCGCGCGGGTGGGCGCACGGTTCCCGGGCGGGGTGTGGCTGGTCGAGTTCGCCGCGCTGGACACCGTCCCCGGATCGGGCGTTCCAGGCCGACCCGCTGTCTCGGCCGCGACGCAGGTGCAGGAGGCGGTCGCTGCGGTCCTCGGCGTACGCGACCACTTCGCCTCCCGTCCGCGGCCGTTGACCGACCGGATGGCGCAGGCAATCGGCGGCCAGCCGACGCTGCTGGTCTTCGACAACTGCGAGCACGTGGTCGAGCCGGTCACCGAGCTGGCGGAAGAGCTGCTCACAATGAACCCGGGCCTGCGGATCCTGGCCACCAGCCAGACCCGGCTCGGCGTCACCGGCGAGCATCTGCGCGAGGTTCTGCCACTGCTGAGTCCCGAGCCGCCGACCGGCCTGTCCCCCGAGGCGCTCCTGCGGTTCAGCGCCGTGGAACTGTTCGTGACGCGGGCGACGGCGGCCGCGCCCAACTTCGTCCTCGACGAGTCCAACGCCGCGGCGGTCGCCTCGATCTGCCAGCGGCTGGACGGCGTTCCCCTCGCTCTGGAGATGGCTGCCACACGCGTACGGGCGCTGGGCGTCAAAGAGCTGGCCGCGCGGCTCGACGACCGCCTGCACCTGCTTGCCGCCGGGACACGCACCGCCCCGGCACGGCAACGGACGCTGCGTGCGATGATCGACTGGAGCTGGGAACTGCTGGGCGAGCAGGAGCGTGCGGTGCTGCGGCGGCTGGCCGTGCACGCCGACGGTTGCACCCTCGCCGCGGCCGAGGAGGTCTGCGCCGCCGACGACCTGGACCGCTTCGCGGTGCTCGACCGGCTGGTCCGGCTGGTCGACTGCTCGCTGGTGGTGGCGACCGAAGACGTCGAAGGCCTGCGCTACCGCCTGCTGGAGTCGGTCACCGCCTATTGCCTGGAACGGCTGCGTGAGACGGGGGAGTTGGAGGATCTCCAGCGGCGCCACCGGCGCTACTACACGAGCCTGGCCGAGCGCGCCGAGCCGCACCTGCGCGGCCACGAGCAGCGGCAGTGGCTGCGCAGTCTGGACACCGAGAACGCCAACCTGCGCACCGCCCTCGACAGTGCCGTACGCGCCCACGACGCCGAAAGCGCGCTGCGCCTGGCCAACGCGCTGACCTGGTACTGGCAGCTGCGTGGCCGCAACCACGAAGCTGATCGCGCACTGACCTCGGCGCTGTCGCTCGGCGCCCCGCCGGCCATACCGGTGGCCAGGGCCACCGCCTGGCGGGGTGGGTTCCGGCTGGCGCTCCGCGGCAGCGCCGACCCGCGCGGCGAGTACGAGGCCGCGCTGGCCCCGTACGAGGAGATCGACGACCCGCAGGGCCGGGCACGAGCGCAGTGGTTCGTCGGCTCCAATCTGTACGGCGTGGGCGATCTGTCGCAGAGCGAGGACCTGCTGAATCGCGCGCTGGAGACGTTCCGCTCGAGCGGCGACCGCTGGGGTACGGCGGCGGCACTGAGCACGCGAGCGTTCTACGCGAAACTGCGCGGGGATTTCGACATGCTGCGCCGTGACGGCGAGCAGAGTCTGGCGATGTTCCGGAAACTGGGCGATCAGTGGGGGCAACTCCAGGCCATGGTGCCGCTGGCGACACTGGCGGAGATCGTCGGCGACTATCCGCACGCCAGGCGGCTCTTCCGCGACGGGCTGCGGATCGCGGAAGACCTCAAGCTGTGGCCACAGGTCTCCTACCAGCTCGCCGGGCTCGGCCGGATCGCGCTGCTCCTGCGCGACTACCCACAGGCGCGGGAATTCCACGAGCGCGCGCGACGGCTCGCGATCGAGCAGTCGGACACTTTCGGTGAGCAGTTCGCCGAAATCGGGCTCGGCCTGGGCGCCCGACGGGAAGGCGACCTCGACACCGCCGAGACCCACATGCGCAGCGTTCTAGCACTGCACCGGAAGGCGGGATACGAGCCAGGCATGCCTGCGCTGATCCTCGCGGAGATGGGTTTCATCGCCGAACTACGGGAGGACCCGCACCTTGCTCGGGAGCTCCAGCTCGACGGCCTGGCCACCGCACGGTCCACCGGCGATCCACGCGCGGTGGCCCTGGCCCTGGAGGGGCTGGCAGGAGCCCAGGCACTGGCAGGTCACGCCGACCACGCGGCACGGCTGCTGGGGGCCGCCCACACCGCGCGAGCCTCGGTAGGCGTGCCGCTGCCCGAGGGAGAACGAGACGACGTCGACCGCATCACCAGGCGCGCACGGCAAGCCCTGGGTGACGCCTCATACGACGCCGCGTTCGCACGAGGGGCCACGCTGCAGCCCGAAGAGTGTCCTGACCACCTGTTCAGCGCCGCTCAATGCGAGGAATGATGGGCGAGCGCGCTGATGGGCGCCGGCCACACGTTGAGGACATGTGCTTGCGGTGGTGGTCGCTGCTTGCAGGCCAGTTCCAGCAGGTCCGGCACGCGTTTCACCTGGCGAGGGATGCGCCGGAGCTGGGCGCTGCGGCTGCCTCGGGTGACGTCGGCCAGTGACCGAGTGCCGGTCACGTCGGCGAAGGTGACGCGGCCGACGTCGATGACGACGTGGGCGTGCTGATGCCGGGTCTGCGTCAGGGTGGAGCGGACCGCCTCGCTGTTGGAGGCGTCGATCTGGCCGTCGAGCCGGATCAGCGACGTATCAGGCGTCCGGACACGGGTGATGTGCAGGATGTCGTCGTCATAGAGGGCTCGAGCGGCAGGGTCTGACGCGGCGGGAACGGGGTGGGGTTCGACATCGTGCCTCCTGCCACGATGGTCGGTGGCCGAGCATGGTCGGTGCTGGGCCGGACCCAGCAGTGTCCAGAATACTGGAAGCAGATTTCCGGCATCGAGTGGGCCGCGTTGGTGGAGCCCGAGCGCGTGGGCGCGTACGGCCGGCGTCGGGACGGTGCGTGGGCCGTGGCCTGATACCCAGTAGCCTGCGGCCATGACCGAGATCCTGAGGCTGACGCCCGATGATGCGTTGGCGATGCTGCTGGAGGGTAACCAGCGCTTCGTCGCCGGCACGCCGGAGCACCCCAACCAGGATGCCGCCCGCCGCGCCGAGACCGCGCCGGCGCAGAGCCCGTTCGCGGTGCTGTTCGGGTGCTCCGATTCCCGGCTGGCCGCCGAGATCATCTTCGACCGGGGCCTGGGTGATCTGTTCGTGGTCCGCACGGCCGGGCACGTGGCCGGCACCGAGGTGCTGGGCAGCATCGAGTTCGGGGTGAGTGTGCTGGGCTGCCCGCTGGTCGTGGTCTTGGGCCATGAGTCGTGCGGAGCCATCGCGGCGGCCTGCGCCGCCGCCGACGGCGGCAGCACCCCGGCCGGGTTCGTCCGTGACGTCGTCGAGCGGGTGATGCCGAGCGTGCTGGCGGCCCGCGCCGCCGGACACGATCAGGGCGAGCAGATCCTGCATGAGCACATCCGGCACAGCGCCGGCCTGTTGCTGGAGCGCTCTCGGGTCCTGGCGGAGCGGGTGGCCGATGGCCGCCTGGCGGTGGTGGGCCTGTCGTATCGGCTGGCTGATGGCAGTGCGCGGCTGGTCGCCGCGCATGGCCTGAGCGGGGCTGCGGTCTAGATAGGCGTCTGGGTGGCGGCCCCGGATTGCCTGGGCGAGCAGGGCATCGCACGTGCCCGGGCAGAGGCTGGGCCCTGAATGGGTGGTGGCGCTGCCAGGCTGCTCTACCTTGCGGGCGGGGCACCGGACCGTCACCTGATCATCAACGAGCGGCCGTGGGGTTCATTGTGCTGCATGCGCCGGCAGGTGAGAACACCTGCTGCCTTCGTTTGTTTTGCCCCGCTTTGCGGGAGATGGACGTCCTCAAGGTGGAGACCCTCGATGACAGCATGCTGATCGCGGCGCGCACCGTGGTGAGTGAGGTCCCGTGCCCAGAGTGTGGGCTGCTTTCGACCCGAGTGCACAGCCGGTATCGCCGGACCGTGTGGGATCTGGCGACGGGCGGGCGGCCGGTCAAGGTCGAGTTGGAGGTGCGCCGCTTCTTCTGCGGCGAGCCCTCTTGTGATCGAGAGATCTTCGCCGAGCAGGTCGGCGGGCTGACCCAGCGGCGCGCCCGTCGCAGCAACGCCTTACGCGCCCTTCTCACCTCGATCGCGATAGCACTGGCCGGGCGAGCTGGTGCCCGCATGGCAGGCCTGGTCGGCGTGCCGGTCAGCAGATCCACGCTGCTACGGATACTGCGGGCGCTGCCCGATCCCGAGATAGGGCAGGTCACAGTGTTGGGCGTCGACGACTTCGCCAAAAAGCGCGGAAACTCCTACGGCACCGTCCTGGTGGACATGGACACCCACCGTCCTATTGATCTGCTGGACGGCCGGACCGCCGATGACCTGGCCACGTGGCTGAAGGACCATCCCGGGGTGCAGGTGATCTGCCGAGATCGGGCCGGCTCCTACGCCGACGGCGCCCGTGAGGGCGCGCCCGACGCCACCCAAGTCGCCGATCGCTTCCACCTGTGGCAAAACCTCGCTACGGCACTGGAGAAGACGATCCGCGCGCACCGATCCTGCCTCCAGGAAGTCTCCGGCCAAGACGCCCCGATCAAGGACGACATCGGCAGCGGGACCGAACCCGTCCAGCGGCCCAAGACCCTGGACTCCTACGGCAACGAACGGCCGATGGTGGCGCGGACACACGAACGCCACGCCCAGGTCCAGGAGCTGAGGGCCAAGAGCCTGTCGCTGAACGCCATCAGCCGCGAACTCGGCCTGGCCTTCCGCACCGTCCGCAAGTACGCCAACGCCACCAGCGCAGACGAACTCCTGGCCCCGACCTTCGCTCGCTCCAGCAAGCTGGATGAGTTCAAGCCCTACCTCACCCGCCGGTGGAACGAGGGCTGCAGCAACGCCGTCCAGCTCTATACCGAGATCAAGGCTCAGGGATTCACCGGCAGCCGCCGGGCCGTCCAAGGCTGGCTCCAGCCACTGCGCGGATACCAGGAAGTACAGCAAGAGCCATGTCCACCGCCCAAACCCCGCCGCGTCACCGGCTGGCTCATGACCCATCCCGACCGGTTGGACACCGAGGAGAAGGCCAGACTGGAACAAATCCTGGCCCGCTGCCCCGAGCTCATCAACACCGCCGAGCTGGTCCGCAGCTTCGCCACGATGATGACCAACCGCGACGGCCACCTGCTCGACGACTGGATCGCCGCCGCCGAAGCCGGAGCCTCGCCCTACCTGGCCACCTTCGCCACCAGCCTCCGACGCGACCACGCCGCAGTGCAGGCCGGGCTGCCACTCGCTCACAGCAGTGGGGCCGTCGAAGGGACCGTCAACAAGATCAAATTCTTGAAGCGGCAGATGTTCGCCGCGCAAACTTCGACCTTCTACGGGCCCGAGTCCTCCGCAACTCCTGACACCCTGCACGTTCTGTCACCGAGATCATCGAGAGTGAGCCAGAGCCCCTTCTCTCATGCCGCTTGGCACGGGCTGCGTTCGGTCAACTTGGCCTACGTGAAAGAAGAGATCATCGTCCTCTGACCTGCTGGAAGGGTCCTCCAACCCTAGATAACGATGGCTCAGGTAGAAGGTGCCTAAAGTACATCCGAACCGGCGTGGACGGGTCGTGGGCTCGCGCTTCGGCGATGTGGATGGCCGGGATCCGCCAGTCCCGGTCGACCACGATGGTCCCGAGCAGTGCGGATGATGACATGCCCGGCCACGCCGACCGGTAGCAGTCGGGCTTGTCCGGACGCGTACTGGCGCACAAGTACGAGGTCGAGCGTCGTACAGTCGCCAAGGCGCTGCGATCGGCCTGGCCTGAGCTGCGCAGCCCCCATTTGCCCCGTCTGTAGGTTTGCCGTCCTCGTGGGGTGCGGGCCGGTCGGCCATGCGGCAACAGTCCCCGCAAGGGCCGGCCGGTTACCCGGACCGCCGCGTGGCTCCGAAGAAATCGGTCAGTGCCTTGGCGAGCGCCTCGGGATGGGTCAGCGGGGCGGCGTGCCCGGCGCCGGGGATCTCGCGCACCCGCGCGTTGGGGATGTGGTCGGCCGCGTGCCGCGCGCTGGCGAGGTAGAAGGGCATGGTGTCGGATCCGTACAGCACCAGCACTGGAGCGGAGATCGCGCCGAGCACACCCGGATCCTCAGCGGTGGGGCCTTCGTAGGCCACCACTTGCTGAAGGAGGTTGAGCAGGCGCGGGACGTAACGGCCCGCGGCCTCGAAATAGCCGGCGTCCTCGGCCGCGGCGATCTCCTCATCGTTGAAGGGGCCGCTCGCGAACGCGCGGGCCGCGGCCGTCAAGTTGCCTTCAACGGCCAGCTTGCCCATCCGGGCGATGGCGTCGCTGATCACGGTTTGCTCCTGCTCGTTCATCAGGCTCCGCATCGGAGGTTCCAAGAGGGCCACCGCGTCCACCGCGTCGGGCCGCGCTGCCGCGCCGAGTGCCAGGTTGGCGCCGGCGGACCAGCCCACCAGCCCGGTCGGTTCCCCGATGCTGTCGATGTAGGCAAGGACGTCGTCGACCTGCCGACCCGGGCTGAGGTCGGGGTGATCGCCACTGAGGCCACGACCGCGCATGCTCAGCAGGTGGCAGGTGAATCGGCCGGTCAGGTGTCCCAGCAGCCGGTCCCAGTCGAGGTCGCCATCGCCGATGCCCCCGTGCAGGAACACGAGTGGCTGCCCCTGGCCGTGCACGGTCCCACCGATCGTGACGCCGTCGGTGGTGGTGACGTAGTGCGTGCGTTGTGTGCTCATGGGCAGGCTCCCTACGAAGTAAACATGTTTACATTCGTACGGTAGCGTCAGTCCGGCGGTAAGTAAACGTGTTTACTTACCGCCTTCCCCGGCACTGCCGTGCAGCAGCGCCCACACTCCTTGGCGGACGTACTCGACCACCTGCTCGGGCGGCGCGCTGGCCAGCCGTCCCTGCGGGGACGCCCACCGCAGCACCCTGATCCCCGCGAGAAGCGCGGCGGCCAGCTCCGCGCGCAGCAGCGGGTCGTCACCGGCCGCGACCGTGGCGAACGGCCCGACGACGGTGTTCTCGGCGTAGTCCCGCACCTTCTCGGGCGGCCCCTCCTGATCAGGGCTCTCCCCAATCAGCCGCCAGACCGTGAGCAGGTCGTCCAGGCCGAGCGAGCCCGCCGCACCGGACGCGCACAGCTCGGCCATCCGGTCAGGCAGCTCCTCGGCCGGCACGTCCAACTGCCCGAACATCGCCGAGTCCGCCGCCGCCACGGCGAACAACCCCCCCTTCGACCCGAAGTAGCGGTACACCAAGGCGACGTTGACGTCGACGTCCGCGGCGATGTCCCTGACGCTGACCGCCTCGTAGCTGTCACGGGCGAACCGCTGGCGGGCCGCCTCCAGCAGCGCCTGCCGCGTCGCCGCGGCGTCACGGCGTCGCCGCGGCTCCGCCGTGCCTCTCGGATCGCTTTTCTCCGCCACCATCACCGTCACCACCATGACTCGACGTCAACGGCGGTAACGTTAGCTGACGCCTCTTCTCCCCCAAACAGTGGCCAGTCGTCCAGCACTGAAGCCGCGGCGACCAGTCTCAGCCCACGCGGCGGGCGGCGGGGTCGAAGAAACCGGTCCCCAGAGGCTGTGCGATGTCAGTCGGGTCATCGGAGCATTCTGCCTTGGGTGCGGCTCCTCTTAAGGGACTGGGCTGATCACGCCGTTCTGGCCGGTCTTGCCTGCCGTATCCTGCGATCCATGCTGATCGCAGACGTTGAGATGGCCCGTTCAGCGGCGCAGGCGGGGGCAGCTGTGGTGCGCACCATGTTCGGCGCGTCGCTGGCCCGCTTGGAGAAGAACGGTGGTGACTTCGCCACGGAGGCCGACGTAGAGTCGGAGAAGGCTATTCTCGGCGTAATTCACGCCGCCCGGCCTGGCGATGCTGTGACCGGCGAGGAAAGTGGGCGGACGGGCTCGGCGAACGCCGAGCGGATGTGGCTGGTCGACCCGCTGTGCGGCACGCTGAATTACGCCGTGCGCAGCATGCTGGTCGCGGTGAACGTTGCCCTGCGCGTGGGTTCGGAAACTACGGTGGCGGCCACGGCCGATCCGTTCTCCGGCGAGGTGTTCTGGAGCGACGGCTTTCGCGCGCATGTCCGCCGGAACGGGGTGGACGAGCCGCTCAAGCCGTCGCCGGATTCCGGCCTGGTAGACGTGAATCTCGACCCGCCGTTCCCGAACGCGCCTGAATTCCGTGCTACCGCTCTGCTGGCCGACCCCGGGTTCGCTGAGCGGTTTCGCCCGCGTGTCGTCTCGACCACGTTGGCGGTGGCCTGGGTCGCCGCCGGTCGGCGAGCCGCCTACGTCACTGACGGCCGACTGCATGACAGCGTGCATTTTGCCGCCGGGATTGCGCTGTGCCAAGCCGCCGGATGCGTGGTGACCGGCCTTGACGGTCACTCGCCGAACACCGGCACCGGCGGGCTGGTCGTAGCAGCCGACCATGAGACCCACATGGCGCTGCTGGACCTCATCGGTAATCAATAGTCCCGCAGGTCAGCCTGCGCCACGCCGTCAGGGCGGTCCAGTTGCGCCGTGGTGAATGCGTTGGTGCTCGTGGTGGAGGTGGTAGCGCCAGTAGCCGGTCAGGTCACCGTTGGCGATCATGACGCGGAGTTTCAGGATGGCTTCGGCACCGGCCAGGCCCCAGCGTGCGCCGGTGATGTCCAGGCGATCGTTGATGAGATGGCGGCATGCGCCTTCGATCACGCCGGTGGCGATCGGCCATCCCTTCTCCAGGGCCTGGTCGTAGCAGAGGAACTCGGCGTGGTCGGTCAGGTAGCGGATGCAGGCGTCGATCTCGCTGCGGCGGCTGGCAGGGAGCATGGCGGCTTGGGTCTCGAGGTCGGTGATGACCTTGCGCCTGCCGACAATTCCATCCATGCAGGTCACGCCGCTTGTGAGTACTCATGGAGGACGCCGCCGAGCCGGTCTCGTCGGCGGACATTCAGGTCGATGATTCGCTCTGGGTCCGTGATCGGATCGGGGACGGTGCGCAGCGGGGCTGCTTGGTTCAGGGCTTGATGTGCTCGGTGCTGGTTGTAGAAGTGTTCATATTCGCGCAGGGCGTGCCGCAGGTGGTGTTCGTTCCAGATCAGACAGCGGTAGAGAAGCTCGTGACGGCACGACTGCACCCACCACTCCATGATCGAGTTCATCCACGGCATCCGGATACCGGTGAGCACCATCTTGATGTCGGCCTCGGCGAGCACCTCGTCCATGAGGGCAGGGAACTTCCCATCCCGATCGCGGAGCAGAAAGCGCGCCCGACAGCCCGCATCGTCCAGATCCATCACCAGATTCCGGATCGCTTGGATGACCCAGCCGGCGCTCGGGTGTGCGGTGGTGCCGAGCACACGGACCCGCCTCGTGGCGTGCTCGATCACCGCCAGAATGTACTGGCGTTGCCCGTTCAGGGTGATGGTCTCGATGAAATCGCAGGCCAGTAGGGCGTTTGCTTGCGAGCGCAGGAAGTCGGCCCACGTGGTGGCCGCCCGCTCGGGCGCCGGATCAAGACCTTCCCGCTTGAGGATCTCCCACACCGTGGACGGCGCGACCTTGATACCGAGTGTGGCGAGCTCACCATGCACCCGCCGATAGCTCAAGCCGGGGTTCTCTCGCACCAGGCGCAGGATGAGGGCGCGAATAGAGCGGACGGTGGGTGGGCGGCCAGGCCGCTTCGGCCGGCAGGTACGGGCATGACGACGTCGCATCAGATCGCGGTGCCAGCGGAGAACCGTGTCCGGACGGATGAGGAGCCGCAGCTGGCGCAGGACCTCGCGCGGCAGCGACGTCAGGAGCGCGGCAAGGAAGGCTCGATCCTCGGGCGCGAACCGCACTCTGGTGTCAGCGCCGAGCTGGCGTTCAAGGACGGTGATCTGGTGACGCAGAGCAAGTATCTCCACGTCCTTGTCCCGATCACCCATGGGCAGCAACCGCAGCGCGGCGAACGTGTTCGTGACGGTCAGGTAGGCCAGGCGAAGCAGCACAGCGGATCATCCTGCCGTACACGCTTCCCTCTCATGGGCAACCGGAGCTCGCGAACGCCACGCGAAGCCCTCGCAGAGTCATGACCTGGGTGGACGTAATTATCGGCAGGCGCAGCGTCACTGTGGCCCTGACCAGTCGAGATGGCCGCCCCCAACACCCATAATGGCCATAGTCAAGAATGCGTGGCTGCTCGGTGGTTGCTCGTGGGTTCAAGTCTCACCCGCCTTACTTTTCGACGCAGGTGCTACCTGCGGCTTCCTTGATCCCGTATCAGTGAGAACTTCGGACTATCCCCCGCCGGCGAGCCAGGCGGTCTCACCCTTGTGGAACGCGTCGAGCTCGGCCGGCCGGTCGTCGCCGAGCAGGTCCTGACTCACCGTCACGCCGCGGGTCGACTGGATCCAGGTGAGGAACCGGTAGGACGGCCGAAGCCCAGCCAGCTGGGCCACGTCCACCGGGAGCACCTCACCCGCGTGGACGGGGCGCAGCTCGTCGCGCTCCATCAGGACCTCGAAGCTCATCAGCCTCCACCGTCCTTCGTCCCGAAGGGCACGTGAGAAGAACCGGCAGTAGGCGTGGAAGTCGACCCCCACTCCCTCCACCGTGGTCCGGTTGAAGATCTTCGCCGGGCTCTCGACGGTCGCCCGGTCGCCGTCGACCCGCGCGTAGGCGGGGAAGACCCAGTGCTTGCTGTTCCCGGTCCGCGCCATCCACGTCTTCGTCGCCTCGACGTAGGCCTCGCCGCCGCGCCCGTCGTACCACGTGGTCCGGACGTAGGCGTCGTCGTGGAAGCAGTCACGCATCACGTCGAAGAGTCGCTGGTCGCGGGCGAAGCGTTCCCGCCTCACCAGGTCGAAGAGCTCCGCGCGGTCCAGGAGGACTGCCAGCCGCTCGCTGTGGTCAGGGTTCACCAGGTCGTCCTCTCGTTCACTGGGGATAGCCGAGCACGGCCTTCACCTCGAGGTACTCCTCGAAGCCGAACCGCCCGAACTCTCGTCCGTTCCCGGACTGCTTGTAGCCGCCGAACGGCAGGCTGCGGTCGAACGGAGCGCCGTTGAGGTAGACGCGGCCCGCGCGGATGCGGTTGGCGACCCTGCGGGCGCGGTCGGGGTCCTTCGACTGCACGAAGCCCGCCAGACCGAACGGCGTGTCGTTCGCGATCTCGACGGCCTCGTCCTCGGTCTCGTAGAGCAGGATCGAGAGCACGGGGCCGAAGATCTCCTCGCGCGCGATCCGCATCTGCGGCGTGACGTCGCCGAACACGGTCGGGCGGACGTAGAACCCCTCGTCGAGCCCGTCGGGGCGCCCCGGGCCGCCGACCACGAGCGTCGCGCCCTCGTCGATCCCCGACTGCACGAGCGCGGTGATCTTCTCCAGCTGAGCCTGGCTCACCACGGGCCCCATCGTGGTCGACGGATCGAGCGGCTCCCCGAGACGGACCTCCTCGACCGCCCGTCGCGCAGCGGCGTACGCCTCGTCGCGCTGCGAGCGGTGCACGAGCATCCGCGTGGGCGACTGACAGTTCTGGCCGGCGTTGGTGAAGCACGAGTGCACCCCGGTGACGACCGCGGACTCCAGGTCCGCGTCGGGCAGGATGATGTTGGCCGACTTGCCACCGAGCTCGAGCGCGACCCGCTTCACCGTGTCGGCCGCGAGCTTGGAGACCCTGATGCCGGCACCGGTCGAGCCGGTGAGCGAGACCATGTCGATGTCGGGGTGCGCCGCGATGGCCTCACCGACCGTGGGACCGTCACCGTTGACGAGGTTGAACACGCCGGGCGGCAGCCCGGCGTCGTGGATGACCTCGGTGAGCACCATGGCGCTGAGCGGCGCGATCTCGCTCGGTTTGAGCACCACGGTGCATCCCGTGGCAAGGGCCGGGGCCACCTTCGACGCGACCTGGTTCAGCGGCCAGTTCCACGGCGTGATGAGACCGCAGACGCCGATCGGCTCGCGCCGCACGATCCCGGCTCCCATCTCCTCCTCGAAGCGGTAGCCCGCGAGCACGCGGGCCGCCTCCTCGAAGTGGAACAGCGCCACCGTGGCCTGGCGTTCCGTCGAGAACGTGATCGGCGACCCCATCTCGCGCGTCATCGTCCGGGCGATCTCGGGCAGCCGAGCCCGGAAGCCGGAGATGATCCGCTCGAGGTACGCCAGCCGTTGCTCCACGCTGACGTGCGCGTACGCGGCGAAGGCCGCGCGCGCCGCCACCACCGCGCGGTCGACGTCCTCGGCCGTCCCGAGGCTGATCTCCGCGAACGTCTCCTCGGTCGCGGGGTCGAGGACGCCCAAGGTCCGCGGCGCGGCCGGATCGACCCACGCGCCCCCGATGTAGAACTGGTGCCTGGTGGACACTCTCCTACCTCCTCATGGTGTCGCCGCAGCGAGCGGGACGTCGACGCGCGAGCGGAGCTCGTGGAACGAGATCCCCCACGTCTCCCGGACGAGGACCTGGTCCCCCCCGGTGATCTCGAACGTGGCGACGTCGGTATAGACCCGGTCCACGCACCGCAGCGCGGTGAGCGGATACGTGCATTCCCTGACGAGCTTCGGCTCGCCGGTCCGGGTGAACAGCGACATCAGCACGTAGACCTGCCTGGCGCCCACGGCGAGGTCCATCGCCCCGCCGACCGCCGGGATCGCGCCGGGCTCGCCGGTGTGCCAGTTGGCGAGATCCCCCGCTGTCGAGACCTGGTAGGCGCCGAGGACGCACAGATCGAGGTGGCCGCCTCGCATCATGGCGAACGAGTCGGCGTGGTGGAAGTACGAGGCGCCGGGCAGCTCGGTCACCGGGAACTTGCCGGCATTGATCAGGTCGGGATCGATCGCGTCGCCCGTCGCCGCCGGCCCCATGCCGAGCATGCCGTTCTCGGTGTGGAGGATGACCCCCGACTCCGGGGGGAGGTGGTCGCCGACGGTCGTGGGCTGACCTATGCCGAGGTTGACGTACGCCCCGCGGGGGATGTCGCCCGCGAGCACCCGGGCCATCTCGTCCCGTCCGAGCGGGCCACGGTCGGTGTGCTCGACGATGCTCGGAGACACCATGCTCATGACGGCACCCGCACGATCCGGTCGACGTAGATGCCTGGGGTGACCACGGCCTCGGGATCCAGCGCTCCCGGCTCGACGACGTGCTGCACCTGCACGACGGTGGTCGTCGCGGCCGTCGCCATGACGGGAGCGAAGTTGCGTGCCGTCTTGCGGTAGACGAGGTTCCCGAGGGTGTCCGCGGTGTGGGCGCTGATGAGCGCGACGTCGGCGGCGATGGGCAGCTCGAGGACGTACGTCCGGCCGTCGATCTCGCGGGTCTCCTTTCCCTCCGCGAGGAGGGTCCCGGCTCCGGTGCGGGTGTAGAACCCGCCGATCCCGGCTCCGGCGGCGCGCATGCGCTCGGCCAGGTTCCCCTGCGGCGCGACCTCGAGCTCGATTTTCCCGCTGCGGTACAGCTCGTCGAAGACCCAGGAGTCCGTCTGCCGGGGGAACGAGCACACGATCTTGCTCACCCGCCCGGCCGCGAGCAGCGCCGCGAGCCCGGTGTCGGCGTTGCCCGCGTTGTTCGACACGACGGTGAGGTCTCGCGCTCCCTGCCGGATCAACGCGTCGATCAGGTCGAACGGCATGCCGGCCGTGCCGAAGCCGCCGACCAGCACCGTCGAGCCGTCGGCGATGCCGCTGACCGCCTCGTCGACAGAGGTGCAGAGCAGCGTCATGCGACGTTCTCCAGCACGACCGCCAAGCCCTGACCCACACCGATGCAGATGGCTGCCACGCCCCATCGTTCACCGGACTCCGTGAGCCGCGCCGCGAGGGTCCCGAGAACGCGCCCGCCCGAGGCACCTAGTGGGTGCCCGATGGCGATCGCCCCGCCCTTGGCGTTGACGACCTCGGCGTCCCGCAGCCCGAGCTCGAGCCAGGCGTCGACACAGGCGATCGACTGGACGGCGAACGCCTCGTTCAGCTCGACGGCGCCGATGTCGTCCCAGGTGATGCCCGCCCGCTGGAGCGCGCCGTTGGCGGCCTCGACCGGGGCGTAGCCGAACTGCTGCGGCTCCAGCGCCGCCCAGCCGCGACCGGCGATCCGCGCGACCGGGTCACGGCCGATGGTCGCGGCCGCGCTCGCCGAGCCCAGCAGGACCGCGCTCGCGCCGTCGTTCAACGGTGAGCAGTTGCCGGCGGTGATCGTCCCGTCGGGCCGGAACGCCGGCTTCAGCCCTGCCAGCGCCTCGAGCGAGGTGCCGGCCCGGATGCTCTCGTCCTGGACCAGGTCGGTGCCGGGGACGGGCACCACGAGGTCGTCGTAGAAGCCCTTCCGCCACGCCTCCGCCGCGAGGCGGTGCGAGCGAGCGCCGAACTCGTCCTGCCGCTCGCGCGAGATCGAGAACTTCTCCCGCAGCTGCTCGTTGCACTCGCCCAGCGAGGCCGTCCACTCGGCGGGCATCCGCTCGTTCACCAGCCGCCAGCCCAGCGTCGTGGAGACGGCGGTGACGTCGCCTGCCGGGAACCGGCGCGACGGCTTCGGCAGGACCCACGGCGCCCGCGTCATCGACTCCACGCCTCCGGCGATCGCGATCTCCGCGTCGCCGACCTCGATCATGCGTGCGGCCATCATGGCGGCGTCCAGCGACGAGCCGCAGAGCCGGTTCACCGTGGTGGCGGTCACCGAGACGGGCATGCCCGCCAGCAGCACGGCCATCCGGCCGACGTTGCGATTGTCCTCGCCGGCGCCGTTGGCGTTGCCCCAGAACACGTCGTCGACCAGGCCGGGATCCAGGCCCGGCGAGCGGTCGAGAAGTCCCTTCAGCGCGGTCGCGGCCAGATCGTCGGTCCTCGTGTCGGCCAGGGCTCCGTTGAACCGGCCGAACGGGGTCCGGACCGACGCGTACACGAATGAGCTGCTCATTCGGGTCGTCTCCACTTCCTGCCCCATCTCAGGAGGCGTCCTTCGCTTGCTTGCGGATGTCGTCGTAGGGGAAGTCGTTGATGGCGTCGAGCAGGTCGGTCGTGTAGATCTCCGTGGCCGGGAACGCCTTGCCCACGAGCCCGGCCGAGGCCATGAACTCGACCATCCCGGTTGCCGCCTTCGGATCGATCCGGCCCCAGTCGCCGTCCTCGACGCCCTGGTCGGCCAGCCGGACCTGGAGGATCTTGACCTGGGACGCCATCGCGTCCCTCTCCGGTCCGGTGCCCCGGGTCTCCGGGTGGAGCTTCCACAGGTCGCGGATCGCGGCCTCAGGGTTGGCCTGGGCGAAGGCGAAGCCCTTCGCGATGGCGCGACCGAACCGCTCCAGGACGTCCTTCCTCTCGTCGATCGTCTTCCGCGTCGCCGCGAACCCGCCGCCCCAGATGCCGGCGGTCTGGGGCACCGGCAACGGGGTGAGCTCGATCCCTGCGTCCTCGACGATCGCGTACTGAGTGTCCCAGAGGGCCAGCGCGTCGACCTGGCCGCTCTTGATGGCGTTGATCTGCTGGGCGCCGGCACCGATCGGCACCAGGCCGGCGGCGTTCTCGCTCATCCCGTTAAGCTTTATCGCGGTACGGGCGAACGTCCCGCCCGAGCTGGCCACCGCGGTCACCCCGATCTTCCTGCCCTTCAGGTCGGCGACGCTCCGCACAGCCGAGCCCTGGGGCAGCTGCAGGCTGTAGATCCAGTGCGGGTAGTACGACGCGAAGTAGACCAGGTCCAGGTTCTTGGCGTGACCGATCGCGACCGGCTCACCGGTCATCAGCGCGACGTCGGCGCCCCCGCCGGCCAGCTGCTGCGCCGACTGCGTGCCGGAGGGGAACAGCTGGACCTCGACGTCGAGCCCCTCGTCCTTGAAGTAGCCCTCGGCCTCGGGGACCACCAGGGTGGTGTAGCCGGCGTTCCAGCTGGGCGCGCTCAGGGCGAAGGTGACTTTGTCGAGGCCGGCGCCGCCCGCCGGGTCGCCCCCCTCCGCACCGCACGCGCCCAGCGTGGCCACCAGCAGGACGCCCGCGAACAGGCCGGTCAGGCTCTTGAGCCGTCTCGTCATCGTCGGTCTTTCCCATCAGAGCTCGTGTTCGTGTCGTGCCAGTGCGGGAGGACGTGCCGCCCGACGAGGTCGAGCGTGTGGCGGGCGACCTCCGGCGGCGTGCCGAGCGGGGCGACCCGCAGCTGGACGGACGTGACCCCCGCCCGTACGTACCGGTCGATCGTCGCGTCGATCTCGTCGGGCGTGCCCACCATGGGGAGCTCGGGCTCGGCAGGGCCGCCCGCACCCGTCCACAGGCCCCGTCCGGTGTAGTAGCCGGTCGCGGCCTTCAGGTGGCGCGCGGCGAGTTCGCGGGCGGTGGCGGCGTCCTCGTGGACGACGCAGAACCTGGTGGTGGCGACCGTTCCCGCCGTCCCGCCGCGACCCGACCAGTAGGCGGCCGCCTGCTTGAACAGCAGGTCGTCGCGGTAGTTCGTCGCGCCGTAGAAGCCGTCGGCGAGCGTCGCGGCACGACGGGCCGAGGCGGCCACCTTGCCGCCCACCAGGATCCGCGGCCCGCCGCGCCGCACCGGGGGCGGGACCGCCACCGGCGCGCCGGCACCCGGGACGCCGGACCAGGCGTCGCGCAGCAGCTTCAGCGTGGCGTCGAAGGCCGCGCCGGCCGGACCTGACGCGGGCAGCCCGGCCCGTCGGGCGATCTCCGGGCTGCCGAGCCCGAGGCCGAGGGTGAGCCTCCCGCCGCACAACTGGTCGAGCAGCGCGGCCTCGTAGGCCAGCTTCTCCGGACTGTACGCGCGCAGGAGCAGCACCGCCGATCCCAGCGCCAGGGACGTCCGCCCGGCCAGATGTCCCAGGACCACCAGGACGGACGGGAGGTGGAACGGCTGAGCGGCCGCGTGATAGCTCTCACCCACCCACGCGGAGTCGAAACCGTGCCGCTCCGCGCGGGCGAGCAGCGTGACCGCGCGATCCACCTGTGGGCGGACCGGCTCCTGGGAGCTCAGGTCGAGCGCGATCCCCAGCCGCATTCAACTGGCGCTCTCTGCTTGCTTGACGACGTCGTCGTAGGAGAAGTCGTTGAACGCCTTGAACATCTCGTCGGTGTAGATCTCCTTCACCGGGAACTTCTTGATCAGCCCGGCTGAGGCCATGAAGTCGAGCGAACGGGTGAACGCCGCCTCGTCGATCCGGCCCAGGGTCTTGTCGTCGAAGCCCTGTCCGTCCAGGCGTACCTCGAGGACCTTGACCCCGTCGGCCAGCGCCTTCTCCTCCGGTTCCGACCCGCGGGTCTCCGGATGGAGCTTCCACAGGTCGCGGATCGCGGCCTCGGGGTTGGCCTTGGCGAAGACGAACGCCTTCGCCACCGCACGGCCGAACCGTTCGAGGACGTCCTTCTTGGCCTCGAGGTTCTTGCGAGACGTCGCGAAGCCGCCGCCCCACGCGTCCGCCGTCTCCTTGACAGGAAGCGGCGTCAGGGTGACTCCGGCGTTCCTGACGATCTGGTACTGGATGTCCCAGAGCGCCAGCGCGTCGACCTGGCCGCTCTTGATGGCGTTGATCTGCTGGGCGCCGGCGCCGATCGGCACCAGCGTGGCTCCGTTCTGGCCCAGCCCGTTGAGCTCCATCGCGGTACGGGCGAACGTCGCGCCGGAGCTCGCGACCGCGGAGACGCCGATCTTCTTGCCCTTCAGGTCGGCGATGCTCCGCACGGCCGAACCGTCCGGCACCTGCAGGCTGTAGATCCACTTCGCCCAGTAGGAGCTGAAGTAGGCCAGGTCCAGGTCCTTGTCGTGGCCGATGGCCACGGGCTCGACCGTCATGAGGCCGAGGTCGGCACCGCCGCCGGCGACCTGCTGCGCCGCCTGGGTGGCCGACGGGAACAGGTTGGTCGTGACCTTCAGACCCTCCTGCTCGTAGAAGCCCTCGGCCTCGACGACGGCCATGACCGCGTAGCCGGCGTTCCAGCTCGGGGACGCCATCGCGAACGTCACCGGCGTCAGCTCGCCGGACTCGGCCGGGTCCCCGGATCCGCTGTCGGAACCGCACGCGCTCAGCGTTACGACCGCGCACAAGACGGCGACCGCACCACTGACGACTTTCACCGCTCGTCCGGTCTTCACGATGGAACCTGCCTCTTACTGGTTGGGGAGGGGGTAGGTGTCTTCGTTGAGCACTCGGCCCGGCGTCAGGGAGAAGTCCAGGCGCGGCGGGCAGAAGATGTCGATCAGCTGGTTGGTCCCCGGACCGACGGCCTCGCTGGTGTGGATCATGGGCGGCGGGATCACGGCCACGGAAGGACTGCCGCACTCCAGGTGCCGGTCCTCGCGCCACTCGCTGCGCCGCCTGGACCACGGGGTCCGCAGGTGGTGGACGTAGTCACCCTCCACGGCGAGCGAGCACTGCTCGAAGTCGTCGTGGTCGTGCGGCGAGAGGGTGTTCGGATCGCGCGGGCCGATCCTGGGCGCCAGGAAGTTGACCATGAAGGTGCTGCACCGCACGATCTGGCCCGGGCGGATGGCGTCCTGCGTCACCTGCAGGTCGGCCAGCCGGTAGGCCCGGATGCGGTAACCCTCCGGCGGGTCGGGCCACGGCTCGAACGGCTTGGTGTTCGGGTGGGGATCGGCGTACGCGTCCCGGTTGCGTGCCTTGTCCAGCATGTCGGTGGACCGGGAGCTGAACAGCCGTACGACGGTGCAGTCGTCGACGCCGACGATCGCGCTGCTGCCCGGCGGGACCATCACCACGGCCTTGCCCGAGACCGACTCGGACTCCCGCGACGCACGGATGACGACGCTGCACTCCTCGTACGGGAGGATCGCGACGTACTCGTCCGGCTGATCATCCCGATCCAGCACGTCGCCGGCGACCAGCGTCGTGTAGGCGAGCACGAAGTTGTGTCCGCGGAAGTACCACGACGACGATCCGCCAGGGGTCGTCTCGTCGGGATCGCCCGTACCGAGGTCGGAGAACTCCACGTCGGGCGGGGTGGCCAGGGTGGTCATCGTCTGTCCTTTCTGGTCAGCGGCAAGATGCCGGTTCAGTCGTCCAGGCCGAGCAGGAAGGCCGGGTTGTCGCAGAAGATCTGCCGCAGCGACCTCTCGTCCAGGCCGAGGTCCAGCAGCGCGGTCGCGACCCGGATGTAGGAGTCCACCGGCAGCGGCCGGTCCTTCTGGCCGAGGTCGGAGGCCATCACGGTGTGCTCGGGGCCGATCCTCTCGATCCAGTTGAGGAGGAGTCTCGGGTCCCACTTCTTGGTCCCCTCGGGGTCGTAGAAGCCGGTCTCGTGCTCGATGAACGCTCCGTAGCCGACCAGCTCACGGCACTTCGCCTCGTCCGCGCCGATGACGTAGTCGGGATGGTTGAGCAGCATCCTGGTGACGCCCTTGTCCTTGGCCGCGGCGAACAGCTGGGCGATCGACTCGGTCTCCATGTGCCCGCCGGTCACCATCGCGCCGGTCTCCTTGACCAGGTCGAGCACCTCGTAGACCTCGGGGATGAGCTCGCCGTTCTCCTGGTGGACGTCGACCTTGGACGACGGCACCTCGACGCTCGCCGTGGGGAAGCCGACGCCCTCCGGATGGCATTCGATGTGCCGGCCGGCCGAGAACGTCGGAAACCACACGGCCTTGCCCCCCATGCGCAGGCACATGGCCACCGCCTGGGGGTTGATGCCGCCGATCATGCTGTTCAGGGTGATGCCGCCGAAGACCGGGGTCTTGATCTTGGCCAGCCGGTCGTTCATCGCGAGCAGGTCCATGACCGTGTTGTGGTGGTGGGACTTCACCAGCACGCCGCGCATGCCGAGCCGCTCGCCGTCCTTACCGGCCTCGGCGTGGTCGATCCGTCGGGGGAACGGGTTCGGGCCGGAATGGCAGTGCAGGTCAACGCAGCCGTCGAGCAGCTTGATGATGGCGGGGGTGTCAGTCATGAAGTCTCCGGGTGTCGGCGGAAGTTCACATCACCGTTCGCATCACAGACTGAAAGTTCGCTATCCGGTCTGTCAATAGGGTGCGTATCGAAACACTTGCCTGAAACACCTGGAAAACCTTGCAGCAATCCCGAGGGCGTGCATACCCTCTGTCCGTACTGCGAACTACGAGAACTCTCTACGGACATCAACTGCGACGGGGTGGGGGCCGATGACGGAGCGCCAGGACGACAGACAGGTGACTGCTCGCGAGCAGGACATCCAGGCGGTGAGCCGGACCGCGCAGATCCTCGGACTGTTCGGTCCTGAGACTCCTGAGCTCTCCGTCGCGGAGGCCACCCGCCGGCTCGGCCTGAACCGGACCACGGTGCACCGCTACTTCAGCTCGATGATCGGCTGCGGGCTGCTCGAGCGCGTGGAGGACTCCGCACTCGTCCGTCCAGGACGGTCGATCCTGCAGCTCGGCAGCTTCGCGCTGGGCCGGCAGCGCATCATGCAGATGGCGCCGGCCCACATGCGCGAGCTCGTCCGCGAGATCAAGGTCAGCACCGTGCTGTCGCTGTGGGGCACCTCAGGACCGGTGGTCTCGCTGGTGGAGGAGGCCGAGCACCCCACCCTCGTGACGGTGCGCGTGGGCTCGCAGCTCGCGCTGGACTCCTCGCAGGCCAAGGTCTTCCTGGCCTTCCTCCCCGACCAGTTCAACGCCGACCGTCTCACCGGCAGCCTCCCCGAGCCCCAGCGCACCGAGACGCGCCAACGCATCGAGGAGATCCGGCAGGCCGGCATGAGCAGTCACGTCAACCACCGCGGCATCTGCGTCGTCGCGGCGCCGGTGTTCGCGGCGACCGGGATCTGCGCCACGATCGCGGCCGTCGGCACCGAGCGGATGCTGCCGGCGGCGCTGGACTCCCGGGAGGCCACGGCGTTGAAGGCCGTCTGCAAGCGACTGACCAAGGAGATGGGCGGCACGTGGCCCGAGAGGGCCGGCTGATCGCTGCCGGCACGACAACCGAGGCGCGGGCAGCCTGCGCTCGAACCAGGTGAGGAATGACAGACATGCCGACCAGTACCGACACCGACTACGTGATCCGCCTGGACTCGGTGTCCATGCTCTACCCGACGAAGTCCGGCGGGACCGTCCAGGCTCTCGACGACGTCTCCCTCAGCGTCCGAGCCGGTGAGTTCATCTCCATCGTCGGTCCCAGCGGCTGCGGCAAGAGCACGCTGCTGCGGATCATCATGGGGCTGTCCCGCCAGACCTCAGGACAGGTCACCTTCGGGCCGTCGGACGACACCCACCGCAACCAGCTCGGGATGGTCTTCCAGCAGCCGCTGCTGCTGCCCTGGCGTACCGTGCGGAAGAACCTGCTGACCTCGCCTGACCTGCACCAGCGCCGGGACGCCGGCACCCACGCGAAGGCCGACGAGCTGCTGGTGATGCTCGGCCTGGAGGAGTTCGGCGACCGGTACCCGAACGAACTGTCCGGCGGGATGCAGCAGCGGGTCGGGATCGGCCGCGCCCTGATGCACGACCCGCGCATCCTGCTCATGGACGAGCCGTTCGGCGCCCTCGACGCGATGACCCGCGACCAGATGGGACTGGACCTGCTGAAGATCTGGGACCAGGACCGCAAGACCGTGCTGTTCGTGACGCACAGCATCCCCGAGGCGGTGCTCCTCGCCGACCGCGTCGTGGTCATGACACCGCGACCCGGCCGGTTGGCGGACGTCGTCGAGGTCGCGCTCCCTCGGCCACGGCGGCTCGAGAACATCAACACGCCCGAGTTCGGCGAGATCGTCCTGAAGATCCGCAAGCTGCTCGACTCCGAGCACAGCGCCCACTAGGAGACCTCATGTCCACCAACACCAAACGCCACGCAGCCGGCCGAGAGGCACCCGCCGTCCCGGACGGCGAGACCGTGCCGGTGGAGGCCCCCACGAACTCGGACACCCCGGCCCGACGCCGCCGAATGCCGGAAATCACCTACAGCGTGCTGGTGTTCATCGGGCTGCTGGTGGTCTGGCAGGCCGTCGTGGAGATCTTCGACGTCTCCAACATCCTCGTCCCCGCGCCCACGGCCGTCGCCGCCTCCCTGGTCGAAGGCTTCCAGGACGGCAGCCTGATCACCCACTCGCTCGTCACCCTGAAGGAGATCCTGATCGGGTTCGGCATCGCGGTCGGCTCCGCACTGGTCTCCGCCGTGCTCATCACCCAGTTCAGGACGGTGGAGCGGGTGCTCTTCCCGCTGCTCATCCTGACCCAGACCATCCCCAAGGTCGCCATGGCGCCGCTGCTGATCGTCTGGTTCGGCATCGGGATCAGCTCGAAGGTGCTGACCGTGGCCCTGATCGCGTTCTTCCCCCTCCTCATCAACGCCATCCTGGGATTCCGGTCCGCCGCCTACGAGCAGGTCGAGATGCTCCGGTCATTCGGCGCGTCCCGCATGCAGGTCATGCGGCACCTGCAGATCCCGTCGGCGCTTCCGCACATCTTCGCGGGGCTGGAGGTCGCCGTCATCCTGTCCGTGACCGGCGCCGTGGTCGCGGAGTTCGTGGGCAGCTCGGAAGGTCTGGGCTACCTGATCCAGGCGACCAACTTCACCCTGGACGTGGCCAGGACCTTCGCGGTGATCGTCGTGCTGTCGGCCGTCGGCATCGCCCTGCATGCGGTCGTCGTACAGCTCGGCAAGTGGCTGGTCTTCTGGACCTCCACCCCCAACGAGACCGCCGGTGAGGTCTGAGCCATGACACGGATGCGCGACGGAATCAACGGCGGCACGCTCGGGACCTGGATCAAGCTCGCCAGCCCCGAGAGCGTCGAGATCATGGCGTACGCGGGCTTCGACTTCGTGGTCATCGACCTCGAGCACACGACACTCGACCTGGGCGCCGCCTCGACCCACATCGCGATGGCCCGCGCCCTCGGGGTGGACCCCCTCGTCAGGGTGCCCGACCACGGCCTCAGCGTGATCCAGCGGGTCCTGGACGCCGGCGCGGCCGGTGTGATCGTGCCGCACGTCGACACGGTGGAGCAGGCCCGGGCGGTCGTGCGGGCCACCCGCTTCCCGCCGCGCGGCGACCGCGGGTCCGGCGGCACCAGCCGAGCGGGTCGCTGGGGGCTGCTGCCACGGGCGGACTACCTCGACGAGCGGGTTCTGTGCGTCGTCCAGCTCGAAAGCGAGCCGGCGATGAAGAACGCCAGGGAGATCCTGGCCCTCGACGGCGTCGGTGCCGCGCTGGTCGGGACGGCCGACCTGTCGATGTCGATGGGCGTCGCGGCGGGCGGCGACGAGGTGGACCGGCTCGTCACGTCCGCGCTGGAGGCCGCCGCCGCGGCAGGCGTGCCCATCGGCACCGCGTCCGCCACGAGCGACCAGGCCAGGGCCGCGCTGGCCCGGGGCTACGACTACGTGGTGGTCAGCAACGACACCTCGATCCTCGCCGGCGGAAGCCGGGCGATCGTGAACGCGGTGAAAGCGCCCGTAACCGAGGGAGCCGCCCGATGAGCGCGCCACGTGTCGCCATCGTGACGGGCTCGAGCTCCGGCATCGGCGAAGGCATCGCCCGCGCGCTCGCGGCCGACGGCTTCACCGTCGTGGTGAACTCGGCCACCTCGGTCGACGCCGGTGAGCGGCTCGCGGCCGAGCTCCCGGGGGCGAGCTACGTCCAGGCCGACGTCGCCGATCCCTCCGACGCCGTGCGCCTGGTGGAGACGGCCGTGGAGCGGCACGGCCGGCTCGACCTGCTGGTGAACAACGCCGGGGTGTCGCGACCCGTCCCGCACGCCGACCTGGACGCGATCACCGCCGACGACTGGCACCGGATCCTCGGCGTCAACGTCGTCGGGACGTGGCAGGTCTCCGTCGCCGCCGTGAAGGTCATGGGGCCCGGCGGCCAGATCATCAACATCACCTCGGTGGGCGGCTCGCGCCCCCTCGGCAGCTCGATCCCCTACTCCGTCAGCAAGGCCGCGCTCGACCACCTGACGAGGCTGCTGGCCAAGGCCGTGGGTCCGGACGTCCGGGTGAACGCGATCGCCCCGGGGCCGCTCCAGACCCGGCTGACCTCGGACAACCTCGCCACGCGGGCGGCGCGCACCGGGGCAATGACACCGCTGGGCCGGCTCGGGCAACCATCCGACGTCGCAGCGATGGTCCTGGCGCTCATCAAGGCCCCCTTCGTCACCGGTGAGGTGATCCACGTCGACGGCGGCATCAACCTCGTCACCCACCTCGACGTGCCTCGCAACGACGACGCGTGATCCGTCCCGGCCCGTGAGGTCAACCGGTGCGCTGCGCTGCGATCGGCAGGCGCAGTGCCCGATCCGCCAAAGCCCTTGATCCCCATGGGGAATTCAGGGGCTTTTCGCATTTCTCCCCCTGTTCACCTGAAAGCGGTCCCGCATCGAGGGGCCGACCTCCCCGTACCGAGGGACTGCAGATTGAGGACTAACGCTTCGATCTGCTGCAAGGCACTGACGTTGGCCTCGGCTGCATCAAGTCCTCTGACCGGGACCGGTTCGCGGTGCCGCGTGTCCTCTACCGGGTTCCCCGGCGTGCCTGGCCCCGGCAGTGAGCAGTCGCGGCCGTCAATCGCAGCCGCAGCCGCAGCCGTCGCACCCGCAACCGCCGTCCTCGCCCGAGCAGCAGGAACAACAATTACCGCAGTTGCCGCAGCACTCGTAACCGGAACAGTCGAAGCGCTCGCAGCAGGAGCCCTCGCGGCCCTCGTCCCAGGCGGGCCGGTACAGGCCGCAGGTGCAGCAGGTCAACGCGCCGCACGCCAGCGACAGCAGCCCGCCGGGATCCCGCTTCGGCGGCCGTCGTCCCGGCGGTGCGCCGGGATCGCCGGGCGGGTGGCCCGGTGAATGACCTGGTGAATGACCCGGTGAATGACCCGGTGAATGACCCGGCGCGTGACCGGGGCCGTGACCGGGGCCGTGCGTGCCTGCGGCGGCTTGCGATCCGGCGGTGGCGAAGGCTCGGGAGACGGCGTTGCCGGTTTCCCGTACCAGCAGTGCGCGGGTCAGGGCGGGGCGCGGCAGGTCGAGCGCATTCACGGCGGCGCGCAGGTCGGCGTGCGCGGCGTCGCAGTGGCGGCGCGCCTCGTCCAGGTCGGTGCCGGTGGCGGCCAGCGGGTTGTACGCCCCGGACGCCCGGTCGTCGGCCAGGTCCTCCACCGCGTCGATCAGGTGGGCCAGTCTTCCGAACCCGCGACCGGCCGCCGCCAGGGCCTCGCGGTTGTGGGGCTTGCCCGCGAGCACCCCCGTGTGCGCGAACGCCGCCGCTACGGCGTCCTCGGTGGGCACCGTCAACTCTCGTAATCCGGTCGCCGCGCCGCTGCCCGGGGGCCTCTGGGCGGGGATGCGTTCCAGGAGGGCCTGGCGGGCGGCCGCCGCCGTCAGCGGGGTGGGATCGAAGCCCAGCGTGCCGGCCGTGGCCGTACCGGCGGAGGACCAGCGGCCCGCCAGGCGGGTGGCGCCGGCGGCCAGGGGGCGGCGGGCGTACATGCCGTCGCCGTCCGCCACGTGGTCGTTCACCTTGCCTGCCGCCAGGAGCAGCGACACCGAGGCCGCCAGCCGTACCCCCTCGGACTCCACCACGTCGGCGCCCTTGAAACCGCGCAGCGCGCACGGGCCCGCCCTCCGGCGCGACGTGGGCGCGGACGTCTGGGCCTCGGTCAGGACGGACACGAGCAGGCCGTCGTAGTTGGTCACCAGACGGGACAGGTGTCCGTGCTCGTCGCGGAGGGCCAAGCAGAGTCCGCACAAGTGGCCCATCCAGGCCGCGTAGAGACCCTTGCACAGGACGTGCTGGCATGGGCGGACAATGCCGAACATACGTCCCCTTATGGTCATAATGGAGAGCCAACCGTAGCAGCAGGCCGTCAGAAGATGCGGCAACGGCGGGAGAACCCCCAGGAAACGCCGCTCCGGAGCACCGCGGTCGCCGAGGCCGCGGCACCGTGGAACCCTGCCTCGCCGCGACCCGACCCGGCAGTGCGGGGCCAGGCGGGCTGGTAGAAATGCGGCATGGGCGAATCTGTCGGGTATCCCCCGCAGCCGAACGTGCCGCCCGTCCGGCGGATCTACAGCCGGACGTACCGGGTGTGGGCCCATGTGCTCCTGTGGACACCGATCGCGATCACGGTGACCGGTGTCGTCGGCGGCCTGGGGCTGTTCGCGGTCGCCGACGCCGACCCGACGTACGGTTCGTCCGGTCTCGGCTATCTCGGCCTCGTCGTATGGGGCGCCCTCGCGGTCGGGTCACCGGTCCTGCTCGGGTCGTTCACCGCCGGGCTGATCATGCTGAACCGAGCGCGCCGCCCTCGTCGAAGGCGGTGGTGAACTCGGCGTCCCGGTCGCGGATGAGGAAGAGGAACGACTCCGCACGCTCGCCAAGGGCCAAGATGACTGCCGCTGCCGACGGGTCGTTCAGCTTCGCTGACACGCCGACGACGGCCGGCAAGCACACGTACGTCATCCAGCTGGTGGGGAACTCGACAACCGAGCCGGCGAAGACCACCCACGTGGTCGTCGTCTCCCAGCCCTCCGCGTAACCTCCCGGCGGGGTGACGGCGATCCGGATCGCCGTCACCCATGTCGTTGGGCACGCCGAACCACGGAACTCAGCCCGCTTGGGTCTTCCCGCCACGACGTGCACCGGCGACTCCATCGAACCAGGGCACACCAAAGTTTCCATCAGTCCCGACGCGGTTCATGTCCGACACCTCCGGACAGACGCTGGTGCAGGTGTCCCGGGTGAAGGTGGAGGAGACGTCGGCGACCCGGCCTCAAGGGAATCGAGTTGACCCGAGGGTCAGGTGTCGGGGTGCTGCGTCATCATGGCCCGTCCGGACGTCCAGCCGCCGTCCACCGTGATTTCCGCACCGGTCATGTACGAGGCCGCGTCCGAGATGAGGAAGGACACTGCCTCGCCGATCTCCTCCGGGACGCCGATCCGGCCCAGTGGGGCCGGCGGGAAGTTGCCTTCTCCCAACTGCGCGTCACGCTCCATGGTGATCGGGGTGTAGATCACGCCCGGGTTCACGGCGTTGACGCGAATCCGGTGGCGGCCCAGTTCCGTCGCGGCAATCTTGGTCAGGCCGCGGACGCCCCACTTGGACGTCCCGTACCCCGAGGCCCCAGGAAGCCCGATCAGGCCCGAAACGGAGGCGATGTTGACGATCGAGCCGCCGCCGGCCGCCCGCATCGCTTCGATGACCGCCTTCAGCCCGAGGAACACCCCGGTCAGGTTGACCTTCAGCACGCGTTCGAACTGCTCCAGCGTCTCGCTCTCGAGAGGTGCCCCCGCGGCGATTCCGGCGTTGTTGACCAGGCCGTCCACCCGGCCATAGCGCTCGAGAGTCGCCTCCGTCACGCTCTTCCAGCCATCCTCGCTGGTCACATCGTGGCGGAGGAACAGGCCCCGGATCTCGGAGGCGGTCTTCGCTCCCTGTTCGCCGAGCAGGTCGGTGACCACCACCGTGGCTCCGTCCCGAGCCATGCGGGCGGCCACGGCCGCACCGATCCCGCGGGCGCCACCCGTCACGATCACTACCTTGTCCTGCAGATCAGACATCTCATCCCTTCCTGTTGTTCGTCGATTCGTTGAGCTGAGTCGCCGGGAAACGCGGCTGTCAGGCGTTCGAGCCGCCGGTGGCCGCGGTTTCACGGGTGTAGTCGGAGAAATCGGGTGCCCGGTGACCACCGTGACACCAGCCCAACAGGCCCTGAGCCGCGCAATCAGTTTCCGCTTCCGGCTCGGCTCGCACCGTTCGCTGTCCGACGGCAGGACGGCTCGTTGACCCGTCCAGCGGGTCGCTTCGGCGCTCTCGGAACACCGCCGATGCTCCTCGGGCATCTCCGCATCCGCCCCGCAGACCAGTGGAGGCACGCGTACACATCCCCCTCGCCACATACATGGCGATCAAGGAAAACCGCGAGACACGAGCTTTCCCAGGTGTCTCGCTTATCGCCGGATCAATGGCAACGTCACCCGGCTCGGATGATCCGGTCCGGTGAGGATGGCGTTATGGGCGACCACGGCGTCGTCGACGGCCTCCCGGCTGATAAAACCACCGGTGTTCGTGTTCCGGTCGAATCGTGGGAAGTTGCTGCTGGAGATATCGATGCGGATCCGGTGGCCGGCCAGGAACACCATGGAGGTCACCGACATGTCCACCTCGATCTCATACACCTGGCCGGGGTTGATCAGGGTGGGCGTTTCGAGCCCGTCGCGATAGCGCATGCGAAGGATGCCGTCACATACGTGGCGGGCGCTACCGTCGGGGTGGACGTCGACCAGCTTGGCTGTGAAGTCGGTGTCAGGAGCGCTGGAGTGCACGAACAGCGTGGCCCGTACGTGGCCCGTAGCCTCGGTGTTCTGCGTCAGCGGCTCCGTGGTGAAGGACAGCACGTCGGCTCGTTCCTCGATGTGCCGCTGGTCTACTGGTCCATCCGTGCGATACGACCCGTTGTAGTTGCCCCCGCGGCTCGGGACAGGGTTCTTGGGGTCGTAGTCGTACTCGGCGGAGTTCCGGCTCGCCGCGGGAGACCTGCGAAGCGAGCCGTCACGCCCGCAAGCGGCGGCGTCCAGGTAGAGGTCGGTGTAGGCGGTGTCCGGTAGCGGCCAGTCCTGCTCCTCACGCCACTCGTTGACGCCCATGACGAAAATCTTGACGGGTGCCGCCGGCTGAGAGACCGCGTCGCCGACAGGAAGCCACTGCGCGAAATGGCGGAGGTGCTCTCCAATGAGGTCGGCTCCCTGCGCGGTCGCCGCCATCCCGAAATCGACCTCGGGAAAGTTGTTCTCCAGCGGCCAGTGCGCCCAGGGACCGATGATGATCCGTGTCCCTCGCCGTGCTTGCGGAGTCGCCGCGGTCGTGCGGTAACGCGCGAAATCACGAATCTGCCCGTTGATGAAGAAATCGAACCAGCCGGCGATCATGAGAATCGGCTGCGTCATGTCGGGGAAGGACCGCGACCTGTCGAGGGCCTTCCAGTAGTCGTTGTTTTCCGGGTTGTCGAGGATCTTTTGCAGGCGCTCATCGCCGGCGACCAGCGATTGCTGATGGAGCGGAACATCGTCATAGGTGTTCGGACCGCTCCTTAGCTGGGCGCCGAGGTCGGCCACGAGCGTGGGGTCGCCGCCGCCCGAGGCCATCGCACGGACCTGCTCCTGCATCCGCATGCCGAAGTGCCAGGTCAGGGCGAGCTGATGGAACATCGCCCCGCCGGGGTGATACCAGAGGCCGGTATACCAGTCGGCGGCCGACACCTCGACAGCGAGTGCCTTGACGGCCGGGTGCCGGGAAGCTGCGATCGCCCATTGCGTCTGTCCGGCGTATGACGCGCCGTAGGTCGCGACCCTGCCATCGCTCCACGGCTGACGCACGAGCCAGTCGACGGTGTCGTAGCCGTCGTCGCGTTCGTCCTCGATGCTGCGGAAGTCTCCGTCGGAGCCGTACGTTCCCCGGCACGCCATCCACGCGACGTTGTATCCCGCCTTGAGAAAGAACAGATACTCCGGCACGCTGATCATGTTCGTCTTGTCGACGCCGTAAGGCGTCCGCAGGAGAAGCGTCGGTCTCGGCTCGTCCTGGCTCCGGTACAGCAGACCCTCGACCTTGACACCGTCGCGGAGGGGGACGGTGACACGCTCGAAGATAAGGGCCATGTTGGTTCGCTCCTTTGCTTGCAGGTGCTGGGTCGTGGTCGGGGTGGTCAGGTCCTGGTCCGCGCCGCCCGGATGGGCAGGCGATGTTCGCGGGGCGATCCAGGGAATCCACGCAGTTCGATGGGGGTACGCCCGGGCTGATCGACGGCTGTAGCCGGAGCTTCGAGCACTGGTGCGGCCTCACCGGCTCCTTTCGGCACCTTGATGATGGGCCGCTCTTCGGGGCGGTCATGGGGTGCTTGGCCTGTGCGTCCTCGGCTCAGCGACGCTCACGGCCGGCGGCCGCGCCGGGTCAGCCTTTGAGCGGGGCATCCCTAGCGCTCACATGAATGCGATCACTCGCAGGCGACGTCGATGCCGGGCGCGCGGAAGGCTGGGAGGGTTGTCGCTCATATCCAGGCGACGGACGAGCAGCCGCCCGGGGGACAAACCTGTCCCCCAAGCTCAGAGCTGTTCGAGGGTGCCCAGGTCGAAGCGGCGCAGCCAGGCGGTAATCGTGTGGCGGCGAGCGGTGGTGATCTCGCTGGAGCGGCCTGGCTCGGCGGAGGAGATCCAGATCAGGTTGCCGTGCTCGTCGGCAATTCGCCACTGCGGTGTGAGCCCCATCACGTTCGCCGGCCGTCCCGGCGCGCCGGACTCGTTCGTCGATGATCTGTAACCGCCACTGCGGCGAGAAGGCCACCATGGACGATCGCTCCTGCTACGTCGGCAAGCGGATCGGGGCAGATGGCGCGGCGAACTGGGAGGCAGGCCCGTGAGCACAACCGCCGAAAGGCCAGAGCGAGTATCCGGACCACGACGAACTCTGGACCCCGGCAGGACACGCCGCCCGTCCCCTCCACATCACCGACATCCGTCACCTCAGGCCCTTTCAGATACGCCACCAGACCTAGACGTTCAGTGAAGCGCCGCTGGTGCGGACGCACCCCGCGGCACCCTCCGGCAGGAGCCCGATGCCGTCATCCATCACGTTCGCAGGAGAAAGGAAACCGATGAGAGATCTGCAGGCCATCGCCGACCGCGTCGAGATCGAGGCGCTGCGGGGCGACCACGCCGACGCGGCAATGATCGGCGACTATGACCGTTTCGCGTCGCTGTTCACCAGGGACGCGGTGTGGCGGATACCCCCCGCCGACGTCGAGTTCACCGGGCGGGAGGAGATCCGCGCCGGTATCGAACGGCTGCAGGGTGCGTGGGAGTTCTGGGTGCAGAACGTGCACCCGGGCACGATCCAACTCGATGGTGACACCGCGACCGGCCGGGAATCCATCTTCGAGATCGGTCGCCAGCGCGACGGCAGGTCGGTCCTCATGTACGGCCTGTTCCACGACCGCTACCAGCGCACCCCGGATGGCTGGAAGTTCACCGAGCGCGTCCTCGAGCCCAGGTACCTCGACACCACTGCGCTGCCGGGTTCGCCTCATGTGACCTGGGACCCCGCCGGCTGATCCGGCAACGCGACATCTCGGAAGGTGAGGCGACCCGTGGGGCGACGCGCCAGCCTCTGTCGCGGGAGGCGGCGCTGCCCCGGCCGGGTCCATGGTGGGCCCGCCGAGCACCCTCCGGCGTTCGATCCGGTCTTCCACCGGTACAACGGTCTGCTCACCGTGTTCGGCCGGCCGCTGCGTGCGGTGACCCGGGCTGGACGGCGCTCCAGGGCGCCGTCCAGGATCACGTAGGCTGCTCGCCGCTCGTGGCCCGATGCCTTCGTGTTCACCTGCTCCTGTCCGGTGTGGCCTCAAGCGTCCCAGCGCTGGTTGGCGCCGCCCCAGCAGGTGTACTGCTGGAGGCGGGCGCCGTTCGCCGTCGACTGGCCGGACACGTCGAGGCACTTGCCCGAGTGCCGGGCGACGATCTCGACGTGACTCGTGCCGGACACGGTGCGGAGTTCCCACTGCTGGTTGGTGCCGCTGCCGCACGTGTACTGGATGACGGCCGCGTTGTTCGCGGTGGAGGCGTTGTTGACGTCGAGGCACTTGCCGGAGTGCCGCGCCACGATGTTGTGGTGGCCGTTGCCCAGATCGCGCAGTTGCCACTGCTGGTTGGCGGCTCCGGTGCAGGTGTACTGGATGATCTCGGCGGCGTTCCCGGTCGACCCCTCCAGGACGTCGATGCACTTGCCGGAGTTCTGATTGACGATCTGGGTCGTCGTTGCGTCACCGCCGCCGTCGACGTCGTCGCCCCAGCCGTAGCGCAGGCGGTTCGCGCCGGACTGGTTGCGGATCGTGAGGTTGAGGTCGGTGCCGCTGCCGCTCTTGGCGTACATCGAGTACCAGTCGTAGCCGATGTCGCCCGGCTTGCCGCCGATGGCCGGCCAGTAGGTGCCGCCCATGGCGTTGTCCCGCATCACCTGGGTGACGGCGCGGATGTGGCGGACGAAGTTGTCCGTGCTGTTCGGGTCGGCGTAGTTCAGGCCGTTGTTCATCGGAGCCCCGAACTCGGTGGCGACCGCACGCGAGGCGCAGTTGCCGAGGCGGGTCCGTACGTGGGACCGCCAGCCGTCGTACGTGTTCGCCGGGTAGAAGAACGCGTAGTGGTGGAACGAGAACAGCGTGCCGGCGAAACGCGAGTCGTCGCACAGGTCACGGAGGTCCTGGCTGTAGCCGGCACCGCCGACGAGCACCCGGTTCGGCGGGGCCGGGTAGTGGTGGTCCAGCCAGCCGGCGGCGATGTCGCGCCACTCGGCCGAGCTGTAGCCGTGCGGCTCGTTCATCGGCTCGAAGTACACGAGGCTGTTCGATCCGTACTGGGAGGTCACGGCCGACCACATCGCGTTCCACGCCGGCAGGTCGGTGATGCGGCCCCCGGAGGCCGCGCCGTCCTCCCAGTACGCGAGGATCACCTTCCACCCGCGCGCCGTGGCGGCGTCGATGGCGCCGCGGTAGGCGTTCCACCAGGTGGTGCCGACGGTGTGGGTGTTGATCGGCAGCCGGACCGTGTTCACACCCAGTGTCGACTGCATGTCGTCGTACAGCGCGTTGGCCTTGGCCTGTACGGTGGCGTGGCTGTCGGAGCTGCTCAGCCCGTCGACGACGAGCGGGCCGGTGCTGAAGTTGTCGCCCGGCACCGCCCAGTTCATGCCGCGGAACTGGCTGGTCGCGGCCGACGCGGGCGTCGTCCATAAGCTCACCGCGACGATCGGCGGGAGCAGCAGGGCTGCCAGCCCGGCGAGCAGTCGCCTGGCCCGGAATGTGTCCATGAGGGAACCCTTCTGGTGCGTCGTCACGTGGTCTGCTCACGGGCCGGAAGGTCGCGTCGGCCGCTCCGGCCGAGATGGTCCTGGTACCTGGCGTGGTCGCGCGCGCTCGAGCGGGCACGACGAGACGTGGTGCTTGTCATGGTTCTCTCCTTGAGGGCATGCGCCATGGACCGGCGGCACTGCCGGTTCGCGCACGCTCACCGCGTGATCGTTGACGCCCGCCCGGAGAGAAATCCGTCTACCAAGCTCAAGTTAGCGTTAACACATCGCCGGGAAAAGGGCGTGCGAGAACCGAGGCACGCAGCACGAGGTCGAACGGTTGCCGGGCGCTGGCCACGGGCCGGCGACCCCGGGATCGCCGCCGCGCTGCGCGCGATCCACGAGGACCCGCGGCGAGGGTGGACGGTGGACCAGCCGAGCGCGAGCGTCGGCCCGCAGCGCACGGCGTTCACCCGCCGCTCGGCGACGGTGGTCGGAGTGCCGCGGATGAGATATCTGACCATGTGGCGCCTGGGCCACCGGACGCCGGTCATGCTCGCCGAGCGGGGCTCATCCGGCGGCCGCTGACCCACCCGGTTCATCGCACCGAGCCCGGGCGTCCCGTGCGGGATCGGCGACGCCCGGGTCCGGGTGGGGCGCGGGGTCAGCTCGCGACCACGGCGGTCAGTTCGTCCAGGACCAGGGTGCCGACGTAGCCGGCGTCCGGATCGAGCTCGTTGAAGAAGATCCGGCGCAGGCTCACCGGATAGGTCACGGTGTCCGGCACCTCATAGGTGATCTGCTGCCAGCCCGGTTCGGTGATGAACGCGGGCTCGATCGTGTGCAGGGTGCCGTCGCGGTCGACGACCTCGAGGCGCGTCCGGTGGACGTGTCCTTCCGCGTTCACCCAGATCTTGAACGCCGTCGGCTCGCCGGCCACCGGAAGGAGGTTGGCGGCCGGCCAGATGCCGACGCCGCGCGTCTCGGTGCTCTGGGTGAAGTCGTAGTCCAGCTTCAGCCCGTCGCCGACGTGGCCGTCCGGGGTGGACGAGACGGTTCCGGTCGCGCGCAGGCTCCAGAAGCGCCAGTTCGACGTGTCCTCGAAGGTGTCCACCACGTCCTGGGACGTCCCGATGCCCACGATGAGCTCGGTCGTCACGCCGCCGGCGGACACCGAGACGACGTGCTCGCCGGCGTCGGCACGGGCGGTGACGGTGAACGCTCCGGTGCCGTCCGCGGTCACCTTCAGCGCGGCGTCGTCGTAGGCAAGGGTGACGTCGGCGGGGTCGATGGGGGCCGCGTACCCGGCGGAGTCCGAGCCGTTGACCTCGAAGGTCCCCTTGGCGCCCTTTTCGAGGAGGTTGAGCCGGCCGGAGCCGGTGTCCAGGCGGGCCAGCTCACCCAGCACGGTCAGCTCGATGTCCCCGGTGGCCCTGCCCCGCTTGGCCGTCACGGTCGTGCTGCCCGGCGACAGCGCGCGGAAGACACCATCGTGGTCCACCCGGCCGATCCGGTTGTCCGCGACCCGCCACTGTGGCCTGGCCTTGCCGGGCAGATCGGCGGGACCGTACGTCTCGTCGAACGCGTCCGCCCTCAGCCGGCGGGTCAGCCCGGGGAAGACCCGCTCGGTACGCCATGACGCGGCCGGATCCGGACCCGGGAACCGGTCTCGTTCCGTCGCCGTGCTCACCCAGAAGCCCGTGGCCCTGCCGCTGCCCTCGGGAAGGAACATGGCCAGCCCGGTGGGCACCGGGCGGGTGCCCGCGGCGTCGGACGGCCGGTTGACGAGTTCGGCGTCCTCCTGGCCGGGGTCGCGCGCGACGAGCGTCGTCGAGCCCCCGCCGTCGAGGTTCAGCGCGCTGTGCGCGCCCAGGTCGACCATCATCCGCGCCAGCTCGTTCAGCCCGATGCCGCGGGAGAACTGGGGCTGGCGGCCGTCCACCGCGACCAGCCACATCCTGGTCCCGTCCGCGGAGAAGCCGACGGCGGTGCGCGGCTCCGGCGTGTTGTTCTCCGCCGGGAGCTCGAGCGGCTCGCCGTCAGCGACGAGGAGCTGACGGCCGCTCATGGCCGCCTTGACCTTCATGTCGGCCGGAGCGCGTACGTCGTAGTCGACGGAGACCGGGTCGCCGACCCGCAACGAGGACAGCGCGTCCGCCCCGGCCTCCCGCCCCACCAGCACGAACGCGCCCTCGGCGATCGCGCCCTCGCGGGGGACGTCCACCACCTCGGCCACGACGCCGCCGCGCACCACCACCTCGATGGTCCGCTCGACGCCCTTGACCGGGTGGCAGCGGCAGTACGTGCCCCACACCGGGGTGAACATGCCGATCTGGCCGTCGAGCAGTTCCGCCTTGTTCAGCGCGTCCAGGGGGACGGTCCGGCCACCGGGCAGCTCGACGGTCCCCTCGAAGACGATCTCGCCGATGGCGCCCACCTGGTCCTCGGAGAACATCACCGCGGTCCGGTCGGTCTGCGTCGCCTTCGTGTTGGGCAGGGGCGACTGCAGGAGCTCGCCGTCCTGGATGGCCACGCCCCACGGCGCGCCGGATGCGGAGATGTCGAAGTAGTCCGCGTTCACCGCGGCGACGGCGCCCGCTTCCCGCGCCATGTCGAGGAGCGGACGTCTCGCCGCGACCCGGCCGGGAAAGAGCCGGCCGATCTGTACGCCGGACGTCAGGTCCACGGACATCTGGTACGTCTGCAGCCAGCCCGGCTCCCCGGTGGCGCCGTCGGGACCGTGCAGTTCGACCGTGCTCAGCTCGACCCCCGGAGCGACCGGCCGGGTCTCGCGGTAGGTCTCGGTGCGGCCGGTGGTCCGCGGCGCGTCGAGCGTGGCCGCGACGGCGGGCGCCTCCGTCCGCGCGTACGCCGGGCCCGTCAGGACAAGGGCGAGAGCCGCCGATAACAGGGCGGAGGGAACTTTCCATCGCATCGAACCGCGACGAGACATACTCATCTCCTTATCCAGCGATGCCGGCTGCGCGCCGGAGCATGAACTCGGTCACCGGGGCGAACTCGGCGGGCGTGAAGTTGTCCTCGATGGGGAGCACGGGGTCGTGCCGTCCCCGGGCCCGGGCCAGGAACAGGGCGATGTCGTTGGCGTCGGCTATCGACAGCGTGTTCAGGCCGGCGGCGATCGCCGCGCCGGCCATGCCGTGGTCGGCGATGACGAGATCGATCCGTACGCCGTCATCGGCCGCCGCGGCGATCATGGCCTCCATGTACTCGGGCCGGTGGGTGTGCAGGATCGCCTCGTCGTGGAAGGCGCACCCGACCCCGCCGAAGAACCGGATCCCCGACTCACCGGCGGAGTGGGCGCCGACGGCGAGGCCGAGACGGTGGTCGTCGAGGACGCGTACGATCCGGTTGCCCGCGTTCCGCAGGGCGCGCGCCAGCTCGGCGTAGTGCTCCAGCAGCCCGGTCGGGTGCCCGGTCGCCAGCAGCACCGCGGCGCCGCCGTCACGCAGGAAGGGAGCCAGGGCGTCGGCATGGGCCCGGATGCCGGCCAGCGTGTTCTCCGGCGCGATGTACCCCAGGTCGGGATCGCCGTGCGTGATGCGGTCGCCGATGCCGGCGTCGACGGCGGTCACGACCTCGTCGACGGTCGCCGTACGCCAGTCCTGCAGCCCGAAGGTGTTGTCCGGATCTCCTCCGAGCATCTTGAGCGCGTACGCCAGCGACTGCCGGCGGGTGGTCCGGATGTCGCCGGACAGGCTCCGCTCGACGAGCAGCTCGCGCAGGTCCGCCTCTCCGTGTGCGGTGCGCATGCCGTCAGCTCGCCGCGGTCGCGGCGGCGCTCCCGGGCCGGGCGGCGGCAGCCGGTGGGCGCCACGCCCCCTCGGTCCTGGCGAACGCCCGCGCCGCGCCGTTCCCGACGGCCAGCCGGACGGCCGCTCCGGGAGACCAGTCGCTCTGAGCCGAATGCACGATCACGACCGAGCCGTCGACGTCGACGTACGTGCGGACGACCGGGCCGAGGAACTGCACGTCGCGGACGACGCCGCGCAGCGCCCGCCCGTCGGTGGCGTCCTCCTCGGTGAGGGACACGTCCTCAGGGCGTACCGACACGTCGACGAGCGAGCCGGGAGCGACGGAGGACGACGCGCCCGCGGGCGTCGCCGGGAGCGCCGCGCCGGCGACGTCGACCTCCCATGACCCGGCCGACTCGCCGGCGAACTCCCCCACCAGCCAGTTCGTGATGCCGACGAAGTCGGCGACGTACCCGCTGGACGGGGCCAGGTAGATCTCGTGGGCGCTGCCGAGCTGTTCGAGCGAGCCGTCCCTCATGACGGCGATCCGGTCTCCGAGGGCCAGCGCCTCCTCCTGGTCGTGGGTGACGTAGACGATCGTCGTCCCGGTGTCGCGCTGGATCTCGCGCAGCTGGGTGCGTAGCTGGATGCGGGTCTTCGCGTCGAGGTTGGACAGCGGCTCGTCCATGAGGAGCACCGACGGCCGGATCGCCAGCGACCGGGCGACGGCGACGCGCTGTTGCTGCCCGCCGGAGAGCTCGTTCGGCCGCCGGCCGCCGAGGCCCGTGAGGCCGACGAGTTCGAGCGCCTCCTCGGTGCGGCGGGCCCGCTCGTCCCTGGCGAGCTTCTGGGCCTTCAACCCGAACTCGATGTTCTCCGCGACGGTGAGGTGCGGAAAGATCGCGTAGTCCTGGAACACCATGGACGTCGGCCGGGCGTCCGGGCCGAAGCCGGACACGTCGACGCCGTCGATGAGCACGGTCCCGCTGTCGGGCCGGACGAAGCCGGCGATCATCCGCAGCGTGGTGCTCTTGCCGCACCCGCTGGAGCCGAGGAGGCAGAGGAACTCGCCGCGGCCGACGACGAGGTCGAGGTCACGGACGGCCGGCACCCCGTCGAACGACTTGCACAACGACTTCAGTTCGATCATGGAATCTCCATCAGCAGGTGTCACAGGTCGTAGAGCCGCAGCCGGGAGCCGAGGGCGAGCTTGGCGACGGCGAGCCCGGCGAAGCTGACCACCATCAGGCCGGCCGCGACGCCGGTCGCGGCGCCCCACTGGCCGAACTCGGCGAGGTTGACGATGGTGGGGGCGCCCAGGCCGATCCCCGGCGACGTCAGGAAGATCACGGCACTCAGCGTGTTGATCGCGTGGAGGAACCCGAACACGAGCGACGTGGTGAACGCGCCGCCCAGCAGGGGGAACATGATCTGGACGATGACCCGGGCCCGCGAGGCGCCGAGATCGGTGGCGGCCTCGTCGATCGACGGGCTGATCTGGTTGATCGTGGTCACGGCGGTCCGGTAGCCGACCGGGATGGCGCGGACCACCATGACCAGCACCAGGATCAGCGCGGTGCCGGTCAGAGCGAGCGGGGCCTCGTTGAACGTGAGCAGCCACGAGATGCCGATCATCGTCCCGGGGATCGCCGACGGCAGCACCGCGAGCCCGTCCATCACGCCACGGCCGACGACCTTCGTGCGGTGCACGACGTAGGCGGCGACCAGGGTGCTGATCGTCGTGATGATCGCCGCCGTGGCGGAGAACAGCGCGGAGTTGCGGATGTCGTCCCCGCGCAGGAGAGCCGTCTGCCAGTGGTCCAGCGTGAGGCTCCAGTCCGCGCCCCACGCCCGGGTGAACGAGCCGACCAGGATGCTCCCGTAGATGAGGATCATCAGGACGCTGACCATGCCGAGGACGGCGAGGAGCCCGCGCCGCACCGTCGCGGGGAGCGGCGCGGGAGGCAGGCTCCCGGTCTTCCCCGACACGGTCACCGCGGAGCGCCGCGCGAGGACGCGGCGCTGGATCAGGAAGAGGACCAGCGTCGGCACGAACAGCAGCACGCACAGCACCGCCGCCATCCCGAAGTCCTGCCTGCCCACGGCCTGCACGTAGGCCTCGACCGAGAGAACCTGGTACCCGGCGCCGATGAGGACGGGGTTGCCGAAGTCGGTGATGACGAACATGCCGACGAGGAGCAGCGCGTTCAGGATCGTGGGGAACGCCAGCGGCAGCGTGACCCGGCGGAAGGTCTGGAACCACGTCCAGCCGAGATCCCGGCTGGCCCACTCCAGGGTGGAGCCGATGTTCTTCAGCGTCGGCAGCAGGGTCAGCGTGGCCATGGGGAAGAAGGCGAGCGTCTGGACGAGCCAGAGACCGCCGAGTCCCAGGAGGCTGACGTCCAGCCCCAGCAGCTCGTGCGTGACCAGCCCCCGCCGCCCGAACAGCAGCAGCACCGCGAGACCGACGACGAACGGCGGCGAGATCAGCGGGAGGAGGGCCATCACCCGCAGCACGGCCCGGCCCCTGATGTCGGGCCGGCTGAGGGCGTAGGCGAACAGGAAGCCGACCACGGTGGCGCTCAGCGTCGAGGCCACGCCGATGACGACGGTGTTCTTCGCGGCCTGGGCCACGCGCGGCTCGGCGAGCCCGCTCCATGCCTCGCCGTCGGGCTCGAACAGCATGGCCACCGTCGGCACCAGGACGAGGAGGACGAGCAGGCCGCCGACGTAGACCGCGAGGGTGCCGACCGTGATCCGGTCGGCCAGGAGCCGCCTGCGGCTGCGCCGCTGCCAGTCCGGGCGGGTCCCGGGGGCCGGCTCCTGCTCGGTCCGCTGTTCCTGGACGGTGCGTCGGGTCGTCGAGGGCACGGCGTCAGACCCCGTACCGCTTGGCGAACTCCTTCGACACCGCGTCGCGCATCTCGCCGGCGCGCACCGGGTCGTAGTCCACGAGGTCGAGCTCGGCGAGCCCCTGCGCGCCGTCGGGGAGGTCGACGTCGTTCCGCACGGGGTACGAGTGGACCAGGTCGACGATCATCTGGGACGCCTTCCTGCCCTGGAGCCACTGGATGAACTTCTCGGCTCCCTGGGGATTCGGCGACCCCTGGACGAGCGCGTTGCCGGAGATGACGACGCCGGTGGGCTTGGGGTAGACGAGTTCGATGGGGAACCCGGCCCCGCGCACGTTGAGCAGGTCGTGGGCGAAGGACACGCCGGCCGCGTACTCGCCGGTGGCGACCAGCTGGGACGGCGCTCCCCCGCTGTCGGTGTACTGGCCGACCAGCTCGTGGAACGAGTCGAGGAACTTCCACGCGGCCGCGTCGTCGCCGTGCCGGAAGAACTGCGTCGCCACGAACGTGTACCCGGTCCCGGACAGCGTCGGGTTCGGCATGACGAGCTGGCCCTTCAGGTCGGGGCGGAGCAGCTCGTCCCACGTCTTGGGGAGCGGGGCCCCGCCGGTCTCCTCCTTCCACCGCTCGGCGTTGACGCCGACGGTCATCAGGATGAGCTCGTTGGCGTGCCAGTAGCCGGCCGGGTCGACGAACCGCTTGTCGACGCCCTCGACGGTGGACTTGTGGGGCCGGATCAGCTTCTCCTTGGCGAGCGGGCCGGCGTCCCCGCTGGCCAGGCCGATCACGTCGGCCGCCGGGCGGCCGGCCTCGGCCTTCAGCCTCGCCAGGAGCTCGCCGGCGCTCTGCCGCAGCACCTCGACCTCGATCCCCGACTCGGCCTCGTACGCCTCGGCCAGCCGTCGAGCGGGTTCCTCGGGCATCGGCGTGTACCACGTCACCGGGCCGCCGGACGCGGACGCGGCGTCATCGTCGCCGCCGGATCCGCAGGCCGCCGACCCGAACATGAGGAGTGCGAGAGAGAGCGCGCCTGCGGCGACGCGTAACAGGGGTGTGCGCATGAGTGACCGCCTTCGGATCGATAGGCCCGCGAAGAGAGGGGCGCAAGGTCACGCTGCACGAAATGGTGATATCTGAGGCTCTAGGTGTCAATACCTCTTGTACACCAATTGCAGTCGCCGGAGGGCCGCCGTCAGCCCAGGGACGTCGCGGTGTGCGTCACCCCGCGGGGGTGCCCGAGGTCCTCTTCCGGCGTGGCCGTCAGGTCCAGCTCCGATGTGATCATGTACCGGTCGCCTCTGAACAACGTCCGGGTGAACTCGACGGGAACGCCGTCCGACGTGCGGGTCGCGGTCCGGAACAGGAACGCGGGAGAGTAGGGCGGCGCGTCGAGCATCGCGGACTCCTCCGGGCTGAGCACCGTCGGCTCGATGGTCTGGGTCCCCGAGGCCACCTTCAGCCCGTACCGATCGGCGAGCAGCCGGTAGAGGGACTTCTCCTCCAGCTCTCCGGCGGGCAGGCCGGGGACCAGGGCGTCCGGCAGCGTCGTGGTGGCGATCGCGATCGGATCGCCGTCGGCCAGCCGCAGCCGCCGTACGGTCACGATCGCGTCGGAGGGCGCGATCTGGAGCCGCCAGCTCAGCCGGACGCCCGCGTCCGAGCGCTCCACCCCGACGACGCGGGTCGACGGCGTGATCCCCCGCTGACGCAGGCTCATCGAGAACGACGACGCCGCCGGCGACTGCGTGATCGTGGGCCGCGCGACGTAGGTCCCGCTGCCCTGCCTGCGGATGAGATGACCGTCCCTGACCAGGTCGTCGACGGCTCGCCGCACCGTGAGCCTGGAGACCCCGCAGTCCTCTTCCAGCACCCGCTCCGGCGGGATCGGATCGCCCACGTTGAGGTCCTCGAGCAGGCTCATGATCCGCTCCCGGACCATGTTGTGCTTGCGCCCGCGACGAGCGTCTGCGTCGCTCACGTCCACCCCCTCCAGCCCTTCACGGCGGCACCCTCGCTTATCCCGCATTTTACGCCACGGCCATGAATTGGTATTGACGACTTGTATACCAGCTCATAAAGTCACCGAGGAATCATGACCTCCCGGTGAACCATGGCGGAGCGCCGACGCACCGCCACTCCTCCGTCCCACGGCTGGCCGCGACCGTCAGGCCGGGTCCGATCATCGTCGCATCAGGGCCGACGCATGACCACCCTGCCTCGACCAGCGCCTTCCCCGTCCGGCCCGAGCCCTGAGAAACATCGATCGACAAGGGAGCACCGATGGGAAACCACATGGTCAATCGCCGTCACCTCCTCGGACTCGCCGGCGCCGGCGGAGCCGCCCTCGCGATACCCGGCCTGTTACCCACGCCGGCCCACGCCGCCCCGCAACCGCCCGCGGCGTGGCCCACGGAGTTCGTCGAGGTGACGCCCACCGTCGAGGGCGACGTCGCCTGGTACGACGTGTCCCACTGGGGCGTCGAGGGCAAGGGCTGGTCCGACACGGCAGCCTTCTACGACCGGCTGCCGGCCAGGGCCGAAGGCCTCGTGACCCCTGAGGTCTGGGTGCGGAGCAGGAACTCCTCCGGGCTCTCGACCCGGTTCGTGACCAACTCGACGATCTTCCGAGCCCGCTACCGGCTCAACCTGGCCACCACCGCGATGTACCACATGCCGGCCATCGGCCACAGCGGCGTGGACCTGTACGCGCGCACCGGAGCCGGGCAGGACGCCTGGCTGGCCAACACGCACCCGACGGCGCAGACCGTCGACCAGCAGATGGGCCTCGCGGTCGACCCCGGAGAGCGCCTTTACACCGCCTACCTCCCGCTGTACAACAGCCCGCAGCAGCTCCAGATCGGCGTCGAGGCCGGCGCCTCGTTCGCCGGGGTCGCCCCGCGCACCGCCAGGCCCGCGGTCTTCTACGGCAGCTCGATCATGCAGGGCGGGGTGGCGTCCCGGCCCGGCATGTCCATCACGGCGCTCCTGGGCCGCCGCTTCGACATGCCCACCATCAACCTGGGATTCTCCGGCAACGCGAGGATGGAACCCGAGATCGCCGAGCTGATGACCGAGCTCGAGGCGTCGGTCTACGCCGTCGACAGCTCCCCCAACATGAACCCGCAGCAGATCTCCGAACGCGCCGAACCCTTCGTCCGCATCCTGCGCGAGGCGCGCCCGGACACCCCCATCCTCCTCGTCGAGGACCGTCGGTACGGGGACGGTCAGTTCGTCCAGTTCCGCCGGGATCGCAACGCCCAGAACGCGGCCGCCCTCCACGCGGCGTACATGAACCTGCGCGCCTCCGGCGTCAAGCACCTCTGGTACCTCAAGGCCGACAAACTCCCGCAGGCGGAGGAAATGGTCGACGGATCGCATCCGAGCGACCTGGGCATGGTCACGTACGCCAAGGCGTACGAGAAGGTCCTGCGCCCGATCCTCCACGACAGGTGAGACGGACCGCGCCGATGACCCCGGTGCACTTCGGGTTGTGCCGGTAGCCGGCCTGGAGAACGCTCCCCGGCCGAACTCCGCACCGGCTTCGATCCACACCCCTGGTTCGCCGACCGCCCCGCGTCGCACGCCCGCCGGACCTGATGGCGAGGCGACGCTCTCCCAGCCCGGCACCGGCTCCCGCGACGCCCCGCGCTCCGCCACGTCCACGGCTTCGCCGCCTGGCTTGCCGGGCCCTCACGTGCCCGTGACGGTCCACTGGTTGTTGGTGCTGCTGTTGGGCGTCCACATCGCCACGGTGGAGCCGACGGTGCTGTTGCCCATCCCGTCCAGAGCGGTCCCCGTGCCCCGGTTGATGATCTGACAGCGCCCGCTGCTCACCGCGTTGAGCCGCCACTGCTGGTTGTTGCCGCCGTTCCAGACCGCCTGCCGCGCGCTCGCGCCGTTGGCGGTGTCGCCCCAGCTGTCGATGACCATGCCGTTGGTGCGGTTGACGATGCGGTACCAGCCGCCACCCAGGTCCAGGAGCTGCCACTGCAGGTTGGGGCTGCCGTCATAATTCCACTGTTTGAGCACCGAGCCGGAGGCGACGTTGCCTCCGCTGTCCAGGACGAGGCCGGTGGAGACGTTGGCGAGGCGGACGTAGGCGGCGGGCGGGGCGGACGCCGTCACGCGGTAGGCGCGGCCGGCCTGGCCGGTCAGGGCGACGACGTCGGGCTCGGGTCTGGTGACGGTGACGGCGCCGCCGGTCGTGGTGTCGGTCACCTGGACGGTTCCGGCGAACGAGCGGCTGCGGACGTTGATCGTCGCGTCGCGGTCGAACGTGACGAGGGTCTCGGTGGCCGCGCCGGAACTCCAGGTCACGTCCACCGTGTAGCCGCCGCGTCCCCGCAGGCCTCGCACCGTGCCGGTCGGCCAGGCCGCCGGCAGGGCCGGCAGCACGTGCAGCTCGCCGGCGTGGCTCTGCAGCAGCATCTCGGCGATGCCGGACGTGGCGCCGAAGTTGCCGTCGATCTGGAACGGGGGATGCAGGTCGAACAGGTTCGGCGCGAGCCGGTCCGTCCGCACCAGGAGGCGGAGCAGCGCGTGCGCCCGGCTGCCCTCCTCCAGCCGCGCCCAGTAGTTGATCTTCCAGGCGAGCGACCAGCCGGTGCCGTCGTCGCCGCGCAGTTCGAGGGTGCGCCGGGCGGCGGTGTGCAGGGCCGGGGTGCCGCGTCTGGTGATCTGGTTGCTGGGGTGCAGGCCGTAGAGGTGGGAGACGTGCCGGTGGCTGGTCTCGGGCTCGATCCAGTCGTGGAGCCACTCCTGGACGTTGCCGCGCGAGCCGATCTTCATCGGCGGGAGCCGGTCCCGGGCGGTCAGGACCCGTGTCCGGAAGTCGGCATCGGTGCCCAGAGCCTGGGAGGCCCGGGCGCAGCCGTCGAACAGGTCACGCAGGATCTGGTTGTCCATCGTGGGGCCGGCGCAGACGCTGACGCCCGAGTGGTGGGCCAGCTCCGGGGAGTTCGACGGGTTCGTGACCAGGTAGCGCAGGCTCGGCTCCTCCACGAGGGTGTCGAGGAAGAACTGCGCGGCGCCCTTCATGGCCGGGTAGTGCCGCCGGAGGAAGTCGAGGTCGCCGGTGAAGGTGTAGTGGTCCCAGACGAGGGTCGCCAGCCACGCGCCGCCGGTCTGCCACATGCCCCAGAACGCGCCGTCCACGACCGATGTCCCCCGCCAGGCGTCGGTGTTGTGGTGGGTGACCCAGCCGCCGGCGTCGTACTGCACCCGGGCCGTGCGGGCGCCGCTGGCGGCGAGGTCGTTGATCATCTCGAACACCGGCTCGTAGCATTCCGCCAGGTTCGTGGTGTCGGCCGGCCAGTAGTTCATGGGCAGGTTGGCGTTGATGGTGTATTTGGAGTCCCACGCCGGCGTCAGCGAGTCGTTCCAGATGCCCTGCAGGTTGGCCGGCTGGGTGCCGGGCCGTGAGGAGGAGATCAGCAGGTAGCGGCCGTACTGGAACAGCAGCGCGGAGAACTGCGGGTCGTCGGTGTTCGCGTGCTGCGCGATGCGTACGTCGGTCGGCTGGTCGGCGGCCGCGGTGCGGCCGAGGTCGAGCGTCGTGCGCCCGAACAGCCGCTGGTGGTCGGCGACGTGCCGGTCGCGCAGGTCGTCGTACGCGCTGCCGGCCGCGGCGTCGAGATGGCGCCGGGCGATGCCCCGGTGGTCGCCGCCGACGTCGTCGTAGCTCACGTAACTGGAGCCGATGGAGATCAGCAGGGTCACGCTGTCGGCGTCGGACACCTGGAGCGTGCCGCCGGAGCTGGTGACGGTGCCGCCCTCGGCGACGGCCCTGGCCAGTGCCAGGAAGCGGACGGAGCCGGTCACTCCCTCGAAGTCGCCCGAGACGCCGTCGAGCGCGACCGTCGCCGCGTCGGGGCTGGAGCGGGTCGTCCGCTGAGGGCTGCCGAACGTCGCGGAGAACGTGATCGAGCCCGGCCGGTCGGCGGTCAGGCGGACGGCGATCACCTGGTCCGGCGCGCTCGCCAGCGCCTCGCGCCGGTGGCGCACGCCGTTCTGCAGATAGGACACGGACGTGATGGCCGTGGTGAGGTCCAGGTGCCGGGTGTACTCCGAGACGCCGGCGGTGCCGCCGAAGGCGAGCCGCAGGTCGCCGACGGTCTGGTAGGCCAGCTGGCCCGCGGGCCTGCCGAGCATGTTCTCGTCGATCAGGGTCTGGGCCTGGTTCCACTGGTTCTGGAAGACCAGTTGCCGGATCTGCCCCAGCGCCGCCGCCCCCCGGGGGTTGCTCTGGTCGTAGGGACCGCCGGCCCAGACGGTGTCCTCGTTGAGCTGCAGGCGCTCGGTGCCGGCGTTGCCGAACACCATGGCGCCCAGGCGGCCGTTGCCGATCGGCAGCGCGCGCAGCCAGTCCGTGCCTGCCTCCTCGTCGTACCAGAGCGCCAGGTCGTTCGCGGCGCGCACCTCCGCGGGGGGCGCCGAGGCGGCTCGGGCGGCGGCCGTCCAGGACAGCGGCAACATCGCGGCTCCGGCGCCGGCCGCGCCGAATCTCAGCACTTGTCTTCGCGATAGATCAGACATCTCGCTTCTCGTTCCATGAGGGGTTGCGCTCGGCTCAGTCCTTCGGCACCAGCCCGCCGGACACTCCTGGAGGTCGGGTGGTCCGTGTGCCGTCACGGGTGGCGGGAGGGCGTCAGCCGACCCGCACGAGTTGCCATTGCTGGTTGGCGCCGTTCCAGTCGTCGTACTGGACGATGCTGGCGCCGTCGGCGGTGGAGGCGTTCTGGACCTCCAGGGCCTTGCCGCTGTGCCTGCTGATGAGGCGGAGGTAGCCGCCGCTGTCCGCGGTCCGCCACTGCTGGTTGGCGCCGTTGTGGTCGGCCCACTGGACGATGGCGCCGCCGTTGGCGGTGGAGAAGTCGTAGACGTCCAGGACCTTGCCGGAGTGGCGGGACTTGACGCGGTAGTAGCCGCCGCCGGAGTCGACGAACTGCCACTGCTGCTGGTTGCCGTTGTTGCGCGACCACTGGGTGATGCGCCCGCCGTCGGCGGTGGACAGGTTGTACACATCCAGGGCCTTGCCGCTGTTGCGGTTGACCAGCGCGTACCAGGCGCTGGTGTCGATGCCGCCGGGGGTCTGGGTCACGCCGGTCACGAAGGTCGTCACGCTGCGGGCGGGCAGCGTGGCGGTGAAGGAGCCGTTCGACACGCCGGTCGCGCCCTGGGAGGCGAGGTTCCTGCTCGCGTCGGTCAGCCAGGACGAGACGCTGGACGCGGAGCTGTTCGCCAGGCTGAACTGCTGGCTCGTCGCGGAGGTGCCCTTGTTGACGGCGACGATGACGACCGTGGAGTCACCGCCCGCGTACGCCGAGACGTAGACGTTCGACGCCGGGTTCGCCGTCGCCTCGATCCGCGCGTACCCCGGCCGGACGAACCTGGCGAAGTGCGCCATGCAGGCGCCGCGCTTGCTGATCTGGCCGTCCTCCCGCAGGGGACCGTAGCTACGCCTGATGTACCACCAGATGTACGCCTGGAACTCGGCGTCCACCATGGCGTGGTGGATGTGCTCCCCCACGTCGAGCGCCTGCGGCCACAGGTCCGCCGAATCGGAGCTGTTGGGGTGGTAGACCTCGGTCATCCAGAGCTCCTTGCCCGCGCCCCTCTGCTGGAAGAGGGGGTAGGGGAAGTTCGCGTACGGCGTGCCGTAGAGGTGGGCCCCGATGATGTCCACGTTGGCGAGCGCCGCGGAGTCGTTGAGGATCGGATCGGAGATGTTCTTCAGGTACTGGAAGGACTCGGGCGCGATGACCCTGGTGCTGATCGAGCCGGCGTTCTCGCGTAAGAACCGCACCATTTCGGTGGGGGTCCACCACGTCCAGTCGTGCGCGTAGTCGGGCTCGTTCTGCACGGATATGCCGTACAGGTTCACGCCGTTGTTCCGCATGTGGGCGGCGAAGTCGTTCAGGTGCTGGGCATAGGCGCCGTACATGTCGTGCCTGAGGCGTCTGGCGTCGGTCTGGCTGCCGCGGACGAAGGTCTCGACCATGGAGGCGGGGGGATTCCAGGGCGACGCGATGACCGTCGCCCCTAGCTCGACCGCGCGCCTGGCCGTCGCCAGGTCACGGCTCCAGTCCGCCTGGTTCTCGGGGACGGGGATCCTGAGCACGCTGAACCCCAGCCGGCCGTCGCCTGTGCCGAACGCCGTCTCGCGCTGGGCGGCCGTCAGGTCGCCGATCCACGCCGCGTGAGCCATGCCGCCGAAGCCCCGGATCGTCTGCCGCCGCGCCGTCGGATCGATGACCGCCGTGGCCGCCGCGGCCGGCGCGGCGGTCGCGGCCGAGGTCAAGGCCGTGAGGACCGGCAGGGCCCCCATCGTGGCCAGCACGCTTCTCCGGCTCGGCCACATCCGCTCCCTGCTCGCGGGCTCTTTCCGGACATGCGTCATGTCTCCTCCTCTGGCTTGTCGGCGCTGATCCGCGCCCCCTTGGCGCCCGTCGGTTCGGGTGATCGCGGGCGACACCGGTCTCGGGAGCGCTCCCATCCGGAATGGCCCGCGCCGGTTCCCAGACGGGGGATGCTGTCGAACGATGTCTCGGCCGGGCCCGCAGAACGCGAACAACAGGTCCGGCACCGGGCGTCGCGGACGAGCGACTGTCTCCCTGGCACCGTTGTTCGCGCCAACGCTTTCTGCAGGGAAGGTAAAGGCCCCTGACGCGGCTCGTCAACCGTTCGCCTGACAGAAACTTAATGAAGATCATCCACCCTTTCTGTCCCGCGCGCTGTTGAACGCCGCCGCGCCACTCCTGACGTCGCGATAGGACGCGCACCGACGGATTCGCCGAAGCCGCCGCGCCGGCGACGGCACCACGCTGCGGTATCGGCCCGGCGGAAGAGCCGCGGACCTTTTCGGCGACCGCGGTGACACGCCTGCTGGACCGCCGGGCAGGGCCGGTGCCCCGGCGTGGGCGGCAGCAACTTAACTCCAGATCCGCCACAAGCTATAGGGCGCCGACGGGTGAAACTTTCACCTGCACGGTCGGTGCGACGCGTTCTCCGTGGAGACGAAACTCCTGGCGAGAGGCATTCCGGCGGCAGCGTCTGGGATCGGCAGGGGTTCACCCTCGTTGACGACCAGCCGGCCGGTCGGATGTACTCCGCGGCAACACGTCACCGGAAGATGCCCATGCGTCCCTGCAGGACAAGATGTTAGCGTTAACATTTCCCCTTGCACCCCCTGATCCGTGGAAAGGGATTCCGTGCCCCTGAGCGCAGAGCCCGCCCGAGCCCGCCGAGGGCACCCCGACCTCCCGGAACCTGCACGGCGACCATCCGCGTCACCAGCACCTGGCAGGGCGGGTTCCATGACGGTCCGCGACGAGTCGTGGAACGGCTCGCTCGCGGCCGGCACGAGCACCACCTTCGGCTTCACCGCCACCGGCAGCGCGGCGACTCCCCGCACTCACCTGCGCCTGACCGGCGGGCTCAGGGGACGGATCCACAGCCCCGTCCCCTGAGCCGGCATTTCCGACCCGTTGAGGAGAGACATCGATGAGCAGGAAACGACTCGCCTTCAGCGTCACCGTGCTGCTGGCCCTGACGACGGGCGCCGCGGCGGCCGGCTCGGCTCTTCCGGCACAGGCGCTGGACAACGGCGTGGGCCGCACCCCGCCGATGGGCTGGAACACCTGGAACACCTTCGGCTGCAACATCAACGAAACGCTGATCAAACAGACGGCCGACGCGCTCGTCAGCTCCGGCATGCGCGACCTGGGATACGAGTACGTCGTGGTCGACGACTGCTGGTTCGACCCCAACCGCGATTCGGCCGGGAACCTCCAGGCCAACCTGTCGCGGTTCCCCAGCGGCATGAAAGCGCTCGGCGACCACCTGCACGCCAGAGGCCTGAAGTTCGGCCTCTACCAGGCGCCGCTGGACAAGACCTGCGCCCAGTACTTCGGCGCCTACCCGGGCGCGACCGGCAGCCTCGGGCACGAGGTCCAGGACGCCCGGCAGTTCGCCGCCTGGGGCGTCGACTACCTCAAGTACGACTGGTGCTCCCCCACCGGCACCATCGACGACCAGGTGCGCACCTTCGCCAAGATGCGCGACGCGCTGGCCGCCACCGGCCGGCCGATCCTCTACAGCATCAATTCCAACAGCATCCACGACAAGACCGGCCCACAGCGGAACTGGGGCGACGTCGCCAACATCTGGCGCACGACCGAGGACATCACCAACGCCTGGAACACCGGTCAGACCAACGGCTACCCGATGGGCATCCAGAACATCGTCAACGTCAACGTCCCCCTCGCGGGCAACGCCCGGCCCGGGCAGTTCAACGACCCCGACATGATGGTCGTCGGCCGGGGCGGCATGAACGACACCGAGATGCGCAGCCACTTCGCCCTCTGGGCCGTCATGGCCGCCCCGCTGATCGCCGGGAACGACGTCCGGAACATGGACGACGCGACCGCGACGATCATGAAGAACCAGAATCTGATCGCCATCAACCAGGACCCGCTCGGCCTCCAGGCCACCCAGGTCACCAACGACGGAACCCGCCGCATCCTGGCCAAGCGGCTGAGCGACGGCGACGTCGCGGTCGCCCTGTTCAACCAGGGCGGCAGCACCACCACGATCAGCACCACCGCCTCCGCCATCGGCCTGACCGGCGGCCCGTTCACACTCCGCGACGCCTGGACGAACGCCGTCACCACGACAACAGGGAGCATCTCGGCGAGCGTCCCCGCGCACGGCACCGTCGTGTACCGGGTCAGCGGCGGCACCGCCACCCCGCCCGCCACCCGCGTCCAGGGGGTCGGCTCCGGCAGGTGCCTCGACGTCAACGGCGCCTCCCAGGCCAACGGCACCCAGGTGGTGATCTGGGACTGCCACCAGCAGAGCAACCAGCAGTGGACCTCCACCACCGCCGGCGAGCTGCGCGTCTACGGCAACAAGTGCCTGGACGTCAACAACGCCGCCACCGCCGACGGCACCAGTGTCATCATCTGGGACTGCAACGGCCAGAGCAACCAGCAATGGCGCTTCAACACCGACGGAAGCATCACCGCCGTCGGGGCGGGCAAATGCCTGGACGTGGCGGGCAACGCCACGGCCAACGGCACCAGGCTGCAGATCTGGACCTGCACCGGCGCGTCCAACCAGCGATGGACCCGCACGTAGGGACTGCCGCTCGGCGACACCGACAGTGCGTTCACCGTCACGCTGTCGCCTCCCTCGGACGGCGGATCCCATCCGTGGCAGGCCATGGAGCCGGTCCTGACCGGCCGCGAAGGCACACCGGCACACCGATGTCCGGACGCACCCGGCCCGTCGGACGTTCCCGCCGTGACCACCGCGACCGCGAACGATCCGGTGGGAGCGGGCCGCCACACCAGCAGCCGGGCCGCGGGTTCGTAGGCTCCTCCCGGCACGACCGCCTGCCTGGAAGATCAACTACTGGGCCAGGCTGGAGGAGGGCGGGCGAGCTCACGACATGGTCCGCGCCCTCGTCACGCCGGCCCGGCTCGCGCCCAACAGGTTCGACCCGCACCCCCCGTTCCAGATCGACGGCAACTTCGGCGCGACGTCCGGCATCGCGGAGATGCTGCTGCTGCGCCACACCGGTGAAGTGCACCTGCTGCCGGCCCTGCCGGAGACCTGGCCCGAACGGCAGGGTGCCGGGCCTTCGCGGCCGTGGCGGCCACACCGTCGGGGCGGCGTGGAGCGAGGGGCAGGCCGACGAGTTCTGGCGACCGTCCCCCGGCCGGGCCTGGTCAGCAGCAGTAGCGCAGGTATTCCTGCAGGTCGGCGAGCGCTTGGACGACGCGCTGTTTGTCCGCGCGATAGAGCACGACCTTGCCGTGCTTGCGGGAGGTCAGGATGCCGCCGCGTTTGAGCTCGGCGAGTTGCTCGGAGGCGCGGGGCTGGCCGATGTGAGCCAGCTCGGCGACCTGGTTGACCGACAGTTCGGCGCCGCGGGCGAACAGCAGCATGATGCGCTGGCGGGCCGGGTTGGCCAGGGCCTTGAGGAAGGCGTGCACGGCCGGGCTGATCTCGGCGGTCGCCTCCGGCTGCGGGGCGGCCGGGCAGCACTGAGCGCTGTCCGGCGCGGCTTCGGCGCCGGGCGCCGTCTGCTGGGCCATCACCACCTCCTGCCGAGTCATTCCACCACCATATCCATGCTTTGACATATCTGAAAACAGAGATATATCGTCCCGGTCATGCACAGATCCCCTGACCCGGTCGCCATCGTGGGCGGCGGCCAGTCCGGCCTGGCCGCCGCCCCCACCGTCCGCGACGCCGGCCTCACCCCCCTCTTCCTGGAGGGCGGAGAAC
>NZ_JBVJHP010000006.1:259766-361821 GCF_055586745.1 Nonomuraea sp. NPDC049378
GTGTGGGAAGAAAAAGAAAAAAGGAAGCACCTCCCCCGGCCAACACACACCCCCCCCCCCCCCCCCCCCGCCCGCTTCGCCCCCCCCCCCCCCCCCCCCCCCCCCCACGCCGTCCGCGACGCCGGCCTCACCCCGCTCGTCCTGGAGGCCGGCGACCGGCCGGCCGGCTCCTGGCCCGGCTACTACAACAGCCTCACCCTGTTCTCGCCCGCCCGCTTCAGCGCCATGCCCGGCCTGGACTTCCCCGGCGATCCCGACCGCTACCCCCGCCGCGACGAGGTCGCCGACCACCTGCAGAGATATGCCGCCGGCCTGGACGTGGAGATCCGCACCGGCACGCGGGTGCAGGCGGTGGAGCGAGACGGCCGGGCGTTCGTCGTGCGCACCGCCGACGGCCAGGAGGTGAGGGCCGGCGGCGTGGTGGCCGCCAGCGGCTCCTTCTCCCGGCCCGTTCGTCCCGCCTGGCCGGGCCAGGACGGCTTCACCGGCCAGGTGCTGCACGTGGCCGACTACCGCGACCCGAGAGACCTGGCCGGGCTGCGCGTCGTGGTGGTGGGCGGCGGCAACTCCGCCGTCCAGGTGGCCTACGAGCTGGGCGAGGTCGCGCGGGTGAGCATCGCCTCGCGCCGGCCGCTGGCCTTCCTGCCCCAGCGGCGCGACGGCCACGACGTGCACCACTGGCTGACCAGCAGCGGATTCGACGACCTGCCGCCCGAATGGCTGATCCACAGCGTGCGGCAGACGCTGGTGATGGACACCGGCGACTACCGCGCCGCGCTCGAGTCCGGCCGGCTGGAGCGGCGGGAGATGTTCACGGGCTTCGACGGCGACGCCGTCGTCTGGCAGGGCGGCGAGCGCGAACCGGTGGACGTCGTCCTGCTGGCCACCGGCTATCTGCCGAGCCTGGACTACCTGCGCCCGCTCGGCGCCCTCACCCCCGAAGGCCTGCCCGTGCACCAGGGCGGCGTCTCCACAGTGCTGCCCGGGCTGGTCTATCTGGGGCTGGAGTTCCAGCGCTCGTTCGCCTCCAACACGCTGCGCGGCGTCAGCCGGGACGCAGCCTACGTCGTCGGCCCGCTGGCCGCTCACGTGCGGGACGCCCCCGCGCAGGCCGGCCTCTGACCATCTGCTTCGACGCTCGGCTAATTTGACAATCCTCTAATCAGCGGAGCATGATGGCCACTGGTTAGATGAACTTCTATTCAGGAGGTGGCGATGCGCGCTCTGTTCACCCTCCCGCGCCGGAGCGCCTCGCCCACCTCGGACGTCATCTTCGACGCCAGGGCCGCTCAGGCGTGCGACACCACCCGCCGCGCCGGTGCCGCCGGCGAGCGCGCCCTTACCTACAGCCTGTCGTACCGTTAACCCGCCCCCTGCATGGAGAGCAGTCATGAGCAACAGTTGCTGTGGCACCACCACCATCGAGATCGAGCAGTTCACCACCCCTCAGCAGACCGGCGCGCTGCCGGTCGTCGTGATCGGCGCCGGTCCGGTCGGCCTGGCCGCCGCCGCCCATCTGGCCGAGCGCGGCATCGACTTCCTGATCCTGGAGGCGGGCGACCAGGTCGCCGCCTCGGTCGCGCAGTGGGGACACGTGCGCGTGTTCAGCCCGTGGAAGTACAACATCGACGCCGCCGCCCGCCGCCTGCTGGAGGACGGCGGCTGGACCGCTCCGGACGGCGAGTGGCTCCCCACCGGCGCCGAGCTCATCGATGACTACCTCGCCCCCTTGGCCGAGCTGTTCGGCGACAGGGTGCGCCTCGGCGTGAAGGTCACCGCGATCAGCCGCCTCGGTTACGACCGCGTGCGCACGGCAGGTCGCGAGGAGGTGCCGTTCCTGATCCGCATAGAGAGCGGCGAAGAGCTGCGGGCGCGGGCGATCGTCGACGCGTCCGGCACCTACACCAGTCCGAACGTGCTCGGGGCGAGCGGCCTGCCCGCGCATGGCGAGGGTGCGGTGTTCGTCGACCACGCCCTGCCCGACGTGCTCGGCGCGGACCGTGACCGCTACGAGGGCAGGCACACGCTGGTGGTCGGGGCTGGGCACTCGGCCGCCACCACCCTGCTGGCCCTGGCCGAGCTGCCGGACACGCGGATCACCTGGGCGATCCGCGGCGGCAGCGCGAGCCGCACGTATGGCGGCGGCGACGCCGACGCGCTCCCGGCCCGCGGGGCACTGGGCACGCGGCTTCGTGCTCACGTCGAATCCGGCCGCATCACCCTGCTGACCGGTTTCTTCACCCATCGCGTGAACGCCACGGCGGAAGGCGTCGAGGTGGTCAGCCGCGACCCGTCCGGGCACGAGCAGAGCGTGACGGCGGACCGCATCATCAGCGCGACCGGCTACCGCCCCGACCACTCCATCGCCTCCGAACTGCGTCTCGACCTCGACCCGGTCCTCGGCTCCACCCGGCAGTTGGCACCGCTGATCGACCCCAACCAGCACTCCTGCGGCACCGTCCCGCCGCACGGCGCGGACGCGCTCGCGCACCCGGAGCCCGGCTACTACGCGGTCGGCGTCAAGAGCTACGGCCGCGCCCCCACGTTCCTCATGGCCACCGGGTACGAGCAGGTCCGCTCCGTGGTCGCCGCCCTGGCCGGCGACTGGGAGGCCGCCCGCGACGTCCAGCTCGACCTGCCGGAGACCGGCGTGTGCTCCTCCAACCTCGCCGAAGCCCAGGAGCAGCGCGTCGGCCTGGCCACCGGCATCAGCGGCGGGCTGCTGTCCGCCCCGCTCCCGCTCGCCACGGTGGGCGCCACCGCCCCGGCGGAGTCCGGCGGCGGCTGCTGCGGCTGAAGGGAACGCTGAGCATGTCCGACGGACACCCCACCGGCAACGGCGCGTGGGCGGCGACCGCCGGCGGGCGGGGGTCCATGTCCTGCTCCAGCGAGCGCGCGTGAGCGCCACAGCCGGCAGCGCCGTCCCCGCCGTCGGGGGCGGCGCTCCGTCGCGCGGCAGGTCGGTGGTGGCCGCGCTGGCCGTCACCCAGACCATCGGCTACGGCGTGCTCTACTACGCCTTCTCCGTCTTCCTCGCCCCGATGGCCCGCGACCTGCGCGCCACCAGCGCCCAGGTCGCCGCCGCCCTCACCCTGTCCGTCCTGATCGCGGCCCTGTGCGCGCCGCTGGTCGGCCGGTGGCTGGACGCCCGGGGCGGGCGCGCCCTGATGACCGCCGGGTCGTTGCTGGGCACCGGAGCGGTGCTGGCCTGGTCCAGGGTCGAGAGCCTGCCGCAGCTGTACGCGGTGTTCGCCGCCATCGGCGTCGCCTGCTCCATGGTGTTGTACGAGGCCGCCTTCGCCGTCATCGTCTCGATCTTCGCCGGCGACGAGCGCGGCCGGGCGAACGGGCTGCTGGCGCTGACCGTCGTCGCCGGGTTCGCCTCCTCGATCTTCCTGCCGCTCACCGGCCTGCTCGTCGACCGCCATGGCTGGCGTACCGCGCTGGTCCTCCTCGCCCTGATCTACGGCGTGGCGGCGATCCCGCTGCACGCGTTCGTCGTGCGCCGTCGCACCGTGACCGGCAGGGCGGAGGCGTCCGCCGCGGCCGAGGAGCGGGCGGGGATCGTCGGAGAGGCGACCCGTGGCAGGCCGTTCTGGCTGCTGGTGATCGCCTTCACCGCCAGCGGCGGCGCAGTCGCCGTCATGGCCGTGCTGCTCATCACCTATCTCATCCACCTCGGGCACTCGCCCGTCCTGGCCGCCACCCTGGCCGGGCTGCTGGGCGTGCTGTCGGTGACCGGCCGGGTGATCATCACCGGCCTGCGGACCCGCCTGCCCGCCGCCCTCATCGCCGCCGTGATCTTCGCCCTGCAGGGGGTCGCCGCGGTGCTCCTGCCGCTGATCGGGCACACCGTGACGGGCGCGATCGGTGCGGTGCTGCTGTTCGGGCTCGGCTTCGGCATCGCCTCCGTCACCCTGCCGCACCTGCTGGTCGAACGCTACGGCACCGCCGCCTACGCCTCCCTGGCCGGCCGGATCGCCGTCTTCTCCGTCTCGGACAAGGCCCTGGCTCCCCTCGGCGCGGTCGCGCTCGCCCAGGCCGCCGGGTACGGGTGGGTGATGGGCGCGGTGTCCGCGGCGTGCGCGATGGCGGCGTTCGCGCTGCTCGCCTACCACCGCCTATGATTTAGACCGGCATCGAATTAAGGAGTAGCGTCATGGCCGCCCCCGTAACCATCCAGTGCTGCGCGCCCATCGCCCGCGAGCCGCTCTCCGAGAACGACGCCGCCGAGCTGGCCGCGCTGCTCAAGGCGGTCGCCGATCCGGTGCGGCTGCGCCTGCTGTCGATGATCGGCTCGCACGCCGGCGGCGAGGCATGCGTCTGCGACCTGACCGACGCCTTCGACCTGACCGCCCCCACGATCTCCCACCACCTCAAGGTCCTGCGCACCGCCGGGCTGATCGACGGCGAACGCCGCGGCACCTGGGTCTACTACCGCATCATCCCTGAGGTGGTGAACAAGCTTGGAGCGCTGTTCGCCCCGCTCGCCGCGACGGCTTCGGCCTGCGGTTCGGTGGACGTGGAACCCCTCACCGTATGACTGCGGCACCGCGGCCGGCCGATGTCGTGATCATAGGGGCCGGGCAGGCGGGGCTGGCTGCCGGCTACCACCTGCGGCGAGCAGGCGCCGACTTCGTCATCCTGGACGCCCAGCAGGTCCCCGGCGGCGCCTGGCAGCACGCCTGGCCGTCACTGCGGCTTTTCTCGCCCGCGCAGTACAGCTCTCTGCCCGGCCGCATGATGCCGATCCCGGCCGGCGGAGGCTATCCGGACGCCGCCCATGTCGTCGCCTACCTCACCGACTACGAGCAGCGCTACCGGCTGCCGATCATCCGCCCCGCCACGGTGCGGACCGTGCGACGCGCCGGCGCGCGGCTCGCCGTCGAGAGCTCTGCCGGCACCTGGCACGCCCGCATCGTCGTCAGCGCCACGGGCACCTGGTGGCGCCCCTTCGTGCCGCACTACCCCGGCATGCGCGACTTCCGCGGAGAGCAGGTGCACACGGCCGGCTACCGCGGCCCCGAGCCTTTCCACGGCCGCAGGGTACTGGTCGTCGGCGGCGGCAACTCCGCCGCGCAGATCCTCGCCGAGCTCTCCCAGGTCGCCCGGACCACCTGGGCGACGCTGCGCCCGCCCCGGCTGCTGCCCGACGAGGTCGACGGCCGCGCCCTGTTCGACCTGGCCACCCGCCGCCACCGGGCCACCTTGGCCGGGCAGCACCCCGTAGGCGCCGGCGGCATCGCAGACCTGGGCGACATCGTCGCCGTCGCGCCTGTTCGGGAAGCCCGCGACCGCGGTGCGCTCAAGGCCGAGCCGATGTTCTCGGGCATCACCACCACCGGGGTGGCGTGGGCCGACGGCAGCACCGCGGCCTTCGACGCGATCCTGTGGTGCACGGGCTTTCGGCCCGCCCTCGCCCACCTGGCCCCGCTGCGGCTGCGCGGCCCCAGCGGCCTGATCGGCACCGACGGCACCCGAGCCCTGGCCGAACCGCGCCTGCACCTGCTCGGCTACGGCGACTGGACCGGTCCCGCCTCGGCCACCCTCATCGGCGCCGGCCGCACCGCCCGGCGGCTGGCCGGCGAGATCACCGCCCAGTTGTAGGGCACGACGGCGGCTCCGTGGCAGGACGGGCCGGTGCGGGAGCGGCGTGGGCGTCAGTGGCTGCCGGACAGTTCGCCGGACAAGGTGGCGTGCATCTTGGCGCTGGCCTGGTTCAGCCCGATGATCCGCACGGTCTTGCCGCGGGCGGCGTACTTGGACTCGACGGCGTCCAGGGCGGCCACGGAGGAGGCATCCCAGATGTGGGCGTCGGTCAGGTCGATGACCACGTCGTCGGGGTCTTCCGCGTAGTCGAACTGGGAGACCAGGTCGTTGCTGGAGGCGAAGAACAGCTCACCGGTGACGGCGTAGACAACCTGGCCGCCGTCCGGGTCGATGACGGCGGAGACCTGGGCCAGGTGCGCGACGCGGCGGGCGAAGATGATCAGGCCTGTCAGGGAGCCGACGACCACGCCGATGGCCAGGTTGTGCGTGGCGACCACGACGGCGACCGTGATCACCATGACGGTGATCTCGCCGGCGGGCAGCCGCCTGAGCGTGGCGGGGGCGACGGAGTGCCAGTCGAACGTGCCGAACGAGACCAGGATCATGACGGCGACCAGGGCGGCCATCGGGATCTGCGACACCCAGGGGCCGAAGACGATGCACAGCACCATGAGCATGACGCCGGCGGTGAAGGTGGACAGCCGGGTGCGGGCGCCGTTCTTCACGTTGATCATGGTCTGGCCGATCATGGCGCAGCCTCCCATGCCGCCGAAGAAGCCGGTGACGATGTTGGCGATGCCCTGGCCGATGGACTCGCGGGTCTTGGAGGAGCGGGTGTCGGTGATGTCGTCGACCAGTTTGGCGGTCATCAGCGACTCCATCAGCCCGACCAGGGCGAAGGCCAGCGCGTACGGGGCGAGGAGGGTCAGGGTGTCCAGGGTGAAGGGCACGTCGGGCAGGCCGGGCACGGGCAGCGCGGACGGCAGCGCACCGCGGTCGCCCACGGTCGGCACGGCCAGCGCGGCACCGACGGTGATGGCGGTCAGCGCGGCGATGGACACCAGCGGAGCCGGGACCGCCCTGGTCAGCCGGGGGAAGAACACCATCAGCGCCAGCCCGGCGGCCACCAGCGGATACACCGTCCACGGCACGTCGACCAGTTCGGGCACCTGCGCCATGAAGATCAGGATGGCCAGGGCGTTGACGAAGCCGACCATGACGCTGCGCGGCACGAACCGCATCAGCCTGGCCACGCCGAGCGCGCCGAGCGCGACCTGGACGAGGCCGCCGAGGATGACGGTGGCGATCAGGTGGCCGAGGCCGTATTCGCGCGCCAGCGGCGCGACGACCAGCGCGATCGCGCCGGTGGCGGCCGAGATCATGGCGGGGCGGCCGCCGGCGACGGCGATGACGACCGCCATGGTGAAGGAGGCGAACAGGCCGACGCTGGGGTCCACCCCGGCGATGATGGAGAACGAGATCGCCTCGGGGATGAGGGCGAGCGCGACGACCAGGCCGGACAGGATCTCGGTACGGGCCACCGAGGGTGTCAGCCAGGCCGGGCGGCCGGGCCGCAGGCGCCCGGCCGGGGAAGCAGACGGGCGGGCGGGCACAGGGGAACTGGGCAACAGACGTCCTTCAACATGGATCGGCCCCGCACGGGCCGGCGGGCGACACGCCACCAGGCACGGTGGCAGCGGGTGAGGGAGCGGCCGGGCAGAGGGCCGCCCGCCGTCGATTCGGGCAACTCGCGGTGCGTGCCCCGAATCAGAGGCGGGCGGCAGGCCGGGGGATGCGGGCGGTGCTATCGCAGGCGGGTCACGGCGGGAAGCAGGCGGTGGCGATCAAGGACATGCGCGCGTCGATGTTCCTTACCGTGTGAGGAAGGGGCGCTCGGATGGCGCCGATGCAGGTCGTCGGGCCGGCGATGTGCCAGAGTGAAGGGCTGCCCGGTCTGCGCCGAGACATCCGGCTTGGCTCGCCCATGGACGACTCTACCCTAACGTTAGGGTAGAGATTCGGCGGAGAGCGGGCGTGGCTACCCGTACCGCCCTACCAGCTGAGCAGTGAGGTCGTGCAGAAGATGGACGGACCGGCGCTTTCCGCCACCGGAGGCGAAGTCCCGGCTTCGCCGGACGGTGGCCGAGATCACATGCACATCGGGCAGGTGGCGGCGCGAACCGGGCTGTCACTGCGGACCATCCGGCACTACGACGAGGTGGGGCTCGTGCGGCCCTCGGCGCGCAGCCAGGGCGGCTTCCGCCTCTACACCGAGGCCGACGTCGCCCGGCTGATGGTGATCCGCCGGATGAAACCGCTCGGCTTCACCCTGGAGGAGATGGGCGAGCTGCTGTCCATCACCGACCGGCTCGACGCCAGCGGCGCGACGGCCCCGGAGGCGGCCGAGCGCGAGCAGATGCTGGCCCGGCTCGGCCACTTCGAGCAGGCCACCCGCGAGCGCTGTGAAGCCTTGCGCGCACAGCTGAGCAAGGCCGAGGAGTTCGCCGCCGACCTGCGGCGCCGCGCCGGCCAGCTGACCGGCGGCCGGGCTGACCAGGGGCCGGGCTGACCTGACCGGTGGCCTCGAGGACGGCGGCAGGACGTCATCGGGCAGATCCGTGCGGTCCGGCTGACGACACCGCGGCGCCCGGCAGGTGTCACCAGGTCACGGGCAAGGAGGTCACGCCTCCCGTCAGCGTCGGGCGCACTTCGAGGTCGTCGAGTTCCGCTGCCAGGCGCAACTCCGGGAGCCGTCGGGCCAGGGTCGCGAACACGATCCGCAGTTCGATGCGTGCCAGGCTGGCACCGATGCAGAAATGCGCGCCGTGCCCGAAACCCAGGTGTCCCTGCTCACGGCCGGGGGCGAACCGCTCGGCCTCGGCGTAGACCTCGGGATCGCGGTTCGCGGCGTTGATCGACAAGATCACCGCGTCTCCACGGCGGATGGTGACCCCGGCGGCCTCCACGTCGGTGCGAGCGTAGCGGAGCAGTCCGAGATCGCCTGGAGCTCCCAGCCGCATGATCTCTTCGACGCAGGCGTCGGTGCGCCCGGCAGGATCGGCGACCAGGCTCTTCCACGCGTCGGGACGGGTCAGCAGGAACAACGTCCCGAGGCCGATGCGGTTGACCGTGGTTTCATGGCCGGCGAACAGCAGCCCGACACACAGCCTGACCATGTCCGCGTAGGTGAACCCCGCATCCTCGCTCTGCGCCACGACCAGGTCGGAGATCACGTCTTCCCCCGGCTGCGCCCGCTTGGCTTCCGCCAGGCCGGTCATGTAGCCGGAGAACTCCCTGCGTGCCGCCTGCGCATCTTGCTGGTCTGTCACCCCTGCCATCCGCTCGGACAACGAGCGGAACCGTTCCCCGTCGTTCTCCGGCACGCCGAGCAGGCGGCAGATCACCGCCACCGGCAGCGGGAGCGCCACGCCGGCATGCAGGTCGACCACCCCGTCCGGTGCCGCGTCGTGCGCCCGGACGAGGTCGTCGACGTAGCCGTCAACCAGGTGCTGAACGTGTCCGGAGAGCATCCGCATCCGCTTGGCCGAGAACGCCGGCGTCAGCAACCGCCGCATCCGCGTGTGGTCGGCTTCCTCCGTCTCGTAGGAGCCTGTGGGCCCGTCCTGTATGGCCGCGGTGCTGATGCGCGCGGCCTTGTCCGGCTCCGGGTGTGACCTGCCCAGGCGCTTGTCGCTCAGCAGTTGCCGGACCTCGCTGTATCGCGTCACCAGCCAGGCGGGATCGCCGGCCGGGGTGGTGACCGGGGTGATGGGCGCCTCCCGGCGTAGCACCTCGTACAGCGGGGAAAGATCGAGGACGTTCGGGCGGGGGAACGGCAGGTGCGGTCGTTCAGAGGTCACGGTCATGGTTCTCTCCTAAGCCGACGGAAGCCGTTACGGACCCTAACACGTTTATGGCACTAACTGCCAATAACCTCGATGGGGTAGTCTCCCAGCACACTCATCAGGCATCGAGGGCGGTAGCAGTGACTTCTGGGCGCGGCGGCACGGCCAACCTCGGGGGGCGCCCGCCACTCAGCGACGAGGCCCGGCGCCGGCAGGGTCTGAAGATCTCCCGGGCGGCGGTCCTGCTCTTCCGGGAACACGGGGTCGCGGGCACCTCCGGAGCACAGATCGCCAGGGCGGCCGGCGTCTCCGAGCGCACCCTGTGGCGGCTGTTCCGCACCAAGGAAAGCTGTGTCGAGCCCCTGCTGACCAAGTCGCTTGACGCCTTCCGCGAGGTGTTACGGACCTGGCCGGCCGACCGCGATCTGCCCGACCATCTGCGCGCGAACTACACCTTCGTGCCGGAGGACTCCCGCGCCGACATCGACGACCTGCTCGCGGTGGTTCGCATGAGCCGCAGCGAGCCCGCCCTGCGCGCCGCATGGCTCGTGCTCCAGGAGCGCGCGGAACCGACCCTGGCCGACGTCCTCTCCGGCCGTCTCGGGCTGGCGCCGGACACGCCGGAGGTCCGGCTCGCCGCCGCGACCATGAACGCCGCCCTGCGCCTGGTCACTGACGACTTCGCCTGGGCCACCGCCAACGGCGTCACCGCCGACGAGGTCACCCGGCACCGCAAACGCCTGGCCGACACGCTCCGCGCGTACACGTCCCGCATGCTCTAGCGGGAGACCTTCCCGCCTGTCCGGCTACGGCACGCCGTTGATCGCACACTTCGGAATCTAGACGCGCAGCACCCTGGGGCCGGATGCGCCGTAGCGCTGCGCGGTGGCTCGGGACAGCTGCTTGCCGGTGATGACCCAGGCCAGCTGCCCGATGTCGGCGAACTTGGCGAAGCTGGCCACGCCGAACCGGGTGTGCTCGCACACCAGCACGGTCTGGCGGGCCGCCTGGATCGCCGCCGTCTTGGCCTGCGCCACGGCCGGGTCAGGAGTGGTCAGCCCACGGTCGATCGACAGCCCGTTGGTGCCCATGAACGCCAGGTCGACATTCAGCTCTGCGAGCATCGCCGTCGCCCATCGATCGACGGTGCCCATGGTCGTCGTTCGTAGCCGGCCGCCGACGATGATGACGTCGTGGTCGGTCTGGCTGCAGAGTTCGGCGGCGATGGTCACGGATCGGGTCACGACGGTCATCCGCTGCAGCCGGCGCATCGGCCCGACCAGATCCTCCGGCAGCGCTCCCTCGTCGAGGAACACCGTGCCGACGTCGGCCATCATGGCGACCGCCGCTTCGGCGATCACCAGCCGTTCCTCGGTCTTGGCCTTGCGCCGGTGCTCCACCGGCGTCTCGTAACGGCCGATGTCGGTGGGGTAGAAGACGCCGTAGGACCGGGCGATCAGCCGCTGCGCCTCAAGCGCCCGCAGGTCCCGGCGCAGCGTCGCGGGCGAGATCGCGAACAGGTCGGCGATGTCGGAGACGACCGCGCGGCCTTCGCTCCGGACATAGCTGAGGATCCGCTGCTGACGATCGAAGGCACGGCCGTGAAACGAGCTCGACATCCTTGCTGACACCCTTGCACATGTGGTGGAAACGTTCGCGCAATGGTCACAGATTTGCCGCCATATGAACAGATTTGAGCACGAGACCGCCAGTAAAGTCTCGACCTGTTCGACCTCGATGCGGATGGGTGGTAGCCCGTGAGCAGTGGAGCAAGCGATCTCGATTCGAGATCAGCACTCTCCGACAGCCCCCGCCAACCGGCCGATGCCGGGGGAACGACGTCCGCGGGGCGGCGCGCCGCGGCCCGCCGCCGCCGGCGCGGGTACCTGCTGTTCGTCGCCTTCGCACTGCCCAACCTGGCGTTGATCGCCGTGTTCTCCTACTGGCCGATCGTCGAGAACGTCTATCTGAGCCTCACCACCTGGGACTTCATCTCGCCGCGGGCCGAGTGGGCCGGCCTGCTCAACTACCAGGCCCTGTTCAGCAGCTGGTCCTTCCCCGAGGTCCTGTTGCGCACGCTGGTGTGGGTGATCGTCCTCGTGGTCGTGACCCTGGTGCTCGGCCTGGCGCTGGCGATGCTGTTCGCGCAGCGCCTCCGGGGCAGCACCGCGGTGCAGACGCTCGCGTTCGCCCCGCACGTGCTGTCCGGGGCGGCGATCGCGACCATCTGGCTGTTCATCTTCGATCCGAATCACGGCCTCAGCCGGCTGGTGTTCGAGGCGTTCGGGACGAGCTCGCCCGCCTGGACGACCGACGACGACTGGGCGCTGTGGGCGTTGATCATCGTGTCCATCTGGAAGGGGCTCGGCTTCGTCGCGATCGTCTACCTGGTGGGCATCCAGCAGATCCCGGCTGAGGTGCTGGAAGCGGCCCGGATCGACGGCGCCGGCCGGTGGACGCAGTTCCGGCGCATGATCTTCCCGCTGCTCTCCCCCACCACCTTCTTCCTGGTGATCACCCAGACGATCTCGGCCTTCCAGGCCTTCGACGTGATCGCCATGATGACCGGCGGCGGACCCGCCCGTTCCACCACCACGTTGAGCTGGTTCATCTACGACGAGGCGTTCAACCGCAGCAACGTCGGTGTCTCCAGCGCGGCTTCCATGATCATGTTCGTGGTGCTGATGGCGATCACCGTGTTGCAGTTCCGATTCGTCGAGCGGAGGGTTCACTACTGATGACGGTCATGCCGGCCGCTGCGGCGACCGGGCCCGCCCCGCGAAAGTCCGGCTCTCGCCGTACACGCTGGTGGGGCGTGCTCTCCCTGGTGATCACGGCCCTGGTCTTCCTGATCCCGCTCTACCTCTTCGTCAGCACGGCGTTCAAGACCAACGCCGACATCAACAGCTGGCCGCTGCGGCTGATCCCGCGATCGCTGACCCTCGAGAACTTCGTCAACGCCTGGACGCTGGCCCCGTTCGACCAGTTCCTGGTCAACTCGGTCGTGGTCGCGGCGATCGGGACGGCGCTCAAGGTGGTGCTGGCCATCTCCACCGCCTACGCCTTCGCCTTCCTGCCGTTCCCGGGAAAGCGCTACCTGTTCATGTTCATGCTCGGCGCGCTGATGGTTCCGGGGCACGTGACCCTCCTGGTGAACTACATCACCGTCGGCCAGATGAACCTGCTGAACACCTATGCCGGCCTGATCCTGCCGGGTGTGGCGTCGGCGTTCGGCACCTTCCTGCTGCACCAGTTCTTCCGGTCGCTCCCGTACGAGGTGCTGGAGGCGGCGCAGCTGGACGGCGCCGGCCACCTGCGCACGATCTTCTCGATCATCGTGCCGATGTCCCGGCCGGCGATCATCACGGTCGGGCTGATCGCCCTGATCGACGAGTGGAACGGCTTCGTCTGGCCGCTGATCGTGACCAACTCGGTCAACATGCGGACGCTGCCGATCGGGCTGCTCTACCTCAAGGAGAACGACGGCATCAACGACTGGGGGGCGCTGATGGCCGGAACCCTGTTCGTCGTCCTGCCGGTGGTGATCGTCTTCCTGCTGGCACAGCGCTACATCGTCGCCGGTCTGGCCGGCAGCGCGGTTCGCCGGTGATCACCATGTGCGTGCGATCCGGTTCGATCAGAGAGGACCCAGCGTGACCGGGACGAGTTTCAGCCGGCGCCGGCTCCTGACCGGTGCCACCGCGGCCGTGGCCAGTCTGGCGCTGACCGGCTGCGTCGGCCGCATGGAAGGCGATTACGCCCAGGTGAGCGGGCAGGTGCCGGAACGGTTCGCCCGCCGCCGGCGGGTCGTGCTGTGGAGTGCGTTCACCTCGCACAACGCCGCGGTCCTGCAGTCGATCATCGACGGGTTCAACGCCTCACAGCAGGACATCTTCTGCGAGATCCAGCTGTTTCCCGGATACCCCGCGCTCGACTCGAAGCTGGCCGCCAGCTTCGCCGTCGGGCAGGTTCCCGACATCGTCACGCTCAGCGACGTGAACTGGAACCGCTACTTCCTCGCCGAGACGCTGGAACCGCTGAGCGGCTACTTCGACGCCGGCTTCGGCGCGGACGCGTTCCATCCGAGGTTCCTGGCCGAGGGCACCGTCCGGGACCAGGTCTACTGGCTGCCCTGGGCTCGCTCGACGCCCCTCTTCTACTACAACAAGGAGATCTTCGCCGGCGCCGGGCTGCCCGACCGCGGGCCGAGGACGTTCACCGAGCTGCGGGAGTGGGGACGCGAGCTCAAAGGCTTCAAGTACCACGGTTCCCCGATCAAGATGCGCGGCTACACCGGCAAGGACGACTGGTACTTCCAGGGGTCGAGCTGGGCCTTCGACGGCAGCTACTCCGAGGGCATGGCGTCGAGGCTGGACTCCGAGCAGACCGTCGCCGCCCTGGAGTTCGACCGGGCGTTCATCCACGACGACCAGATGGCCTACCTGGCCGACGACATCAACGGCGACTTCGCGGCCGGCGTGACGGCGACCATCTGCAACTCCACCGGCGCGCTGACCTCGCTGCTCAAAGCGGCCACGTTCGAGTTCGGCGCGGCCTTCCTGCCCGAGCAGGACGCGCCCGGCGTGCCGACCGGAGGCAGCGGGCTGGCGATCATGCGCAACGCGACCAAGGCGCGCAAGCAGGCGACCTGGGAGCTGGTCAAGTACCTGGCCGAGAAGGGCGCGCCCGAGTGGAGTCTCAACACCGGCTATCTCCCGGTGACCACCAGCTCGCTCAACTCACCGGAGATCAAGGAGCGCAACGCCGCGACGCCCGCGTACCAGGTCGCCCAGGATCAGCTGAGCCGCGCCCGCCAGGCGGACGTGATGCGCCGGTACGTGAACGAGACGATCTCCGACATGCTGATCGTGCTGCAGAAGGTGTACGCCTCCAACGCCGACCCGGGCGAGGCGCTGCGCGAGGCGAACCGGAACCTCGCCCCGGCCGTCCAGCGGGTGCTGCCGAAGTATCGGCGGCTGGTGGCGTCCTGACCCCCTGAACCTTTCGTGCCGCCGCTCCGCCGGCCGCCGGCACGAGATCCCACTGGCAAGACAGATCACAGCGAGAAAGGAAGATCGTGGCATTTGCCATCGTCGGACACCGCGGCGCCATGGCCGAAGCACCCGAGAACACCATCGCGTCCTACCGCGTGGCGGAAGAGGTCGGCGTCGACGAGCTGGAGACCGACGTACGGATCAGTTCGGACGGGCAGCTCTTCATGCTGCACGACGCCACCCTGGACCGGGTCGCGGCCGATCCGGCCGGCCGGGATCTGGGCCCCGTCGCGGAGCTGACCTGGTCGGAGATCAGCTCGGTCGACGTGGGCGGGGGTGAGCGGGTGCCCACGCTGGAGCAGATGTACCAGGCGACGACGCGGTTCGTCCAGCTGGAGATCAAGGATCTGGCCGCCATCGACGGTCTGGCCGACTTCCTCCCCCGCCATCCCGGCTACGCCGAACGCACGATCCTGACCGGCTTCTCGGTCGAGGCGATGGCCACCGTGGCCGAGAAGCTGCCGGAGATCCCGCGGGGCATCATCGTGTCCAAGTGGACCACCGCCGAGGCCCACCCGGGCGGTTACCGCAAGCTGATGGAGGACACCGGGTCCTGCCGGATCCACAGCGGCGCGGAAGGGCTGACCGCCGTCGTCGTCCGGCAGCTGCACGACGACGGCTTCCCGGTGCACGGCTGGCCCACCCGCGACGAGGACGATCTGCGGCACTGGCTCGAGCTCGGCGTGGACGGGACGACGAGCGACGATCCCCGTACGGCGCAGCGCTGGCTCGCCGAGGCCCTCCGGTGACGACGGACACGGCCGCACGGGGCGCGGGCCCGCCGGCGGCGGCGCTGTTCGACATGGACGGCACGCTGTTCGACAGTGAACCCCTCTGGGACGTCAGTCTCGCCGATCTCGCCGAGAAGCTCGGCGGCACGCTCCCTTGACGGCGGCCGGACGGCTGGGCGTCGATCCGCGCGAGTGTGTGGCGCTGGAGGATTCCCGGCCGGGCATCGCTTCGGCGCTCGCCGCGGGCTGCCTGGTCGTGGCCGTGCCCGAGAATGGCGAAGCGCTGGGCGACGGTCACGGTGCCGTGGTGGTTCCGCTGGAAACCGTCACCGTCGATCGGCTGGTCTCGCTGCTGGCTGCCCGGATCGGCTGAACGGACGCAACACGGACGGAACACGGACGGAACACGGACGGAACGCTGCGCGGCGCCGGCGCGGACGTCGCGATGGCCGCGGAACTCCTGGGTGTCCGGGAGCCCGCGGCCTGCGGTGTCTTCTAGAGGGCCCGGTCGAGGGCTTCGGTCAGTGCGACGGGGGTGACCACGAGGCGGTCGAAGCGCCAGCCGTCCTCGGTGCGGCGCGCCCGGTAGCGGTGGAACCCGGCCGCCAGGGCCTCGGTCTTGTCGTCGATGACGAACACGGCGATGTCGTGGGCCCGCACCGTGGCGGTCTCGCCGTCGACCTCGATCACGAGGTTGGACTTGCTGTGCAGAGTGCGGACGTACGTGTCGTGGCCCCTGCGCACGAGTTCGACGAGCTCCTCGATGCCGCGGGCCTTCCCGCGCGGGGACTCGACGACGACATCCCCGGTGAAGAGCCGGTCGGTCTCGCCGTAGCGGCGCTCGTCGATCCACAAGCTGTGACGGGCGACCAGGTCGGTGAGTTCGGCGCGGTCGGCGAGTGCGCGGATCAGGGTTTCGGTGCTGGTCATGATGGCCTCCTTGAGTGGTTGGACCGGCTGGCGTCCGGGTCACCTGACGTGGTCGAGGAAGAAGTCGCGGATGTCCTCGGCGAGCAGGTCCGGTACCTCCATCGCGGCGAAGTGGCCGCCGCGCTCGAACTCCGACCAGTGCCTGATGTCGTACAGCCGCTCGGCCAGCGGTCGTACGGACTGGGTGATGTCGTGCGGGAACACCGCCACGCCGACCGGCACCGGGCACGGCTCGATCCGCCGCGGGGTCTCGCGCGACAGTCGCGCCGACGAGGCCGCGGTGGCGGTCAGCCAGTACAGCGAGATGTCGGTGAGCATCCGCTCGTCACTGATCGGCGAGCGAGGATCCGTCCACTGTGCGAAGCGCTCGGCGATCCAGACCAGCTGGCCGACCGGCGAGTCGGTCAGCGCATAGCCGATGGTCTGCGGGGTGAGGGCCTGCAGGGCCTGGTACGGCGGACGGTTCGCCATCAGCTGCCTGACCTTGTCCAGCCGGGCCTCATCAGTTTCGGACAGCTCGAGATCGGCGTCCGGGACCGGCCGGGTCGGCAGGTAGTTGACGTGTACCCCGGCCACCTGCTCGGGAGCCTCCGCGCCGAGCGCCAACGAGATGCCAGCACCGAAGTCGCCGCCCTGCGCGCCGTAGCGCTCGTACCCGAGACGGCGCATCAGCTCGGCCCAGGCCCGCGCGACCCGGACGATGTCCCAGCCGCGCTCATGGGTCGGCCCGGAGAAGCCGAAACCCGGGATGGACGGAATCACCAGGTGGAAGTCGCGCGACAGCGGCTCGATCACGTCGAGGAACTCCAGGAAGGAACCGGGCCAGCCGTGGGTGAGGATCAGCGCGAGCGCGTCCGGTTTCGACGACCGGACGTGGACGAAGTGGATGTTCTGGCCCTCGATCTCGGTGGTGAAATGCGGAAGCTCGTTGAGCTCGGCCTCGTGCTCGCGCCAGTCGTAGCCGGCCCTCCAGTATTCGGCCAGTTCCTTGAGCCGCGCCAGCGGGAAGCCGTAGTCCGACCCGGCGTCGGCGACCTCGTTGGGCCAGCGGGTGCGGGAGAGCCGGTCGGTCAGGTCGTCGAGGTCGGCCTGGGGGATGTCGATGCGGAACGGCTTGATCATGCTCTCAACTCCAGAGAATCATTCGTTGGATAAACGTTCATGATACAAACGTTTACTACCCGAACGATACCACGATCGTTCGGGACTCTAACGATTCGCTAGACTTGCCACGTGGAGAACCCGTCCGAGAAGACGCCTGGCAGGTGGGAGAGCCTGCCCAGCTGGCTGCTCACACAGACCGCCGGCCACGCTCAGCGCCTGGTGGGCGACGGATTCTCGGCGGTGCAGGCGCGCGGCTACCACTACCGCCTGCTGGCGACGCTGGAGGAGTTCGGCCCGGCCAGCCAGGCCGCGCTCGGCCGCCGTAGCGGCATCCACCTCAGCGACATGGTCGCGGCGATCAACGAACTCGCCGAGCGCGAGCTGGTCGAGCGCGCTCCGGACCCCTCCGACCGGCGGCGCAACATCATCTCGCTGACCACCGGGGGCAGGCGGCAGCTGCGGCGGCTGGAGAAGCAACTGGCCGAAACCCAGGACGAGCTGCTGGCTCCGCTGTCGCTCGAGGAGCGGCAGCGGTTGACCCGGCTGCTGTCCAGGCTGCTGGACTACCACGACCGGCGCACCGGCACCCCCGATGAGCTGTGACGCTGACGGGGGAAGCGCACCCGGAAATTCCCTCGAAGGCCCGCCGCCGGTCCACCACGACCCCGTCACACGCTCTCGGCTACCGGGGTGACCTGCGCGCCGCCGCCGAACTCCTCGCTCCACCCATGCCGGGCAGGACCTTCACCTTCTGTCGGCCAGGATCCGGGCGAACAGGTCGGGGCGCTGCAGGGGTATGCCATGGCCGCATCCCGGCACGGAGGTCATCTCGCTGCCCGGGAGGGAATCGTGGATGTCGCGTGCGGAGGCGTGCATCAGCTTCCGCTCGTGCTCGCCCACCATCACCAGCGCCGGGTTCGTGAAGCCGGCCCAGCCGGCGGGGAGGGTGAAGCGGATGTTCTCGCCGACGCCGGCGAGCAGAGTCTCACGGCTTGTGCGAGCGCTGTCGCGAAGGTAGTCGGTCAGGAGCTCGTCCGGGATGAACAGGTGCTTCGCCTGGAGCTTCGCGAACCACCGTCGTCGTGCGAGCGGTGCGGTCGCGGCGAGGAGCCCGAGAGTCGCCTGGGGGAAGCGAAGAGGCTTCGCCTGCGCGCTCACGACGACGGCACTCGTCACGAGATCGGGCCGGGTCGCGGCGAGCAGGATCGTGAGCTGCGCACCCAACGAGAACCCCGCGACCATCGCGCCGTGCGGCGCGCGTTCCTCCAGGACGACCGCCAGGGCCTGGGCGGTCATCTCGTGCGATCGATACGCTTCGGCCGCGCTGCGGCCGTGGCCGGGAAGATCGGGAATGATCACTCGGGCGTTCGTTCCGAGCCGCTCCAGCGTCGGGCGCCACATCCATCCCGCGACGCCGCCGCCGTGCAGTAACAGGATGGGAGAAGCGTGCGCGTCACCGGCCTCATGGACATACATGCCCCGCATCCTCCCGCACTGCCGCGGGGCTCGCCGAGGCGGCGGCACAAGTATCGCTGGAAGGGCCGCCGGGTGCGCGACCTGCCGGCACCGGTCGCCGGGACGGCGCGGCTCGGGACCGCCGAGAGGTCAGCCAGCTCGCCGAGCGGTGCGGCGGGGCGGCCGCCAGGCGAGGGCGGCCGTCATCGGCCAGTAGAGTGATCACGGTGACGGAGACGCGAGTGACCACGCACCGCGCCGTTTCCGCGGCCCTGGCCCGCTACGACGACCGGGAGCTGGCCGAGCTGCTGGAGCGCGAGGCCGTGCCCCTCGGCACCGGCATCGGCGGGGCGTCCGCGCGGCTCGAGGTCGGCGGCGCCCCGGTCTTCGTCAAGCGTGTGCCCGTCACCGAGCCCGAGCTGCGCCACCCGCACTCGACGGCCGACCTGTTCGGGCTGCCGCCCTTCTGCCAGTACGGCATCGGCTCGCCCGGATTCGGCGCCTGGCGCGAGCTGGCCGCGCACTCGATGACCACCGGGTGGGTGCTGACCGGCCGGTTCCCCGGCTTCCCGCTGCTGTACCACTGGCGGGTGCTGCCCGACGCCGAGCCCGCCCCGCTGTACGCGGAGCTGGCCGACATCGATCGGGCGGTCACCTTCTGGGAGGGCGCGCCCGGCGTGCGCCGCCGCCTGGAGGCGCTGGCAGGGGCTCCGGCGAGCCTGACGCTCTTCCTGCAGTACTTTCCCCACAACCTGCACCAGTGGCTGGACGAGCAGGTGCGCGCGGGCGACGCCGACCGGGCCTGCGCCCTGGCGGACCAGGGGCTGCGTGAAGCAGTGACCTTCATGAACGCGGGCGGGCTCCTGCACTTCGACGCGCACTTCGGGAACATCCTCACCGACGGGCGCCGCTTCTACCTGACCGACTTCGGGCTGGCCACCTCCACCCGGTTCGACCTGTCAGAGGAGGAACGGGCCTTCTGTCGCCGGCGCCTCACCTTCGACCGCACCTACACGCTGACGTACTTGGTGAACTGGCTGGCCGGCGCCTTCCACGGCGCCGACTGGCCGCGGCGTCGCGAGCTGGTGCGGGAATGGGCGGCGGGAGAGCGGCCCGCCGGCGTGCCCGGCGGGGTCGCGGCCCTGCTGTCGCGGCACAGCCCGCTGGCCACCGTGCTGAACGACTTCTACCACGCCCTGCAGAGCGAGAGCAGGAAGACGCCGTACCCGCTGGAGGAGATCCGCCAGGTTGCCGGACGGCACGCCCTGCCGCTCGAGTAAAGGGTCACCACCGCTCGAGGGACGCGCACGCCGCTCGGGTGCGGCTCACTCGCCGCGGGGGCGGTGTCCTTCCCGCCGCCCGGTCCGACGCCCGACGGGTATTCGCAGGTCATGCGGGTAGTGCCTCCCGCAGGGGGACGAATGCTGGGGTTGCCTGAGGGGATTCGCGGGTGCCTGTTCGACATGGACGGCGTGCTGACGCGCACCGCCACCGTGCACGCCGCGGCGTGGAAGACGATGTTCGACGAGTTCCTGCGGGAATGGGCCCGCATCTCGGGGACCGCCTTCGTGCCCTTCGACGCGACCGCCGACTATGACCGCTACGTCGACGGCAAGAAGCGCGTGGACGGGGCGCGGAGTTTCCTGCGGGCGCGCGGCATCAGCCTGCCGGAGGGGACGCCGGACGACCCGCCCGACGCGATGACCGTGAACGGGCTGAGCAACCGGAAGAACCGGCTCGTCCAGGCGATCATCGACCGGGACGGCGTGCATGTCTTCCCCGGCTCCTCCCGCTACCTCGCCGCGGTCCGGGACGGGGGACTGCGCAGGGCCGTGGTGTCGTCGAGCGCCAACGCCGTTCACGTCCTGACCGCCGCGGGGCTCGTCTCGCAGTTCGACGCCCGGATAGACGGCGTCGTGGCCCGGGAGCGGCGGCTGGCGGGAAAGCCGGCCCCGGACATGTATCTCGCGGCTGCCGAGGCTCTGGCGCTGAAGCCGGCGGAGGCGGCGGTGTTCGAGGACGCACTGGCGGGAGTGGCGGCCGGCCGCGCGGGAGGGTTCGGCTTCGTCGTCGGCGTCGACCGGGTGGGGCAGGCCGAGGCGCTGCGTCAGCACGGCGCGGACGTCGTGGTCACCGACCTGGCCGAGCTGCTGGGGCAGGGCGCCAGATGATCCGGCACCCCGCGTTCGAGGTCGGGCCATGGACGCTCCGGGAGCGCCGGCTGGACCTGGACGTGCTGGCGCAGAGCGAGTCGGTGTTCGCGCTGTCCAACGGGCACATCGGTTTGCGCGGCAACCTGGACGAGGGCGAGCCGCACGGGGAGCCGGGCACCTACCTCAACGGGTTCTACGAGCTGAGGCCGCTGCCGTACGCGGAGGCGGGCTACGGTTACCCGGAGTCGGGGCAGACAGTGGTGAACGTCACCAACGGCAAGCTGATCCGGCTGCTGGTCGGCGACGAGCCCTTCGATCTGCGGTACGGGACGTTGCACCAGCACGAGCGGGTGCTGGACCTGCGCGCCGGCACCCTCACGCGCACGGCGCACTGGAGCTCGCCGACCGGGACCTCGGTGCGGATCAGGTCCACGCGGCTGGTGTCGTTCACCCATCGCGCGATCGCCGCGATCCGCTACGAGGTCGAGGCCGTGGACCAGCCGACCCACCTCGTCGTCCAGTCGGAGCTGGTCGCCAACGAGACCCAGACGTCCGCGGGCGGTGACCCGCGGGCCGCCGCGCCGCTGCGGTCCCCCTTGGTCCCGGAGGAGAGCGTCGTCGACAGGGACGGCCTGGCGATCATGGTGCACCGCGCCCGGGTCAGCGGGCTGCGGGTCGCCGCGGGCATGTGGCACGAGATCGACGGGCCGGACGGCACGCTGACCGAGGCGCAGGGCAGCGACGACGTCAGCAGGGTGACCGTGGCCACGCGCCTGTCACCTGGCCGGACGCTGCGGCTGGTCAAGTTCTTCTCCTACGGGTGGTCGGCCAGGCGGTCACGGCCCGCCCTGCACGATCAGGTGGCCGCGGCGCTGGCGGCCACCCGCCTGGTCGGCTGGGACGGCCTGTGCGCGGGCCAGCGGCGCTTCCTGGAGGGGTTCTGGGCCGGTGCGGACGTGGAGGTGGAGGGCGACGCCGAGGTGCAGCAGGCCGTGCGTTTCGGGCTGTTCCACCTGCTGCAGTCCGCCGCGCGTCTGGAGGAGCGCGCCATACCGGCCAAGGGCCTGACCGGGTCCGGCTACGACGGGCACGCCTTCTGGGACACCGAGATCTTCGTGCTACCCGTGCTCACCTACACCTATCCGAGAGCCGTCGCCGACGCGCTGTCGTGGCGGCGGTCCACCATTCCCCTGGCGCGGGCGCGCGCCAAGCAACTGGGGCTGCGCGGCGCCACCTTCCCCTGGCGGACCATCCACGGCGAGGAATGCTCCGGCTACTGGCCCGCGGGAACCGCGGCCTTCCACGTCAACGCCGACATCGCGCACGCGGTCGCCCAGTACGTCGACGCCTGCCAGGACGTCACGTTCGACGGCGACGCCGGCCTGCACGTGCTCGTCGAGACGGCCCGGCTGTGGTGCTCCCTGGGCCACCATGACGTCTCCGGGCGGTTTCGCATCGACGGCGTGACCGGACCGGACGAGTACACCGCCGTCGTCGACAACAACGTCTACACGAACCTGCTGGCCCAGCGGAACCTGCGCGAGGCCGCCGAGGCGGCGGACCGCCATCCGGCCCGTGCGGAGCGGCTCGAGGTCACGGCGGAGGAGATCCGCCGCTGGCGCGAGGCGGCGGAGGCGATGACCGTCCCCTGGCACGAGCAGTTGGGGGTGCATCCGCAGAGCGAGGACTTCACGCAGCACGCGCTCTGGGACTTCGCCGCCACCGGTCCCGATCGTTATCCGCTGCTGCTGCACTTCCCCTACTTCGATCTCTACCGGCGGCAGGTGGTCAAGCAGGCGGACGTGGTGCTCGCGATGCATCTGCGCGGAGATGCCTTCACGCCTGACCAGAAGGTCGCGAACTTCGCCTATTACGAGGCTTTGACGGTGCGCGACTCGTCCCTGTCCGCCTGCACCCAGGCGGTTATCGCCGCCGAGGTGGGACATCTCGAGCTCGCCTATCGCTACCTCGGCGAGGCGGCGCTGATGGACCTCGCTGACCTGGAGAAGAACACCGTGGACGGTGTGCACATGGCGTCGCTGGCCGGCGCGTGGATCGCCCTGGTGGCGGGATTCGGCGGGATGCGCGCGGGCGGGGGACGGATGTGCTTCGCGCCCTCTCTGCCCTCCGGCATCACCCGGCTCGCCTTCCGGCTGCGTTACCGCGGCAGCCTGGTGAGCGTCAGCTCCACGAAGGAGGCGACGGCCTACCGGCTCCTGGAAGGGCCGCCGATCGCGCTGAGCCACCACGGGGAGCAGTTCGACCTGGGCCAGGAGGAGGTCACCCGGCCCAATCCGCCGCGGCCGGCGCCGGAGCGGGAGGTGCGCCAGCCACCCGGCCGCGAGCCCCTCCCGCGCCGTCCCCACGCCGGCGGCCGTTTCGGCGGGTGACGCTCAGCTCCGGACGCGGAACGGCACGAAGCACACCATCGCGCTCGTGTGGTCGCGCAGGGACGCCGCCAGGAGCAGATCACGCTGCGTGTGCAGGAGCCGGTAGCGGGGATGGGGCGGCTCGATGCGCGGGATCACCACCGCGATCCACCGGCCGCTCGCCTCCTGGCGGCGCACGTACTCGACGACGGGGCGGACCACCGCGTGACGGGGACTGTCCAGGATCTTCAGCCGGGCCTGCGGGTTCCATCGCTCCCACTTCGCGCGCAGGTCGCCGAGCTCGTCGGGGGTGTCGGAGACGACGACGGCGACGATCTCCCCGCCGAGGGCCAGTGCCGCGCTGAGCGTCCGTCCGGACAGGGCGCTGATCGCCGACGCCGGGCTGAGCGGGACGATCACCAGCCGCTTGCCCGGCTCGGGGCGGTGCGGCGCCGCCGGCGGCCGGCCGAGCCCGAGCGCGGCCGTGATCCGGCCGTAGTAGCGCTCGACGCTCCTGAAGAGCAGGATCAGCAGCGGGACGGCCACGAGCACCGCCCAGGCGCCTTCAGTGAACTTCGTGACGAGCAGCACCAGCGTGGCCACCGTCGTCGCGACAGCGCCGGCGCCGTTCAGCAGCGCCTTGCGCGCCCACCCTGGCGGGCGTTCCCGCGTCCAGTAGCGGACGAGCCCCGTCTGGCTGATGGTGAACCCGGTGAACACTCCGATCGCGAACAGCGGGATCAGCCGGTGGGTCTGTGCGTCCAGCGTGATCAGGAGCAGCGCGGCGAGGACGGCCACCGCGACGACGCCGTAGCGGTGGACAGGCCGCTCGGAGCGCAGAGTGAACAGGTGCGGGAGCCGGTGGTCCTTGGCCAGCAGAGCCATCAGCACCGGCAGGCCGCCGAAGCTGGTGTTGGCGGCCAGCCCGAGCGCGAGGGTGACGATGATGTTGACCGCGAGGTAGAGCCAGCCCGTGCCGTAGGCGCCCGCGGTGAGCTGGGCCAGGATGGTGACGCCCGAACGCGGCACGACGTCGTCGCGCCGGATGAGCAGCGCCGTCCCGATCAGCATCGTCCCGAGCAGCAGGCCGAGCATCAGCTCCGTCCGCTGGGCCCGGCGCACCCGCGGCCGGCGGAACATCGGCACCCCGTTGGCGATGGCCTCCACGCCGGTCAGCGCCGAGCAGCCCGAGGAGAACGCCTTCAGGATCAGCAGCACGCTGAGCGCCTCGTGCGCGGGCAGGGGCTCGGGGGTGCCGACGATCGCCGCCGGGTGGGAGCGCGCCAGTCCTATGACGACCATGCCGAAGATGCTCGCGATGAACAGCAGGGTCGGCGCCATGAGCCAGCGGGCGCTGTCGGCTATGCCGTACAGGTTCAGCGCGGTGAGCACGGCCAGCCCCACCAGGCAGGTCCCCAGGAGATGCGGACGGAGGACGGGGAAGGCGGAGGCGAGGCTCGCGGCGCCGGCCGCCAGGCTCACCGCGACGGTGAGCACGTAGTCCACGACCAGCGCGGCGGCGGCCAGCAGGCTCACCATCGGGCCGAAACTACGCTTGGCCACCGCGTAGGAGCCGCCGCCGTCGGGGAAGGCGGCGATCACCTGGCAGTAGGAGGTCACCAGCAGGACGAGCAGCGCGGCGATGGCCAGCGTGATCGGCAGCGTGTGGCCGACCGCGGCGCTTCCCGCGGCGACGAGGACGAGGGCGATCGCCTCCGGACCGTAGGCGACGGAACTCAGAGCGTCGAGGGAGAGCGCCACCAGCCCTTGGAGGCTGGTCAGGTGGCTCTTGGCGCCCTCACCGTGCCGGAGCTGGACCTTGGGCGCCCGCTTCGTTGACAGGAGCGCGCCCGTGGTGGCGACGGCGCGGTCCGCCGACAGGCTCGCCTGCCGCCGGGGGCGGGCTGCCGGGGCGTCGTCGGCATCCGGTTCGCGATTGGTCACCGAGCGTCCCTTCGTCAGCCCTATCGGCTGTCCGGCGGCCCACCCGCGCGGAGATCTCGCTGTGTCCGGCCCCGGGAACCGTCCTGCTCAGGGTTTGCGCCGGCCGGGCGCGGGATGTCCCACGATCAGCCGCCGGGCGAGATCCCACAGCTGCCTCGACGGGCTGACCTTGCGGCCGATGTTCAGCGGGCCGGGTGCGCAGGTGGTGCCGCGGGTGCCGTCAGCAGCGGGTCCAGCGCCGACGTAAGCACCCTGGTCGTGATCGTCCGTCCGGTAGCCGGACCGGGGGTCGACCTGGCTGACACCTCCGAGGGTGCCGAGAGGCATGCCCGAGACCTTTTCGCGCATGCCCGTCCACTCCTTCTGTCCTTCGCGGCTTGAACCATCGACGTCGTTCCCGCAGTTCTGTCCGGAGAAAGTCGTATGACGGTCGAGAGATTCTCTGATCGCGGCATTCTTCAGATCGACCGGCCCAGCAGACAGCACGGGGTCACGGCGGCCAGGCCCGGACGAGGTTCATGGCGATGTCGATCAGCGCGCCGCTGTCTCACCGCCGGGGGGACGTTCGGTTGCGGCGGTGTTGACCGCGCCTGCGGCTCGTGGTTGGCCGCGCCCAGATCCGAGGAGCGCCGGCCGGACCCGGCGGCGGACGCGCTCGAACGTCGGCGCGCCCGCGGCCGTGGTCATCCGGAGGCCCACACCCGCTCGCCGCCCACCCAGGTCGAGCGCACCCGGGTGGCCGCGATCTCGTCGGGCTCGACGGCGGTCAGGTCGGCGTCGAGGACGACGAAGTCGGCCACCTGGCCGGGAGAGAGCCGGCCCCTCCGGCGCCCGTCGCCGGTGGCGTGCGCCGAGCCGTGCGTGTAGACGCCGAGCGCCTCGATCACGCCGAGCCGCTGGGCGGGGCCGAAGTCCAGGCCCGCGGCCGACCTGCGGGTGACCATGCTCTGCACGCCGAGGAGCGGGTCGACGGGCACGATGGGGTAGTCGGACGAGCCGGCGACCTCCAGCCCGGCGTCCAGCATCGACCGGTGCGCGCAGATCCGGCCGGCCCGCTCCTGGCCGTAGAAGCCGGTGAGCGCCTCGCCGTACAGATGGGCGAAGGCGGAGAACGGCACCGGCGTGACGCCGAGCGTGACCAGCCTGGCGATGATCTCGTCGTCCACGATGCTGCAGTGCTCGACGCGATGGCCGGCCCCGGTGGCGGGCAGCGATGCGAAGACGTCGAGCAGCTTGCTGATCGCCAGGTCGCCGTTGGCGTGCACCGCGATCCGCGCTCCCGCGGACGCGACGGCGCGCACCCGGCCGGCGAACTCCTCGTCGGTGAGGATCTGCAGGCCGTTGTCCGTGCCCGTGCCGCTCGGGTAGGGGTGGCGGCACAGGCAGGTGCCGCCGGTCAGCGCGCCGTCGTACATCAGCTTCACGCCGCTCAGCTGCAGCCGCTGGTCGGCTTCCTGGCCGGGCCAGGTCGCCGGGTCGAAGTAGGTGTGCCACAGCAGCATGCTCACCCGCGGCGTGAGCGCGCCACGGTCGCGTGCCGCGGTGTACATCCGCTGCTCCACCGGGGTGACGATCGCGTCGCAGTAGGAGGTGATCCCGGCCCTGTGCAGCCCGTCGTTCACCTCCGCCAGCGCGGCCACCTGCGCGGCGAGTTCGCCGGCGGGCGCGATGGTGTCGCGCCGCGGTCCTGGCAGCCACGGGTCGAGCCAGGCGCGCTCGATCAGCCGGCCGTCGAGCCGGCCGGCGGCGTCGGTCATGAGTTGCCCGCCGTCCGGCGCGTCCGCGGCGGTGCGGTAGCCCAGCAGTTCGAGCGCCCTGCTGTTCACCACCGCCCGGTGGAAGGAGTAGTGGATCAGCACGACGGGGTGATCGGGCGAGACGGCGTCGAGGAAGTCGCGGTCGACGCCGGGGATGAGGCGATCGTCCAGCGGCTGCCCGACGACCCACTCGCCGGGCGGCGTCCGGGCGGCCCTGGCCCGCAGGGCGGCGGCGACCTCGGCGGCGCCGGCCGCGCCGGCCAGGTCGACGCGGACCCTGGCGAGCGCGGCCTGCGAGACGTGGCAGTGCGCGTCGTTGAACCCGGGCACCACCAGCGCGCCGTCGAGGTCGACCCGTTCCGCGTGCGGATGCCGCCGGGTCAGGCCGGCCCGCGTCCCCGTCGCGACCACGACGCCGTCCTCGACTGCGAACGCCTCGGGCTCGGTGCCGTCCAGGGCCAGGATCCGCCGCGCCGTGAACAGCTTCACGGCGCCACCACGGCGCCGTAGGACTCGGGCCTGCGGTCGCGGTAGAAGGCCCAGCGATCCCTGATCCGCCTGATCTCGTCCAGGTCGAGGTCCTGGACGACGAGGTCGGGGTCGGTGTCGCTCGCCGTGTCGCCGATGACCTTGCCCTCCGGGCCGACGAAGTAGGAGGTGCCGTAGAAGTCGTTGTCGCCGTACTCCTCGACGCCGACCCGGTTGATCGCGCCCACGAAGTAGGCGTTGGCCACGGCCGCGGCCGGCTGCTCCAGCTGCCAGAGGTATCGCGACAGCCCGCGATGCGTCGCCGACGGGTTGAACACGATCTCCGCGCCGCCCAGCCCGAGCGCCCGCCAGCCCTCGGGGAAGTGCCGGTCGTAGCAGATGTAGACGCCGATGCGGCCGGCCGCGGTGTCGAACACCGGGTAACCGAGATTCCCCGGCCGGAAGTAGAACTTCTCCCAGAAGCCCGGCAGGTTCGGGATGTGGCTCTTGCGGTATTTCCCGGCGAAGGAACCGTCGGCGTCGATCACCGCGGCGGTGTTGTAGAGCACCCCCGGCTGCTCCTCCTCGTACACCGGGAGCACCATGACCAGGCCGAGCTCCGCCGCCAGCGCGCGGAAACGCTCCACCGTCGGCCCGCCGGGCACGGCCTCCGCCCAGTCGTAGAACCGTTGGTCCGTCACCTGGCAGAAGAACGGGCCGTAGAACAGTTCCTGGAAGCAGATCACCTTGGCACCCCGCTCGGCGGCGCGGCGCGCGGCGTCCTCGTGCTCCCGGATCATGCTCTCCCGATCACCTGTCCACCGCGTCTGGTACAGCGCTGCCCGGACGACCCTGCTCATCGTGACGGCTCCCTTCGTCTGTGACTTCACGGTTCTCGATGTTCTCCCCGTCGAGTGGCTTCGCCGGCGCGGCGGAGACCGCCACCAGGGTGATCACCGCCACCACCGACAGGTATGCGCCGACGGCGAGGCTGTTTCCCGTCGACTCGAAGAGCCAGGTCGCGAGGAACGGCGCGGGCGCCGATGCGACGATGCCGCTCAGCTGGTAGGACAGTCCGGCGCCCGTGTAACGCACCCGGGTCTGGAACAGCCCGGGGATGAAGCTCGTCAGCACCGCGCTGGAGAAGGCGTGGCCGATCGGCAGGGCGAGCACCGTGGCCAGCAGGATGCCCCAGGCGGTGCCCGTGGCGAACAGCGCGAACATCGGCACCCCGATGACGATCCCGATCACCGCGCCGAGTTGCATCAGCCGCTTGCGCCCGATCCGGTCGCCCAGCATCGCGACCAGCGGCAGCGAGACGATGTCCAGCGCCGCGGCCAGCATGAGCATCAGGAGGATCTGGCCACGGTCGAAGCCGAGGTCCTGCGGCCCGTGCGCGAGCATGAAGACGGTGGACAGGTAGAAGACGGTGTTGCCGACGCCGACGGACAGGGTGCCGATCAGCACCGCCCGCTTGTGCTCGCGCAGCACCTCGAGCAGCGGCACCCGGCGCTGCCGCTTGCGCCGAGCCTCCGCCTCCCGCATCTCGGTGAACTCCGGCGACTCGCTGACCTTGCTCCTGACGTAGAAGCCGACCGCGATCATCGCTGCGGACGCGAGGAACGGCAGCCGCCAGCCCCAGGACTGGAACTGCTCCTCCGGCATGCTCTGCACGAGGAAGAACGCGCCGTTCGCGAGCAGCAGCCCGGCGGGCACCCCGGCCTGCGGCCAGCTCGCGAAGAAGGCCCGCTTGCGTCGCGGCGCGTGTTCGAGCGCCATCAGCGCGGCGCCTCCCCACTCGCCGCCGACGGCCACACCCTGCACGATGCGCAGGATGACCAGGATGAGCGGCGCGGCGATCCCGATCGTGTCGTAGTTCGGCAGCAGGCCGACCAGGACCGTGGCGATCCCCATGCCCAGCAGCGACCAGATGAGCATCTTCTTGCGGCTCATCCGGTCGCCGAAGTGGCCGAACAGCACGCTGCCGAGCGGCCGGGCGACGAACGCGATCGAGAACGTGGCCAGCGAGGCGAGCGTGCCGGCCGCCGGGCTCAGCGTGGGGAAGAACTGCCCGTTGAGCACGAGCACCGAGGCCGTGCCGAAGAGGATGTAGTCGTACCACTCGATGGTGGTGCCGACGAAACTGGCGAACGCCACCCGCACCGGAGGCACGGCAGGCGGGTTGGAGGTGGAGGACATGTGGTCACCTCTGCAAGCTCACGGATATGTGTTTGCGCTGGGTGTAACTGTCGAGCATCCCCTCGAGGGAGAACTCGCGACCGATTCCGCTCTGTTTGAAACCCCCGTAGGACTGCCCGAGGACCTGCCCGCCCCCCTGGTTGACCTGCACCCACCCGGCCTCCAGCGCGTGCGCGGCGCGCAGCGCCCTGCTCACGTCGTGCGTCCAGACGAACGCGGCCAGCCCGTACGGCGTGTCGTTGGCCATCGCGATCACCTCGGACTCCTCGCGCCACGGGATCGCGCACACGACCGGTCCGAAGATCTCCTCCTGCGCGATCCGCCAGTCGTTGGCGACGCCGGTGAAGACCGTGGGCTCCACGAAGTAGCCCTTGGACAGCGGGCCGTGCTCCGGGGGCAGGCCGCCCAGGGCGATCCGCGCCCCCCGCTGATCCATGCCGTCACGGATGTAGCCGCAGACCTTGTCGAACTGTCCGGCGTTGACGATCGCGCCGATGTCGGTGGACTCGTCGAGCGGGTCGCCCACCGTGAGCGAGCCCAGCCGGGTGGTGAGCTTGCCGACGAACGAGTCGAAGACCGTCTCGTGGACGAACAGCCGGGAGCCCGCCGTGCAGGACTGGCCCTGGCGGAAGAAGCGCATGCCCGCGATCACGCCGTCGACCACCCAGTCCTCGTCGGCGTCGGGGAAGACCAGTTGCGGGCTCTTGCCGCCGAGCTCGAGCGAGACCGGGGCGACGCGGTCGGCTCCGGCGCGCATCACCTGCCTGCCCACGGAGGTCGAGCCGGTGAAGCTGAGCTTGGCGACGCCGGGATGCGCGGTCAGCGCCGCGCCCGCCTCCTCGCCGTAGCCGGTCACGACGTTGAGCACGCCGGCCGGCAGGAACTCCTGGCAGATCCTGGCCACTTCCAGCACCGCGAGCGGGGCGTCCTCGGCGACCTTGAGCACCAGCGTGTTGCCGGTGACCAGCGCGGGGGCGATCTTCAGGGCGGAGAGCATCAGCGGGGCGTTCCACGGGACGATCGCGCCGACCACGCCGAGCGGCTCGCGCCTGGTGTAGTCGAGTACGGCGTCGCTGAGCGGGATCGTCTCCCCCTTGGCCTCGCCGGCCAGACCGCCGAAATAGCGGAAGCAGTCGACGACGAACCGGGCCTCGCCGCGTGACTGGGTGCGCAGCGCGTTGCCGTTCTCCAGCGAGACCAGCCGGGCGAGCTTCTCCACCTCCGGTTCGAGGCTGTCGGCCACGCGGCGGAAGAGATCGGCCCGTTCGCGCGGCGGGCGCGCCCGCCAGGCGGGGAGGGCGCGGGCGGCCGCGTCGACCGCGCGCCCGACGTCGGCGGCGTCGCCGCGTGGCACGCGGGCGACCGTGGTGCGGTCACCGGGGCTCTCCACCTCGATCCACCGGCCGTCGCCTGCCGTGACCCACTCGCCGTCGATCAGCATCGGTCGCTCGGACACATGCTCCTCCTCAGCCGGTGACGTACTCGTCGGCGATCTTGAGCGCCGCGTCGTAGACGGCGAGCCCGCGGTCCAGCTCGTCGTCCTCGATGATCAGCGGCGGCGCGACGTGCAACCGGTTGAAGTGAGTGAACGGCCACACGCCGCCCTCGCGGCAGGCAGCGGCGACCCGCGCCATCGGCTCGTTGGCCTGCCCGGCGGCGTTGTACGGCACCAGCGGCTCGCGCGTCTCCCTGTCGCGGACGAGTTCGATCGCCCACATCAGGCCCATCCCGCGCACCTCACCCACGCTGGGGTGCCGCTGCGCGATCTCGGCCAGCCGGGTTTCCAGCCGCTCGCCGAGTGCGCGCACCCGGGGCAGGATCCGCTCCTCCTCCAGGACCTTCATGTGCTCGACCGCCACCGCGCAGGCCAGCGGGTGACCGCTGTAGGTGAGCCCGCCGGGGTAGGCGCGGTCGCCGAAGAACCCGGCCACCTCGGCCGAGATGATCACACCGCCGAGCGGGACGTAGCCGGAGTTGACGCCCTTGGCGAAGGTGATCAGGTCGGGCCTGACGTCCCATGCCTGGCAGGCGAACCAGTGCCCGACGCGGCCGAATCCGACCATGACCTCGTCGCAGATCAGCTGGATCCCGTGCCGGGTGCACAGCTCGCGCACGCCGCGCAGGTAGCCGGGCGGCGGGACCAGGACGCCGTTGGTGCCGACCACGGTCTCCAGGACGACCGCGGCCACGGTGTGCGGTCCTTCGAGCGTCACCACCTCGTCGAGGTGACGCAGCGCCCGCTCGCTCTCCTCCTCCGCGCTCGTTGCGGAGAACGCGGAGCGGTAGGGGTAGGGGCCGAAGAAGTGCACGGCGCCGGGCAGGCCCGGCTCGCTCGGCCAGCGCCGTGGTTCGCCGGTCAGCGAGATCGCCCCGGTGGTCGCGCCGTGGTAGGAGCGGTAGGTGCTGAGCACCTTGTGCCGGCCGGTGAACAGCTTGGCCATCCTGACCGCGTTCTCGTTGGCCTCGGCTCCGCCGTTGGTGAAGAAGACCTTCGCCATGCCCTCGGGTGCCCGCTCGACGATCATCCGGGCCGCCTCGCTCCGCACGTCGACGGCGAACGAGGGCGCGGCGTAGGCGAGCCTGGCCGCCTGGTCGCCGATCGCGGAGATCAGCCGGGGATGGCCGTGTCCGAGGTTGGAGTTCACCAACTGGGAGGAGAAGTCGAGGTAGCGGTTGCCCCCGTAGTCCCAGAAGGTCGACCCCTCCGCGCCCGCCACTGGCAGGGGGGAGATGTGGTCCTGTGCCGACCACGAGTGGAAGACGTAGCGGCGGTCGTCGTCGGTCACCTGTCGCGCGGTCACTGATACGCCCTTTCGCTGGTGGGTGGCATGAGATTACGTGCAGTAATGCCGGTAGACAATAGAAAGTTTGTTATAGTACAAACAGCTGTGGACATTTCTGCGTCGGTGAGCGACCGCACGGCGGCCGGCATCGCCAAGACGGTCGGCCGCCTGATCACCAGCGGAGAGCTGCCGGCGGGCGAGCGGCTGCCGACCGTCAGGCAGCTCGCCGAGGCGCTCGGCGTGAGCCCGGCGACCGTTTCGCAGGCGTGGCAGCGGCTGCTCAGAGCGGGCCTCGTCCGCACCGACGGCCGGCGTGGCACGGTGGTGCGCACCCCGGCGAATTTGACCGGCCCGACCAGATACAGCCGGCTGCGGGCCGAGGGCTTCGCCGGCCTGCTCGACCTGTCGGAGAGCTGGCCGGATCCCGCGCTCCTGCCACGCGTGGAGTCCGTGCTGGAGCAGCTGAGCAGGGATCAGCGCACGAGCAGCTACTTCGACCCGCCGCTGCTGCCCGGCCTGGAGGAGGTGTTACGGGCGGACTGGCCGTTCCCGCCCGCGGTGCTCGCGCTGGTCGACGGGGCCATGGACGCGGTGGACCGGCTGCTGTCCGGGCTCGTCCGGCCCGGCACCAGGGTCGTGGTCGAGAACCCGACCTTCCCCCCGATCCTCGACCTCCTCGAGCTGTTCGGAGCCGAGGTCGTCGCGCTGCCCGTCGACGACCGCGGCATCGAGCCCGGCGACCTCGGCGCCGCGCTGCGCGAGGCCGACGCGGACGCCGTCATCCTCCAGCCGCGCGGGCAGAACCCCACCGGTCACAGCATGGACGAGCCGCGCGCCGCGGAGCTGGCGGCGGTGCTGCGCGACTCCACGGCACTGATCATCGAGGACGACCACTCGGCAGGGATCGCCGTGGCCGAGCCGGTGAGCCTGGGCCACCACCTTCCCGAGCGGACCGTGCACATCCGCGGCTTCTCCAAGTCGCACGGCCCCGACCTGCGGATGGCCGCCGTCGGCGGCGCCGAGGGACCCATCATGTCGCTGCTGCGTCGCCGGATGCTCGGCTCCGGCTGGACCAGCAGGCTCCTGCAGAACGTCCTGCTGCGGCTGCTCACCGGTCAGAAATCCCAGGAGCAGATCGCCGCGGCACGGAACGAGTACGCCGCGCGGAGATCGGCGCTGCAGCGGGCGCTCACCGCACACGGCGTGACCGCCCACGGCAGGGACGGCACCAACCTCTGGGTCGGCGTGCGCAACGAGCAGCAGGCGCTGGTGTCGCTCGCGCTCAACGGCGTGGCGGTCGCGCCCGGATCGGCGTTCATGGCGACGCGGCTGCCCGGTGACTTCCTCCGCGTCGCCTGCGCGCCGCTCGACCAGCACGACGTCGACGGCGTCGCCGAGACCATCGCCGAGGCGGCGCACGCCACCCGCCGCCGCTGAGCCGGCCCCTGATTTCGCGCGTCGGCCGCGAAGCTGCGCGGGCCGGGATTTCGCGCGTCGGCCGCGAAGCTGCGCGGGCCGGCGGGGTCCTGAACGCCCTCGCAAGGTCAGGGCGTGACGATGGCGAAGTCCCGCGTGGGCTCCTCCAGGACGGCGGTCAGCCGGTGCAGGACGGTCATGTCCCCGTCGTGGTCAATGCCGTCGTGGTCAATGCCGTCGGCGCCGCCGTCTCCGGCGAGCAGGCCCATCAAGCGCTCCTTGGTCAGCCGGATGGCGAGGTCGGCGCCCCCGCCGGATGGCGACGTCTCGTGGATCAGGACGCCGTTGGACATCGATGTGCGGTGGCACTCGTCGAGATCGGTGAGGTGCCAGTCGATGGCGAAGCGCTCATTCCAAGCATCGGGGCCGTTGACGCGGATGGACAGCGAGTCAAAGATCTGCTCCGCGGTGAGCGCGCCGAGCATGTCCGGCGAGGCGGTGTCGGTCGCGGACTTCGGCGGCCGGCCGGTCAGCTCGCCGGCGCCGGTGAGGTAGAAGTTGCGCCATGTGGCGTTCTCGGCGCCTTGGCCCAGCCGGGTGTACACCTCGGCCAGCAGCCGGCGCGCCTCCGCGTTGCCCTCCTCGGCGAACACCGCGTGGTTGAGAAGCGTCGCCGCGAAGCGCAGGTCGCCGTCGCGGATGTAGCGGCCGGCCAGCCCGACGACGGCGGAGGCGCCGCCGAGGCATTCGACGTAGCGGCGGGCCTGGTCGACGGGCGGGTGCTCCCACAGGTGGGCGGGGTTGCCGTCGAACCACCCCAGGTAGCGCTGGTAGATCGCCTTGACGTTGTGGCTGACCGAGCCGTAGTAGCCGCGCGTGTGCCATGACTGCTCCAGAGCGGGCGGCAGCTGCATGGTCTCGGCGATCTCGTTGCCGGTCATGCCGCGGTTCAGCATGCGCAGGGTCTGGTCGTGCAGGTAGGCGTACAGGTCGCGCTGCTGGGACAGGAAGGTGACGATGCGCTCCCTCCCCCAGGTGGGCCAGTGGTGGGAGGCGAAGGCCACGTCCGCGTGGTCGGCGAACAGCGCGATGGCCTCGGTCAGGTAGCGGGACCAGATGCGGGCGTCGCGGACCAGCGCGCCGCGCAGGGTCAGGACGTTGTGCAGGTTGTGGGTGGCGTTCTCGGCCATGCACAGGGCACGGTGCTCGGGGAACAGGAAGTTCGTCTCCGCCGGAGCCTCGGTGCCGGGGGTGAGCTGGAAGACGATGCGTACGCCGTCGACCGTCTCCTCCTGTCCGGTGCGGATGATGTCGACGGTGGGCGGGATGAGGGAGACGGTGCCCGATGAGGCGCCCATGCCGAGGCCGCAGCCGAGCTGGCCTTCGGGCGAGCGCGGGAGGAACTCCCCGTACATGTACACGGCCCGGCGGTTCATCGCGGTGCCGACGTAGACGTTCTCCGCGACGGCGTGCTCCATGAAGTGCGCCGGCGCCATGATGGGGATGCCGTTCCCGTTGGTGACGCCGCGGGCGCCCCCGAAGTGGTCGGCGTGGGAGTGGGTGTAGATCAGGCCGGTGACCGGGCGGTCGCCCCGGTGGTCGCGGTACAGCCTGAGCGCGGCGGCGGCGCACTCGGTGGAGATGAGCGGGTCGATGACGATGACGCCGCGCTCGCCCTCCACGATCGTCATGTTGGACAGGTCCAGTCCGCGCACCTGGTAGATGCCGTCGGTCACCTCGAAGAGCCCCTGCTTGGCGCACAGCTGGGCCTGCCGCCACAGGCTCGGGTTCGCGCCGGCCGGGCACTCGCCGCCCAGGAAGGCGTACGCATCGTTGTCCCAGACGACCTTTCCTTCTGCCGCCCTGATCACGGCGGGGGTCAGCTGGGAGATGAAGCCGCGCTCCGCGTCGTCGAAGTCGGTCCGGTCGTGAAAGGGAAGGTCTGCCATACGACGCTGCTGCCCCGCAGCGTCCTTCGCTAGGGCCAGTGGCGGTTCAGGAAAGCCCAGATCAAGGTGCGGACACGTTACCTGCCCGGCCACCGCGCCGGCCACCCGGTGGATCACCGATCCCCGCCCGGACAACATCAGCCCCACACGCCAGCCGCCCAGTCCGCGGTATCTATCAGCATTGACTTATATAAGTAGCAGCTGAGATTATCGGCCCGTGCACGCGGTCGATGTGCTCGGCGGCGTGGCCGGCACCTCCGGCGCCTGCACGGCGTCGTCCCCGCACCACTCAGGAGGCCCGCATCCGGCTGGAGCGTTGTCACCGGTTCTGGAGTCGGCGCCTTGACGCGCTGGGCACCGAACTCGCGCGGGCCCAGCGCGAGCGCCACCACCCGCTTGACGAGAGGCCGTCCGCGGAGCGACGACCGTGCCCGAAGGACGAGGAGGAGGGAACGAACGAATGATCGACGTTGTCGGCCAGATCAACGCCGCCCAGCCGGTCGCCGCCGGAGCAGGACGCTCGCACCGCACCGACGGCCTGGGGCTTCGGCCGCGTCCAGATCACCGAACGCGGCCGGCGCGGCGGCCACCAGGTACCGAGTCCGCCGGACGGCGACTCGCCGACACTCATGAGGAGTAGACCCGATGACCGAGAACCTCACCACTACGGCGTCCGGCGGGGCGGCGCGGACGCTGCTGCTGTGCGGCATCGCCGCAGGCCCCCTCTACATCGTCGTGGTCCTGCTGCAGATGCTCACCAGGGACGGGTTCGACATAAGCCGGTACCCGGCCAGCATGCTGAGCAACGGTGACCAGGGATGGATTCAGATCGCCAACTTCGCGGTCAGCGGCCTGCTGTTCATGGCGGGAGCGGCCGGCCTGCACCGGGCACGCGGTTCGGCAGGCCGGGCCGGCACCTGGGGGCCGCGGCTGGTCGGCGTCTTCGGCGCCGGGATGGTCGCCGCCGCCTTCTTCTCCGCCGACCCTGCCGACGGCTTCCCGCCGGGGACGCCCCTCGGCGCGCCCACGAGCATGAGCACGCAAGGGATGGTTCACTTCCTCGTCTCCGCGGTCGCCTTTCTCGCGCTGATCGCCGCGTGTTTCGCGTTCGGCCGACAATTCGCGGCGACCGACCGCCGCGGCTGGGCCGCCTTCAGCATGGTGACCGGCGCGCTCTTCCTGGCGGCCTGGATCTCGATCTTCGCGACGCAGGGCTCCCGGGTGGCCAATGTCGCCTTCGCCCTCGCCATCGCGCTCATCATGGTGTGGGCATCGCTCCTGGCCGCGTACCGGCTGATTCGGCCCGGCGTGGCGGCACCGGCCTGACCTTCCGAGGGCGGCGGCGACGCCCGGACAACAGCGGAAAAGCCTATGGACGCTTTGAGTGACGTGATGAATACTCTACGTGCCAGGCTCTTTCGCCCTCGCAATCACTTCCTCCAGCACGGCATACGCCCCGCTCGACACGTCAGCGGCCGCGCAGCAGGGCCGGATCAGGCTGCCGATCCTGGATCCGGACCTGGCCTACCGCATCGAACCCGTCCCGCTCTCGGCCGGCGCCCTCGTGCGCACCCACGGCGGGAAGCCCTCCTGGTGGCTCGACCGTCCCGTCATCTCCGGCAGGGCGCTGGAGGCCGTCGGGATCGTGGGGTCACCAGTCGAAGGCCGTGCGCCCGGTCGGGTACGCCAGGGAGCGGCTCCTGCCCGGCGTCGAGCCGATGCTGGGCGACGTCCGTTCGCTGCACGCGGACCGCACGCAGCGGCTCCCGTCAGACCCCGCGCACCGGCTCAACAACCCCGACCTGGCCGGCGGCTGCCTGCTGGACGTCGGCGTCTACCCGGTGTCCTTCGCCCACGACATCCTCGGGGATCCCGTGGAGGTCACCGGGCGCGGCACCCTGAGCGACACCGGCGTCGACGTGTGCGTGGCGACGGCCCTGCGTCACCGCAACGATGCCCTCTCGACGTCGTACTCCTCCATGGAGACCAGAGGCCCAACACCTCCGTGGTGCTCGGGACCGAGGGCCGGATCGAGATCGACTCGGTCTGGTACTTCCCCGCGGTGGTGACCGTCAAGAACGTGACGGGGCAGAAGCTGGAACGGTTCGACCAGCCGGTGAGCGGCAGAGGCATGCAGTACCAGGCCGCGGAAGCGGAGCGGCTGATCGCTGAGGGCGAGGTCGAGAGTCCGCTGATGACCCACGAGCAGTCGGTCGCGGTGGTGGCCACGATAAACGCCGTCCGCGAGGAGATCGGGGTGCGCTGTCCCGGCGGACAGCGCCGGCAGAAGCCGGCCGGGTGGCCGGGACGGCGCGAACGCCGCCCCGGCCGCTGCTGGGCTGGGGTGAGCGACGTGGCGGCGACCGGCGTGGGACGAAGCCCGCCAGCGCGGTGAACCGCCGGTCTCGGCGATCAAGATGCGGCGGACCCGGGTCCTTTCCGGACCGCGTGGTGCTAGTTCGAGGGGCAGAGGATCGCTTCGGCGGCCTTCTCCATGAGGGGATCCAGCTCGGGATCGAGGTTGGAGGCGGCCAGGGTGGCCGACAGGGCGAACTGCACCCGGCCGTCGGGGGTGTTGTAGGTGGTGGACTTGTTTCCTGGGCCGCCGCCCGTGACGCCGAAGTAGCCGCCCTTGCCGTCGCAGATCCGGCCGTTGGCGGCCGGCTTCGACGCGGTCTTGGCCGGTTGCTCCTTGGGCAACAGGCGGCCCAGCAGCACCTGGGTGAGTTCCTTGGGCAGCAGCTGGTTCTTGACCAGGGCGCGGTGGAAGGCGCTGACGTCGTCGGAGGTGGAGATGACCCCGGCGGCAGCGTAGCCGTGGCTCATGTTCTGGCGGTCGACGTCGCGCAGCTTGCCGTCCTTGTCGGGGTAGTAGCCGTGGCCGTGCGGGCCCTTGATGCCGCCGGGCGGTTTGACAGGCAGGTAGGTCTTGTCCATGTCGAGCTCGTCGAACAGGCGTCGTTCGAACTCCGCCGCCACGGTGTGCTTGGTGTACCTCTCGATGATCAGCCCGAGCAGGAAGTAGTTGGTGTTGGAGTAGCTGAACTGGGCGCCCGGCTCTCCTGTCCGTTCCAGGTCGCTGGTCTGTTTCACCATCTCCAGCGGTGTGCGGTAGGTGGTGTCGCCGAAGACGTCCGCGGCCGGCAGGTTGGGGATGCCGGAGGTGTGCTGGAGCATCTGCTGCAAGGTGATCTGGTCGGCCAGCTTGACCAGGTCCTGTTCGACGACGACGGGCAGCAGCTCGCTCAGCTTGGTGTCCAGGGCGAACTTCTTCTCCTTGACCAGCTGGAGGATCACGGTGCCGGTCATCAGCTTGGTCTGTGAGCCGATCCGGTAGCGGGCGGTGGGAGGGATCTTGCCGCCCTTGTCGTCCAGCAGGCGGGTGCCGCCGGTGCCCTGGTCGACCCGCCTGCCGTCGACGTAGACGGCGCCGATCGCGCCCACGACCTTGGAGCCGGCGGCCAGTTCTGTGAGCGCCTTCTGCACGTCACCGAACCGGGGGCGATCCGAGCCGGTGGCGGCGGCGGGTGCGGTGACGCCGAGCGTCAGCATCGCGCATGCCAGACCGGCCAGGCCGACTGCTGTCGTACGATTCACGATGGAAATTTCCTCCTGTCCAGACGCGCAAGCATGGGTGGCTTGATCGCCTTCAGCGCGTGGTCCATGTGTAGTCCTGACAGGGTTTCCTCCGCGTTTCCGACCGGCGCGGTCAGCGATCGGCCGCCGTCGGCGTGCGGTGATCGTGGCACCTGCAACGGCCACTGCGGCCGCTATGGAGGCGAGTTCGCGCCGCATGCGTCCGCCTGATCGCCTGATGCTCCAGCGGCCTCGCGGATGAGCAGCGCGCCGGCTCCGTACGAGGGAATCGTGAAGACGTCGGTGCAGCGCCCGGAGGCGCCACTACCAGGTGACCGGGAGGGCGGCCACGCCGTAGATGGTGGCCCGCGGCCGCAGCGGAACCTCCGCAGCGGGTACGGCCAGCCGCAGCCCGGGGAAGCGGCGGAGCAGCGCCGGATAGGCCAGCCGCATCTCCAGCCGGGCCAGCTGCTGGCCCAGGCACTGGTGGATGCCGTGGCTGAAGCCCAGCTGCGCTCCCGCCTGGCGGGTGACGTCGAAGCGGTCGGGGTCGGGGAACCGGGTCTCGTCCCGGTTGACGGCCGGGATGGAGATCGTCACGGTCTCCCCTGCCTTGATCGTCCGCCCGGCGAGCGGCACGTCGGCCCTGGCGACCCGGATCGGGCCGATGTGGGTGATGCTGAGGTACCGCATCAGCTCCTCGACAGCGCTCGCCGCGACGCCGGGATCGGTGCGTACCAGCTCCGCCTGTTCCGGGCGGCACAGCAGCAGGAACGCGCCCAGGCTCAGCATGTTCGCGGTCGTCTCATGCCCGGCGGTCAGCAGCAGCGTGGCCACGCCGGTGAGCTCGTCGTGGGTGAGTTCGCCGCCGGCGGCCAGCTCGCTGATCAGGTCCTCGGCGGGTTCCGCCCGCTTGCGCCCGACCAGCTGGGACAGGTAGCCCATCAGCTCGGCGTGCGAGGCGCCCCGCTGCTCGGCGGAGTTGTCGAGGTTCACCGCCCGCGCGGTGGTGTCCTGGAAGTGCGCGCGATCGCCGTACGGCACGCCGAGCAGCTCGCAGATCACCAGCGACGGGATCGGCAGCGCGAACGCCTGGACCAGGTCGGCGGGAGCTCCACCGCGGGCCATCTCCTCGAGCCGGCCGTCGATGATCTCCTGGATCCTGGGCTCCAACCGCCGCATCTTGCGCATGCTGAAGTGCCCGGTCAGCAGCCTGCGGAAGCGGGAGTGCCCGGGATCGTCCATCGCGATGAAGAAGCCCGGCGGGATCACCCAGTCCGTCAGCCCTTCGGGCGGCATCAGCTCCTTGATCGGCGGCGCGCCGCCCCCGCCCTGCGTGCTGTTGCTGAAGCGGGGGTCGTCGAGCACCGCGCGTGCCTCGGTGTAGCCGGTGACCAGCCAGCCGGGCCGTCCGTCGGCGTAGGTCATCGGGTGCAGCGGTCCCTGGAGCTCTTTCAGTACGGCGGGCGGCTCGAATGGGTCCGTCCGATCGAGGGGCAGCGTGTCGAGGGTTTCCATACCTCACAGAAAAGCGCACAGACTGCGAATTTGCAACATATGCATAAACGCAGAGCCTGCGATAGGGTGGCGCCGTGGAAGGCCATCGCGAACGCAAGAAGATCCGCACCCGCCGTGCGCTGCTGGAGGCCGCGGTGCGGCTGTTCAGCGAGCGGGGCTACGAGCAGACGACCGTCGCCGAGATCGCCGCGGCGGCCGACGTGGCACCCCGCACCTTCTTCGCGTACTTCGCGAGCAAGGAGGATGTGCTCTTCCTGCACGTCGAGGATCGCGAAAAGGACATGCTCGACGTGATCGCCGGGCGGCAACCGGGCGAGCCCTTGGGAGCTCTGCTGGGCCGGATGTTCGACGCGCTGGTGCGCAGCATGGGCGAGGACGATGAGCTGGACTTCGCGCTGTCACCGCTGCGGGCGCAGCTGATGTTCACCGAGCCCGCGCTGCGCGCACGCGGGCTGACGATCATGATGGAGGTGCAGCCCCGGGTGGCCAGGGCTCTGTGCGAGGTCTATCCCGGGCTGGATCCCGTGTCGGCCGGGGCGGCGGTCGGGAGCTTCATGGGCGCGCTGGCCACCGCCGGCCTGGTCGCCCAGCAACAAGGCGCCTCCAATCAGGACGTCCTGACCGCCGGACGACGCGGCATCCAGATCGCCGTCAACGGGCTGTCCAGCCTCGACGACTCGTGACACACGCCCCCGGCCACGCTCTCACCCAGGAGAGGACGTGGTGACCGACCGGGAGAGCAGCAGGTCGATGCCGGCGGGCGCCGTCGGCTCAGCCGGAGCGTCCGGCCGCGCGGGTGTGCAGGTCCCGCATCTCCTCGTCGAGAGGGGGCACCGGTCCTGTGACCGGGATGCCGGGTGCGATCTCAGCGATCGGCAGGCTCCGCACGGGTGAGGCGGGGCGCCCGAGCGCCGCCCGCCACTCGGCGAGTTGTGCGGCGGAGTGGACGTAGACGATCCGGCCCAGCCCGACCCAGGCGTGCGCCGCCGAGCACATCGGGCAGTGTTCGCCCGACGTGTACACCGTGGCAGTCGATCGTCGCCGTGGCGTGAGGTTCGCCGCCGCCCATCGGGACAGGGCGATCTCCGGGTGGGCGGTCGGGTCATCGGTGGTGGCCTCGCGGTTGCGTTGCTCGGCCAGGACGGCTCCGTCGGCGTCGGCGAGAACCGATCCGAACGGGTCGTCGCCCCACTCCAGAGCCTCGGTGGCGAGCTCGACGCAGCGGCGCAGATGCGTCAGATCTGTGGGTGTGAGGTCATCGACGGACATCGTGGTCCCCCCGTTCACGCGAGCCGGAGTTCTCCACGGCCGGTGACGATCCCGGACCCGGAGATCCGCACCCGGTCGCCGTCGACCTCGAGCTGGATCCGGCTGGGCCGCCCGAGCCGGTGGCCCTGCTCGATGACGACCAGCCCGCCATCGGCCCGTTGATGACGAGTGAGCAGGGCGGCGAGCGGACCCGCGGCCGTGCCGGTGGCCGGGTCCTCGACGATGCCCACGGTGGGATTGAAGAACCGGCTGTAGGCGTCCGCTTCGGGCTCCCCGGCTGCGGTGGTGTAGACGTAGCAGCCTTCGGCGCCCGCCTCGGCCAGGATCGCGGCCAGGGGCCTGCTGTCGGCGGCGGTGCGGTCGACAGCGGGACGGTCGGCCAGCGGGACGAGCAGGTGAGCCACTCCCGTGGAGACGACCTGCGCCTGCCCATCGGCGGACAGGTCCGCAGGCTCCAGTCCGAGCGCGGCGAGGAGGCGCCCTGCGTCCTCCACCACGGGCCCGAACACGGGCGCCGACTGCTCCATCACGATGCGGACGTCGCGCCCGGGCCCGCGGACCACCTCCACCGGCAGCACGTCCCCGCCTATTTCCTGCATCAGCGTCCGCGACGGCTCGTCTCCGGTCAGCCCCTGGTCGGCGAGCCACAGCCAGGCGCCGAGCGCGTTGTGGCCGGCGCCGTCGACCTCGGCGCCGATCGGGGTGAACGACCGCAGCCGCCATGCGGCGCCCGGCCGGGTGGGCCGCAGCAGGAAGGTGGTCTCGGACTGGTTGAACTCGCGGGCGATGTCGCGCATCTGGTTCACCGTCAGGTGGTCCGCGTCAGGAACCAGCGCCAGCGGGTTACCGGCCAGCGGTCGCTCGGCGAAGACGTCGATGAAGAAGAACGGTGTCGTAGTCGTCATGAGGACAACGCTAGGGAGCCCGAATCGCGGTTCACACGCGCAATCGTTCGACCATTGGGGATATCGACGCAGAATATGCGGAATCCTGCACCTATGACGAACACGCCAGACGTCAGGCCACTGGATGACGTGGACCGCGCCCTGATCGCCGCCATCCAGACCGACGGACGCGCGACCCTGGCCAGGCTCGCCGAGATCATCCAGCTCAGCGTCTCCGCCACGCGGATCCGGCTGCGCGCGTTGGAGGAGCAGGGAGTCATCGCGGGCTACCGGGCCCGTGTCGAGCCCGAAGCCCTGGGCTACACCCTGCGCGCGATCGTCCGGATGAAGGTCCACGGTTCCCTCTACGACAAGGTCAAGGCCGTCCTGGCCGACCGGCCGCAGATCGTGCGCTGCCTGCGCGTCACGGGAGAGTCCTGCTATGTGATGGAGATCGTCGCCACCGGCATGGGCGACCTCGAGCAGATCACCTCCGAACTCGCCCGTGTCGGCTCCATCACCACCGACCTGGTCTACGAGATGGTCGTCGACCGCCCTGTCCCCCTGCTCACCTGACCCTGCTCACCTGACCCTGCTCACCTGACTTCGGCGCCGGTCGCGCCCGCTCGTACACGCCTGCCTCGCGTCTTCATGACGCCATGAACAGCCCTCTCATGCGTTGCCATGACGTCATAATGATGCCACTATGACGTCATGGACCTTGCGCCGTATGTCGATCACCTCCGCCGCGAGCTCGCGATCGCCGCGGGGGCGGGCGGCGAGGAAGCGCGTGCGCTGGCGGAACGTCTCGCCGCGACGCTCGAGTCGGCCGCCCGGCTCGCGCTGCTGGAGGCTCTGTCAGCCGCCGCGGACGAGATCACCCAGGACCTCGCACCAGGCTCTGTCGAAGTGCGCCTGCGCGGGCGCGACCCCGCTTTCGTCGTGACGCCACCGCCGGACGCCCGTTCGTTCGCGGAGGAAGGCGGGACCGGGCAGGCCGGCAGACCGCCCGCCCCGTTGCCGCCCCCCGACGCCGACGACGGCGGCACGTCCCGGATCTCGCTCCGGGTCCCCGAGCACCTCAAGCCGCGCATCGAGGAGGCCGCCACCCGGGACGGGCTGTCGGTCAACGCCTGGCTCGTCCGGGCCGTCTCCGCCGCACTCGATCCCGGTGACGCCGATCGCCGCTCCGGCCGGCGCCCGGCGCAGCGGAGCGGCAACCGCTACAGCGGCTGGGTGCGCTGATGACCATGCCGACCCACGACAAGGGGACCGCCGTGCCGACCTTCGACACCCCCGAACCCATCTCTGCCGTCATCGACCTGCCGGCCGCCACCATCCGGATCAACGCGAGCGACCGCACCGACACGGTCGTCGACGTCCGCCCGAGCGACCGGCTCAACGACGCCGACGTGCTGGCCGCCGAGCACACCGAGGCCGACTACGCCGGCGGCAGGCTCCTCGTGCGGACCGGCAGGGAGCATGCCGGCCCGGCCTCCGGCTGGGGCCTGTCGCTCGACAGGCTCGTCGAGTCGCCCGCGAGCTGGGCACGTTCGCTGCTGCACGGCCCTGGCTCGGTCGACGTGACGATCGACCTGCCGGCCGGCTCCCGCCTGGATGCCAGGACGGCGTCGGCCGTCCTGTGCCGGGGATCGCTCGGCGAGGTGACGATCAGCACCTCGCATGGAGACATCCGGATCGAGCAGGCCGGCCGGCTACGGCTGAAGAGCACCTATGGCGACATCTCGGTCACCCGCGCGACCGGGCACGCCGAGGTCACCACGACCCACGGTGGCATCCACATCGGCGAGATCGACGGCACCGCCGCGGTCAAGACCTCCCACGGCGACGTCCGCCTCCGCGAGGTGACCGGCGACCTGCGGCTGAACAGCGCCCACGGCGACATGACCGTGGACCGCGCCCTGGCCGGCGTCACCGTCAAGACCGCGTACGCCGGCGTGGAGATCGGCGAGGTGGTGTCCGGCTCGATCACCATGGAGACCACCGGCGGCGGCCTGGATCTCGGCATCCGCGACGGCACCGCCGCCTGGCTGGACGTGAGCTCCACGTACGGCGCCGTGGACGTCTCCCTCGACCCCGGCGACGCCCCCGCCGAGACGGACCAGGTCGTCGAGGTGCGGGCCCACACCACCCACGGCGACATCGTCATCCACCGTTCCTGACTGACCGAGGAGATTCTCATGCCTGACGCGATCGTGGCCGAGGGACTGGTCAAGAAGTACGGTGACGTGGCCGCCCTCGACGGGATGGACCTGGCCGTTCCCGAGGGAACGGTGTTCGGGCTGCTCGGCCCGAACGGCGCCGGCAAGACCACCACGGTGCGCATCCTCACCACGCTGCTCAAGCCGGACGCGGGGCACGCCACGGTGGCCGGACTCGACGTCGTCCGCGACGCGCGCCGGCTGCGCGCCCGCATCGGCGCCTCCGGCCAGTACGCCGCCGTCGACGACCACCTCACCGGCGCCGAGAACCTGGAGATGGTCGGCCGCCTCTACCATCTGGGCACCAGGCGCAGCCGGCAGCGCGCCCGCGAGCTGCTGGAGCGCTTCGACCTGGCCGACGCCGCCGATCGCCCGGTGCAGGGCTACTCCGGCGGCATGCGACGCCGCCTCGACCTGGCCGGCGCGCTGGTCGCCGACCCGCCCGTGCTGTTCCTCGACGAGCCCACCACCGGCCTCGACCCCCGGGCCAGGATCGGCCTGTGGGACGTCATCGCCGAGCTCGTCGCCGCGGGCACGACGGTGCTGCTCACCACCCAGTACCTGGAGGAGGCCGACCGGCTCGCCGACCGCATCGCCGTGGTCGACCACGGGCGCGTGATCGCGCTCGGCACCGCCGACGAGCTGAAGGACCAGGTCGGCGGCGACCGGATCCAGCTGTCGGTGACGAACGCGGCGAACCTGGAGACCGCCGCCAGAACGCTGGCGCCGCTGGCCCTCGGGGACATGCAGATCGACGCCGCCGCCCTGCGGGTGACGATCCCGGTGGCCGGCGGCGCGGCCGCACTGACCCGGGCGCTCGGCCGCCTGGCAGCCGAGCGGATCACCGTACGCGATGCCGGCCTGCGCCGGCCGACCCTGGACGACGTGTTCCTGAGCCTCACGGGACACCAGTCCGGCGAGACGACCGAGGAGAGCCTCCGATGAACGCTTTGCGGCTGGCAGCCGCTGACGGCATGACGATCGCCAAGCGCAACGCCCTGAAGATCCGCAGAGCTCCCGACCTGCTGGGCGGCGTGGTCATCCTCCCGATCGTGTTCGTGCTGCTGTTCACCTACGTCTTCGGCAGCATGATCAGCCTGCCCGGCATGTCGTACGCGGAATACATGCTCCCCGGGATCTTCGTCATGACGATCACCACGAGCGCGCAGATCACCGGCTACACGCTGACGCAGGACCTGCAGAAGGGCATCTTCGACCGGTTCAGGACACTGCCGATGTCGCCCTCGGCGGTGCTCACCGGCCAGACCGTCAGCGACGTCATCATGAACCTGACCAGCATCGTCACCATGACGCTGGTCGGGCTGCTCGCCGGGTGGCGCATCAACAGCTCGCCGTTGGAGGCCGCCCTCGGGTTCCTGATGTTGCTACTGTTCGCGTACGCCTTCTCCTGGGTGACGGCCACGGTCGCGCTGGCCCTGCGCACGCCCGAGGTCTTCAACAACGTCGCCACCATCGTGTCGCTCCCGCTGGTCTTCCTGTCCAACGCCTTCGTCGACAGCACGCGGCTGCCCGGACCGCTGAAGCCGATCGCCGAGTGGAACCCGGTCTCCACGCTCGTCCAGGCCGCACGCGAGCTGTTCGGGAACACCAGCCCGGCCATCCCCGCGCCCGGTGCCTGGCCGCTGCAGCACGCGGTGCCGGTGTCGCTGCTGTGGTCGGTCCTGCTCCTGGTCGTGTTCGTGCCGCTGGCGACGCGGCTGTACACCAGGGCCGTCAGCCGGTGAACCACGACGTCGTCGGCAGGCGCGGATCAGGGCGCCCACTCGTACGACAACGCGGGACGCAGCCGCCCGTCCTCGACGACCAGCAGCCGGTCGCCCGGCTCCGCCGACGGGGACCGGTGGGTGATGACCACCAGCGCCCTGTCGCGGCAGTGGCGGCGGAGGACGGAGAAGACGTGCTCGGCGGTCACTCCATCGAGCGCGCTCGTCACCTCGTCCACGATCAGCAGGCCGCACGGGACCAGCAGGGCGCGGGCGACCGCCAGGCGCTGGCGTTCGCCGCCGGACAGCTGGTGGCCGTCCTCCCCCACGGGGGTGTCGAGACCGTCCGGCATCGCGTCGACCAGGCTGTCGAGGCTGACGGCCGCGAGGACGGCGCGCATCTCCTCCTCGGTCACGCCGTCCCGGGCGAAGGCCAGGTTCTCCCGGATCGACCCGCTGAACATCGTCGTGTGCTGGGGGACGAGCGTGGCGACGTCGCGCAGCCTGGCGGCGCCGTCGACGAGGACCTCGCCTCGTGCGGGGGTCAGCAGGCCCGCGAGGACGAGCCCGAGCGTGCTCTTGCCGGAGCCGGTGCGGCCGGTCAGGACGGTGACCGTCCCGGCGGCCACCACGAGGTTGACGTCATCGAGGACCGGTCGGCGGCCACCGCCGTAGTCGTGGCCGACTCCGATGAGGACCGCCGACACGCCGGTCACGGCCTCACGACGAGGCGGTCCGGGGCGGTCGATCGGCTGCGCCTCCGGGATGTCCAGATATTCGGCGATGCGCTCGAACTTGGCCACCGCGGCCTGCACGGACCCGCTGAGCAGCAACAGCGTCTCGATCGGCGACGACAGCCGCATCTGCAACAGCGCCATGACCACCACCGTGCCGACGGACAGCCCGTCGAGCACCGTCCCGGCCAGCCAGAAGATCATCGGTGGCACGCAGGCGAAGGACGCGCCGATGGCCATGTAGGCGAGCGCCCCCGTGACGCGCTGGCGGATCGTCACGTCACGCACGTCCTGGCACACCTGCGCGAAGCGCTGCCGCTGTGCCGCCGTACGGCCGAGCGTGCGGCCCAGCAGGACGCCGCCGGCCGACAGGTCCTCCGCCGCGTACCGCATCAGCGTGGTCAGCAGCCGTTGCCGTTGCCGGGCCAGCCCACGGCGGCGCAGCGTGAAGCGGCGGTTGAGCAGGCTCAGCAGCCACGCCAGGGCCAAGGACACCAGCGCGAGCGGCCAGCTCAGGATCGCCATCGCGAGGGCGGCGGCGGCGAGTGAGGTGATCGCGCCCAGCGCCTGCTGCGCCGTACCCGTCACCAGCTTGTCGACCCCGTCGACGTCACTGATCAGCCTGGCCTGCGTCTCCGCGGCCGACCGTTCGGAGTAGAACCCGAGTGGCCGCGAGGTGACACGGTCGTACAGGTCCATGCGCAGCTGTGCGCTCACTCGTTGCCCCACCCAGTTCGACCAGGCGATCTCGCCGACCGCGAGGACGCTGCCGAGCAGGCCGAGGGCGACGAGCAGGCCGCACAGCAGGGCGAGCGCCGCTGCGTCGCGGCTGGGCAGCGCCTCGTCGATGACGACCTGGATGAGGAGCGGCGACGCCACGCTCACCGGCACGGACACCAGCACCAGGGACAACGACCCGATGACATGGCGCCGGTACGGCCGGAACCAGCCGCCGATCCGGCGGGCGGCCCCCCAGGTCGTGAGCTCGGGCCCCGTCACAGGCGCGGTCATGGGAACGGATGGGGATGCGGGTTGACCTCGTCGGCGCGCAGCGGCCGGTCGAGGTGGCCGAGCAGGCGCGGCACCTCGTACAGCCGGGGCAGGCCGTCGACGCGCCGATGGTCGTGGCCGAAGGTCATCGGCAGCGTGCCGGGCACGATGACCTTCACGGAGACGAGGCCGGCCGCCCGGTGCTCGGCCGCGGTCTGGTCGACCACGATCACGTCCATGCCGCGGTCGAGGTAGCGGCGTGCGGCGTTCATGGCGTCGTCCCGCAGGTCCGTTCCGCCGTACTCGGTGATCTGCGGCATCTCGGCCAGCGTCCGCCTGCCTGGCGAGTCCGTCAGGAACGACAGGCGGCCGGCGGTGCCGGGGTCGCCGTACACGAGTGCGTGATCCTCCATCTCGCGGACCTGGCGCGGGTCCGCGGCCATGGTGCGCGCACGCGCCTCCTGCCCGGGGTAGCGGGCCAGCAGCGACCGCGTCCCGGGTCCCAGCTCGGTCAGCGCGTTGCGCACGGCACGCACCGGATCCGGGTGGGAACCGGCCGCGCACGCCAGCGCCGGGCCGGCCGGGTCCGGGTTCACGGCCATCGCCCACACGCACGGGATGCGCTGCTCGACGGTGATGTCGAACAGGTGCACCTCGAAACCCGTCTCGGCCTCGATGGACGCCCGGATCAGGTCCGATTCGGCATCGTCCCCGCGGGTGACGAGCCGTGGCGCGGGAAGCCTGGCGTACCAGGTGAGCAGGAACGCGTCGCGCTCGGCCACCTCCATGAGCCCGAACAACACCGCCTCCTCCAGGCAGGAGCCGAGCGCGCAGCCGTTCGACACCTCGTAGACCAGGCCGTGCTCGTGCCTCCCTCCGGTGTGCGCCGCGGCGAAGTAGGCGTGCGAGCGCGGCACCAGGATGGGCCGCCCGCGCGCCAGGGAATGCCCCCACACCCAGGTGATGGGCTCGTCCTCGGTGAACGGCCGGAACCCGAAGCCGTCGAGCGCGTACCGCTCCGGGGGGTAGAGCCCGAGGGCGCGCGGGTCGAGCGCCCTGTCCGAGACGTCGGCGTAGGCGGCGTGGACCGTGCGCGGATGGGAGGGGGACGCGCCTCCGTACCGCTCAAGCGCCTCGAGCAGGGCGACGAGGCGGCTGTGCCGTACCGTGCCCGCCCGGCCGTAACCGTTCTCCGTCTCGCCGCCCCGCAGGCCGACGGGGGCTTCGGTGAGCACCAGCCCCTCGCCCGCGAAGGTGTCCAGCGAACGCACGAGTCCGGTGACGGGGTCGACGTAGAGCTTCTCCAGGGCTTCCAGCCGCTCGTCCATCGGGCGGGCACGAAAGGTGTGGAGCCCGTGCGCGGGCCTGGCCGACAAGGACACCGGGTCCGGTTCGTCCGCCCCGCCGCACACGCGGCACAGCGGGTCGGGGAGCACGGGGTGCCGGCTGACGGCGAGCGTCTCCAGGTCGAGCAGCAGGAGAGCGCCCTCCGTTGCCGGTCGCCCGCCCGTCCCGATCCGCATGGCGTCCTCGGCCACGAGGGTCGCCGCCGCCTCGGCGCCGAGCGCGGTGAGCGAGGGCGACGGCCGGGTGCTCAGCCGCGCGCGGTTGCGGCGGAGCACCTCGCGCTGGACGCGCCGGTGGGGGTTCGCCCGCCGTCGCCGGGCTTCCGCGCAACTCACGCATCCGGGCCGGCCGGCGCTCTCCAGCGGCCCGATCACGATGCGGCCGAGTTCGGCGCGCACCCGGAGCCAGGGGAGGCCCAGGCGGGCGCCGGTCGCGCGCGCCGCCGCGGTGCGCGCGGTGTTCCATCCGTCGTCGGCGGCCACCAGCAGGTACGGCTCACCCGCGGCCCCCGGGGTGGCGGGGCTCGTGGCGATCCCCTGTTCCTTCAGCGCGGTCGCGATGCTCGTGCTCAGCAGGCCGTCGCCGGTGAGCAGCACTTCGTCAGGCATCGCACAACACCACGTGCACGAGATAGGGCATGAGTTCGGCGACTTTCCTGTCGTGGTCGAGTGGCACGGCGACCGGGACGCGCCCGGCCGCGCGCAACCGGGCCGCGGCCTGCGCGGGGCCGAGCGCGGGACGGACGGGCGAGGCCGGGTCGCCCGGCGAGGCGCGGCGGGATGCGGGCAGGTCGGGTACGCCGGGCGGCGCGTACGCGGGCCGGCCGTCCGCCTCGGACTGGATGGCCTGGAGCACCTTGCGCAGCCCGTCGCCCAACGCGGCGGCGGGATCGAGTGCGGCGGCGGCCAGCGCGGTCCCGGCGCGGCGCAGCACGTACACCGGCACGCCGAGAGGCCCCGTGACGTCGTAGATCTCGACGTCCTCCCCGAGCACCCGCAGGAACGCGCGGGTGCGTTCGCCTTCCGCGTCCAGTGCCGCCCTGTCGAGGTCGACGCGCGGATGGCGGGCGGCGGTGTGCGGCAGGGCGGCGAGCGTGAGCCTGGCCGCCTGGGCGGCCAGTGCCGCGCCCACGGCCTCGGCCCAGTCCTGGCCCGCCGCCACGCCAGGACGCGGCCAGCCGCCGGTCACGTCGGGGACGTCGGGGAAGCCACCGGCTTTCGCGAGCGGATGGCCGGGGAACACCTGGCCCGCCGGAACCGGCCGGACCCGTTCCGGCTCGTCCGGCTCGTACCCGTGGATCAGGCCGTCGGCGGTGAGACGCCGCGGGTCGCACACCAGGGAGCCGTAGGCGGCCAGCGCCCGCAGCGTCATCCGGGCACGCGCGTGGTCGTCGTGGAATCCGGAGCCGTCCACGACCAGCGGGCCGTCCCTGCCCGCCGGGTCGGGGACCAGGGCCCTGCGGACGCGCAGCGGGAGCTGCGCCCAGTCCGTCTCGACCGGCGTGAAGCAGCCGAGCAGCCGGTCTCCGGCCTCCGCGCCCGCCTCCAGCACCCGCGCCCGGCTGAGCCTTTCCCCCGACGGCGGCGCGGGCGTGCGGCGCGCGGCGTCCGGAGCGGTCGCGGGACGCGCGAGGGGATGGGGCGCGCAGCGGTGTTCCGTGCTCTCCATGGAATCGGTGGCGACCCTGGTCAGCAGGCCGCGCGAGGCGAGGGGAACGGCGCCGGTCAGCGTGCGGAACGCCGCCTGCGCGAGTCTGAGCGTCAGCAGGCGCCCCGCATGCGCGGGCGGCTCGGCGCGGGAGTCCGGGCGTTCGCCCCCGACCGCGCGCAGCCGCGGCCAGGCACCGGCCCAGTCGGCGTCCGGCGGGACCAGCCACGCCTCGTCCCGGCGGCTCAGCACGAGCTGCGCCAGCGGTACGCGCGCCTCGCGGCAGGCCTCCGACAGGCGGGCCGCCCGTGCGGCGTCGGACGTCACCTGAAGCACCAGTCCGGTCTCCGGGGGCAGCTCGGCGAGAGGGTCCCCGGTCCAGCACCGCAGCCTCTGGCCCGCGTCGCGGACCGCGATGTCCCGGCGGGGCGCCTCGCCCTCCCCTGGCGGCTCCTCGGCGACCGTGACGCTTTCCAGGCCGGAGGCCAGTGCGGCCGCGGCCAGCTCCTCCAGCAGGCGGCCGGCCCCCGTCACCAGGGTCGCCGTAGCCCGGTAGCCGAGGAAGGCCCGGCGGTCGTGGACGCCGTGCGCGGCCAGGAAGCCGATCTCGCGGGCGTACTCCCGGCTCAGCGCGGTCGGCGCGGGGTCGTCCGGCGGTTCCGTGACGATGCCGCTCTGCCGCAGCGCACCCACCAGGCGCTCGACGTACGACGTGCGGTCCGGATCGAGCGTGGCGGTGAGGTCGGTCAGGGTGCTCCGCCCGTCGAGGCGCGGCACGAGCCGCTCGATCCACCGCCCGACCGCGGCCCCTTCGAACCGCACCTCCCCTCTGGAGGTGAGGAAGCAGGCTCCTTCGTCCGTGACGGCGTAGTAGACGTCGTCCCGCAGCCAGAGTTTCACGACACGGCCCTCCGCTCCGGCAGGCGGCTGCCGAGCGCGAACTCGCCCACGCTGCCCTCGACCATCGGATCGAGCCCGGTGGCCGCCTCGAAGGCTCCCGCGTCGCCCACCCCGAGCGCGCAGGGCGCCAGCCCCATCGCGGTGGCCACCAGGTACATCGTCTGGAAGAGCACGCCGACGTCCTTGAGGATCAGCGAGTAGGACATCTCCCTGTAGGTCCACATGACCCGCCCGAACCGTGCCGCCACCACCAGCACGACCTGCGGGTCGGCGGCGACCCGCCCGTGCAGTGACACCGAGGCGTCGCGCAGCAGCCGGCGTACGGGGTTCGTCATGGCGCCGGCCTGTTCGAGCCGGTGAGCCTGCGGGTCGTAGCGGTACAGGCCGGGCTCGACCCCGGCCACCAGCCTGATCACCGGATAGATCTCCAGGGGGTACGCCATCCCGCCGGACGGATAGGGCCGCCGCACGTGCTCCTCGTCCGTCGTCGGCTGGTTGCGCCCGCACCTGAACAGGAACTCGCCGAGCTCGGCGGCGGTGAGCGGCCGCTGGTCGTCGTGTTGCCTGATCGAGCGGCGGCGGCCGATCACGGCGGCGAGCGGCGGGTCTCCGGCCCTCAGCGCCGTCGTGTCGGGCCGGTGCAGGGCGACCCCCGGCCCGGGGCTCGACTCGCGGACCGGAGGGGGGACCGGGAAGTGCCCCGCCGCCCAGTCGGTGCGCCCGTGCGTGCGTCCGAGCCCCGTCGTACGGCGGCTGCGGCCGTGGAACCACAGCTCGTGCGCCGACCACTGGCTGAGCGGCAAGGTGTCGCCTTCGGTGCCCGGCAGGGCCAGCAGCCCGGCGCGCCACAGCCCGGCCCTGAGCAGCCGTCCCGCCCGGGACCGGGGCTCGGGGTCGAACGCGTCCGGCAGGCACGACATGTCGTGCAGCAACGAGGTGCAGCGGGCGCGTGGCGACTCCGCTTCCATGCCCTCCCTGCTCCGCCGGATCACGGCGAACCGCGACAACACCGCCTCCGGCGGCACCGGCGGCTCCGCCTGGACCGGCGGCATGGGCGTCAGCGTGTACAGCGGGCGGCCGTCGAGCTCCACCGTGACGCGCAGCCACCCGCCCTCGCGCAGCGTGGCGAGCAGCTCGTCGTCGTCCTGGCCGGCCGGGACGTCCTCGTCGGCGAGCCGCAGCAGCAGCGCCCGCTGCCGTGGGGTGATCGCGCCGAGGTCCTGGGCGTGCGGCCAGCGCACCAGGACATACCCGTCGTCGGTGACCGTACCGGTCACGCCGTGCCGCAGCCGTACCCTCTCCTCGGTCCGATCGCTCACGTCCGCGCCGATCGGGCTCGCATCGTGGGTCATGCGTCCTCCCGCCGCTCGCCGCCGGTCGACTGGCGCAGGGCGTCCAGGGCGGTCACGCCGCAGACCCTCTCCCCCGCACCGGCCGCCAGGTGGCAGAGCAGGAAACGTTCCGCGGGGGTCACGCCCAGCCGCGTGAGCTCGCTGTAGGTGGCGTTGAGAAGCAGCCTGTTCATCGCGAACGTCGCCGAGTCGCGCAGCTCGGGCCACCCTCGTTCCGCCGCGAGGGCGCGGTGGAACGGGCTGCCGGGCTCCGGGCCTTCCCACCCGCTGTCGTCGCCGTCCACCCGGAGCCGTCCCGCGCGCAGCTCCGCCCGGGCACGGCGGGCATAGGCGGTCAGCGCCCGGCTCCACGCCCGCGTGAAGGGGGCGGCGCCGGGCGTCGCGAGGCGCCGGGTCCGCTCCACCAGGTCGGCTTCGTGCGCGGCGAAGTGCCCGTCCCACAGGTCTCGCCGGCCGTCCCCCTCGGGCCAGGTCGCCAGGAAGGCCTCGGCGTGCGAGCGGAACGACACAAGCCCCGCGCTCAGCCCGCCGCCGAGCAGGCCGGCCGTCGTGATCATCAGGTCGAACGCCACGGCCAGCCTGCGGCCACCGGCCATGACATGACCGGCGATGTCGAAGGCCAGCGGGGTGGTCGCCGCGAGGTGCTCGGCCAGCAGGCCGGCCGCCACCGACGCGCCCCCGTAGGTCCGCGGCCCGGCGTACGGCGCCTCCTCGACGCTGTTGTCCGGTGCCCACGGCGCCAGCGGGCCGGGTTCGCCCTCCAGCTCCGCGAGCCTCCGGTGCAGGGCCATCTCCGCCTCCGGCCGCCGGGGCGCCGTGGAGGGCGCGGCGGCCAGGAAGGCTTTCATGTGCTCGTCCACCGCCTGCCGTGCCAGGTCCGTGCCGCCGGGCCGGGTGAGCAGGTTCAGCCGCAGGTGGGGCCCGCGACGCCAGTGCCTGACGAAATAGGCGCGGTGTCCTGGACCGAGCTCCCCGGCGAGTGCGGCGAACAACGGCCGGACACCTTCGGCGACCAGGCGGTCCTGGTCGCCGCCGTAGAACACGTGGAAGCTCTGCCAGCGCATGCTCACCCCTTCTCCCTGGCAAGATCGGTGACGGCTCGCGCGGCCAGGTAACGCAGGAGCGCTTCGGTGCTCACGTCCACTCCGAGGCGGTTGCAGGCCAGGTGGGCGCACGAGTTGAGGATGGGGAAGAGCGCTCGTGGTTCGTCCACGTGCGCCGCCAGCGCGTCGACCGAGGTGGTCCACGCGGTGAGCGGCCCCTCGTCCCACCGCCCGTCCGCTGCTCTCCGCGTCAGCTCGGCGATCGCCTCGCGCCGCTGCTCGTGGACCTCGGCGAAGGCCGGGTCCACGTCCAGGGCGCCGACCACCTTCTTCGCCCGGGCCAGCCGGGCCGGATCCGGCCGGCAACGCCACCAGGTGCTGAGGATCATGGACAGCGCGACGGTCATCCGCCGGGTACCGCTGAGCCCGCCGGCCACCAGCGGCAACACGATCCGGCTCGACTCGGTGAAGTGGCGTTCCACGGCGGCCATGTAGGCGCGGCCGTACCTGACGTACTCCGGCTCGTAGCCGACGAACGCCAACGTGTTGTTGGCCGCCGGCTCCGCCGCGTAGGCGGTGACCTGCTCCAGCCTGGCCATCTCGGCGGCCTCGCGGGCGTAGTCGGCGGGGTCTGGCGTGAACCTGGCCGGCCGGTCCCTGAACAGATCGGCGCACCGGCGTTCCAGCTCGCGCCGCACTCCGGCGGTGGTGTGCGGCTCGGTCGCCACGCGTACCCTCACGTGCGGCCCGCCGTCCCAGTAGCGCAGGAAGAACAGCTCGGCTCCCGCGCGAGCCAGGGGGGCGACGATCCGGACGATCACCTCGTCCAAATTGTCGTGGTAGTAGATGTGGGCGCTGAGCCACTGGCGCTCACTCATGGCGCATCCTCGGATCGGAGATCTCCAGCAGGACTTCCGCCACCTGGCGCGTCCCCTCGCTCCCGGCCGTCGTGGCGGGGTCGGGAAGCGCCTCCTCGAAGGCGACGGTCCCGGTCGCGCGTCGCAGCAGCGACTCGAAGACCTGGACCAGCGGCCAGGAGCGGAAGTCGATGTAGAAGGGCTTCTCGGTGTTGCCAGGGGCGCGGCGCCGCGACGGGGCGCGCACGAAGCAACGGTCGGGGAGGCCGTGCCGCCGGCGCCAGGCCGTGAGACGCACCAGGTAGGCGGCGTCGGACTCGCCTCGCGTACGCGCGGGCACCTCGCCGGCCGGGGACTCCCAGCGGGCACGCCAGACGACGACGTGCCCGGCGGTGAGGCGCGGCACGACCCGCGTCGGGCTGCCGGGCACGGGTTCTGAGGGGGCCAGCCGGGCGGGCGTGAGCGGGGCCTGCTCGCCGAACGCGCCGAGCAGCACCCGCGCCACCGGCGGCAGGATGGACGTGGCGCACATGCCCAGATGCAGCACCCGGATGTCGTCCGGACCGGCCGGGTGGCTCAGCCGGAGCCGGCCGCTCTCCTCCTCGCGGGTGACGAGCAGGTCCCTGAGCGGCAGCCGGGCCACGCCGGGCCGCGGTACCGTCCCGAAGGGGTAGTCGAGCTCGTACGGCAGGCTGGGCAGCCGCTCGTTGAGCGAGAACCCGAACGTTCCGCCGAACCCGGCGAAGGCCGGGCCGTCATCGAGGCGGCTCCGTCCCTGCTCAGGCCAGCGGCCACCGCCGGTGCGCACCAGGTGCCCGACACGAGCGCGGCCCCGCCCGAATCCGATGTCGACCGCGTTGACGGCGAACTCCGTGGCTCCTCCGCCGGGCAGGAGCTGGCCGTAGACGCCGATGGAGTGCAGGCGGCCGGCCCAGCCGGGACGCCGCGCCGCGGCGGCGGCGAGGACGCCCGGCTCGACCCGGCCCGCTCCCGCGACCTCGGCGATCTCCTTCATGCGCAGCCCGTCGAGCTGCTCGATGACGGGAAAGGCCTGGTGGTCCTGATCGGAGGCGCGGGCCGACAGCAGGGAACGCAGCGCCCGACCGGCGGGCGAGCCGGATCGTGTCTCCTCCGCGACGGCGCGGTAGAAGGTGATGAACGGGACGGGGCCGCCACCGGGGAGGGCGCCACGGGCCCACTCGGCCATCGCGAGCCGCGCCCCGAGGCCCAGGTCGAACAGCGACAGCCAGGCCCGCACCGCCTGCAGGTCGTCGAGCACCGGCTGCCAGGCGGTCAGCGCGAGGCCGGCCAGCGGGCGGTGGCTGACCGCGGTCTCCAGCGCCACCCCCGCGTGCTCGCGTCCGGCCCTCCGCACCGTGACGCCCCGCAGGGCCACGCGCTCGCGCAGGTCACGGTGCCTGCTCCGGTGTCCCGCGAGGTCGGCGACGGCGGTCTCCGCGCCCGCCGGCTCGACGGACGGCACGTATCGCAGCAGCCCGATGGCGAGCAGGCGATCCAGGAAGGCGACCACCTTCTCGGGCGGCGCGCCGCCGGTGGCCGCGAGCCGGTCGCGCAGCCGTGCGAGGGGAACGGGTTCGGCCGCGGCACGCAGGCACGCCCTCAGCGCGGGTGTCTCCTCGACGCGCACCACGGGCTCCTCCGGCGGCGACCCGACGTAGCGGAGAACGTCGCCGTCCCGCGTCCAGGCCGGCGTGGCCAGCACCGGTGTCGTCTCGCGCACGGCGGGATCGCTCAGCCGCGCGGCCACCAGGTCGGCGCTGACCTGGTCGAACAGTTCCGTGACGCAGTGCGCCGAGTGCCAGGGATCGCCCGTGACCGTCAGGGGCGCGCCGTCGCGGGTCCACTCCCCCGTGCCCGACACCATGAACGTGCCGTACGGGCTGGTCTTCGTGGCCGCACGGACGGCGTAGCGGGTCAGCGCCGTGATCGACTGGTGGCGCGGGGTCCGGGACTCGTCCGCCAGCCACCTGTCCAGCTCCGCCGACAACGCCGGGCTGGAGTGCCACAGTGCCCGGCGGAAGTTGGGGGCGGCGACGATCTCACGCAGCCGAGCGGGCACCCGGTCGGTTTCCGCGGCCAGGGCGAGGGCGATCTCCGCCTCGCCACGTCTCCACGCCGCCCGCCGGGCGATCCAGACGCCCACCCGGGCCGCGACGTCGTCCGGCACCAGAGCGGCCGACCCGTCGCCCCACTCGCGCGGCCCAGGGGCCCGCCGTCCGTGCAGCGCGCGCCGCAGGCCCACCAGCGCCGGCCTGCCCGGGTCTCCGGGCGCCAGCCGGCCGATCACCTCGTGCAGCAGATCGCCGAGTGCGCCGCCCTCGGCCGCCAGCCAGTCTCCCAGCGCGAGATGCTCGTCGACCGCTCTCGCCGTGTCCACCGTGCGGAGCCCGTCGAGAAGCGTCGCCGGCAGGCCTGCCAGGCGCACGACCGGCGCGACCGGCGCGGCCGGAGGAGCTGGGGGCGCTGGGGGCGCTGAGGGCGCTGGGGGCGCGACCAGGCGGTCCACCAGGCACTCGTCCCGGCTCGGGACCGTCCGCCCTGACCGGGCAGCAGCGCCGAGACCCCGGAAGGAATTCACCGGATCGCGCCCTCCGTTCGCGGGGCCTATTCCTCTTCGCCCTCGTCCCAGTCGACGCAGTTGCCGTTCGAACTGGCGCAGGCGCCGCAACTGCACACCATGCTGCAGGCCGAGCATCCACCGCAGATGCCGCAGCTGGACGCGCCGTTGTCGAACATGCCGTGGCCTGTGGTGAGCGAGTCCAGTCCCAGCCCGGAGCCGCTCACGTCGAAGACGTCCACCGGCAACTGCCGGACATCGAAGTCCAGCGCCGTCATGGCATCCATGTCATGCCTCCTTGCATCGGTACATGTGACGCCCACTCTGCTGCGGCGACCTCGCCGCAAACCTTGACGAAACCTGACGCGACGTGCGGCTCAGCCGGATCGCAGCAACTCCTCACCCGCCCGCGACCAGGGTGGTGTCCATGGAGATCCGACTGCTCGGCCCCGTGGAACTCGTCGGCACGCCGCGACGGGTCGCGCTGGGCACGCCCCGGCAGCGATGCGTGCTCGCCGTACTCGCGATGACGCCAGGACAGGTGGTGCCCATAGAGGCGATCGTGGGCCGGGTCTGGGGGCAGGAGCCACCCATGCACGTCAGGAACGTCGTCTACACGCACGTGTCGCGGTTACGCGGCGCGCTGAAGGGCGTCTCCGCGCACATCGTCAGGGAGGCCGGCGGTTACGTCCTCGACCTCCCGCCGCACCGCGTCGACGTGTACCGGGCACGCAATCTGGCCGCGCGAGCACGTGTCGAGAACGACCGCACCCGCGCCGCGACGCTGCTCGCCTCCGCCTGCGCTCAGTGGACGGCCACCCCGCTGGCGGGCATCGACGGGGATTGGGCGGCGGCCACCAGGCAGGCACTCAGGCGCGAGCACGCGACGCTGCTGTTGCGGAGATTCTCCGCCGAGCTGAAGCTCGGCCGTACAGGCTCCCTGATCGGACCGCTGTCGGAGGCCATGATCCAGCATCCGTTCGACGAACCGCTGGCGGGTCTGCTCATGGTCGTCCTGTACCGGACCGGGCGGCGCGCCGACGCGCTCGCGCTCCATGATGAGGTACGGCGGCGGCTGCGTGACTGCCTGGGCGTCGAGCCGGGCCACGCCCTGGAGCGCCTGCACGTCCAGGTGCTGCACCGTGCACCGCACCTGGAGGATCAGGACGCACCGCTGCTCACGGGCGGCTGAGGTGCCGTGCGCCGGCACGCGGCCCGGTCAGTCCAGCGCAGGAGACCGGCCGGCTGCCGCACGGCGCCCTTCGAGCCGGGGCACCCCCAGCAGCGCCGCGACGCCGCGCGCGCGGGCCGCGCGTCGTTCCGGCTCGGGATCCTCGGCTTCGGCGCGCTCCAGGGCGAACAGGCGTACCAGGTCGTGACAGCGGTAGCGCGCTCCGGTCACGTCGTGGCCGGCGTACTGCAGCAGCTGGGCGTCGGCCAGATCGCCCGCCAGGGCTTCGGCCTCGTTCTGGGAGACGTCGAGCAACGCGGCCAGCAGCCATGGTGCGACGCCGTCGAGTCTGGCTGCGATCGCGAAGCGGCGCAACGCGGCCCGCTGCCGGTGATCGAGACGCCGGTACGACGCCAGCAGGCTGCCGCGCACGCCGATCTCGCCCAGGTCCAGCTCGTTCAGCCGGTCGCCTTCGCCGTCGAGCCGGTCGGCCAGCTCGGCGAGGGTCCACGAGGGACGGTGCGACAGCCGCGCGGCCGCGATCCGCAGGGCGAGCGGCAGCCGGTCGCACAGGTCGGCGACCCGCCCCGCCGCGGCGGTGTCGAGCGTTCTGCCGGTTCTGTTCAGCATCGTCACGAGCAGATCGCGAGCCTCGCCGGACGTGAGGGCGCCGAGGTGGACGGCGCGGGCTTCCTCAAGCGCGGTGAGCGCGGGGAGGATGTGCCTGGAGATCACGATCACGCGGCTCGGCCCGCCTCCGGGCAGCAGCGGGCGGACCTGGGCGGCGGAGTCGACGTCGTCCAGGATGATCAGCAGCCCGCGTTCACGGGTCAGGGAGCGGAACATCGCCGACCGGTGCTCGGTGTCGGGCGGGATCACGTGCGGCCGCACCCCGAGGGCCCGCAGGAACCCGTCGAGCACCATGCCGGGCTCCGCGGGTGATGTGGTGTCGTCGCAGGCCCGCAGGTCGGCGTAGAGCTGTCCGTCCGGGAACGCGCCACGCTGGCGCCACGCCCAGTGCAGCGCGAGCCCGGTCTTGCCGGCCCCCGCCGGGCCGCTCACCGCGAGCACCGTCGGCCCGCCCCGCCCGGCCGTCATCCCGTCGAGCAGGGCCAGCTCGGCTTCGCGTCCCACGAACGTCAGGGGCGGAGGCGGCAACGCGGCGGGCACCGCCGGTATCGCCCCGCCGCGCCACTCGGGGGCTGCCGCCGCGGGGCCCGGGAGCGCGTCGTTGAGGATGGCGTGTTCGAGGCGGCGCAGCTCGGGCCCGGGCTCGACGCCGAGCTCGTCCGCCATCAGACGGCGCCCCTCGCGGAAGGCGGCGAGCGCGTCGGCGGCGCGGCCCAGGCGATACCACGCGACCATGAGCTGACCACGCAGCCGTTCACGGTACGGGTGGGCCGCCACGAGCGCCGCGAGCTCGTCGACGACCTTGTGGTGACGGCCCAGGTCGAGCTCGATCGCGAGCCGTTCCTCGATCACGGTGTGACGCAGCTCGTTGAGCCGCGCGGCCTCCTCCCGGACCAGTGGCAGCCCGTCGCATCCCTGGAAAGCGGGCCCCCGCCACAGGTCCAGCGCCTGCCGCAGCAGCTCTCCCCCCTCCTGCGCCCGCCCCGCCTCGGCTGCCGCCCGGCCTCGGCGGACCAGGCTCTGGAACCGGCCCGCGTCCCATTCGTCGGCGTCGATCCGCAGCCGCCAGCCGTACGCGCCCGAGCACAGACGCGGTCCCAGGTCCTTGCGCAGCCGGTACAGGTAGATGCGCACGCTGCGCACCGCGGAGGCCGGCGGGTCCTCCGGCCACACGGCGTCGATCAGGGACGGCATCGCGACCTCGGTGTTGGCCCTGGCCAGCAGGGCGGCAAGCAGACCACGTGGTTTGGGGGCGAAGGCAGCGAGCTCGGCCTCCACCGGGCCCAGCACCCGGAATCTCATCGGTGGCGGCCCGCCGGCCCTGGTTCCCTGTACGCCCTGGGCGAGTCGGCGGTCCAGCCGGAAAGGCTCGATGTCTCGTCCCGTTGTCAGTCGTTCCGTCATCCGCGTCGCCGGTCCCCCGTGTGGCAGCGTGAGACGTCGCCGGATCCACGGCACAGCGGCGTCTCCCCCGTAAGGCAACGCGTCCGCTCTCCCAGCGTCGGGTTGCCCGCCGCCCTGACATGGTCCCGCCCCGCGGGCCGATCGGGCCAGAACTTTCGGTTGAGCCCAAAACACACAGGTCAACGGCACGGCCTTGCCGCCGTCGAGGCGAGTGGCGCCGCACGAGCGGTGAGACCCCGCCTCTTGCTACCCATCGGCAAGGGGCCTTCCGAACATTTCGCATAAGTCGGTCACGCGAGAGGGCGGAGATACTGGTAGGCATGACGGGTGGCCTGCTGAGGATCGTTTTCACCGCCGAGGATCTCGCCCGGGTACGCATCGCCTCCCGCGTCGATGTCATGTGGGAGACCGTGATGAGCCTCTACCGCCTGCGCGACCGTGGCGGCGGCCCGGACATGACCGGCTGGCGGCGTCAGGCGCGCGCGAACCTCGCCTCGGCGGGCTTGCTCGAACCCGTACGGCGCACCCTGGTCCCGCTGGCCCCGACGGGCGCGTACTTCCCCGACTTCCTGACCCCGATCGAGGCTCAGGGCGGATTCGACGACGGCATCGCGGCGCTGGTCGACACGCCACGGGAACGCGTCCGGCAGGAGATGACCGTCCTGCACGCGCACGCCGGTCTGCCGGGCGGCCTGGACGACCTGGCCAGGGGCGATCGGCGAGCCATCCGCCGGCTGGCCGACCTGGTGGCCGGCTACAGCCGCACGGCGCTCGGCCCTCTGTACACGACGCTGGAAAGCGTCCTCGGCCACGAGCGCTCCACGCTGGCCCGCCTGCTGCTGGACCACGGCGTGGAGTCCATGCTCGCGGGCCTGGCGCCGGCGCTGCGCTGGCGCCCCCCTGCGCTGGAGGCCTCCTATCCCGCCGGCGACAGGGAGATCCAGCTGGGCGGCCGGGGCCTGACTCTCATCCCGTCGTACTTCTGCCAGATCACCCCCGTCGCGCTGGTCGACGAGCGGCTGCCCCCGGTCCTGGTCTACCCGGCCGTCAACCGCCCGGAGCCCGTGCCCGCGGCCGCTCCCCGGGACTCGCTGTCCGTGCTCCTCGGGGCCACCCGTTCCCGGATCCTGCGGTGCATCGCCTCGGGGATGGGTTGTACCACCACCGAGCTCGCACGGCGTACCGGAACGTCGCTCTCCAACGCCAGCCAGCACGCGCAGGTGCTGCACGGCGCCGGGCTGATCACCAGCACCCGTCACGTCAACATGATGGTGCACCAGATCACCGACCTGGGCGCCGGGCTGGTCCGCGGCGGCCGCTCCCGCGACGAGCGGCCTCTCTCGTCCTGACCCGGCGACCGTCGGCGGGGTAGGGCACGCGGGCCGTGACACCAAGGCGGCCGGGCCCCCTGCCGAGGTCATTCGAGGGCCGCGGCACTCCCCGGCGGCGCGGCGTCTTCCCTCCGGGCGGCCCGCAGGACGACGGCCATGAAGATCAGGCCCACGCCGATGCTCAAGGAGTGCTGAACGATGGCGAGCATCGTGTACTCGGCGGTCACGAAGCCTCCGGGTCGGAGGATGACCATGGGCAGCTTCCAACCGCTCCACGCGAACATCGAGCCGGAAGCCCCGAAGGCCAGCGTCATCGGCACCCACCGCCGAAGCCGGGCAGGCCGGCGGCGGATGATCGCCCAGATGCTCCAGGCTCCGAGCAAGGCCCACAGTCCCGCGCTCGCGTTCAGCAGCCGCCCGTGGAGATCCCCGTGTTCGCGGTGAGCCGGATCGAGGCCCAGCGTCCCGCCCAGCGCCCAGGAGGACCACAGCAGCCCCAGCCCGGCCGCCACGACCACTGCCGCCGTGACCAGCCCCGATGAGCGGGACGGGCCGTCTTCGACGTGGCCGAGGAAGGCCCGCGGCCACCGTTCCCGCAGATAGATCGGCAACGCCACGGCCAGCCCCACGGCCATCCCGGTGAAGCCGATGGTGAGGAAGACCGTATCCTCTCGCGCAGCCGATGCGATGCCGTCGCCTCCACCCGGATCGGCCTCGAGCACGCCGAGGACGCCGCTGATCACCGTGTAAGGAAGCATCGGGACCAGGAAGCCCGCACCCACCCAGGAGAAGAAGATCACCGGAGCGGCGGGCAGCCGGCGGCCCCATCGCTGGGCCAGCGCCAGCCCCAGCGCGATCCCGGTCACCGCCATCACCACGGTGACGGCGTTCAGCAGCACCCAGCCGGCGGTGCCGTAGGTGCCCGGCCCGTGGCCGAGCAGAGCTGCGGCGATCCAGACGATCTTCACTGCCAGGTAGAGCGACATGCTGAACGCCGCGGCGTAGCCCGCGAGCCTGCGCACCGCGCTCCATCGCGCACCCGTACTCATAGCAGCGGGAAACCCGCCCGACCCTGCGTCACCCGCACCCGAACCTCCCGAACCCACCGAACTGGACGCCGTCGAATCTCCCAGGATCGTCGTCCGGACGGGATCCCCCGACGGTGTGAAACACCGGCGGTCCCTTCCCCCGCGCAGGGGAGAGTGCAGGTCCGGCAGCGCGCGGTGGATCGGGCGCAGGACGCCGGCCAGGAAGAAGCCGGGCGTTCTGCCGCCGGCGTGCGATCTTCTCCCGCCTTCTCCCGCGTCCGGGCCGTGTCCGCTGGAATCGCCGCCGGCGCATACGTCCGCCTCGTCGGCACGCCCCTGTAAGGTGAGCGGCCATGGCGAGAAAGCTCGGCGTCCTGCTCGTGTCGCTGGCGCTCACCGGCTGCGCCGCCTCGGGCCCGGCCACGTCGCGGCCATCACCGTCGCCGCCCGTACCGCCGCCCGTACCGTCGCCCGGCGCGTCTTCTCCGGCCGCGTCCACCCCGGTGGTCGCTAGCCCGGTTATGGCCACCCCGGTCGCGGTCACCCCTGCCGCTTCGCCGCCCGCGCCGCCGCGGTGCGCCGGGGATGCGGAGCCCGGTGACCTGAACGGCGACGGGTACGCCGACCTCGCCTTCGTCTGGACGGGCGCGACGGGCCAATCGCTGGAGCGGGGTCAGCTCGTGGTGGTGCACGGATCGGCGCGCGGGCTCGACCCGTCCACGGCGTACGTCGCCGGCGAGGCGAACATGACGGGTGAGGTGCTCCCCCAACTCGCGGATCTCGACGGCGACGGTTGCGCCGACGTCGTCATCCCGGACCGTTCGCTGTCGATCTTCTGGAGCGGCCTGGGCCCGGCCACCGTTCTGCCGTACGGCAGCCGCTCCGGCCTGGCCGACCTCGACGGGGACGACGCGATCGACATCCTGGCGGCCAGGTCGCGCGAAGGCGACACGGACGGCTCCCGGCTCGTCCTCCTCCACGGCCCGTTCACCAGGTCCGGCGGACCGGCCCGCGAGGCGAGCCGCCCGCTCCCCGAAGGCGAATGGCCCGGCAGGCTGGTCACCGATCCGCGCGGGTCCGGCGCCGTCCTGTACGGGCCCGACGACGGCGAGCAGGCCGACGCCTGGCTCCTGACCGGCGAAGCGTTCCGCGAGGTGGCCACGGGCAGCGCGGCCGTGTTCGGCGACTTCGACGGCGACGGACGCCGCGACGTGGCGATCGGCGACAGCGGGGCGCGCAACAACGAGCCCGGCAGCGACACGGAGGCCCCGTCCGTCGACGGCATCACCCGCGTCTTCTACGGCCGCGACCGCGAACCGCAGATCCTCACCGGCCTGCGGGGCAGCCTGGCCTGCGGCGACCTGAACGGCGACGGCCGGGACGACCTCGTCTCCGGCGAGGTCACCGGCAAGAACGCCGTCATCACCGGCAAGGCCGAGATCCTCACCGGCTCCCCGCAAGGCCTGCGCCGCCCCGGCCTGGTCACCACCCACGGCGGACCCGACCGCGCCTCCGCCGGCAAGCCCCTCAAGGAGTGGCAGCGCGGCGCCGTGAAGACCTGGGCCCTGGCCGACTACGACGGCGACGGCAAGGACGAGTTGCTGCGCGTCTGGCGTGGCGGCCTGGACCTCGCCCGCTTCTGGCGGCTCGACGCCGAGGGCAGGACCCGGCAGACCTTCGACCTGGGAGGCAGCGAGGCCGAGGGCCGGAACAGCGAGATGGGCGTCCGGCAATAGCGGGGCGGGCATCCATCCTCAATCCGGTCGCGCCGCGGCCTGGACCTGGCGGACCGCCTCCTGCACGCCCCCGCTCCAGGGTGCGCCGTGCCCCGGCAGCACCCACTTCGCCCGCACCTCCGCCAGCCGGTCGAGCGAGGCCAGCGCCTGCTCCCGATCGTCGGTGAACGGCGCCGGCTGCGGCCCGCGCCGTCCGGTCAGTACGTGCCGGGTCGTGAGCCCGTCGCCGACGAACACCGCGTCGGCCTCGGTCACGTGAACGGCGACGCTGCCCGGCGAGTGCCCTGGCAACCGCAGGATGCGGGGCGAGCCCGGCAGGTCAAGAACGTCGCCGTCGGCCACCTCCGACACCTGGGTCAGGTACGTCGTGCGCAGGCCGCCCTTGCGGGCGGCGTACCAGAGGAAGCCGGCCGTGGCGCCGAGCCTGGCATGCCCCCAGCTGTTCTTGACCTTGACCTCGCCCCGGGCGCGCGCGGCGTCGGCGCTGTGGACGAAGACCGGGACGCCGTGGTCCCGGCGGAGCCGTTCGGCGAAGCCGAGATGGTCGGTGTCGCCGTGGGTGAGCACGACGCCGCGGATGTCAGCCGGGGTGCGGCCCAGGGCGGCGAGCTCGGCGGTCAGCTCGCGGAAGTGCCCGGCCAGCCCGGCGTCGACGACCGTCACGCCATCGTCGGTGACGACCAGATAGACCGCCACGATGTCGTTTCCGATGCGATGCAGGTGCCGATCAAGCCTCATGATCCGTCTCCTCGTCGATCCGCCATGATGGCTACGGTACATAGCCATCATGGCTAATGTCCATAGCTATACTGTGGAGGCGACACCGCACCGCCGGAGGAGAACGTATGCCGACGCCCGACCGCACCTCGCTGGACGCCATCGTCGAAGCAGCCCGCGACATCCTGGAATCGCACGGGCTCGCGCAACTGACCATGCAGGCGGTCGCCGGCCGGGTCGGCGTGCGCGCCCCCTCGCTCTACAAGCGGGTGCGCAACCGCGACGCCCTCGTCCGCCTCGTCACCGAGGCCACCCTCCTCGACCTGGAGAAGCACCTCGACGCCGTCCCGGCGACCACCGATCCCCGTGAGACGCTGGCGGCCCTGCTCCGCGCCTTCCGCGCGTTCGCCCACGCCCGCCCGGCCGCCTACCGCCTGATCTTCACGAACGTTCCGGCCCCGGCCAGACCCGATCCGGCCCTCCTGAGCCGCACGGCGACCCCCCTCCTGCAGATCGCCGCCGACCTGACCGGCCCCGGCCAGGCCCTCGAGGCGGCCCGCACGATCACCGCCTGGGCGCACGGCTTCATCAGCATGGAACTGGCCGCCGCCTTCAATCTCGGCGGCGACGTGGACCGCGCCTTCGAGTACGGCCTGACCCACCTGACGGCCGCCATCACCAAGCCGGCCTGACTCCACCCGACCGCGCACCGAGCCGTCGACGCCCGAGCGGCCATCGCCGAATGCAGCAAGCTTGTCTTTTACAATCATGCTTGGTCAATCCAAGCCAGCGGTACGATCTGCAGTATGGCGGCTCGCGAATACGGCCAGTTCTGCGGCCTGGCCCGTGCCCTCGAGATGGTCGGCGAGCGCTGGACCCTGCTGATCGTCCGCAACCTGCTGTCGGGGCCCCAGCGCTACACCGACCTGCGCAAGGGCCTGCCCGCCATCCCGACCAACATTTTGGCGGCCCGCCTCAAACAGCTCGAAGAGGCGGGTCTGGCCGTCCGCCGCGCGCTCCCCCACCCCGAGCGCGCGGTCGTCTACGAGCTCACCAACTACGGGCTCCAGCTCCAACCGGCGCTGATCGCGCTCGGCCGCTGGGGCGCCAGGACGATGACCGGGCCCCGCCCCGGCGAGATCGTCACCGCCGAGTCGGTGGCCATGGCCTTTCGCACCACCTACCGGCCGGAAACAGCCCGGGACACGACCATCGGCTACGAGGTCCGCATGGGTGGCTTCACCCTCCGCCTGCAGATCACCGACGGGGCACTGACCGTCGGCAGCGGCCCGCATCCCGCCCCGGACCTCGTCATCGAGAGGCTGTCCGATCAGGGAATCCACGCCCTGATGACCGGCACCAGGACCGCCGGCCAGGCACTGGCCGACGGCAGCGTGCGGGTGGAGGGCGATCCCGAGCTTCTCCACCGGTTCGCCGAGACCTTCCGCTTCTGACCGGTCACTGGGCCGGTCACTGGGCCGGTCACTGGGCCGGTCACTGGGCCGGTCACTGGGCCGGTCACTGGGCCGGTCACTGGGCCGGCCGGTGACCGCCGGCCCGCCCGCACCCGGCCGTGGGTCATACGGGCTGCCCGATCGGCCGGATGGTCAGGGTGTTGAGGTCGACGCCCGCCGGCTGGTCGAGGGCGAAGCAGATGGACTCGGCGACGTGGTGGGGAGGCATGGCGAAGGAGGGTGCGCTGTCGCCTGGCCAGAAGGGGGTGTCGATCATGCCGGGATTGACGAGGGTGACGCCGATGCCACGGGTCGTGGCGTACATCCGCAGGTTCTCGGCCAGCCCGGTGACGGCCCACTTGGTGGCCGAGTAGAGGTTGGCGGGGCTGTTCTTCAGCCCGGCGACGCTGCCGACGAGCACCAGCCGCCCGCCGGTGGCCTCGAGGTGGGGCAGGGCGGCCCTGGCCAGCAGGGCGGGGCCGAGGACGTTGGTGAGGACCATGGGCGGCCACAACTCCGGGTCGCCGTCGCCGAGGGTCGCGCCCGCGGTGTGCTGGTAGTCGCTGGAGACGAATCCGGCGTTGGCCACCGCGGCGTGCAGGGCGCCGAAATGCTCCACGGTGCGGGTCACGGCGGCCTGGGTGGCCGGCCAGTCGGCCGCGTCGGCGATGACGCCGAGCAGCCGGTCGGGGTGGCCGGTCTCGTCGAGGAAGGCCCTGAGTCTGCTCTCGTCGCGGCCGGTGACGGCCACGCGGTGGCCGCGGTCGAGCAGCAACCGTGCGGTGTGGGCGCCGATGCCGCTGGTCGCGCCGGTGATCAGTACGGTCTTGCCGGTCATGGACATGCTCCCGGGTGATGGAGGTGGACGGTCTGCTGGTGGGGCGTCGCCCCGGTGGCACGCGGACGGTCTCCTCGTGCCAGGCGGACTGCCGGCGGCCGAGGTGGGCCGCGAGCCGCTTGACGCGCCGCGCCCCGAGCTTGATCGACGCCCACACCACGGTGAAGCCTGCTGGACACCCAGGTCGTGCTGTCCGCGACGCCATGGGCAATTCCAACAATCGTGTTGTTACTACGACCCTAACCCGGGCCGGTTCCAACTGCAACGTTGGTGTTGGACTAGGATGTGCCGCATGGCCTGGGATGTCGAGGGTACGAAGCGCCGCATCTACGAGGCGGCGCTGGCCGAGTTCGCCGAGCACGGACCGGACGGGACGACCGTCGACCGGATCGCGAAGCGCGCCCGGATCAACCGTGAACGGGTCTACAACTACTTCGGCGACAAGCCCAAGCTGTTCTCAGCGGTGATCCGCAGCGAGCTGGACAGGATCGCCGCCGCCGTGCCGCTGGTCATCACCCGCGCCGCGGACGTCGGCGAGTTCGCCGGCCGCACGTTCGACTACCAGCGGGCTCATCCCGACCTGGCCCGGCTGGTGCTGTGGGAGGGTTTGTCGGACACCGGCAGCGTGTCGGACGAGGTCGTGCGCACCGAGCTCTACTCCGGCAAGGCCCAGGCCGTGGCAGCGGCGCAACGGGCCGGGCTGATCGACGACACCCTCGACCCCGCCCATCTGATCTTCCTGGTCATCGCGCTGTCGAGCTACTGGTCCGCGGCGCCGCAGATCGCCCGGATGTTGTCCGGCAGCGACGTCCAGGACGGCGCCGAAGCCGCCCGCCGCCGTGCCGCCGTGGTCCACGCCGCCCAGCGGATCGCCGCGCCCCGACCGACCGACGGCACCACGACCGGCTGAAGCCTCTTCGAGATACGCCTCCTTACGCCGCACCGGACCGGCGGGCGGCTCTCAAGCGGGCCGGCTCGGGTTCGAGAGCGTTTGACCGAGTGCGCCCGCATTCTCTGCGACGCCTCGGAAACGTTACCGACGACACCCCCAAAACAGCAGGTCAGACACTGTGCCGCCCGGCCATGCCCGGGCCGTCGGCCTATCTGAGATCTTCGCTTCTGTGCCTGCCGCGCCCCTGCCCTGCCGGCACGGACCCGCTACGGCGAACCGAGACAGGAGCACCACCTCGTGCGACACATGACCGCAGCCGCCCTCACCGCCCTCACCCTCACCGGCGCCTTCGCCGCGGCACCTCCGGCCACCGCCGCCGCGCCGGCGGGCAACGCCCCCTCGTGTGTGGCCGTCTGGCAGACCACGGGCACCTTCACCAAGAAGGGATACGCGCGCAACGACTGCGACCGCCGGCTACGGCTGAAGATCAAGTGGGCGCGCGGCACCGACGGCGCCTGCCACACCGTCGACCCGGGACGCACCATCTACTCGCAGGTCGCTCGGGGCCCGCGCACCTTCGACGGAGCCGACACCTGCTGACCGGCACGCCCGGTGGAGGAGGCCGCCCGCCACGCGCGCTCAAGCCGCCCGGCGGCTCATGAGGAGATCCGCGGGGATGCGCACCGGCAGGCACAGGGTTTGACCGTGCTCGTCGAACAGGTCGTCACGGGAGCCGAAGAAGCCCAGGTCGGCCAGGACGTGACCTGAAAGGTCACATGAGGAGCAGGTGCTGCCGTCCCAGTCCACGGCCGTGCGCGCGATCGCGTCGAAGAGCGTCTCCCCACCCGCGTTGGTGAATCGGCCTCCCGCCCGCAGCATGCCGAGATCGCCGTAGAGCTCGGAAGCGGTCACCCACCGGCCATCGAGAAGGAACTCCGGCCAGGCCAGCACCACCCGCCGGGGAATCAGCGCGCGCAGCCGGGGGAACCGCGGATGCCAGAAGCGCCCGTCGAGGAAGAATCCTCTGACCCGAGTGGCGATCCCGCGGCCGCGCGCCACAGTGCCCGCCCCCGCTGTCCGCGAGGAGACGGCGGTGCGACAACCCCGTGATCGTGAAGGCGCCTGTCCCACCCGGCGATCCTAACGTGCCCCCTGCCGGTCAACACGTTACGACCTGGCGGAATGCATGGGATCGCCGACGCGTACGTCCTGTACGAGATCCTCGGACAAGACGTCGCCAGAACAGGGGGACATGCATGGGCACGTTGCAGCGGGTGGTGGTGCTCGATCACCCGGAACCGCACGGGCTGGATCCCGCGCTGGTCGGCTCCCAGGCGGAGCTGATCGACGCTTCCGGGCGGGCCGACGCCTTCGAGCTGTGCCACTCGGCCGACGTGGTCGTCACCGACGCCGTCCCGGTGACCGCCGCGCTGGTGGACAGGATGGAGCGCTGCCGGCTGATCTGCGAGTACGGCGTGGGCGTCGACAACATCGACGTGGCCGCCGCGACGGCGGCCGGGATCCACGTCTCGCGGGTGCCGTCTTACTGCGTCGAGGAGCTGGCCGACCACACCCTGGCGCTGATCCTGGCGTCGACCCGGGGCATCGTCAGATACCACGATCACGTACGGCACGGCGGATGGGACTACCGCCAGGCCGGGACGCTCCGCCGCACGCGTGGGCAGGTTCTCGGCCTGTTCGGGCTGGGCCGTGCCGGCGGCGCCGTCGCGGCCCGGGCCGCCGCGCTCGGGTTCCGCGTCCTGGCGACCGACCCCGTGGTCGAGCCGGGCGACCCGCACGCGGCGTTCGCCGAACTGGTGCCGCTCGAGCGGCTGGTGGCGGAGGCCGACGTGCTCAGCCTGCACGCGCCGCTGACGCCCGCCACCCGGCAGGTCATCTCCGCCGCGAGGTTGGCGGCGATGAAACCGACGGCCTACCTCGTCAACACGGCACGAGGCGCCCTGGTCGACCAGCCGGCCCTGCTGGCGGCGCTGCGGGCGGGCCGGCTGGCGGGCGCGGCCCTCGACGTCCTGGCGACCGAGCCGCCGGGCGCGCACGAGGAGCTCCTCGCCCTGCCGAACGTGATCGTGACCCCGCACGCGGGCTTCTATTCGGAAGAGTCGCTGGCGGACGTCACCCAGGAGGTGTTCTCGGAAGTCCGTGCGGCTCTGAACGGACAACGGCCGCGGAACGCGATGAACCAACCCGGCGACGGGGGAAGGGTGCGATGACGCCGCGGACGGCTGCTCCCCCGGCGGGGTGACGACGCGGGCTGCAGGGCGCCGGCGGACGCTGTCGACCTGACGCCGTTCACGTGAGTCAGCTCTTCTGCGTGCCTTGCCCGCGCGATCGCTGGATCCGAAGAACGTGCCTGCCCTCTTGATGAGTGCATACTGCGTATGCATACTTAGTACGCATGCCGGTCAGACACGGGTTGCTCGCCCTCCTCAGCACAGGGCCCCGGCATGGCTACCAGCTGCGCATCGAGTTCGAGGCGTCGACAGGGGCGACCTGGCCGCTCAACATCGGCCAGGTCTACACGACGCTGTCCCGCTTGGAGCGTGACGGCCTGGTCAGGCCGGGCGAGTCGGACGAGCAGGGCCGGGTCGTCTACATGATCACGGAGGCCGGCCGGGAGGAGACCGCGCGATGGTTCAGCACCCCGGTCGTCCACTCCGACCGGCCGCGGGACGAGCTGGTCATCAAGCTGGCCATGGCCGTCGCGGCCAGGAACGTGGACGTCGTCGAGGTCATCCACCGGCAGCGGACGGCGACCATGCGGGCTCTCCAGCAGCTGACCATGGCCAAGCGAGCGGCCACGGCAGGCGCGGCGCAGCGGCTGGTGCTCGACTCCATGATCTTCCAGGCCGAGGCCGAGCAACGGTGGCTGGACCACTGCGAGGCCGTTCTCGAGGAGGAAAGATGACGTTCCTGCGGCTGGCCGAGGTGGCCAGGGTCCATGGGGAAGGGGCGGCAGCCGTACACGCGCTGAAGGGCGTGAGCCTCGAAGTCGGCGAGGGAGAGCTGATCGCGGTCATGGGCCCGTCGGGGTCCGGCAAGTCGACCCTGCTCCACGTCGCGGGCGGGCTCGACCGGCCCACGTCGGGAACGGTGCACATTGGCGAGCACGACCTGGCCACCGTGCGCGACCTGGCGGCGCTGCGGCGCCGCGGCGTCGGCTACGTCTTCCAGGACCACAACCTGATCGCGTCGCTGACGGCGGCGGAGAACGTGATGCTGCCGCGCGAGCTGGACGGCGTGCGGCAACGTCCCGCCCGCGAGCAGGCCTTGGGCGTGTTGAGGGAGATAGGCGCGGAGCACCTGGCCGACCGCTTTCCCGACGAGCTGTCCGGTGGCCAGCGCCAGCGGGTCGCCATCGCCCGCGCTCTCGTCGGCGAGCGGCGCCTGCTGCTGGCCGACGAGCCGACCGGCGCGCTCGACACGCGCACCGGCGACGAGATCCTGCGGACATTACGCGCCCGCTGTGACGCGGGCGCCGCGGTCCTGCTCGTCACCCACGAGCCGCGCTACGCCGCCTGGGCCGACCGGGTGGTGTTCCTGCGCGACGGGGAGATCACGGATTCCACGGACGGCTCGCTGGTGAGCGCCCGATGAGCGCGCTCGTCGCCGCGCTGCGCATCGCCCGCAGGACCGCGTGGCGCTCCCGAGGACGAAGCGCGCTCATCATGGTGATGATCGGCCTGCCCGTCCTGGTGATCACGGGAGTCTTCACCCTCACCGAGACCATGTACGTCACCGCGCGGGAGGGGGTGGTGGCCGAGCTCGGCACGGCCGACGCCCGCCTCGTCCGGACGCCCGAGGGCACGGTGCTCCGGCAGCAGCCGAACGGAGCGGGCTGGAGCCCCGCCGGCGACGACGGAACGGCCGCTCCGGAGCTCGGCAGCGCCGAGGTGGCGGCCCTGCTGGGACCTGGCACCCGGTTGGTCCCCTTCAGCACCGGCGTGCTCCGGCTGGGCGCCGAACGGGTCGACGCGGTGGAGACCGACCTGCGCGACCCCCTCACCAGGGGGATGCTGGCCTTGACCGAGGGCAGGTTCCCCGCCGCCCGCGAGGTCGCCGTGACTCCCGCGCTCGGCCTGCGCCCCGGCGACCTCCTGCGGCCGTCCGGCGCGGCGCCGCTCACGGTGGCGGGCGTGGTCGAGCATCCGCACCGGCCCTCGCTCCGCGAGGTGGTGGGCCCGGATCTGCCGCTGGAGCCCATGGATGACGGCTTCTCCTTCTCCAGGTACGGGCCGGGCTGGCTCGCCGACACCGCCGAGCCCGTGACCTGGGCCGACGTGCCCGCGCTGAACGCGGCCGGCCTGTACGTCACCTCCCGCGCCGCGCTTCCTGACTCTCCGCGCTCCCTCGTCAGGTTCTCCTCCTTGGACGTCCAGCACACGGTCGGGCTCGGCGCCATGGTGATCATGCTGGTGCTGGAGACGGCGCTGCTGGCCGGGCCCGCCTTCGCGGTCGGGCTCAGACGACGGCGACGCGAACTGGCCGAGATCACGGCGCAGGGTGGTTCGGCCCGGCACCTGCGGACGATCGTGCTGGCCGACGGGCTGGTCCTCGGGGGCGCGGCCACCGTCGTGGCGACGCTGCTGGGCGTCGGGGCCGGGGTGCTGGGCGCCCAGGTCGCCGCGCGATGGGGAGGCCAGGTCGGCCCGACGGAGGTGCCGTGGGCGCCGGTGCTGGGCGTCGCCACCCTGGGGTTGATCACCGGGATCGCGGCGGCGCTGGTGCCCGCCGTGCAGGCGGCCCGGCAGGACACGGTGACCGTGCTGTCCGGACGCGCGTCCGGGGTGGCCGACCGGCCGGGGTGGCCCCTGGCGGGAGCCGTGCTGGTGCTGGCCGGTCTCGGAGCGACCGTGGTGGCGCGGCGCCAGCCGGGCCTGGTGTGGGTGTGGGCCTCCGCGCTGCTGGTCATGATCGGGCTGGTGGTGCTGACGCCGTGGCTGGTCCGCTGCACGGGACGGGTGGCCACACGGTTGCGGCTGCCGCTGCGGATGGCCGTCCGCGACGCGGTTCGCCACCGATCCCGTACGGCGAGCGCCGTGGCGGCCGTCATGGCGGTCACGGCCACGGTGGTGGCGATGGGCATCGGCGCCCACAGCGAGTTCATGGACCAGCGCGACGCCTACACCTCCGCGCGTCCGACCGGCACGCTGGCGATCTGGGGCGGGCCCATGGGCGACGCGACCTGGGACAGGCTGCGCGCCGAGGCGGTCCGCAGGTTGCCGGGCGTGCCGCTGGCCGCCGGCTACCACGCCGAGGACGCCCAGGGTCACCGCTACGCGTTGCGGTACAAGGTGCGTTGGAACGGCACCAGGACGCGCCGTACGGCGGCCATCGGGGACCAGGCTCTGCTGAGGCTGCTGCAGGGACGCCACGATCCGCGGGCGGCCGCCGCGCTGGTGAGCGGCAAGGCCGTGGTGTTCAACCCGGCCGCGGTGCGCGACGGCAAGCTGGCGCTGCGGGCGAGCTCGACGTCCGGCCCCGCACGCAGGCTCGAGGTGCCGGCGGTGGCGGCCACACCCGCCGACGAGCACCAGGGCGGAGCCCTGCTGCCACGCGCGCTGGTCGAGCGGGCCGGGTTCGCGACGGCGGAGCGTCAGCTGTATGCCATGCACCAGCCGCCGGCCGGCTCGACGCTGGCGCGCGACCTGGCCAGGGTGACCCCTCGCGTGACGGTCGCCTCCGAACAGGGCTACCGCAACGTGCCCGAGCCGGGCTTGTGGGGCTGGCTGGCCGGAGCTCTCGTCCTCGTCGTCGGCGGCACGCTTGCCGCCACCCGCCTGGCGGCCGCCGACATGCGGCCCGACCGCGCGACGTTGCTGGCCGTCGGCGCGCGGTCAGGGACGTTGCGGATGGTCGTGGCCGGTCAGGCGCTCTACATCTCCGGGCTCGGCGCGCTGGTGGGGCTGGTCGCGGGGACGGTGACCGGCGTGGCGCTGACCCGGCCGATGACGACGCACGGCGCCGGAGATCCCGCGACGATCGCCGTACCGTGGCCCTTCGTGATCGCCGTGGTGGTGGGACTGCCCGCGCTGGCGACCGTGGCGGCCCTGATCACCCGCACCCGGCTGCCTCTCGCCCGCCGGCTCGTGTGAACACCGGGCCGGGGCGCCGGCGGTGCGGCGGGCCCGCCAGGCGTAACGGTCGCTCGCCGGAACTTCTCAGGCGTTCCTGACGCCCGGACGGGGACGTCCGACCTCCCGCCGCAGAGCATCCACTGTCGGCCGGCGCCACCGTGGCCGCCTTCCCCGGCCCGGCACGGTCTGGAACGCCAGGTCAGCGACCCTGCGACAGCCACGGCATCCGGGCACGCCGTTGCCGGTCCGCGCCGTATCCGTTCACTGGCGACCATTCCCTGTTCACCGATTTTTTGACATCCTCCGTTGGACGTAGGACGTCCCCTCACACTCTCATGCCAGGAAGGGCGAAGACATGCACGATGGTCACCCCCCGCAAAGCCGTGCCCGGCGCTCGCCGCGCCGCCGGGCGAGCGCCGTGCTGGTGCTCGCGGGCTTACTCGTCGGCGTGTTCGGCGCGCCCGCGGCGGCTGCGCCGGCAGAGGACTCCGCGACCGGCGGCACCGCACCGTTCGTGGACGAGCAGGTGCTCTACGAGCGGGGCGACTTCGGATACGCCTGCTTCCGGATCCCCGCCGTGGTGCGGGCCGCGGACGGCACGCTGCTGGCCTTCGCCGAGGGGCGGGTGAAGGACTGCGGCGACGACGAGGACATCGACCTCGTGCTGCGCCGTTCCGCCGACGGCGGGCGGACCTGGGGGCCGCTGCAGGTGGTCTCGGAGGGGAACGGCACGACCCACGGCAACCCGGTGCCGATCGTCGACGAGCGTACGGGGCGGGTCGTGCTGGTGAGCACCCACAACGGCGCCGAGCCGTGCCCGGACGGCTGTGACCGCGATCCCTGGGTGCAGGTCAGCGACGACCACGGGGCGACCTGGTCGGCCGCAAGGGAGATGACCGAGGGCAAGCGTCCGGAGTGGAACCACTGGTACGCCACGGGCCCCATGCACGGCATCCAGCTCAGGCACGGCCCGCACGCCGGCCGGCTGGTCGTCGGGGCGAGTTACGAGAGCTGGGACCGGGTGGGCGCGCACGCCTACGGCACGCACCTGCTCTACAGCGACGACAGCGGGGTGACCTGGAACATCGGAGCCGAGACGTCCTCCGACGACGGCACGATGATCGCCCAGGAGGTCACCGTCGTCGAGCTCGACGACGGGCGGATCTACGCCTCGGCCCGCGAGCGCGGCACCAACGAGGGCAGCCGGGCGTACGCGACCAGCAGCGACAGCGGCGAGACGTGGGACGCGCCGTTCCGCACCATGCCGGCCCTGGCGACGACCGACGTCCAGGCGTCGCTGCTGCGGTTCGGCGAGAAGCACATCCTCTTCTCCTCGCCGATGCACCCGGGCGCCCGGGAGGCGATGGGGATCCGGTCGTCCCACGACGAGGGGCGCCGCTTCGAGAGCTGGAACGAGGGCAAGGTCTTCCACTGGGGGCCGTCGGCGTACTCGGACATGGTGCGGCTGGACGGCGCCGAGGCGGCCCTGATGTACGAGGCCGGCGACGTGTCACCGTACGAGCAGATCCGGTTCGCCCGGTTCAACGAGGCGTTCCTGGAGACGCCGAACGGCACCCCGCCCGGGATCCCGGGGCCGCCCGCGCCCGGCCCGACGACGCCGGACAGGTCGCCGCACGGCAACACGGCGTACGTCCGCGGCGGCGCGCAGACCGCCGACGGGCGGTTCGGCGGCGGGCTGGCCCTGGACCGGGTGGACGACCGGGCGGAGGTGGCGTTCGACGCGTCCATCGACCTCGGCGCGAAGGACTTCACGCTGGCCTCCTGGATCCGGTACTCGGAGACGGCCGGCTCGCACGCGATCCTCTGGTTCCACCGCGTGGACCGGGGCACCAACCCGCCTGGGCTGTGGCTGCGGGCGGAGCCGGCGAGCAACCGCATCCGGGCGGTCCTCGCCGTCGACCGGTTCGACGTGACCGTGCAGTCGCCGAGCGCGTACAACGACGGGCAGTGGCACTTCGTGGCGCTCCAGCGGGTACGCGGCGAGCTCAGGCTCCTGGTGGACGGCGTGCAGGTCTCGTCGGCGCCGGTGCCGGCCGGTTCGCTGACGCTCGGCAAGGAGTTCGGGCTCGACGGGATCCACGTCGGGCAGCGGCTGGACGGCGCGGACCGGTTCCGCGGGACGCTGGACGAGGTACGCGTCTACCGGCGCGCTCTCACCGGCGCCGAGCTGGACCTGGTCCGGGAGCGGAACCTCCCGATCGGCGGCCGGCTCGGGCTGCGGCTGCCGTTCGACCACGTCGGCTGAGGGGCGCGAGCCGCCCGGCGACGGCGCCCGCGGAGACCCGCGGGCGCCACCGCCGCGCCCGACCATGCCTCCGGGACGTAGGACGTCCAGCGGGTTGAACGAGCGGCGTGCGTCCGGTGGCCCGTCCGTGTAGTCGGCGTAAAATCTCCTCCACCGCCTGGCTTTCGCAGACCGAGAGGTGGGATGTTCGACACGAGGTCTTCGACGAGCCTGGAGGCAGCATGCCTACGCGTGACGGCGCGTCGCTTCAGGAGCGCATCATCGCCCTGATCCACGAGCGCGGGCTGGCCCCCGGGGCGCCGATGCCCACCGAAGTGCAGCTGATGGACCTGCTCGGGGCGAGCCGCAACAGCGTCCGTGAGGCCGTGCGGGCCCTGCGGGCGCTGGGCATCGTCGAGATCCGGCACGGACATGGGACGTTCGTCGGGCACGCGTCGCTCGACGTGCTGACCCCGTCGCTCGCCTTCCAGGTGCGTTCGGGCCAGGGCGGCGGGATCCGCGCGCTGCACGATCTGGTCGAGGTTCGGGAGCTGCTCGAGACCGGGCTGATCGGCCAGGTGGCCCGGAGCACCAGCGTCACCCGCCTCGCCGCGCTGGACGCCCTGGTCAACGGCATGGACCGGGACCCTGGAGCCGATCGGGCGTTCCACGCGCTGCTGTACGAATCGTGCGGCAACGAGCTGGTGCTGCAGCTGATCGGCCTGTTCTGGGACGTCTACCACGAGGTCGAGCCGACGCTCGGCCCGCCGGAGGAGCGGACCGCGGAGATCGTCGTCAACCACCGCCGGATCGTGGCGGCGCTGCGCGCCCGTGACACCGAGGCCGCCCGAGAGGCGATGCGGCTGCACTTCCGCGACGTCAAGGCGCGCATCGCGCGGGCGAAGGCCCGGCCGCTCCCCGCGCCGACCTGACCCGGGCCGGGTGTTCTGGTGGTCAGGGGTCGCCCACGCGGAGGGCGTCGAGGTTCCGGCGCCGGCCCATGGCGATGTGCGCGTACGCCCCGAGCACGGCGCACAGGCCCATCCCGGCCACCAGCGCCACGGGCGTGAGCAGGCCCGGCGTGTGGCCGGCGACGGGCAGGCCACCCGCGAACGCGGACACGTCCACGCCCGGTCCGAGCGCGGCCGGCAGGACCAGCCCCAGAGCCAGGCCGACCGGCGCGGTGACGAGGACGACGGGCAGCAGCTCCAGCAGGACCAGCCGCCTGGCCTGCCTGCCGGACAGCCCGAGCGTGCGCAGGAGCGACACCGTCCTGGCCCGCCCTGCCGCCCCCGCGACCAGCGACAGGACGATCGCGACCAGCGCGTACGCCCCCAGCGCCACCGTCACCACGACCATCGTCGTGCGGACCGTGCCGGTGAGCGGGTCGGCCTGGATGGCCGCCAGCGCCGCCTCCTGCGTCTCCACGGTGGCCGACGGGACCAGCCGCGCCAGGTCGGCGGGCGAGGCGTCGCCCCTGATCAGCAGGGTGTTGGCCGCGGGCCAGGGCAGCACCTCCCGCGGCACGAGGAGGAACTGCCCGCTGGAGTAGAAACCCGGCACCGCGTCGATCAGGCCCTGAGCGGTCAACCGTACCGGCGACAGCCACATGATGTCGAAGGCGTCCCGGTCGCCCAGGGCGGGCGAGAGCAGCGCGGACCTGTCCCCGGACAGCGCGGGCAGGCTGATGGGCGCGTCCTCGTTGACCCGCCGCCACCGCGCGAGGTCCACGGCGACGGCGTACGGCCGCTCCCCCGTGGCCCCGATCTGCACCCGGCCCGTCAGCGCGAGCGCCACCTCCTCGACCCCGGGGGCCCGGCGTACGCGCTCGATGGCGCCGGGCGGGATGTCCGCGACGGACGTCAGCTTGATCGGCGCGCCCACCTTCTGCCAGGACGCGAGCCGCTGCGTGGTGGTGATCCCGTCGTGGACCACCGCGGCGTACACCGACAGGCTCAGCGCGGGCAGCAGGACCAGCACCGTCAGCGCGCCCGTGGATCGCCCTCTGGCCGCCCCGGCCAGCGCCAGGAACGGCACGGCCGCCCGCCCCCGCGCGGTCAGCCGGACGAGCAGCCGCAGCGGGTACGGGTAACACCGCAAGGTGATCAGCGCGGCCGCGAGCGCCAGCGCCACCGGGATCACCAGCAGGAACGGATCCTGCTGCGTGCCGGACGGTCCTCGCGCCCGCAGCAGGTACGCCCCCGCCAGCGCGAGCACGACGACCAGCGCCTCCACCGTCACCCGCCGCGCGGACGGCCGGGCGGTGACCAGGTCGGCACGGCGCTCCCCCAGCGGCGTGCGATGCGCGAGCACCAGGCGTGCCGCGGCGAAGGTCACGGCGGCGACGACCACGACCGCCGGTCCGAGGTGCACGATCGGCGGCACGGGCCCCGGCAGGAGGAACGACAGGGCGTACCCGGCCAGGGCCGCGGGCCCCACGGTGAGCGCGGTCAGCGCGGCCCCGGCCGCCGCCACCTGCCGCAGCGCGGCGCCGCGCGCCCGCGCCAGGGCCATCGTGCGCTCCATCCGGTCGGTCAGCAGCCGCACGCCCAGCGCGATCACGCCGAGCGCGACCGCGAACAGGCCTCCGAGCACCAGGTACATGACGGTCCGGGCGGCGGACAGCGTGGCCAGGAAGCCGGCGAGCAGAGGGGGCAGGCCGGTGACCAGGCGGTAGCTGATGCTGCCGGTCCCCTGGACGTCCACCTGCCGCCGGAACGCGGCGACCGCGGCTTCGACGCCCGGCACGCCGGCGGCGCTCGCGGCCCGCCCGTCGAGGGGAAGGACCCAGCGGTAGGCCAGCGTACGGGCTTTGTTGGTGAGCGCGCTGAGCCCGTCGTCCGACATCAGGGTCGTGGTGTGGAACTCCTCCGGCCCGTCCGCCGGCACGACCCTGGTGACGTGCAGGACGTCGGCGTCGTGGCTCCAGGATCGGTCGGCCGGGTCCTTGGCCCTGAAGACGCCGACGATCTTCGCGGCGGTGTGCGCGCTCTCGCCGAGCATCCTGGTCTGGCCGACGCGCAACCCCATCCGCTCCACGGCCTCCTCCACGACGCCCACCTCGATGACCGGGATCGTCGCACCCCGGTACCGCGTGGTGGACGGCTTGCCGGGCGGGCGGCCGCGCACCCAGTCCACCCGCCGATCGGCGTCGGACAGCCAGCCGAGGTTGACGAAGGTTCGGGTGTCGCCCGTCTCGTTGACGGGCGTGCGGAAGGTCTTGGCGCTGATGTGGCCGCCGCGCCCGACCAGGGGCCGCAGCTCCGCCGGGAGGAGCCGGCGCCAGTGGAGGCCGGCGCCCTCGAACTCCGCGCGTGAGTGCAGCTCCCCGGCGGGCAGGGCCGGAGCCGCGGTGACGGTCAGGTCGGTCCGCACCGCGACGGTCGCGGCCAGCGAGCGGCGCAGCGCCTCGTCGAACGACGCCTGCATCGTCCTCGGCAGCCCGGCGACGAGCAGGCAGGCGACCGCCGTCAGCACGACGAGCAGCGCCGACGTGCCCGCGTGCGCCCGGACGCCCAGGGGGATCCTCACCGCTCCTCCAAGGTCTGCCCCCGCCACATGCGCCGGGCCAGCCCGGCGACGATCGTGACCAGCACCGCCGTCACCAGGGCCAGCATCGCCACGACGGCCGCCCACGGGATGTGGAACAGCACGCCGGGCGTGACCGCCGACGCCTGCCCGGTCATGACGACGCGCGGGACCACCAGGTTCCCGACGACCACGGCGAGCGCGGTGCCGGCGGCGAGCGACAGCCCGATGACGAACGCCTGCTCCGTGGCCAGCATCCCGAGCACCTGGCGGGGGCCGGTGCCCAGCGCGCGCAGCACGGCGAACTCGGCCCGCCGCTCCCGCGCCGCGACCACGGCGTTCACCAGGAACCCGAGCACCGCGAACCCCAGCGCGGCGGCGAACGCCAGGGTCAGCGCGCCCTGCAGGGCGCCGGCCAGCGGATCGTCGCGCAGTTCCGCCGCCAGCTCCCGGCGGTCGACCGCGGTCACGTCCCACTGGGGGTTGCGGCGGAGGATCTCCCGCGCGGGAGCGGTGTCGGGGGCGGCGAGCCACCATTCGGTGGCGGGCCTGGGCGGCTGAGCCGCGGCCAGCTCGTACGCCTGCAGCGTCTCCCAGTCGGCGAGCACGGCCTGCTGGTCCGGGGCGCTCGTGGGCATGCCCGTCACGATGCCGGCCACCTCGACCCGCACGACCCGGCCGGCGAGGCGAACCGTCCCGACCTGCCCGACGTCCAGCTCCAGGGTGGCGGCCAGGCCGGACGTGAGCACCACGGGCAGCGGGCCCGGCTCACGCGGCGGGCCGAAGGTGATCACGCCCCGCGGGCGGGCGACGGCCCCGGCCACCGGCACGTCCCGGCCGTCCGCGCTCAGCCCGGTCAGCCTCAGGGCGGCCTGCTCGCCCGCCACGAGACCGCGTACGGACAGCGGATAGGTGATCGTGCCGGCGCGTCCGGCGAGCGGGGCCAGGTCGGCCTCGACCCGGTTGCCGCCCTCCCGCAGCTCGCCGAGCGGCAGGTCGAACCACACGCCCAGCGCGTCGGACAGCACCAGCCTGGCCGGCACGGCGGCGCGTGACTCGACCCGCACGGTGAGGGCGCGCGGCCGTCCGGGCAGCTGCAGCCGGGCCGCCCGGTCTCCGGCGAGCGCCGCGGACAGCTGCGGCACCGTCCGCGCCGACAGGTCGGGGCGCAGGCGGAACAGCTCGCCGAGCCTGCCCGCGTCCAGGGCGACGAGCAGCGCGCTCTCGCCGCCCACCCCGGTCGGCGCCCGGAAGGCGGGGGAGGCGGCGGTGACGCCGGGCAGCGCCGTGAACGCCGTGCCGCGGCCGAGCGTCCCCAGCTCGGGCCCCTCGGACGGGCCCGACAGGCGCAGGTCGGCCGCCGCCCGGTGGTCGGCCTGGTCGCGCTGCGAGGCCTGCCAGGTGGCGGTGGTGGCCATGGAGACGACGCCGATGGCGATCGCCAGGGTCAGCAGCAGCGCGGGGCCGGCGTACGTGAGCGGCCGCCTGCTGACCTGCCAGGCCCCCAGAGCGGGCGCGAGGTCAGGCCGGCGCGAGGTCAGCCGCTCGGCCAGCCGCGACACGCGCGGCACCAGCCGCAGCCCCAGCAGGCCGCCCGCGAGCAGGGCCAGGGCCGGGCCGGAGACGATCAGCGGGTCGATGCCGAGCCCGCCCGCCGCCGTCGCGGTGACCGGCGCGCCGTAACGCTGGAGCTGCCAGATCGCCAGCCCGGCCACGACCAGCAGCGCCAGGTCCGCGCCCGCCCCCTGGACCAGCCCGCGCCGGCCGCCGCGCCCGCGCGCCGACTGCTCCTCCACGTACGTGCGCCGCGCGCCCGCCACGGCCGGCAGCGCCAGCAGCGCGGCCGCGGCCAGCGCCACCCCGGACGACACGAGGAACGTGCCCGCGTCAACCCGCGGCGCCAGCCGCACTCCCGAGGCGCTGATCCAGGGCAGCAGGCCGATCAGCGCGAGCAGCGGCGGCCCGAGGAACGGCGCCACGATCGCGCACGGCACCGCCACCAGCAGCGCCTCGCCCCCGGCCAGGCTCGCCAGCCGCGTCGTGCCCGCGCCGCGCGAGCGCAGCAGCGCCATCTCCATGCGCCGGTGGTCGGCGAGCAGCCGCGCGGTGAGCATCAGCGCGTACGCGGCCAGCACCAGCAGCTGCAACACCGGGATCAGCACCGTGGAGCGGGCCACCAGGGACGCGGTGTCGAGCTGGGTGAGGAGTTCGGGCAGGTCGCCGGCGGTCAGGCAGTTCACGCATCCGGCCGCCGCCAGCCGCTCGCCCACCCGGCCGACGGCCTCGGCCAGCGGGCGCAGCCGTTCGGGCGTCAGCGCGCCGAGCTCCGGCTCGGCCGCCCACACGGCCCGCACGCCGGTGGCGAAGCGCGCGACGAACGTCTCCTGCGTCACCATCAGGGGCCCGTACGTGGTGTACTCGCCACGCTCCACTCCCCTGCTCAGCAGCTCCTCACCGGCCCACCGCTCGCCCACGGGGTCGTCGAGCCGGAAGACGCCGACGACGTGGACCTCGACCGGGCGCCCGTCGAGCCGCGCCTTCGTGACGAGCTCCTCGCCGATCTCGAACCCGGTGGCGGCGGCGGCCGGCTCCGAGATCGCCGCCTCGACGGCCGGCCCGCCGGCCCGCGGCCACCTGCCCGCGGCCAGCCGGGCGTGCCGGTCGAGCCCGTCGTGGCTGCCGAACCGCAGCAGCTCGGGCCGCTCCTCGCCGTCCTGGCCCGGCATGACGTACGAGTCGGAGCGCAGGCTGGTGGTGACGGCCGGTGAGGCAGCCGGTGGGGCAGCCGGTGGGGCCCCGTGGGCCGCGGCGAGCTCGTCGCGCACCATCCGGTCGTACTCCGGGAAGGTCCCGGCGTTGACCTGGGCGGTGATCGTGGTGGTCGTCTGGCGGTACGAGGCCGTCTCCATCGCCCTGCGCACACCCGCGCCGGCGATGGAGGAGGCGTACATCGTCAGCGCCACCAGCGTGGTCGTCGTCAGCAGGATCGAGCAGAGCGCGGCCAGGAGGAGCAGCGGCTCGCCGAGCGCCCGCTTGACGACCAGCGGCCCCCGCATTCCTCTCTCCTTCCCCGATGTTTAGACCTTCGGGGCCCGGCGGGGCGGGGGCAAGGGTGACGGCACACCTGATATGCGCATGTGATCGTCCGATCTCCGGACGGCGTGAGCGCGCGGGAACGGCGGCGCCCGCCTGCCCGGTCGAAGGGCTCACCGTGGCCGTCGGGCGTTGACACCGACGGAGTTCCGCCCCCGGTTCGGGCAGCCGGAGTTCTACGCCGTCACGCTCTTCCGCGAGGGCCCGGGGGAGGCTGTTCGCGCTGCCGGCGCTGGTGGGCGCGCACCTTGGTCCGGTTGCCGCAGCGCGCCATCGCGCACCAGCGCCGGTTGTGCGCGGGTGAACGGTCGACGAAGCGCAGGGCGCAGCGGTCCGCGCCGCAGAGGCGGACCCGGCGGACCTCGTCCGACACCAGCAGGTCCACCGCGTCATGCGCGACCAGGCCCAGCCCTGCCGCGGCGCCCTCGGCCCTGTCGCGCGACTCCCCCGGCGCCAGGCGCCCGTCCACGATGGCGACCTGGGGTGCCGGACGGAGGGCCGCCATGGCCGCTTCGTTGATCAGGGACAGGTCTCCCGCGTGGGGAAGCTCGCCGCTCGCGGCCGCCATGACCGCCCGGTCGATGGCCTCGCGCAGTCGCCGGGCGAGTACGAGCACGCCCTCGGGCTCCGCGTGGGGCAGGGCCGGTTCGCCGGCCACTCCCGCGGTGTACAGCCAGCGCAGCACGTCTCCGGGCTCCCGGAGCGTCTCACGAGGTTCCTTCCAGCGGTCGCGCAGGGTGTTGACGAAGTCGAGGCACACGCTGCCGCCGTGCCAGAGCCACTCGTCGTCCGCGGTCACCTGTGCCTCCTGTCCACCAGATCGACGGAGGCGCACCGTGTCCTCTCCGGGACACGATCCTGATCGCCCACGCGTGGGACCACGAGGCCTTTCACGAAGGCGCATCCTCTTCCTCCCGGTCTGGGGACGCACGCCGGGACGGGCGAGCGTCCTGCGCTCACGGGTGACTCCCCCGGGTGAGGAATCCGCGAAGGTGGTCGAGGAGGATGTCCGGTCGCTCCTCGGGGATGAAGTGACCGCAGGCGGGGATCTGGCCACCCGTCACGTCGTCGGCGTACTCGCGCCAGATCTCCAGCGTCGGAAGGCGGGCGGGCAACCCGGCGGAGCCCCACAGGGCCAGCACGGGCATGGCGAGCCTGCGCCCCATGGCCGCGTCGGCGTCGTCGTCCACGAGGTCCTGCTCCTGGGCGCGGTAGTCGTCGAAGCCGGCCCGCAGGGCGCCCGGCCGGGAGAACGCGCGGACGTAGGCGTCCACGGCATCGGGGTCCAGGCCGTGACGGTTGTACGTCCAGCGTTCGAAGAAGTACTCCAGATATCCGCGTACGTCGTTGGCCACGAGGCGTTCCGGCAGGTCCGGCTGCATGTGGAACAGCCAGTGCCAGTAACCGGAGGCCACCGAGGCGTCCAGCCGCCGGAACATCTCCCGCGTCGGGACCACGTCCAGCACGACCAGCCGCTCCACCTGCCCGGGGTGGTCGAGCGCCCAGCGATGCGCGACGCGGGCACCACGGTCGTGCCCCACGACGACGGCCCGCTCGAAGCCGAGCTCCTGGACGAGCGCGGCCATGTCGGCGGCCATCTGGCGCTTGTCGTAGCCGGTGGCCGGTTTGTCGCTGAGCCCGTATCCGCGCAGGTCGGGCGCGACGACCGTGTGATCGGCGGCCAGCGGCCCGAGCACCGCCCGCCAGCAGTGGCTCGTCTGCGGCCACCCGTGGAGCAACAGGATCAGCGGGCCGGAACCCGCTCGGGTGTAGTGCACGCGGATTCCGTTCACGAAAGCCACGCCCGTCGTCGTCACGGCGCCGCCCATGGTGCCCCCGTCCCTCTTAACCGTCTTAGATGGTTAAGCTAGCTCTCACCCCTCCGGCGCGGCAAGGAAGCCGGCGCCGGGCGCGGCGTCACCAGCGCGGCAGGGGTTCGGCCTAGCCGGCGAGGTAGCCGCCGGCGGCGTCGAGGTCGTGACCGACGACGGCGCTCGAGTCGTCCGAGGCGAGGAACATGACGACCCTGGCGATCTCCTCGGCCGCGACGATCCGCTTGACGGGGTAGTCCTGGGCGATCTGCTCGTACGTCACCCCGAACGCCTCGGCCGCACGCCGCAACATGGGCGTGTCCACGGCGCCCGGCGCCAGCGCGTTCACCCGGATGCCGTCGGCCGCGTACTCCAGGGCCGCCACCTTCGTCAGCGACGCGACGGCGTGCTTGCTGGCGTTGTACGGCGCGATCGTGGCCCACCCGACCTCGGCGGAGACCGACGCGGTGTTCACGATGGCGCCGCGGCCCCGCTCCAGCATCCTCGGGACCTCGTACTTCATGGCGAGGAAGACGCCCGCGGCGTTGGTGCGCCACACGGCCTCCATGTCGGCGAGGGTCTGCTCGTGCACGCGGACCGCGCGGGGGCTTTCGATCCCGGCGTTGTTGACGGCGATGTCGATCCGGCCGTGGCGGCGTACGCAGGCTTCGACGAAGTCGCGCACCTGGCCCTCCTCGCGGACGTCGGCCCGCCGGAAGGTGGCCCTGCCGCCCGCGGCACGGATGCTCGCGGCGACCTTGTCGCCGAGCGCCTCGCGCCGGCCGCAGAAGAACACCGCCGCCCCCTCGGCCGCGAACGCGCGGGCGGTGGCCTCTCCGATACCGGACGTGGCGCCCGTGATCAGGACGACCTTGCCGGCGAACCGGTCACGTGGCTGCTGGAGCGTGCGGGCGGCGGCGCCGGGGGTGAGGGCTGTGGCCGCCGCCGCGGTGGCGCCCGCGGTGAGCAGGGCCCTTCTCGACGGCGTGCGGAGGTCTGGCTTGCGCGTGGTCATGCCGACAGGCAACCAGCCGGGGGACTCCACGGGCCAATACCTGTGCCCATACATTTCAGGCATGGACGTGGACACGCGGGTGCTGCGCTACTTCGTCACGGTCGCCGAGCGGCTGAGCTTCACGCAGGCCGCGAAGGAGCTGTTCGTGGCGCAGCCGTCGCTGTCCCGGCAGATCCGGCAGCTGGAGGAGCGGCTCGGCGCCGACCTGTTCACCCGGCCCGAGGTCCGGCTCACCCCCGCCGGCGAGCAGTTGCTGACCGCGGCACGCCGCCACATCGCCGAGTGGCAGGAGACGACGAGGCTCGTACGGACCACCGCCGCGGCCACGCGGAACGTGCTGCGGGTCGGGTTCGTCGTCGCGGGCGGCGGCCCACTCGCCCGGCGGGCGCGGGCCGCGTTCGCCGTCCGCCGCCCGGAGGCCGCCGTCGAGCCGAAGCGGTTCGAGTGGGCGGGTGAGACGCGGGCGCTGCGGGACGGGCAGGTGGACGTCGCCTTCGTGTGGCTGCCGGCCGACCTGTCCGGGCTGCGCAGCGAGGTGGTCGCCAGGGAGCGCAGGTGGGTGGCGGTGGCCGCGGACCACCGGCTGGCGGGGCGGGAGTCCGTGGACATGGCCGACCTGCGTGACGAGCCGATCGGGTGGACCGAGGTGGCGCCGGCCGCGTGGGTCGACTGGTGGGCGGTGAACCCCCGGCCGGACGGGTCCGCGCCGGTCTGGGGGCCCAAGAACGACAACGTCGACGAGATGCTCGAGCACGTGGCCGCAGGAGCGGCGGTGTGCATCGGCGCCCGCTCGATGGCGGAGTACTACGCGCATCCCGAGCTGACGTGGCTGCCCATCACCGACGTGGAGCCGCTCCGGATCGCGCTGGCGTGGCCGCCCGGCACGGTGAACCCGCTGGTGGGCGAGTTCGTGCGGGTCGTGCGCGAGATCGTCGCGGAATGACCGGTACGGCTCGCCCGCCGGCGCGCGAGATCGCCACGCGGTGGCCTCGATCCCCCGTCGCCTGACGGCCGGTACGGCCGTCAGGCCCGCTGGTCCGGCTCCGCCGTCACGAGGGCGAAGGTCGCCACCGCGCAGGCGAACAGGCAGATGACGCCGAGAGCGAAGAGCCAGCCGGGTTCGGCGAGCACGGTCGCGCCCGCGCCGACGAGCAGGGTGGCGAGGGCGAAGCCCGCGAGCCGGCGGCGTCCGGCTCGGCGGGCGGCGGCGGGCGGGGAGGGGGTTCCGGTGTCGGTGGCGGCGCCGGGGTCCAGGGTGCCGCGGAGGAAGAGGCGGAACAGCAGGACGAGCGAGGGAACCAGCACGATCGCTCCGCCGGCGACGGCGACGACGACGGCGAGCAGCGTCGACGGGCCGGCGGCTGCCTGCTCGACCGTGAGACCGGGCAGGAAGCGCGGCCTCTGCGCCATCGCCCAGCCCGCCACGATCGCGGCCACGGCGACCGCAGCCGAGGCCCGGGCCAGGCCGAAGCGCTCGCGCCAGACGAGCAGCAGGGTCGCGATCCCGGCCACGCCCGAGACGGCGACCATCACGGCGCCGCCGTCGCTGGTCAGGCCGGCGAACAGCAGCGGGGCGTCGTACCTGGCGACGATGAGACCGGCCAGCGCGAACGCGCCCGCGCACCCGCCCGACACGAGGGCGCGGGCGCGGAAGTCGTGCTCCAGGCGTCTGGAACCGAACCGGCGCGCGTCGGCGGCGAGGTAGACGGCGGCGAGATATCCCCCGGCGGCGACCGCGAGCCCGCCGATGAGCAGTGAGGTGGGGTTCAGCCAGCTGGTGACGAGGTTCCCCGCGGCGTTGCCCACCGGGACGCGGCCGGAGGCGATCGCGCCCGCGACCGTGCCCAGCGCGAACGGCGTCAGGATCGAGGAGAGGGCGAACAGGTACTCGATCGGCCGCTCGCCGGCGGCGCCCTCCAACTGGCCGCGCAGCGCGTATGAGGCGCCCCGGAGGATGATCCCGACCGCGGCGGCGAACAGCGGCACCGCCAGCGTGGACGTGATCGAGCCGAAGGCCACGGGATATGCCGTCCAGCACACGACCAGCACGAAGATCAGCCAGACGTGGTTGGCCTCCCACACGGGTCCCATCGCGTGGCGCGCGTGGTGCCGGATCGCCTGGTGACCGGCCTCTCCCCGGCCGGCCAGCAGCGTCCACAGCCCCGCGCCGAAGTCCGCGCCGGCCAGCACGGTATAGGCGGCAAGGCCGGCGAGGATGAACACCATGGGGATCTCAGCCATCGTGGTCCTCGATCGGCACGCGGCTGAAGCGGTGCAGCAGCCATGCGACGCCGCCGGCGAGTCCCAGGTAGACCACGATCAGGGTGCCGTAGCCGACGGGTATCCCGGACGCGTCGGTGACCGCCTGGCTGGTTCGCATGATCCCGTACACGATCCAGGGCTGGCGCCCGACCTCGGTGGTGATCCACCCGCAGATGAGCGCGACGACCGACAGCGGGCCGGCCAGGACGACCGCGCGGAAGAACCAGCGTGAGCGGGGCAGCCGTTTGTGACGCAACCGGACATAGAGGTAGACGAGGCTGAGCAGGGCGAGCAGCGTCCCGATGCCGACCATGCCCTGGAAGGCCAGGCGTACGACGTTGACCGGCGGCTGGTCCTCGACCGGCACCGCGTTGAGGCCCTGAACCGTCGCGTCCGGGTCGTGGAAGGCCAGCAGCGACAGCAGGCGCGGGATCGCGATGCCGTAGTCGACCTCCTTGCCGTCGTACCAGCCCAGCAGGTGCTCGGGCGCACCGCGGGTGGTCTGCCCCAGCCCTTCCAGCGCGGCCAGCTTCACCGGCTGGTGCCGCGCGACCTCCCGCGCGGCCCAGTCACCGATGATCACCTGCAGCGGCGCGGCCACCGCCGCGGCCGACAGCGCGACCGTCAGGGCCGTGCGGCGGTAACGGTCCCGGCGTCCGCGCAGGAAACCCCACGCGTACGGGACGGCAACGAGAAACCCCGCGACGATGAAGCCCGCGAAATACATGTGGACGAACTCGTGCCAGAAATAGCCGTTGGCGAACAACGCCGACCACGGGTGCGCGTCGACGGCGCGACCGTCCTGCATCCTGAACCCCACCGGGTGGTTCATCCAGCCGTTGACGGAGATCACGAACAGTGACCCCATGACCCCGGCGATCGCCACGGGGATGCCCGCCAGGAAGTGCGGCAGTGGCCGCAGGCGGTCCCAGCCGTACACGTAGATGGCGATGAAGATCGCCTCGGTGAAGAACGAGAACCCCTCCAGCGTGAACCCCAGCCCGAACACGTCGCCGAAGCCGGCCATGAAACCCGGCCACAGCAGCCCCAGCTCGAAGCTGAGGATCGTCCCGGTCACGACGCCGATGGCGAACAGCGCCAGCATCACCTTCGACCAGCGCCTGGCGAGCGTGCGGAAGAGCATGTCCCCGGTCCGCAGGTAACGCCACTCGCAGAACAGGACCATCGCGGGAAAGGCGATCCCGAAGCACACCAGCGGGATGTGCACGGCGAGCGACAGCGCCTGCATCTGCCGCGCCTCGAACAGGTAGTCCTGGTCGACGGATGTGAACGCGCCCCCGAGAGCCGCGATCGTCGCGCTCATGTCGTCTCTCACCTCTGGCCGTGTCGACCACGCCCACCGCCGACAGCTGGGTCCGGTCCGTGACGAAGACCTCCGGCATGGTGGAGGTGCCGGCGATCGACACTACAGGCAGCCTTTCGTTACTCTCTGCGAGACTCGCCGGGCCGTCGACCAGGCCGCGGACGCCTCATGCGCCGCAACGGACCTGATGACCGCCGGGCGGCAACCGCCACCGGCGGCTCACGCCTGGCGCGTCCGGGGGCGTACCACGGCCACCGGGCAGGTCACGTGGTGCAGCACCGCGTGGCTGACCGAGCCGAGCACCGCGGAGGCGAAGCCGCCCCGGCCGCGCGAGCCCACCACCAGCAGATCCGCCGTCCCGCCCGCCCGGATCAGGACGTCGGCCGGATGGCCGACCACCTGCTCGCCGACGATCGCGACGTCCGGGTTCTTCTCCTGCCAGGGCGCCACGCGCTCGGCCGCCCTGCGGATGTCCTCCTCGCGGCTGCTCTCGATGAGCATGCCGTATCCGGCCACCAGCGGCGGGGCGATCGGGATCTGCCAGGCGAACACGACGTGCAGCGGCAGGCCGCGGACGCGGGCCTGGTCGACGGCGTACTTCATGGCGGCCTCGGAGTCGTCGGAGCCGTCGTCCCCGACGACCACCCGCCCGTACTGCACGACGGACGGCCCGCGGACGAGCACGAGCGGTCCGGTGGCGTGCCCGGCGACCCCCAGGCCGACCGAGCCGAGCACGAGCCCGGCGAACCCCCCGAGTCCCCGGCTGCCCAGCACCACGCTGTCCGCGGACACCGACTCACCGATCAGGGTGTCGATCACGTTGCCGGGCAGCAGTTCCGTGGTGACCTCGACGTCGCGCGTCAGGCCCCGTGCCCGGTCGGCGGCCGCGGCCAGCGTCCCGGCACAGTACTTCGTCCCCTCATCCCCGTAGCGCCACTGCTCGCACACGTGCACGATCCGCAGGCCCAGCCCTCTGCGCTGGGCGTCGGCGGCGGCCCATTCCACGGCCGCCCTCGCCGGTACGGACCCGTCCACGCCTGCCACGATGTGTCCGGCCATCACGCACCTCCTCCGCTTTCCTCCAGCCTCGCGCGGCGCCGGCGCCCGGCGCAGGAGCACGAGGTCCCCGACCAGCAGGGCCATTGGTCCTCACCGGCCGCCCGCGGCGCACCCGGTGCACGGACCGGCGCCCACCTCCGGTCGCCGGAGGTGGCGCGCGGGCGTTCGCCCTACTTCAGGTAGGGGTTGCGCCGGATGATCGGCAGGTTGCCGAGTCCGAGCGTGGTGCCCGCGTCGGCGAGGGCGAGGCCGACGAGGACGATCGAGTAGACGATGTGGTCGTCCATGAAGGGGTTGGTGGCCAGGGGCAGCTCCGCCGCCCACATCAGCACGAGCATGAGGCTGCCCGCGCCGGCGGCGATGCGGGTGCCGGCGCCCAGGACGAGCGCCAGGCCGACTCCGAGCAGGCCGGCCATGAACAGCCAGTCCACCCACGCCTGTCCGGCGAGGATCGAGAAGAAGCCGCCGAGCGCGTGGTCGCCGGTGCCCTTGAGGAAGCCGGTCGTGGGGCTGCCGCCCGCGATCCAGGCGCGTCCGGCCGGGGTGGCTAACCCCCAGCCGAAGGTCTTGTCCAGAAACGCCCAGAGGAAGATCCAGCCGATCGAGATCCGGGCGATCGCCCAGACGTGGTCGACCGGCCGGCGTGCGGCGGTGGTGGCGCCCGTCTCCCCGATGGGCCTGGTGTCGGCGGCGGCCATGGCGGTCCCCTTTCGGTGCTGACTCGTCGTCCCTGTCGCACCTCCATCACACCGTTGGCGGCCCTCGCGAAGCAGTGCCGTAGGCCCCGGGGACGAAGGACCTTCGTCCCGCCGTGGCCCCGGCAGGCGGGTTGACGTGAAGCTTGGGCGGTCCCGCGTCTTTGACTAGTGTCGGAGGCATGATTCGTGTGTTCCTCCTTGACGACCACGAGGTCGTACGACGCGGGGTGGCCGCCCTGCTGGAGTCCGAGGACGACATCGAGGTCGTCGGCGAGGCAGGAACCGCCGAGTCGGCCACCGCCCGCATTCCCGCGCTCCGGCCGGACGTGGCGGTGCTGGATGTGCGCCTGCCCGACGGCAACGGCGTCGACGTGTGCCGGGAGGTCCGCTCGCAGTTGCCCGGGCTGGCCTGCCTGATGCTCACCTCGTTCGCCGACGACGACGCTCTGTTCGACGCGGTGATGGCCGGCGCCTCCGGCTACGTGCTCAAGCAGATCCACGGCTCCGACCTGGTCGGCGCGGTCCGCACGGTCGCCTCCGGGCAGTCCCTGCTCGACCCGCAGACCACCGCGGCGATGTTGCAACGGCTACGCGAGCAGGCCGCCAGGAAGGACCCGCTGGCCGAACTGACCGAACAGGAACGCCACATCCTCGACCTCATCGGCGAAGGGCTGACCAACCGGCAGATCGGCGAGCGGCTGTTCCTGGCCGAGAAGACGGTCAAGAACTACGTGTCCAACCTGCTGTCCAAGCTCAACATGCAGCGCCGCACCCAGGCGGCCGCGTTGTCGGCCCGGCTGCGGGCCGGCAAGCGCGAATGAGCCTGGCGCCGTGCTCAGCACCTCACTGGTTGCCTCACTGCGTTGCCTCACTGGGCGCCGGCCCGGCACGCGTCAAGGGAGGGGGACGTGCCAGCGCAGCCTGGTGCCGCCGTCGTCCGGAGCTTCCAGCTCCGCGGTCCCGCCCAGGCGGCCGGCCCGTTCGCCGATGTTGCGCAGGCCGCTGCGGCGAGCGCTGTCTCCCAGGCCGACGCCGTTGTCGGTGACCACGAGGGCGAGCCGGCCCTTGGAGGTTTCGACTGAGACCTCCGCGCGGGTGGCGTGGGAATGGCGCACGACGTTGGACAGGGCTTCGCGGAGCACGGCGAGCAGGTGCTCGGCCACGGTATCGGGCACCAGGGCGTCGATCTGGCCCTCCATGCGCAGCCCCGGCATGAAACCCAGGTGGCCGCTCGCTCCCTCCACCAGGTCGACGATCCGCGCACGCAGGCTCGGAGCCGCCTCCTCGCGCGGAGTCTGCAGGGCGAAGATGGACGAGCGGATCTGCCGGATCGTCTCGTCCAGCTCGTCGATCGCGTGCTGCAGCCGCTTGGCCGCCTCCGGCCGTTCCACCAGCCGGACGGTGCTCATCAGCGTCATCGCGGTCGCGAACAGCCGCTGGATGACCACGTCGTGGAGGTCCTTGGCGATGCGGTCCCGGTCTTCCAGCAGGCCGAGCCGTTCGGCGTCCTGGCGGGCCTCGGCCAGCTCCAGCGCGAGCGCCGCCTGGCCCGCGAACGACTCGACCATCTGCTGGTCGGCCCTGCTGAACGGCAGCCGTCCGCTCCGCTTGGCCAGCATGAGGACGCCTCGCACCCGCGGCGGCGTCCCCAGCGGCACCGCGAGGCCGGGCCCGTATCCCGGCCGTCGCAGCGGCGAGTCGGGGTAGGCGGCCAGATCCGGATCGGACCTCGGCTCGCCCCGGGTGAAAGCCTCGCCGGCCAGCGTCGCGCCGACCTCGAATCTCATCGCCAGCGACTCGTCCGCTCCCTCGCCCTCCGCCACGTCCACGGTCAGTGCCTGGCCGGACGGCTCGGGAAGCAGGAGCTGGACCAGGTCCGCGTCGCACATCCGGCGGGCGCGCGCCGCCATGGTGGTGAGCACCTCGCGGGAGCCGACGCCGGACAGCAGGCTCGTGGTGATCTCCGTGGACGCCTGCAGCCAGGTCTCGCGCCTGCGCGACTCCTCGTACAGGCGGGCGTTCTCCACCGCGACGCCCGCGGCGGCCGCCAGCGCGACGACGACGGCCTCGTCCTCCTCGTCGAACTCGCCGCCGCCGCGCTTCTCGGTCAGGTAGAGGTTGCCGAACACCTCGTCCCGCACGCGTACCGGCACTCCGAGGAACGTGCCCATCGGCGGATGGCCCGGCGGGAAGCCGTACGACTCCGGGTGGTCCGAGATGCGGCCGAGCCGCAGCGGCCGCGCGTCCTTGATCAGCAGACCGAGCAGGCCGAGCCCGTGCGGCCAGTGCTCGATCCTCGCGATCTCCTCCTCGCTCAGTCCGACCGGGATGAACTGGATGAGCGTGCGTTCCTCCCCGATCACCCCCAGCGCTCCGTAGCCGGCGTCGACCAGCCTGGTCGCGGTCTCCACGATCCGCCGCAGCACGGTCTCCAGGTCCAGGTCGCTGCCCACGGACACGACCGCCTCCAGGAGGGCGTGCACCCGATCGCGCGTGGCCAGCACGGCGTTCAGCCTCGTCTGCAGCTCGGCCAGCAACTCGTCGAGCCGCATCTGGGGGAGCAGCGGATGCTGCTCGCTCTCCGACATACCGCTCAGTTTCGCACCTGGACGGCACGTCGCCCACCGCGGGCCACGGGCTGGGCGGCGAGGTCAGGCGCGGACGACCGCCACCGGGCATCGGGCGTGGTGCAGGACGCCCCTGCTGACCGAGCCGAGCAACATCGCGCTCAGTGCGCCGCGTCCGTGCGAGCCCACCACCAGCAGGTCCGCTCGTTCGGAGGCGTCGGTGAGCGCGTCCACGGGATGCGCGGAGGGAACGTCCTCGATGGTCTTCACGTGCGGATGGCTCTCGGCGAAGGCTGCCAGCCGGACGCGCACGACCTGGTGCTGCGCCGTACGGATCTCGTCCATGTCGTAGACGAGCTCCGGCGCGTAGACGTGCACCGGGAGCTGCCAGGCGTGCACCGTGCGCAGGGCGGCTCCCCGCAGTTCCGCCTGCTGGAAGGCGTAGGCGAGCGCGGGCTCGCATTCGGGTGTGTCGTCCACGCCCACGACGACCTCCCCGTGCACCGGGCGGTTCTCGCCGCGCACGACCACGACGGGGCAGTGGGCGTGCCCGGCCACGTGCGTGCCGACCGAGCCCACCAGGGCGCCGGCGAATCCGCCGAGACCGCGGCTGCCCACCACGACCTCGGTGGCGCCTGCGGCCTGCTCGCGCAGGACCGCGGCGGGCCTGCCCTCGACGTGCCGGATGGTCACCTCGACGGTGGGCCGGCGCTCGTGAACGAGCTCCTCCGCCTCGCGCAGGATCGTCAACCCTTCGCGCAGCAGCAGATCGGGCAGGCCGATGCTCGCATATTTGCCGATCTGGTACGGGCTGCGGTCGACCGCGTACACGATCCGGAGCGGCACCCCCATGCGGAAGGCGTCGCCCGCCGCCCATTCCACGGCGGCTCGTGCGGCCACGGAGCCGTCCACTCCCACGATGATCATGACGTGTCCTCCTTCGTCGCACCTCCATCGGAACCCGCCCGCCCCGGCAGGGTGCAGGGCCGGAGGTCGGCTTTCCCCGGGCCGAAGGACCCTGTCTGCCGCGGGGGCACGTGGGTAGCGTCATCGTCGTGACCACCACCGGAAGGGAGACACCCGCATGACAAGCAGTGGCGACTTCGGGACGTCGCGCACGGGTACGGCCGGATCCCCACCGGAAGTGCTCGATCGCGAGGAGTGCCTGCGACTGGTGGCGCCCGGCGGCATCGGCCGCGTGGCGTTCACCGGCTCGCAGGGGCCGACGGTGCTGCCCGTCAACTACACGGTCCACGACGGCGCCATCGTCTTCCGCACCTCCTACGGCGGGCCGATGGACCAGGACCTGCGCACGGGCCTGGAGGGCGTGGACATCAAGATCGGTTTCCAGGTGGACCAGATCGACGTGGCCCGGCGGGAGGGCTGGAGCGTCCTCATCCAGGGTCCGGCCCACCATGTGCCGCACGACGAGACGCCGGATGCCGACATCACCCCGTGGGCGGGCGGCGAGCGCCACCTGTACATCCGCGTCGTCCCGCACCAGGTCACCGGCCGCCGCATCCACGGCCTCTGAGGATCCCCGGGGTCAGCCCCGCTCGGCCCTCACCACACGACCTCGGACAGGGGACGGCGCACCGAGCCCTTCTCGTCGAAGGTGACGCCCAACCTCATGAGCATCTGCGGGTGCTCGCCCGAGCAGAGCCCCTGCCTCATGAACTCGCGCAGCAGGCCCATCTCCAACGCCTGGGTGTGGAAGGCGGCGCTGACGCCGTACGCCGAAGCACGCAGCAGAACGTGCTGCAGCGCCTGCCCTGCGGCGATCCACTCCTGGCGGCCGTCACCCCGCGTGGTGAGCAGCGCCACGACTCCGACGGCCGCCGCGCCGCGCGGGTCGGCGTCGTAGCCCCAGTCATGCCGCCAGGCGTAGTCCCGCTGGGGGAAGCGCGGCTCGGTCGGCGCCGCCGCGCGGGGGTAGCCGTCCGCGGGCACCCCGTCGGTGCGGCTGCTGCCGGGTGGCCTGGCCCAGCGGATCACCTCAAGGCTGAAGCGCCGGTCCTGCGCCTGGACGCCCTGGGCGGCCTGGGTGAGCGCGGCGAGCACGTCGACCGCCTCCGGGGCGCGGACGGGCGTCAGCTTGGCCCCTTCGCTCAGTGCCGCCGCGCTCAGCCGGTCGATGAGCCTGTCGGGCACCGGCACGTCGGCGAAGCCCGCCCGGTGGGTACGGCGGTGCCGGATCTCGCCGGCCAGCACCGCGGTGGACTCGTCGGGCTGGATCCCGGCGCCCGGCCGGAGCGTGGCGAGCAACGACGGGCGGTCCGGGTCCGGCAGGACGCGTACGACGGGCTCGAAACCTTCGTGGCGCAGCACCGTACGCATCGTGAACAGGGCAGCCCCGCAGCTGATCAGCACCTCGCGGCCCGTGGTGTCGCTGACGCGCAGTCTCCTGTCCGGGTCGGCCCGCAGGCTGATCGTCTCCTCCGACACCGAGAAGGTCCAAGGTTGCGTGTTGTGCACGGACGGTGCCCAGCGCGCCGCCTCCACCGCGGCGTCAAGCACCCGCTTCGCCGAAGGGATGGCCATGACTCTCACCTCCATAGGGGGGTCAGGCTCAGCGCATCACGCGGGAGGGGTGCCCGGTCAGGGCCGAAGGTCCCGGCCTGGAGGGCCGTCGGCCCTCCGGTCCGCGAGAGCCGCGGCGGGAACCAGCATGAACCCCGTGACGATCTCCGGCTCGATGCGGATCACCTGGTCCATCTCGCCCGCCACCCACGGGAGCAGCATGGCCTTGAGCCGGGTGGCCTCCCGGGGATCGGTCACGAGGCGCGCCACCCCGGTGACGATCACGCTCCAGCCCAGGCGCTCGTGCCCGTCCAGCTCGTCGGCTTCGAAGGCCACCACGGCCTGCGCGGGCGCCACATGGGTGCTCACGATCGTGCCCGGGTTGGACCGGATGACGATCCGCCCGTCCACCACGAGGTGGTTCACCGGCCGGACCGCGGGCAGGGCGTGGCGGGTGAAGACGATCCGGCCGAACGGCACGCCCGCCAGCAGGCGCATCGCCTCGCCCTCAGACAGTTCCCGCAGGCGCCGAGCGCTCGCGCCGTCGAGCCGTTCGCCGGAGTGGTACGTCACCCCACCACCCTGCCGCCCCGGCCGCGGCGGAGAACAGGGACCAAAGTCCCTTTCCGCGGGAAAGCTCCTTGTGTGTCATCCAACGGCCGGCCGGCGACCGGTGATCAAGGCGGCGGTAGGCGTGAAGCGCCGCCGCCACGGTCCTGGCTTCCGTGGACCTACGTGAGCACGGCGCGGCAGGCGGACACCAGGGGCGAGCGCGAGGCGCGGGGCGGCTGCTGCGCGGATATGAGTTGACAGATTCTAGAATGTCGCTACTAGAAAGGGGATGACATGTCCACGACGACCGCTGTGGTCGAGCGGTCCGGGCACTACCGGGGCACCGCCCGCTGGCACCAGGCGCTCTCTCCTGAGGCGGCATGAAAGCTCGGACATCGGGTGGGAGGCCACGCCGGTGCGCGCGCTGGTGCTGACCGGCCCGGGCCAGGCCGACGTCCACGAGGTCGAGCCGCCGGCCGCGGCACCTGGGGAAGTGATCGTGGACGTCGAGCGGGTCGGCGTGTGCGGGACGGACGTCGAGCTGTTCACCGGCGGGATGAGCTACCTGCGCAGCGGCCGGTCCTGGTATCCGCTACGCCCCGGCCACGAGTGGTGCGGGCGCGTCGCCGCGGCCGGGCAGGGCGTGGACGGCGACTGGCTCGGCCGCCGCGTCACGGGCGACACCATGCTCGGTTGCGGACGTTGCGAACGCTGCCGCGGCGGCCGCCATCACGTCTGCGCCGACTCGGCCGAGATCGGCATCAGCCGGGGCCGCCCGGGCGCGCTGGCCGAACGGCTCGCGGTCCCCGTCACGGCCCTGCATCCCCTGCCGGACACCGTGGATCCCACGCTCGGCGCGCTCGTCGAGCCGGGAGGCAACGCGCTACGGGCCGTCCGCGCCGCCGAGCTCGGCTCGGGCGAGCGGCTGCTGGTCCTGGGCACGGGCACGATCGGCCTGCTCGTGGCGTTGTTCGCGCGCGCTGAGGGAGTCGACGTTCACCTGATGGGCCGCGACGAGGAGGCCCTGTCTCCGGCCCGGCGGCTCGGCTTCGCCAACGTCTGGACCCGCCCCTCGCTTCCGTCGCTGCGCTGGGACGCCGTCGTCGACGCCTCCAACGCGGCCGGGTCGCCCGGCCTCGCGGCGCGGCTGGTCGAACCCGCGCGGCGCGTGGTCTGCATCGGGCTGGCCGGCGCCCCGTCCACGATCGACACCCGCGAGCTGGTGCTCAAGGACGTCACCGCCGTCGGCATCCTGGGCGGCTCAGCCGGGCTGGAGGGAGCCATCGCCGCCTACGCCCGCGGCTCGGTGGACGCCCGCCCGCTCGTGGCGGCCACGGTCGGCCTCGCCGAGACCGCCGGAGTCCTCGCCGGCCACCGTCCTCCCGGCGCAGGCCCCGGCCCGAAGATACACATCGACCCACGGCGCTGAACCGGCCGCGGCTGGACGGTCTCTGGCGTGGAGATCGTTTATGGCGTAAAAAGCCCATATGAGATCGTTTGCGCGTCGTTTATCTTCCCTGTCGGCCGCCGGGGTCGTCGCAGTGACCCTCGCCTCGGGCCCGGTGGCCGCCACGACCCCCGAAGGGGGCGACGGCCTGCGCTTCACCGTGCTCTCGTCGCGCCCGCAGGTCGTCTCAGCCGGTAACGCCCTGGTCCGGCTCGACGTCCCGGACGGATCCGCCCAGAAGGTACGGGTGACACGCGACGGGACGGACGTGACCTCGAGCTTCCGGCCCGTCGACGGCGGCAGGGCGCTGGAAGGGCTGGTGACGGACCTGCGGGCCGGGCGCAACGTTCTCACCGCGTCGGCGCGCGGCGTCCGGCCGGCGCGGATCGTTCTCGACGACCACCCGGTGACGGGACCGGTGTTCTCGGGGCCGCACGAGCAGCCGTTCATCTGCGACACGGCCGAGTTCACCACGGTGACCGGAAGCAAGCTCGGCCCGCCGGCGGACGATGACTGCTCGATCGCCACCCGGGTCGACCACGTGTACCGCACCACGGCCGGGAAGTTCGCACCGCTGCCCGCGGGCCAGACCCGTCCGGCCGACCTCGCCTGGACGACGACGAGCGAGGGCCGCCGGGTGCCGTACATCGTGCGGGTGGAGACCGGCACCGTCAACCGGGCCGTCTACGAGATGTCGATGCTGGCCGATCCCGCCGCCGAGGAGCCGGATCCGTGGCGGCGCTCGCCCGGCTGGAACGGCCGGCTGATCTACACCTTCGGCGGCGGCTGCTCCAGCGGATGGTACGTCCAGGGCCGCAACACCGGCCACGTGATGGACGACAGGATGTTGCGCCAGGGGTATGCCGTGGCGTCGTCCTCGCTCAACGTCTTCGGCAACAACTGCAACGATCTCCTGGCCGCCGAGACGACGAGCATGGTCAAGGAACGCTTCGTCGAGGCGTACGGCGCCCCGGCGTTCACGATCGGCTGGGGCTGCTCGGGCGGGTCGTACCAGACGCACCAGATCGGCGACAACTATCCCGGCCTGCTCGACGGCATCGTCTCGGGATGCAGCTTCCCCGAGGTCGGCTTCGGCACGGTCAACACGATCACCGACGCGCGCCTGCTCGACCACTACTTCCGCGAGATCGCGCCCGACGCCTTCAGCCGGGAGCAGCAGCAGGCGGTCTCCGGCTTCGGGCGCTGGGAGAGCATCGCGAACCTCGGCCGGGGCGGCGGCCGGATCGACCCGCGGATCTTCTGCCCCGGCCAGCTGCCCGCGCCGTTGCGCTACCACCCGGAGAGCAACCCGACCGGCGCCCGGTGCGACGTGTACGACCACACCGTGAACGTCTACGGCCGCGACCCGCGGACCGGGTTCGCCCGGCGGCCGCTGGACAACACCGGCATCCAGTACGGGCTGGGCGCCCTGCGGGACAAGGCGATCACGGTCGAGCAGTTCCTGGACCTCAATGAGCGGATCGGCGGCTTCGACGCCGACGCGAACCACGTGCCGGAGCGGACGCGGGCCGACCTGGCCGCGACGCGCGCGGCGTACCGGAGCGGGCGGCTGCTCAACGCGGGCGCCGGCCTGGCGCGCATGCCGATGATCGACTACCGCGCCTACACCGACGACGCGCCGGGCGGGGACATCCACATGCGGTTCCAGTCGTTCTCGACCCGGGAGCGGCTGCTGAAGGCGAACGGCACGTTCGACAACCAGGTCATGCTCGTCGAGGACAACCGGTACGGCGGGTTCTCGCTCAACAGCCCCGTCCTCCTGGACGCGCTGACGCAGATGGACCGGTGGCTCACCGCGATCGCCGCCGATCACGGCGCCGGCCGCCCTGCCGACAGGGTGGTGCGGAACAAGCCGCGCGAGCTCACGGACGCCTGCTGGACCCGTGACCCCGAACCCCGGAAGATCACCGAACCGCAGGTCGCGGGCAACGGCACGACCACCTGCAACACGCTGTACCCGGTGTGGACCTCGCCGCGGCTCGTCGCGGGCGGCACGATGGCGAACGACATCGTCAAGTGCCGGCTGCGGCCGATCGATCCCGCCGAGTACGGGACACCCCTGACGAAGCCCCAGCTCGACCGGCTGCGGAAGATCTTCCCCGGCGGGACCTGCGACTGGAGCGCGCCCGGGGCCGGGCAGCAGGGCCTCGCGGGTACCTGGCAGTCGTTCGGCAAGCGCTGACGTGAGTCCGGCGGGGGGGGGGGGGGGGGGGGGGGGGGGGGGGGGGGGGGGGGGGGGGGGGGGGGGGGGGGAGGGGGGGGGGGGGCG
>NZ_JBVJHP010000006.1:361831-387477 GCF_055586745.1 Nonomuraea sp. NPDC049378
TCCAGCGACTGGAGCTCGCTCTAGGCCGGGCATCGGTCCCTTTTGGTGACCTGGCAGTCGTTCGGCAACCGTCAACAGGAGCCTGGCGCGGCTGCCGCCGCTCCTCCCCCCGCGCTGACATGTGACATTCGTCAGGGTTCGGCGGGAATGGTCGCTGGCTAGGGTGGAACGCATGAAGGGCCGCCTGTGGACCTCCGTCTATCTCGTCGTCCTGGTGTGGCCGGTGCCCGCGTTCCTGGCGTCCGCCCCTTCGGGCGTCATGGCCGTGCTGATGTTCGCGGGCGTGGCGTGCTTCGTGCTCCTCTACCTGCGGGTCGTGTGGACCGCGCTGGAGCGCCCGCACCGCAACGCCACCCCGTACGCCCTGATCCTGCTCTACCTGGTCGCGGCCGCGGTGGCGCCCCTTCTCGGTGAGATGTGGGTGTTCGCGACGTCGTACTTCCTCATCACCGCCGCGGCCACGGCGCTGCCCGCGCGGGCCCTCCCTGCGGTGACCGGGGCGGTCGTCGGGGCCGTCGCGCTCGCCCTTCCGCTGCTCGGCAGGTCGCTGGCCGACTACTGGTGGATGCCGCTGCAGACCGTCGTGTTCGCCGCCGCCATGCACGCCTTCCTCCAGCTGAACGCCGCGAACAGGGCGCTGAGCGAGGCGAACGTCGAGGTCGAGCGGCTGGCCGTGGACAACGAGCGCCTGCGCTTCGCCCGCGACATGCACGACCTGCTCGGACACAGCCTGGCCGTGATGACGGTGAAGAGCCAGCTCGCGGGCAGGCTCGCCGTCGCCGACCCGGAACGGGCCGGAGCCGAGATGCGGGACGTCGAAGAGCTCTCCCGGCAGGCGTTGTCGGAAGTGCGCGAGGCGATCGCGGGCTACCGGGAGCTGTCGCTGCCCGAAGAGCTCGACGGCGCGCGCCGCGCGCTCGGCACCGCGGGCGTGCGGCTGGAGGTGGCGGCGGACCCGCTCCCCGCCGACGCCGAACCCGTTCTGGCCTGGGTGGTCCGGGAGGCCACGACGAACGTCGTCCGGCACAGCGGCGCCCGCCGCTGCCGCATCCGCCTCGGCGTCGAGGGCGGGCAGGCGTACGCGGAGGTGCTCGACGACGGCCGCGGGCCCGCCGCGGCCGCGGACCCCGGCGGCAACGGGCTGCGCGGCCTCGCCGAGCGCATCCACGTGGCGGGCGGCACGTTGCACGGCTCGGCCGCCGAGGGCGGCGGTTTCCTGCTGACCGCCCGGCTGCCCGTGGCGGACGTGCCGTGATCCGCATCCTGCTGGCCGACGACCAGCACCTCGTACGCGAGGCGCTGGCGGCGCTGCTCGGCCTGGAGCCCGACATCGAGGTCGCCGGCCAGGTCGGCCGGGGCGACGAGGTCGCGGACGCCGTCGCCCGGCTCCGCCCGGACGTCGTGCTGCTCGACATCGAGATGCCGGGCCGCGACGGTCTCACCGCGGCGGCCGAGCTCACCGGCGTACGCGTGATCATCCTGACCACCTTCGGCCGCCCCGGCTACCTGCGGCGGGCCATGGACGCCGGCGTCGCCGGCTACGTGGTCAAGGACGCCAGGGCCGGGGAACTGGCCGACGCCGTCCGTCGGGTGCACGCCGGCGAGAGGGTGTTCGACCGCAAGCTCTCCGCCGCCAGCCTCTCCGCCGGCACGAATCCGCTCACCAGCCGCGAACGCGACGTGCTGCGCGCCGCCAACGAGGGCGGCACGATCGCCGACATCGCCCGCCGCCTCTACCTGTCCGACGGGACCGTACGCAACTATCTGTCGTCGGCCATCGGCAAGCTCGGCGCCCGCAACCGGGCCGAGGCGGCGCGCGCCGCCGAGTCCAAGGGCTGGCTCTGACGAACGTCACTACCGGCCGCACCCCTGGCCTGGCGAGGCTGGGAGGCATGGGAAGACGTATCGCGCCCGCGCTCGGGCTCTTCTTGCTGTCGCCGCTGATCGGCGAGTTCCTGCTGGGCAACCTGCCCGTCACCATGCTGGTCGCGCTCATCACGCTGGCCCCGCTGTACGGGGGCGGCGCGCTGCTCGTCCGTGAGCTGGCCAGGCGCCGGGGCGCCGGCTGGCCGGGCATCGTCCTGCTCGCCATCGCCTACGGTCTCGTCGAGGAGGGCCTGGCCACCCGTTCCCTCTTCGACCCCGGCTACGCCGGGATGGACCTCGTCTCGTACGCGTGGATCCCCGGCCTGGAGGTGAGCGCCTGGTGGGTGAGCTTCGTGCTGGGCGGCGTGCACGCCGTGGGCAGCATCTGCGTCCCCATCGCGATCATGGAGTCTTACGTGCCGGCCAGGGCGACGGAGCCGTGGCTCCGCCTTCCCGGGCTGGTGACCGCCGGGCTCCTGTTCGCCTGCGGGGCGGTGGCCGCCGCGCTGTTCGACCCGGCCGCGTACGAACCCTCCATCGCGCAGGCCGCCGCCGTCGTCGTCCTGGCCGGGCTGCTGGTCCTCCTCGCCCTGCGCCGCCGCGGCCGGGCCGTCGGGGCTCAGGTCCTGGCTCAGGGGCGGGCTCCCGGGCCGTGGCCGGTCCTCGGCTTCTCCCTGGCGGCCGGGGCGGTGTTCTGGCTCGCGGCCCTGGCTCTCGACACGCTCGGCGCGTGGCCCGTCGTGGCCGTCAACCTCGCCGTGTACGCCACGGTCTGCATCCTGGTGACCCGCTGGTCCGGGCGGCACGGGTGGGGCCCCGTCCAGACGTTCGCGCTGGCGGCCGGCGGCGTGCTCACCTACGCCTGGCACGGCTTTCCGCAACCGCCCGCCGTACCCGTGGAACCGGCGATCGACCTGGCGGGGAACGCCGTCTTCGCGCTGGCCGCCGTCGCGCTGCTCGCCGTGGCCGCGGCCCGGCTGCGAGCACCGCGGCTCGCACGCCGGGAGGGAGCTCCCGCATCCATGGAGGGATCTCCATGAACGCCTTGTTCCCCTGGATATAGTCACACCGTGTTCACCCTTCGTTCGCTGGTGGCTCGTTCGTCCCTCCACCTCACCGTGCTGGTCACGGGCAGGCCGGACGCGATGGACGAGCCGGTCGCCTGGGTGCACAACACCGAGCTGCCCGACCCGTCCCCCTACGTGCGCGAGCGGGAACTGGTGCTGACGAACGGCCTGTGGCTCGACCGGGTGCCGCCCGCGCGGTTCGTCAGGAGCGTCAAGGGCGCCAGGGGCAGCGGCATCGTCTTCGGCCTGCGCGCCGAGCTGCCCGCCACTCCCCCGGACCTGGTCGAGGCCTGCCGGGAGGAGGAGCTGCCGCTGCTGGAGATCTCCATCGAGGTGCCGTTCACGGCGGTCTCCCAGGCCGTCGCCGACATGCTGGCCGACGAGCGGAAGCAGGCGCTGGTCGGCATGGTACGCCGGGGCGACGCGCTGGCCACGGCCATCTCCCGGGGAGCCGGCGCCTACGGGGTGCTCGACGTCATGCGGCGTGACTACGACCTGCCCCTCGCCGTGGTCGACAGGATGGCCCGCTCGCTCGCGGCGGTCGGCGCCGACCTCGACGCGGACCAGCTGCACGCGGTCGCCACGGGGCTGGCCAAACGCCCGCCGGCTCTGGAGGTGGAGCTGGGGGACGCGGGGCGTGCCGCGCTCTTCCCCGTGGGCGCCGTCGGCGACATCGACGCCGCCCTCATCTGCCTGCGACCCCTGCGCCGGCTCACCTCGGCCGAGCGGGAGGGGCTCGAGCAGGCGGCCAGGTTCCTGAGCCTGGAGGTCGCCAAGCAGCAGGCCGTCCAGGCGATCGAGATGCGCTTCGCCAGCGAGCTCCTGGAGATGGTCCTGTCAGGGGGCAGCCGGGCGGCCGAGGTGCCCGGCAGGCTGCGCGCCTTCGGCGTGGACCCGGGTGGCCCGCTGGCCGTGTGCGCCGTGGCGTTCGCCCAGCACGAGACCGCGACGATGCACGGGCTCGCCGAGGCGATCGGGGAGTTCTTCGCCGCCGAGGGTGTGCCGGTGGTGGTCGCCGGCGGCACGCAGGACGTCGTCGCCGTACTGCCGTGGCGCGATCCGGAACACGGGCTGCCGCCGTTCGCGCAGCGCCTGGTGCGCGGCGTCGAGCGGCGCTTCCCCGGCCTGCGCCCGGTCGCGGGGCTGGGCGGCATCGCCTCGCAGGCAGCCGAGCTGCGGCCCGCCCTCCTGCAGTCCAGGGAGGCCTGCCGCGTGCTCCTGCGCGCCCGCGCCGGCCCCCGCGTGCGCGCCTTCTCCGAGCTGGGCACGCACCGGCTGCTCCTCGGGCTGCTCGACGCGGAGACGTCCCGCCGGTTCTCCGCCGGGCTCCTCGGACCGCTGAAGGACCACGACGCCCGGCGGGGCGGCGACCTGGAGCTGACGCTGCGCACGTTCCTCGATCACGACGGGCAGTGGGCGGCGACGGCCACGGCGCTGCATGTCCACGTCAACACCCTGCGCAACCGCCTGGCCAAGATCACGGAGCTCACCGGCAGGGACGTGGGACGCACCGAGGACCGGGTCGACCTGTTCCTGGCGCTGACCATCGACGCGATGGACTGAGCTCAGTCCGGGTAGACGTCCGGCGAGACCTCGGGCGGCCGGTGGCGGCGCACGGCCAGCCCGGCGTCCGCGGCGGCCGACTCGGCGACGTCGCGGCAGCGGGCGAACGACACGTCGGCGCAGCTTCGCGCGTACTCCAGGAAGCGCCGCAGCGCCAGGGCCCGCCCCGGCCGTCCGGACAGGAACGGATGCACGCACAGGTTGAACAGGCCGCCGTAGTGGCGCATCCCGTCCAGCTCGGCCCGCCACAGCTCCAGCACCTTCGCCGGGGACTCGATGACCGAGCCGACGTGCGGAGCCGGCAGGAACGCGTACTGCTCCCAGTCGTCGAGCGACCAGTGGACGGGCAACTCGACGATCTCGCCCGCCGGCGTCCCCACCTTGTACGGCCGGTCGTCCCCCATGAGGGAGGAGTCGTAGCGCAGCCCGTGCTCCGCGACCAGGTCGCCGGTCTGCCAGGACGCCTCCCACAGGGCGGCCCGGTGCCCCCTGATCTCGATGCCCTGGCGGTCGAAGACGGCCAGCGCCCGCTCGAAGTCGGCGCGCTCCTCGCCGGCCGTCATCGACGTGGGCGGGCGATGGCTGTAGGAGTGGTGCGCCACCTCATGGCCCCGCCCGGCGATCGACGGCGCCAGCCACGGGCGGTGCTCGGCCACCCAGCCGGGCACGAAGAACGTGGCCGGCACGGACACCTCGTCGAGGAGGTCCAGGATGCGCGGCAGGCCGACCTCGGGCCCGTACGCCTGATGGGACATCGTGCTCGCGTGGCCGGCGTACCGGCGGCCCCGCGCCAGCACGGGCGTCTCGGCGTCCACGTCGAAGGTCAGCGTGACCACCGCGGCGAACCCCGCACGCCAGCCCGGACCACCGGGCCCCGAGTCCGCGCCCGGACGATCGCCCTGGACACCGGATCCCGGGGCCGCGCCGTCACCCCGGCCACCGGACCTCGGGGCCGCGCTCAAACCGTCACCCCGGCCGCGGGACGCCACAGCCTGGCGTTGTTCAGCGTCGCCATCGGCTGGAGCATGTGGTGGTCGAAGTCCGCCATGGGCAGCCCCTGAGCCAGGCGCCGCGGGAAGTCCGGGTTGGCGAGCGCGCCCCGGCCCAGGGCCAGCACGTCGGCGTGGCCGTCCGCCAGCACCGTGGCCGCCTGGTCGGCGTCGTGCATGCCGCCGTTCGCCAGCACCGGCAGCCCGGTGACCTTCCTGGCCAGGCCCGTGATCGTCATTCCCCCGTCCAGGGTCGCCGTCTCCACCCAGTCGCGTCCTTCGCTGGCGATGTGCAGGTAGCTCGCGCCCGCCTCGGCGAGCGCCGCGAAGATGATCTCCGCGTCCCTGGCTCCGCCCGCCCATCGGTGGGTGTGGTCGTTGACCTTGCCCTGGGACAACCGGATGCCCACGCAGAAGCGCGGGCCGACCTCCGCCCGGATGGCGGAGACGATCTCCGCCGCCAGTCGTACCCGGCGGGAGACCGCGCCACCGTATCGGTCGTCACGGGTGTTGGTGTAGTCGGTCAGGAACTGGTCGATCAGGTATCCGTTGGCGCCGTGCACCTCGACTCCGTCGAAGCCGGCCCGCTCGGCGCGGACCGCTGAGGCCACGAAACCCCGCACCGCCAGGTCGATGTCGTCCTGGCGCATCGCGCGGGGCGTGGACCAGGGCCCGTGACCGCCGTACTCGGGCATCTTCTCACCGCGCGGCGGCACCGCCGACGGCGCCATCGTGTCCTCACGGTAGCGGTTGCCCTGCGACAGCGCGCCCGCGTGCATCAGCTGGAGCACGATGGCCGCGCCGGCGGCGCGCACCCTGCCCGCGATCTCCCGCCAGCCGGCCTCGTGGCCGTCGCTGACCATGCCGGGCTGGTTGAAGTATCCCTGGCTGTACCAGGTGTCGGTGTAGGTCCCCTCGGTCACGACGAGGGCGAACCCGCCGCGGGCGAACGCCGCGTAATAGTCGGCCATCTCCTCCGTCGGCGTGCCGTCGGAGGCGGCCGACACCCTGGTCATGGGCGAGACCGCCAGCCGGTTGGCGAGGCTCAGCTCGCCGATGGTCTCGGGACGCAGGGCGGGGTGCTGGACGTCCTTCATTTCACTCGCTCCTTGGCTGGTGTTCGTGGTCGCTGAGGAGATCGATCGCGAGCGGCGTCGGCCGGTGACCGTTGATCTCCACCAGGTCCTGGGGGCAGGCCGAGACGGCGAGGACGCAGTCCACGGCCGCCTCGAACGTGATCGCGTCACCCGGGCGGCTGATCGCGCTCAGCCAGCTCAGCCGGCCGTCGCCCGACACCGGGATCCTCATGAACAGGTTGACCGGCTGCGGGGTGCGCGGAGTCGCCAGGCCCAGCGAGGCCAGGCTCCGGCGCAGGTTCTCCGCGCACGAGGCATGGAATCCGGTCACGCCGAGGGCCCGGTAGCGCTCCGGGTCGCAGGCCGCGATGAGCATGTCGTGACAGCCCGGCGAGGTGTCGCCCACCAGGGTGAGAATCGGCCTGCGCCGATCGGTCACGAACTGCTCGCCCACCGCCGGGAACAGGCGGCTGGTGGCGGCCCGCGTGTGAGACGCGCTGAGCTGCTCGGCCGGGTCGTCGGCGGCGAACGCGAACAGGTCGCCCACCTGACCTCCTTCGAGGTCGGTGACGCGTACGCGCTGGCCGGCGCCGACCTTTACCGCCCGCCCTTCGGCGGCGGGCACGATGACTCGCATGGCCCCACACAACCAGCCGCCACCCGCCCACACCATGGAGATTCCCACCACGTCCAGCACCACCGATGGACGAACCTCCACCACGGGTGCTCACCAGAGGCGACGCTCGCCCGCGTCGCTGTCCTTGCACGTGCACCTACCTACGGTAGTCGCCGGTCGTGACGTCCACGAGAAATCACCCCATAAGTACACAAATCACGCGCCACCCATCCCTGACGGGAGAAGATCCTCACCCCTCGGAGGAAAATCCGTATCTGCACATGCATTAGCACGTGCGACCGAGCTCCCCAACCGCCATAATTTGGGACCAAGACGGACGAGAGCACCCAGAAGTACGGTTATCCATTCACGATTCATTTGACCGAAATGAGAAGAAATGAGCGTAACCACACGTATCGCGCTCTGCCTGGCCATCGACCTGCTGCTTTCGCTGGTGATAGCACTCATCGCACTCATCGTCGCGAGGGAGAACGACGTCCTGATGGCCGGAGCGCTTGTGTGGAGCGGAGGCACGTTCATCGCGACGGCCACCCTGGTGACATCGATCATGAACCACACGGGGGCGTTCGACCGCGGACAGACGAGCCCCTGACCGGGCACCGCCCGGCCCGGGCGCACTACAGTGGAGCCGGATCCGGCGGGTGGGGAGCGAGGCCGTGCAACGTGTGCTGACACCGAAAGGGCAGGCCACCCGGGCGCGCATCGTCGAAGGCGCCGCCGAGGTCGTCCGGGACAAAGGCGTCACCGACGTCACCCTGGACGACGTACGGTCGCGGACCGGCACGAGCAAGAGCCAGCTCTTCCACTACTTTCCCGAGGGCAAGGACGCCTTGTTGCTCGCGGTGGCGCAGTACGAGGCGGATCAGGTGCTGAGGGATCAGCAGCCCCACCTGGCCTGCCTCGACACCTGGGAGGCCTGGTACCGCTGGCGCGACGCCCTCGTGGAGCGTTACGAGTCGCAGGGCGACCAGTGCCCGCTCTATACGCTGTTCCTGCAGGTCGGGCGTAACACGCCGGGCTCGCGGGCGATCGTCGGCGAGTTGATGAGACGCTGGCAGCAGAGCCTGGCCGGCGGAATCATGGCGTTGCAGCGTAACGGCCTGCTGTCCGCGTCCGTCGACGTCGACGAGAGCGCCGCCGCGCTGCTCGCCGCCATCCAGGGCGGCGTGTCGATCATGCTGTCCACCGGGGAGTCCGCCCATCTGCGCACCGCGCTCGACTGGTGGATCGCACGGTTGCGGGCTGCGGCACCCCTGGCCGGTTGACCTCCCGGTTCACGGCAGGAGCAGCAGCTTCCCGACCGTACGGCGGGATTCGAGGTCCGCGTGCGCCCGCGCCGCGTCCGCGAGGGCGTAACGCCCTCCGACGACCGGCCTGAGCCGTCCGTCGCCGACGAAGCCGAACACCTCGGCCGTACGCGTGAGCAGCGCCGTCCGGGTGGGCACGTGATCGCGGACGAGGGGATAGGACAGCAGGACGCTGTTGGGCAGTTCCGCCGGGGTGAGCGTGGGGACGCCCATGAACGGGCCGTAGAAGGCGTGCACACCGTGCCGGCGCAGGGCCGCCAACGACGACCGGAACGTCGGGGCTCCGCCTCCGTCGTACACCACGTGCGCGCCCTCCCCGCCGGTCAGGTCCCGCACCCGTTCCTCGAAGCCGCCGCCGCTGGAGACGATGACGTGGTCGGCCCCGGCCTCCTTCGCGACCGGCACCTTCTCCTCCCGCGAGACCAGCCCGATGACGGAGCCGCCCCTCGCCTTGATCAGCTGGGTCAGGACGAGCCCCACTCCCCCGGCGGCGGCGTGCACCACCGCCGTGTCACCCGGCCTGATCGGGTAGGTCTCGGTGGTGAGGTGGTTCGCGGTGAGACCCTGCATCATCACCGCCGCCGCCGTCTCGTCGTCCACGTTCTCCGGGACACGCACCAGCGACTCCGCCGGGATCGCGAGCCGCTCCGCGTAGCTGCCCCGGTGGTAGTACCAGGCGACCCTGTCGCCGGCGGTGAAGCCCTGCACGCCGTCGCCGAGGGCGGCGACGTACCCCATGCCCTCGACTCCCACGATCGCGGGAAGGGTCCAGCCTGGAGCCGGGCCCGTCCGGACGCCGACGTCCATGTAGTTCACCCCGGCGACGCCCAGCCGGACGAGCACCTCTCCCGGCCGGGGTTCTGGATCGGGCAGTTCGGCCCAGCTCATGGCCTCGGGACCGCCGTACTCGCTGACACGGATCGCACGCATGGTAAACCCCTCGTCTCTCGTCGCCCTGCGGCACGCCGTCCGGCGCCGCATCCCGGGACGGACACAAGGTAATGAGCGAAAAATGGACCAGCAAGTCCAGAAAACCGCGGGCGACCGTCACTCGCCGGCGGGGCCGCCGCGCTCCACCAGCCGGCCGCCGGACAGCTCCAGCCAGCGGCCGACGTTGATCTCCGCGAGGAACCGCTCGTCGTGGCTGACCACCACGAAGGCCCCCTCGTACGCGCCGAGCGCGCTCTCCAGCTGGCCGACGCTGACCAGGTCGAGGTTGTTCGTGGGCTCGTCCAGCAGCAGGAGCTGGGGAGCCTCATCCGCGCACAACACGCAGGCCAGCGTGGCGCGCAGGCGTTCGCCGCCCGAGAGCACCCCGACGGGCAGGTGGGCCCGCGAGCCCCGGAACAGGAAACGGGCGAGCAGGTTCATCCGTCCGGACTCCTGCATGCCGGGGGCGAACGCTGACAGGTTCTCGGCCACGGTGCGCTCGACGTCGAGCAGGTCGAGCCGCTGCGACAGGTAGGCGACCCGGCCGCCGGCCCGCCTGATGGTGCCGCCGTCCGGCTCCAGCTCACCGCTGATCATGCGCAGCAACGTGGACTTGCCCGCGCCGTTGGGACCGATCAGCGCGATGCGCTCGGGCCCGCGGATCTCCAGGTCGACGCCGGGCTCGGCGAACAGGCCGCGCGCCTGCAGGCGTTGGCCGAGGAAGACCGTACGCCCAGCGGGCACGTTGGTCCCGGGTAGCTGCAGCGCGATCCGCTGGTCGTCGCGCACGGCACGGCCCGCCTCCTCGAGCCGGGCCCTGGCGTCGCTGACGCGGGCGAGGTGGGTCTGGCCGGACCGCCCGGCCGACTCCTGGGCGCCGCGCTTCATGTTTCCCGCGAAGATCCTCGGCAGGCCGGCGTTCTTGAGGTTGCGGGCGGCGTTGCTCGCCCGGCGGTCGGCCCGCTCGCGGGCCTGCTGCATCTCCCGCTTCTCGCGCTTCAGCTCCTGCTCGGCACTGCGCACGGTCCGCTCGGCGGCCTCCTGCTGCGTGCGCACGGCCTCTTCGTACGCCGTGAAGTTCCCCCCGTAGAAGCGGACCTCGCCCTGGTCCAGCTCGGCGATGCGGTCCATGCGGTCGAGCAGGGCCCGGTCGTGGCTGACCACGAGCAGGCAGCCGTTCCACTCCCCCAGCACGTCGTAGAGCCTGCGGCGCGCATCGAGGTCGAGGTTGTTCGTGGGCTCGTCCAGCAGCAGGACGTCCGGCCGCCTGAGGAACTGCGCGGCCAGGCCGAGCGACACCACCTGGCCGCCGCTCAGCGTTCGCAGGGACCGGTCGAACGCGAGGCCCCCGAGGCCGAGCCGGTCGAGCTGGGCCCGGGTGCGCTCCTCGATGTCCCAGTCGTTGCCGATGGTGGCGAAGTGCTCCTCGCTCGCGTCGCCCGACTCGATGGCGTCCAGCGCGGCGATGACGGGGGCGATGCCGAGCACCTCGGCCACGGTCAGGTCGCCCGAGGCGGGCCCAGAAACAAGCGCAGAAACAGGCGCAGAAACGGGCGCAGAAACGGGCGCCGAGATGGTCAGGGTCTGCGGCAGGTATCCGAGCACGCCCTCGACGGACACGCCGCCGCCCTGGGGGCGGTGTTCGCCGGCGATCAGCTTGAGCAGCGTGCTCTTGCCCGCGCCGTTCGGTGCGACCAGGCCCGTACGGCCGGCGGCCACGGTGAAGGACAGGCCGGTGAAGACGGGGGTGTCGTCGGGCCAGGAGAAGGACAGGTTGGAGACGATGATGAACGCGTCGGACATGGAGAAGGACCTCGGAGGAGAACGCGGGGCGCGCCGAAAGCCGCCCGGCGGAAGGGGACAGGGATTCGGGAACGACGACCGGGGCCACGTCGGCGGCGGTCATAGCGCCTGCCGGGGCCCGTCACTCTCCGGTATCACCCGGAGATGTCGTCGTCACCTGCCACGTCTGGTCTCCTCGTCCGGTCACAAGTGCCCTACACCATAGCAGCCGCCGGAATCCGTACGACGCGCGGCGTACGCGTCGTCCCCGTCCGCTTCGCCCCTGCCGTCCACGGCGAGGAGGACCACGGCTTCGTCGCCATCGTCGCGCGGGCCGCCCGGCGGCGCGGAGCCTGCGCCTACCCCGGCGAGGGACACCACCGCCGGCCCGCCGTGCACCGGTCCGACGCCGCCCGCCTGGTCCGGGCCGGTTCCTGTCCGCCGACGTCCCCGCCACGAGCACGATCACCCGCCACCTCGCCAGGTGGGGCACGCCCGGACGATGAGTTTTCGCGCCCCCGCCGGTCACCACGGTCATGACAACCTTCGCTCTCATCCACGGCGGCGGTGGCAGCGCCTTCGACTGGCACCTGGTCGAAGCCGAGCTCCGCGACCGCGGCCATGACACGATCGCGGTGGACCTGCCCATGTCCGATCCGGGGGCAGGGCTCTGGGACTACGCGGACGCCGTCGTCCGGGCGGCCGGCGAGCGGCGGCCCCTCGTGGTGGTGGCCCACTCGTGGGGCGGCCTCGTGGGCCCGCTCGTCTGCGCGCGCACAGGAGCCGCGGCGCTCGTGCTGGTGACCGCCATGATCCCGAGCCCGGGCGAGCCGCCGGACGACTGGTGGGAACGCAGCGGCTGGGTCTCGCCTGACATCGACGACGAGCACGAGCTCTACCTGCACGACGTTCCGCGCGAGCTGGCCGATCGGGTGCTGGCCCACGACGGCGCGCTCGCCGAGACGATGAGCATGGAGCGGGCGTGTGGCGAGCCCTGGCCGCTGGCCGCCTGGCCGGACGTCCCGACGCGATATCTGCTCTGCCGCGACGACCGCTTCTTCACGCCCGGCTTCGTGCGCCGCCATGTCGAGGAGCGGCTCGGCATCACCCCGGACGAGATGCCCGGCAGCCACATGGTGATGTTGTCACGCCCGGCCGAGCTGGCCGGCTATCTGGTCCAGGTCCGGCCGTGAGGCCGCCCGCTCCGGTCAGGTGAGGCCCGCGTCGTGGGCGAGCAGCGCGATCTGGGTGCGGTTGCCCAGGTCGAGCTTGGTCAGGATGCTGGAGACGTGGGCCTTCACCGTCGTGATGCCCATGGCGAGGTCGGCGGCGATGTCGGCGTTCGTCCTGCCCTGGCCGATCGCCACCGCCACCTCGTGCTCGCGCGGGGTGAGGGCGGCCAGCGCGGCGCGGGCCTGCTCGTACGCCCCGGCCTGGGCGACCGTGCGCTCCATCAACCGCCTGGTGATGCCCGGGGACAGGATCGGGTCGCCTGCCGAGACCCGGGTGACCGCTTCCACGATCTGCGGTGGCGAGGTGTCCTTGAGCAGGAACCCGGCGGCACCCGCGCGGAGCGCGTGCAGGACGTTCTCGTCGGTGTCGAACGTGGTCAGCACGATCACCTCGGGCGGCCGGGCGCGGGCGCGCAGCCGGCGGGTCGCGGTGATGCCGTCCACGCGGGGCATGCGCAGGTCCATCAGGACGACGTCGGGGGCGTGGGCGTCGGTCGCGGCGATGGCCTCCTGGCCGTCGCCCGCCTCGGCCACGACGGAGATGCCGGCCGCGCCGTCGAGCATCATGGACAGGCCGGCGCGGACCAGGGCGTCGTCGTCTACCAGGAGCACGCGGATCACGCGGGCCATGGTAGCCGGGCCTGAAGCCGGAACTCACCCCCGGTGCTCTGGTGGTCCAGCTGCCCGCCGGCCAGGCGTACCCGCTCGGTGAGCCCGACCAGGCCGAGCCCGCTGCCCGGCGCGACGGGGGCCGCGTCCGCCGGGGGCAGCGGGTTGCGCATCTCGATCAGCAGGGGCGTGCCGGGGGTGCCGCGCAGCAGCACCTCGATCGGCTGGCCCGGGGCGTGTTTGCGGGCGTTGGTCAGCCCTTCCTGCACGACGCGGTACGCGGTCTGCGACGCGGCCGCCGGCAGGGCGTCGACGTCGGCAACCTCCTCGTGGAGCCGTACCGCCTGGTCGGCCTGCCGTGCGTCGGTGATCAGGCCGGGCAGGTCGGTCAGGCCCGGCCGGGGCTGCAGGTCGTCCGTCCGGTCGTCCTGCTCGCGGAGCAGGTTGATCACCTGGCGCAGTTCCTCCAGCGCCTGGTGCACGCCGGCGCGGATCACGCCGGCGGCCCGGGCGCGCTGTTCAGGGGAGGAGTCGGGGCGGAACTCCAGGGCCCCCGCGTGGGTGGCCACCAGGGAGAGGCGGTGGGCCAGCACGTCGTGCATGTCTCTGGCGAGCCGGCGGCGTTCGGCCATGCGCGCCTCGGCGATCCGCCGGCCCTGCTCGGCCTCGGCGCGGTGGGCGCGTTCGCGCAGCGACTCCAGCAGGGCGCGGCGGGAGCGGGCGAACGCGCCCCAGCCGAGCAACGCGCCGTAGGCGACGCAGATCAGCAGCAGCCACCAGCCGAAGGAGATGCCCGTGTTCGGCCGCCACAGCCCCTGGACCACGTGGGCCGCGATGCCCGCCCCCGTCACGGTCGCCGCGACCGGGAAGCGCCTGCGCTGGGCCACCTGCAGCGCCCCCATCGAGGCCGCGGGCGTGGCCACCGGGGAGAGGGTGGCCAGGAGGGTGGCGGCCAGCGCCCCGGACGCCGGCCACCGCAGCTGGGCGAGCGCCGCGCCCACGCTCACCGCCGCGAGAGCGAGGTCCATCCCCCAGGTGGGCCGGCCCGCCAGGCTCCACAACGACACCGCGGTCAGCGCGCCCATCACGATGAGCACTCCGGCGACCGCGGCCAGGTGCGGGGGTCGGGTCTCGTTCACCGGCCCAGGCTAATCTCCGGTACGGCGGAGCCGTCACCTACCAAAGTCGGACCCGCGCCCCACCGGTGGAGGAGAGGGCGCGACGCGCGCCCGATGCGGCGGACCGGGCCGGCTGTGCGGGCGGCGAGGACCACGGCGCGATGGCCGCCGTGCGGCGGGGGCTGCGCGGCACAGGATCGGATCGACGCCCGATCGGTGGTCGAGGGACTTCCCACAGCAGCCGAGATCGCGGATTCCTGCGCCACGCTGACCAACGCGTCCGAGAACCAGGTCCTGGTGGAGCACGGCGGTGATGTCGCCGGCCACGCGACGATCACGTGGTGGGAGGAGCAGGACGGCACGTGGTCGTACCTGCACCGGGGCTATCTGCTGCCCGGCCACCGGGGCCGGGGCGTGGGCTCGGCCATGCTCGGCTGGGCCGAAACCCGTATCCGCCGGCTCGTGCGACAGCACGGCACCACGCGGACGGTCGTGTTCGGCGCGAACGCCACGGCTCACGAACATGAGGCGACGGCGTTGCTCCTCGACGCCGGATACCGGCGTGTCTTCAGCCTGGTGGAGCTGGTTCTGCCGGACCTGCGTCACCTGCCCGGCGGCAGCCGCGTGCCGGGTGGCATCCGGCTCGGCGCCGTCGGACCGGACGACTTCCACGCGGCATGGACGACCGTGACCGACGCGTACGCGGATGCCGCCTTCACCGGGACGTGGACGTTCGACAGCTTCGTCGCCACGGCCGACCCCGCCTGCTGGCGGGGCGCCTGGGCCGGGACCGCATGGTCGGCGTCGTCCTGTGCTCCGTCCGCCGGCGGGACCACGCAACGGTGGGCGAAGTCGAGGAACTGAGCGTCCGGGCCGGGTCGAGACGTCAGGGACTCGGCCGAGCCCTGCTGCTGGACGGGTTGCGGTGCCTGCGGGAGCACGGAGCCGAGACCGCCCGGTTGTACACCGGCACGTCGAACCCCTACCGGTCGTACGACCTCTACGAGAGTGTGGGCTTCCGGCGCCGGACCGAGCACGTCCGCTATCGCGGCCGTCTCAGCCGCAGGCCTTGCCCGTGGTGCCGCTGCCCTTGTTGGTGCGGCCGATCCCGTTCGTCACGCTGCCCGAGGCCTTGGCGCAGACGCCGCTCGGGGCGTAGACCATGTTGCCCCAGTGGTGCCCGCCGTTGCCCGCGCGGTAGGTGAAGGACCGGCTCCTGGAGCTGGTGAAGACCGTGATCTGGCCGGTCGCGTGCTTGGACACCCTGGCCTCGCCCCAGTTGGTGCCGCACTTGCGGGAGTAGTAGAGCCGGATCGTGCCCAGGCTGTCACCGATCTCGTTCTTCAGCGAGGCCTTCTCGCCGGTGTACACCTTGGAGGCGGCGCACCCGCTCCGGTAGGGGTCCTTCCCGTCGTACGGGTGGGCGCTGGCCGGTCCCGCGGCCAGCAGGAGCGTCGAGATCGCCGTGACGGACACCGCGGCCGCTGCTACGTGGATCTTCATGTCGGACGGACTCCTTCATGGTGAGGCGGGCGTGGGGCCGCCCGGGAAGCTTGTGGTGAAGGGTTGCCGGGGATCATGGACCCCGGCCGTCAGCAGTTCTTGCTGATGTTGGTGAGGTCCTCGGCCAGGCCCTTGCGGAACTTCTTCTTGCCGTTGGTGCCGCCGTTCGTGGCGAGGCACTCCGTCCTCGTCCCCGCGGGGCCCTTGAAGTGCACCTTGGCGTACACCCGGTGGGAGCAGTGGTTGTTGAAGTAGACCGTCGTGGAGGAGTTGCCGTTCTTCCAGGAGTAGTTGGTCTTCCTCCCGCTGGGCTTGATGCAGGCGGTGCTGTCCCGCTGGACCGCCTGGGCGGCGGCCGCCGCGGCGGTGACCGTCCCCGCCGCGGCGGGCGCGGACAGCAGCGCCAGCGCGGCGCCGCAGCCCGCCAGGGCCGTGGTCAGCTTCTTGCCATTCACGTTCTCATCCTTTCTTTCCACGAGAAAATCGCGCCGGTACGGCACAGCACGCAACACGGCGCCGTACCGGAGTAAGGGGGGAACGGTTCCGACTATGCCGGGCCCGCTCGGGCAGCGGCAAGCGCCATTCGTCTGAGAATTGTCCAAACAATGTCCAGCCATCGGCTTGGACAATGAAACAGCAGCTCAGCAGCCCGATGAGGAATTATTGGAAAAACAATGGGCGCCTGCTCATGACGGCCGAGAGCGCGTTACTCGGGTGTATTCCCGTTGGCGCCGCACGCGTCGATACGGGCGACCGAGGCGCGCGGCGCCGGCACTTCACCAGGTGACCGGGAGTTCGTGGGCGCCGTAGATGATGGACTCGGTCTTGAGGGGCAGCTCCTCGACCGGCACGGCGAGCCGCAGCGTGGGGATGCGGCGGAACAACGTGTCGAAGACGATCTGCAGCTCCGTCCTGGCGAGGTTCTGCCCGAGGCACTGGTGCGGGCCGAACCCGAAGGCGAGATGGTGGCGGGCCTCGCGTTCGACGTCCAGGGCCTCCGGGTCCTCGAACACGGCGGGATCCCAGTCGGCCGACAGGCTGGAGATGACGACTCCCTCGCCGGCCTGGATGTCCGCCCCGCCGATCCGCACGTCCTCGGTGGCCACCCGCGAGGTGACCGTGTCGGTGATGGTGAAGAAGCGCAGCAGCTCCTCCACGGCCATGGGTGTCCTGGCCGGATCGGTTCTGATCAGGTCCAGCTGTTCGGGGTGGGTGAGCAGCCCGATCACGCCGAGCGAGATCATGTTCGCGGTCGTCTCGTGCCCGGCGGTCAGCAGCAGGAAGGCCATGCTGGTCAGGGCCGCGTGGTCGACGGCGCCGTCCTGGCGTTGCCGGGCGATCTGCCGGCTGAGCAGGTCGTCGCCCGGCTCGGCCTCCTTGCGGGTGACCAGTTCGCCGAGGTAGGCGCGCAGTTCGAGGAAGGCCCGCTGCCGCTCCTCCGGCGACGAGGTCCGGCGCACCGCCACGGCGGTGCGGCTCTGGAAGTAGTCGTGGTCGGCGTAGGGCGCGCCGAGCAGTTCGCAGATCACCAGGGACGGCACCGGCAGCGACAGCGCCTGCACCAGGTCGACCGGCCGCTGCTCGGAGGCGAGCATGCCGTCGATGAAGCGGTCGACGACGTCCTGGATCCGCGGGCGCAGCGCGGCCAGCCGCCGCACGGTGAACTCGCTGATCAACGGGCGCCGCGCCGCGGCGTGTTCCGCGCCGTCCATGCCGACCATCAGCGGCGGCTGGCTGCGGAACTGGCGCAGGGTCGCCGCGTCGACGTTGAGGATCGGGAAGCCGTCCTTGCGCCGGTCGGAGGAGAAGCGGCGGTCGGCGAGAACGGCTCGGCCTTCCGCGTGCCCGGACACCCACCACGCCTCGGCGCCGTTCACCAGCCGGACCTTGCTGATCGGCGCCTGCTCGCGCAGCCCTTCGTAGGCGGCGGGCGGCGCGAACGGGCAGCCCCGCTCGACCGGCAGCTGCACGCCGGCGAGATCGCCCGGTGCGTCCTTCGTCATCGATGACCTCTCAAAAGTCGGATCGGATCGAGCCCGGCGGGCAGGGCGAACGCCTGCTCGCCCGCCGGCGTCACGTGCGGGCCGGTGTTCATCGCCGGGTGAGCAGGGTCTCGGACTCGACGCGGGTCAGCTTCTCGGGGTTGCGGACGTAGTAGAGGCCGGTGATGCGGGCCCCGTACCCGGTCCCCTCCTCGGCGGCGTCCTCGACGCTGATCGTCAGCACGCCGTCGAGCTCGCCGTCCAGGCGCAGGACGAGTGCCGGGTTGCCGTTGACCACGGTGGGAGCGGTGGTGATCGTGCCGTCGTACCTGCCGATGCCGCCGACGATCAGGCGGCTCACCTTCCAGGCGCCGATGACATGCTGCATCGCCGCCTGCTTGACGCCGCCGCCGTCGGCCACCAGGACGACCTCAGGAGCGAGCACGTCGAGCAGGCCCTGCAGGTCCCCGGTCTCGACCGCGCGCTGGAACGACTCCAGAGCCGCCCGGGTCTTGCTCGGAGGGACCCCCTCGCGCGGGCGCCGGGCGCTGACGTGCCGGCGGGCGCGGTGGGCGATCTGGCGGACGGCCGCGGGGCTCTTGCCGACGGCGGCCGCGATCTCGTCGTAGCCGACGTCGAAGGCCTCGCGCAGGACGAAGACTGCGCGCTCGGTCGGTGAGAGCGTGTCGAGGACGAGCATGAGCGCCATCGACACGCTCTCGGCGAGCTCGGCGTCGTCGGCCACGTCCGGCGCGGTGAGCAGCGGTTCGGGCAGCCAGGGACCGACGTAGGCCTCCTTGCGGCGCGTCATCGTGCGCAGCCGGTTGAGCGACTGCCTGGTCGTGATCCTGACCAGGTAGGCGCGCTGGTCGCGCACCTGAGCGAGGTCGGCCTTCACCCACCGCAACCAGGTCTCCTGGAGGACGTCCTCGGCGTCGGCCGCCGACCCGAGCATCTCGTAGGCGACGGTGAAGAGCAGATTGCGATGGGTGACGAAGGCTTCGGTCGCCGGATCAGTGGTGTGGTCGCTCATGCCTCGACTCCTCTCCGTCGCGGCAGGCGCTCGCGTCTGTTCACCACGGTAAGGTCCTTTCGCTGGTAGCCGGCCGGCCGCCCCCGGCGGCCGGGAACGGGACCGGTCAGCGGATGGCCGTCGCATCGCCGCGCCTGGCCGCGAGTGCCTTCCCGCGCTTGGTGTCCTTGGCCCAGCTCGGGAAGTTCAGCGAACCCGGCCTGCGTGCCTGGTTCGCCAGCTGCCAGAGGATGCCCTTGCAGATGGACTCCTTGAGCATCGCGCCGGGGCGGCCGCCGATGTGGAGGCCCATCGCGACGTCGTCCCTGTGGGCGAGCTGCATGATGCCGGCCCGGCGCCCCAGGCTGATGCATTGCGAGACGAGCGCCATGGCCAGGGGCGCGGGGCGCCCGCCCGCGATCCGGCTGAGCACCGTGTCGGCGGCGTGCGGGCCCAGCTGGACGGCGGCCTGGCAGCTCATCCGGAACGGCAGGTCCGACGGCGCCGCCGCGTCGCCGGCCGCGACGATACGCGCGTCGTCCACGCTGGTCAATGTCTCGTCCGTACGCAGCCGGCCCAGGGCGTCGGTGCTCAGCCCGCTGCGTGCGGCCAGGTCGGGCACGCCGAAGCCGGCCGTCCAGATGGTCACGTCGCTCCGCAGTTCGCGGCCGTCGCCGAGCCGCACGGCGTCGCCGGTCACGGCCGTCACCGTCGTGCCGGGGCCGTCGAGCACGGTGACGCCGAGCTTGGCCAGCTGCCTGGCGACGGAGCGCCGCCCACGGGGGTGCAGGTAGGGGCCGAGCGCCCCGCCGCACGCCAGGGTGACGGCGCGGCCGGCCTCCGCCAGTTCGGCGGCGGTCTCGATGCCGGTCGGACCGGCTCCCACCACGGTGATCGCGGCCGTGGCGGGCGCGGCGCCGAGGTTCTCCCGCAGCCGCCGCGCCTCCTCCAGGGTGGCGATCGGGTAGGCGAACTCGGCCGCTCCCGGCACACGCGGGTCGGCGCTGCCGCTGCCCACCGCGTAGATCAGGTAGTCGTAACCGGCCGTGTCGCCGCTCGCCAGCATCACGCGGCGCCCGGCCGCGTCGATCCGGGTCACGGTGTCGACCACCAGCCCGACCTTCTCCGCCAGGACGTCGCGGTAGCCGGCGACCGCGCTGTGGGACCCGCCCACCAGCTGGTGCAGGCGGATCCGCTCGACGAAACGCGGGCGCGGGTTGATCAGGGTCACCGTCACGTCGTCGCGCTGCGTGAGGCGATTGGCGGCCAGGACGCCGGCATATCCGCCGCCTATCACAACGACCTGGGCGTTCTCGGTCATGGTGCTCCTTCATCCCGAGAGGGGTTCGGGCATAGGACACCACCCGCTTCCCCGGTGTGACCTGGTGTGAGACAGATCACTCCGGGAGCTCGCGGCCTCCCGGCGGGTGCTCGTCACGAAGTCGCCAGCAGCACGATCGTGGTCGCGCCGGTGAGCAGTGCCAGCAGCACGGGGGCCGCCGCGTGGGACCGGTGTTGCCGCCGGGAGAAGTCCCTGGCGCGCAGATGGTAGCCGACGGCCCCCACCAGGAGCAGGGTGAGACCGCTCGCCGCGGCGACGGCGAGCGGCCGGGCCCATACGCCTGCCGCGAGCCCGAGGGAGGCGGCGATCTCGAGGAGCCCGATGGACCGGGTCATGGCCGGGCCCACGCCGAGCCGCAGCATGTTGGCGCTGACCTGGGGACGCAGCAGGACCTTCTGGGTGCCGGCGAGGAGGAAGACGAGCGCGACCAGCGCGCTCAGAAAGATCGCCGTGACGGACATGAGGATGCCTTCCTTTAGAAAACGAACGTTCATTCTCTACGGTGAAGGCGATCGAGTTGTCAAGGACGAATGTTCGTTCTAACTTGAGGTCCCATGGCCCGCATGCCCAAGGAACACCTGGAGGCCCGGCGCCGCCAGATCCTCGACGCCGCCCGGCGCTGCTTCATCCGCAACGGCTTCCACGCCACGTCCATGCAGGACGTCCTGGCCGAGGCGGACCTGTCGGCCGGCGCCGTCTATCGGTACTTCAAGAGCAAGGACGACATCATCGCGGCGACCGCCTCCGAAGCCCTCGCCGAGCTGGCCGCGGCATTCGAGGCGGACGAGTCGGCCTCGCCGCCCGGCCTCGACGACATCGTCGACGTCGTGCTGCAGGTGGACCGTCCGCCACTGTCCGGCTCGCGGGAGTCCGCGCAGTTCCTGGTCCAGGTGTGGGCCGAGGCGCTGCGCTCACCGCTGCTGCGCACGAAGCTCCAGACCGTCATGGAGGAGGCCCGGCGGGTGGTCGGCGGGCTGGTGGCGCGCCACCAGCGGCATGGGCTGCTCTCCGGCGACGTCCCGGCCGAGCAGGTGGCGGATGTCCTGATGGCGCTGGTGGACGGCTTCCTGGTGTCGCGGGCGGTGTACGGCCACGACGACCGCACGGACTCGGCGGCCTTCCGCAACGGCCTGCGCGCCCTGATGTCAGCGCCTGGCCGGGCGCACGAATAACGAACGAACATTCGCTCTTGACTGTCCGCGCCTGCCCGTGCTGTTCTCAAAGAACGATCGTTCGTTTTTTATGGAGGAGCAATGAGCGTCGGAGAGGACGTCCTCATCGTCGGCGCGGGGCCGACCGGCCTGGTGCTGGCGATCGAGCTGGCCCGCAGAGGGGTGGTGCCTCGCGTCGTCGACGCGGGGGCCGCCGACCACCGGGAGAGCCGAGCGGTGTCCATCGTGGCCCGCACCCTTGAAGTCCTCGACGACCTCGGGCTGGCCGAGGACGCCCTCGAACGCGGCATACCGCTGCACGCGCTGAACTTCTACCAGGGCACCTCGACACTCGCCGAGATGGACGTCACGGCCGTGGACTCCCCGTTCCCTTTCGACCTGTGCATCCCGCAGTGGCAGACGGTCAGGCTGCTGCGCGAACGTGTGGAGGGACTGGGAGTCTCCATCGAATGGGGCACCCGCCTGCTGGACCACACGGCGGGTGAACACGGCGTCACCGTGGAGCTCCAGCACGCCGACGGCCGCCTCGAACGCTGCGCGACCACGTGGCTGGTCGGGGCGGACGGCGCGCACAGCACCGTCCGCGAGACCGCCGGCATCGGCAGGCAGCGGGCCGACCTGCAGCGGGGCTTCATCCTGGGTGACGTCGCCGCGGACTGGCCGCTGACGCGCGACCGCTTTCACGTCTACTTCGCCCGATCGGGCCTGGTCGCGGTCTTCCCCATGGTGGGGGGCTACTGGCGGATCCTGGCCAACACGCCTGACACCCCCGGCACCGCCACGCCGGCGACACCCGGCCTCGACGACTTCGGCACCCTGGTCGCCGACCGTACGCCGCTGGACTCGCGCCTGCGCGACCTGCAATGGAGCTCGTCGTTCGTGGCCCGCGAGAGCCTGGCCGAGCGTCTGCGCGACGGTGGCGTCCTGCTCGCCGGAGACGCCGCGCACAACCACAGCCCAGTGGGCGGGCAGGGCATGAACACCGGCATGCAGGACGCGTACAACCTGGGCTGGAAACTCGCTCTCGTCGTCACCGGCGACGCCGCCGAGACGCTCCTGGACAGTTACGACGCCGAACGCCGGCCCGTGGCCAAGGCCGTCGTCGACGCCACCTCGGCCACGACCAGAGTCGTCACCGGCGGCACCCTGGTCGCCCGCGAAGCCAGGCGGCACGCGCTGCGCCTGCTCGGCCGGCTCAACCCCGTGCAACAGCGGCTGTCCAACGCCTTCGGCGAGCACCTGGTCCACTACCACGACAGCCCTCTGGTCTTCCAGCGCTGGACCGAGTCCCCGGCCAAGGCCTGGAACGACCTCGCCGAGGCGGGTCCGCGACCCGGGGACGTGATACGCGACGTCCACCTCGAAAAGCGCGACGGCCCGGTGGCGCTGCGGCACCTGCTGCGCGGACCAGGGCACCACCTGCTGCTGTTCGCCGCCGACACCACCGACCCCGCGGCCCTGGAAGCCTGGCGGTCCGCGGCGTGCGCGGCGATGGCCGGACTCGGCGAAACCCACCTCATCACGCGCGGCCACCTGCCACGCGGCCTGACCGGCGGCGTCGCCGCGGACCCGCGCAGCCAGGCGCACAACCGCTACGGCGTGCGCCGGCCCAGCCTCTACCTCGTCCGCCCGGACAAGTACGTCGGCTACCGGGGTGACAGCGCCGACCTCGCGGCCGTGCACGACTACTTCCGGGCCCTGACCGCCCCGCACGCCGGAAGGACGGCTCGGTGACGGGTGGCCCCGCAGCGCCGCGGTCACCCGTCCGGGATCAGCGGTAGGTCAGCCCGCGCAGCAGGGTCTCCGCCGGACCGCGTACGCCGGCGCGGTCCATCAGGAACGCCGCCGCCACGGTGAGCAGCCAGGTGCCGAGGGCCACGAGCGCCGCCGACCAGCTCGACAGGTGCGCGCCCAGGCCCAGGCCCCAGGCCGCCAGGAACGGCCCGAACACCAGCGACTGGGCGAGGTAGCCGCTGAGGGAGCGACGGCCGAGGGCCACCAGCGCACGGACCGGCAGCGGCTCCCGGGTGCCGCGCGCGGCGATCCGGTGGGCGACGAGGCCGAAGAGCGCGGCGTAGCCCACCCCGGTGAAGATGCCGGTGTAGAAGTGCGGCGCGGACAGCGCCGCCGCGGAGGGGAGGCCGAGGACGCCCACGTGCCGCAGGGCGAGCGCCGCTCCGGTGAGCCAGCCGGCCGCGATGCCGAGCACCGCGACCCGCCGCAGCAGCGGCAGGTGCCGGGACGGCTCCTCGAGGATCCGGTGCCGTGCCGCGAGGACGCCGATGAGGAACGCCGCCGGCAGGGCGAGGGTGACCAGCCCCGAGACCAGCTGGGCCAGCCACTGGGCCACGCGGATCGCGGCGGAGAGCAGGTAGGCCGGCTCGGTGATGCTGATCCGCTGCGCTTCGGCCGCGACGGCCGCGGATCCGCCCGGGACCGCCAAGGCCATGATCGTCGTGACGGCCGCGGCCAGGGCGCCCAGGGCCAGGAGGACGCCCACCCAGATCCCGAGGGTGCGATCGCTCCGGCCGAGGAACAGCGGCACCATGACGAGCCCGATCAGGCCGTACATCCCGATGATGTCGCCCTGCCACAGCAGGGCGGCGTGCACCGCGCCGAAGACGAGCATCCACAGGTGCCGCCGGCGCAGGAGCCGGCGGGCCTGCTCCGGGCTCGTGCCGCGCGACCTCTGCCGGGCGTACAGCTGCCCGATGCCGTAGGCGAACAGGAAGCCGAACATGGTGTGCGTACGGGCGTCCACGACGATCAGGGTCAGGGCCTGCGCGATCCTGTCCGCGAGGTTCCCGTCGACGGGGTGCAGCATGATCGTGCCCGCCGGTGACTCGTAGAGGAACCACGGCACGTGGGCCAGCGCGATGAGCACCAGCATCATGCCGCGGGCGAGGTCCGGCGCGAGGACCCGTTCCGCCATCGGGGTCGGGCGCGGCGGGGCTCCGGCGGCGGGCTTCGAGGGCGGGCCGGTACGGGGTGTCGAGGACATGCCGTCGATCTCAGCCGTCGCCGCGCTCATCTGCCAGTGAGCCCATGTCACGACCTGGCCGTGACATTCCCGCAGGTGAAGTCATGACGTGATGTCACTGGTGACGCCGCGGGGCAGGCAGAATGATGGAGCACGCGAACCGGCGCCCGGCCACCAGGAGAGGACCAGTGAGCCCGACGAACGCGGTCTCCGAGGAGTCCGAACCCGCGCGCGGGCAACTGCGCAGGCTCAACCTCACCATGTTCCTGCCGACGCTCGTCGCCGCCGGTGCGCTCGTGGTGGCGACGGACGCCCGCTCGTGGTGGGACATCCTCGTCCTGGGCGCGGGCGTGGTGGCGGCCCTGGTGGCCTTCGTACGGTGGGCGGCCGGCGACGTCCTGCGCGTCGCGCTCCCGTGCCTGGTCGTCGCCGCGGCCGTGTGGCCCTTCTCCGTGCTGGTGATCGACGGCAGCGCGGCGTTCTTCGCCCTCTCCTGCGTGGGCGCCTTCGTCGTCCCGCAGCTGCCGCGTCACCGGGGCGCGGCGGCCTTCGCGCTGACCGCCTACATCGCGGTGGTGGGCGCGTTGAGGCTGCCAGGGGCGCACGACGTTTCCGCCGTGCTGATCCCGTACGTCCTCATCCCCACGGGCGTCACCGCGGCGCTGATCGGTCTGAGGTTCCCCAACAAGCGCTTCTACGACGTCGTCACGGAGCTGGAGGAGGCACGGGAGCGGGAGGCGGAGCTGGCCGTCATCCGTGAGCGCGTCCGGTTCGCCGGCGACCTGCACGACATCCAGGGCCACACCCTCCACGTGGTGAAGCTGAAGACGGCGCTCGCCCGGAAACTCGTCGACAGCGACACCGAACGCGCCAAACAGGAGCTGCGGGAGATCCACGCCCTGGTGAGCGACACCATCACCCAGACGAAGGAGCTCGCCTACGCGCAGCGGCGGCTCAACCTCTCCGCGGAGCTGGAGAACGCGAGAAACCTCTTCGAGGCCGCGGGCATCCGGGTGCGCGTCGATCGCGAAGCGGACGTCGACCCGGCCGCGGGCGAGCTGCTCGGCCAGGTTCTGCGCGAGACCACGACCAACATCCTGCGCCACGCCCAGGCGACGCGGGTGCGGATCACCCTGTCGGAGACGAGCATCACCGTCGTCAACGACGGGGCCCAGCAGGCGCCGCTGCCCGAGCTGCGGGGACTGGCCGCCCTCGAGCAACGCCTCGCCGCCGACGGAGGCGAGCTTACGGTCCGCCAGGACGGCGGGGAGTTCCTGACGGCGGCGGCGTTCCCGCACCGGCGTTGACGACAGCGCCGCCCGGCGCCGCCCGGCGGCGCGGGGGGGTGTCGGGGCAGGGGGAGCAGAGTCCCCCCCAAACCCCGGGGGGGGGGGAAGAGGCGAGCGGGGGGGGGAAAAACAACACCAAGAAAAAAAAAGGAAAGGGGGGGGCCGGGGGTTCCCGGGGGGCTAGAGGGAA
>NZ_JBVJHP010000006.1:387487-437113 GCF_055586745.1 Nonomuraea sp. NPDC049378
CGCCCCTCCCCCCAGCAGACCCGGTACCGCCCCCCCCCTCCCCCCCCCCCCCCCCCCCCCCCCTCCACCCCCCCCCCCCCCCCCCCCCCCCCCCCCCCCGCGGCCGTCCGGGCGCCGGGGGCCCGGACTGCCGCCGAGCCTGGGGGCGGGCGTCCTGCGGTGGACGCCCGCCCCTGCCGTCACTGCTCGACGTTGGCGTTGTACTTCTGGATGGGCGTCTGCAGCGTGGCGGCGGCGTTCTGCATCGCCTGCTCGGCCGGGGTGCGAGGCTCCTGCCCCTCCCCGGCGGGCACGGCCTGCTCGAGGCCGACCTCGGCCGCCTTCCTGGCCTCGGGCATGACGCCGAGGAGGCAGCCCGACGTGGCCGCCGACGGCTGCTGGGCGCGCAGTTGCGTCACCGCGACCTGGAAGTTGGGGTTGTCGTTCGCCTTGGCCTGCGGGTTGACCGGCACGTATCCGGTCGCCTCGTGCCATTTCGCCTGCTGCTCGGGCGTGTTGGAGAACTTCACGAACTCCCAGGCGGCCCGCTTCTCCGCGTCGCTGTGCCCCGCCGCGTTGATCCACAGGGAGGCGCCGCCGATGATCGTGCCGCCGCTGGAGGAGTCGGACACCTTGGGGAACGGGGCGGTCTTCAGCTCGAACTTGCCCTTCGCGGCCTCGGTGTAGCCGCCGAGGGCGGAGGTCGACTCCAGGTGCAGGGCGATCGTCCCGGTCTTGAACGCGTTCTGGGCCTGGTCGGTCGGCCGGCCGGTGTTGGTGGCGTAGCCCTCCTTCACCAGGTCGCCCAGCCACTGGGCGAACTTGGGCCCCGCGCCGGTGCCGAAGTTCACCTTGGTGGCCAGGCCGTTCCTGCCGTTGCCGTTGTCGCAGTACTCGGCGTTGTCCTGGGCGGTCAGCTGCTCGACGAACCAGCCGTAGAGCGCGGCGTTGAAGCCGAACTGCTTGACCGTTCCGCCCTCCTTGACGGTGAGCTTCTTCGCCCACTCGCCGACCTCGTCGAGCGTGGCCGGCGGCTTGTCCGGGTCGAGCCCGGCCTCCTTCACGGCGTCCGCGTTCATGTAGAGCAGCGGCGCCGAGGAGTTGAACGGCATCGACCAGAGCTTGTTCTTGATCGTGTAGTAGCTGGCGATGTTGGGCTCGATGTTCGCGTTCTGGTCGAACTTGTCCTGCTCGATGAACTTGTACATCGGGACGACCTGCTGGGAGTCGTACATGAACCGCGAGCCGATGTCGTAGATCTGGACCAGCGGGGGCGTGGCCTCCTGCTGGACGGCCTGCTTGTAGGCGACGACCATCTGGTCGTAGTCGCCCTTGAAGACCGGCTTCACGGTGATCTTGTCGTTCACCTTCTTGAAGTCGTCCACCATGGCCTTGATGGCGAGCTCGTTCTTCTCCTTCATCGAGTGCCAGAACTCGATCTCGATCGGTTCGGTGATCGCGTCCGCGCCGGGCGCCGTGGCGGCCTCGCCGCCTTCGCCCGAGCCGGCGTCGCCACCGCAGCCCGTCAGAGCGAGGGAGAGCGCGGCCGTGACCACCAGCCCGTCGCGCGTACGCCGAAATCGGGGTCGTGCCATCTGGGAACTCCGTTTCTTGTTCACGATTACTTCACCGCGCCTGCGGTGAGGCCGCGGATGATGAAGCGCTGCCCGAAGATCACGAGTACGAGGGTGGGCAGCAGCGCGAGGGTGACCCCGGCAAGGATGAGCGTCGGGCTGGACGATTCGGCGTCGTTCAACATGGAGACGCCGATCTGCAGCGTCTTGTACTGGTCGTCGTTGCCGAGGATCAACGGCCAGAAGTACTGGTTCCACGTGGTCATGAACACGTAGACGCCGACGGCGGCGATGGCCGGTTTCGACAGGGGAAGCAGGATCCGCCACAGGAACCGCAGGTGGCCGCATCCGTCCATCACGGCGGCGTCCCGCACCTCGATCGGGAACTGCAGGAACGACTGCCGCAGCAGGAACGTGCCGAAGGCGTGGGCGAGGAAGGGCAGCGTGAGCCCGAGGTAGGTGAGCGGCCCCTTGGTCAGCCCCAGGTCCGAGATCAGCAGGTAGTTGGGCAGGATGATCGCTTCCCACGGCACCATGAGCGTCACCATGAACAGCGCGAACATCGCCGTCTTGGCCCACATCCGCAGGAACGCGAACGCGTAGGCGGCCAGGACGCTCGACAGGAGCTGGCAGATGGTGACGATGCCGGTCTGGATCGCCGAGTTGAGGTACTGCCTGGCCAGCGGGATGGTGTCGAGCGCCGAGCCGTAGTTGCCGAGGTCGATCCCCGTCGGGAGCAGCTTCGGCGGATAGCTTGCCAGGTCGCTCGGCGTCATGATGCCGCCGATGAACGCGTAGTAGAGCGGGAAGACCACCGGGATCGCGCACACGATGAGCACGAGATAGACAACGATCTTGCTCGCGACCGAGGAGGAGGTGGTGCTCATCGGTAGTGGACTCTCCTTTCCAGCACACCGAACTGGATGCCGGTACACGCCAGGACGACCACCAGGAGCACGATCGCCGCGGCGCTGGCCGTGCCGAAGTCCGACGACCCGTAGCTGAAGGCCTTCTCGTAGATCCAGTAGACCAGCGTGGACGTCGCGCCGTCGGGTCCGCCCTTGGTGAGGATGTGGATCTGCCCGAAGCTCTGCAGCGCGTGGATCGTGGAGATCACGATGAGGAAGAAGAGCTGGGGGGAGAGCATGGGAACGGTGATCCGGCTGTGCAACCGCCATCCCGTCGCGCCGTCGAGCCTGGCCGCCTCCACCACCTCCGTGGGGATCGCGCCGACGCCCGCGGAGAGCACGAGGACGTTGTAGCCGAGCGTCATCCAGACCGTGGTGATCGAGATGGAGATCAGGGCCAGGTCCGGCTCGGTCAGCCAGCCGATCCGGTCGACGCCGACGTAGCTGAGGATGCCGTTGGCCATGCCCACGGCCGGGTTGTAGATGAGGGCGAAGATCACCGACGCGGTGGCCACGGAGAAGGCGAACGGCAGCGCGAACACCGTACGGAACATCCGCTGCCCGCTGATGCGCGACTCCAGCAGCAGGACGACCACGAGCGCCCCGACGATCGCCGGGACGACGGTGAAGAGGGCGAACAGCGCCGTGGTCCCCAGCGCCTTGTAGAAGGCCTGGTCGCTGAACATGCCCGCGAAGTTGTCGAGCCCGACGAACTTGTTGGCCCGCCCGATGATGTCCGTCCCCATCGTGGACAGGTAGAACGTCCTGCCCAGCGGATAGAAGACGAAGATGGCAAAAATGATCAGCGAGGGCGCCAGATAGAGCAACGACAACCGGCGCTCGCCCGTCGGTCCCCGTTGCCTGATGGTGCGAGCTTCCATCGTCGCGCAGTCTCACTTTCCGTCAACCTGGGAGGTTATCTTCGTGCTCGCTGGATTCTTCCTATTCAGGACCTGTTTCGGTAGTCCTGGGCACCGAAGCGCATGATGAACGTTCGCGGAACGTTATCCGCGGCGGCAGCCACCACCGTCGGGCGATACGGGTACGCTGGCGCGCGCGAGGCCGGGCCGGCGCGCCTCACGCGCCGGCGGCGGGGGCAGCCGGGGTGCCGGCCCCTCGACCCTCGGGAACACGGCCGAACTCGACGTCATGGAGCGGCGCGGGCCGGCCGTCAGGTGGGGGTCTCGCGCAGGCGCTCCACGCGGATGCCGCGCAGCAGCAGCTCCGACACGACCACCGCGGCCAGCAGGCTGATCAGGAGGGCGACGCCGGCGACGAGGACGACGGGCACCGCCGCCACCTCGTGCGGCAGCGGCGGCGTGACGGGCGGCGAGGTGAACTGCGGGATCCTGCCGAGCGCCACCCGCGCCGCCACCAGCCCCGCCAGCAGCCCGGCCAGGGTGCCCGCCGCGATCGTGATCACCTGCTCCAGCAGGAGCGCCACCCGCAGCGCCGCCACCCTGGCACCGGACGCCTCCAGCGCGGCCAGCTCGTACCCGCGCCTCCTGGCCGACGTGTGGAGCGCGAGCACGGTGCGCCCGAGCGCCAGCGCCGCCGCCGCCAGCGCGGACGCCAGCAGCAGCAACAGCGCGAGCCCCGGCCCTTGCCCGGCGAACGACGCGGTCAGGTCGGCCACGTGCCGCCGCGACACCACCGACAACCCCTGCCGCTCCAGCTCGCGCTCCAGCGCCGCCGTGTCGGTCAGGCCGGTCCACACCTGGTACGCGGCCTTGTCGTGGACGCCGTACGCCATCCGGTCGGCCTGCTCCAGGTTCACCAGGACGCCCGCGTCGGTCAGGCCGGGCGCGGCGGCGGACGCCACGACGGTGCGCACCGGGCCGGCGTAGGCGTTGTCGAGCCCCGGCACCACCCGGGTGCCGATGTCCCCGACCGCGACCGCCGGCGGCCGCTCGTCGTACGTGGCGGGGCGCAGCGTCTGGTTGTCGACCATGGTGATCGCGAACGTGCCGTCGCGCCGGCCCGGGTCGGCGTCCCAGCTCGGCATGGCCAGGGAGCGCCAGCGGCCCTGATCGCGTACCGCCATCCCGGTGACGGTCACCCGTACGAACGCGGGGTCCTCGAACTGCTCGGGCGGGACCGGCTGCCCCCGGAAGGCGCGCAGCTCGCACCGGGCCTGCCGGCAGGCCGGCGGCAGGTTCCATTCGTGCACGCCGGAGCGTCCGGCGAGGTCGCCGAGCGGGAGCTGGGCGGGCCGCAGCTGACCGGGCACCCGGAACGTGACGAACAGCTTCATCGTCCAGCCCTCGGGCGGCCGGTCGTGCTTCACCTCGGCACGGAACCTGTCGCCGCGCACCCACACCCGCGGCTCGGACGGGGTCGGCAGCCTGGCGGCGGCCTGGGCCAGGGACGCGCCGGCCGCCAGGTCGGGCCGCCAGGCCGCGCCCACGGCGGCCAGCCGCTGCGGGTCCGTGGCGATCAGCTGCGGCGGTCCCGGCACCTTGATCACCGGCGCGGCGGTCCGGCCGCCGGGGTCGGCGGCGGCCACGGCGTCGATCAGCCTGCTCGGCTCGACCGGCCGGACCGTGATCGCGGTGGCCGCGCCGTTGTGGAAGCGCGCCGTCTCCGCGTAGTCGCCCGACGTGGCGCTCCACGCCGACACCGCGAACGTGGCCAGCCCGAACGCCGCTCCCAGCACGATCACGCTGCCCGCGGTCACCGGCCCCCTAGCCACCTGCCGCAGCGCCAGGAACGGCCCGAGCCCGCCGCGCCGCCTGGTGACCGGGAACAGCCGCCTGGTCAGCACCGGCAGCGCCCGGGCGGCCAGCAGCGCCACGCCCAGCGCGATCAGCCCGGGCACCGCCAGCGCGCCCGAACTGCTCCCCGACACGTCCGTGATCAGACCGGTGGCCAGCAGCTCGACCAGGCCCACCGCGGTGACCGCGAGGACCACGGCGTCCAGCACCCAGCCGCGGGCCGTACGGCGGGGCGTGCGCCGCCACTCCTCGGTGACCGGCCGCGTCGCCGTACGCCAGGCGGCCATCGCCGCCGCGAGCACGCCGCCCAGCATCGCCGCGACGCCGGCCAGCGCCGCTTCCGGCGGGAAGGTCACCGGGATGCCCGCGGGCAGCAGCGCGCCGATCATCACGCCCGCCGCGGCGTGCCCGGTCAGCAGCCCGAGCGGCACGGCGGCGGCGAGCAGCAGCAGCGGCTCGGCCAGCGCGAACAACCACACCCGCGCCCGCCCGTGCCCGCGCAGCCGGGCCAGCGCGATCTCCGCGCCGCGCGCCCTGACCAGGTCGCCCACGGTCTGGAAGAGCAACATCCAGCCGAGCGCCACCACCTGCGCGATCACCAGGAGCGTCGGCACGCCCAGCGCGCCGGCGCCCGCGGTCACGGCTCTGACCGTGTCCGCCACCCGGGAGAACACGATGTCGCCCGAGGTCCGGCCCGTGGACTCGGCGGTGGCCTGCATCGCGGCGAGTTTCGCGAGGTCGGTCCCCTCCAGCCGGTCCGCGACGATGGAGACGACGGCGTAGTCGGTCCAGCCGCCCTCCTCCCCCTGCCCGCCGGAGACGTTGTACGTCTCCAGCCGGGTCTCCGGCACGGTGAACAGCGCGTCGGCCTTGTCCTGGCTCGGCTCCCCTGTCGGCGAGAACAACGTCCTGCCGAACCAGAACGGGTCGCCGGCCGGCCCCGGCCGGTAGATCCCGACCACGGTGAGCGACGCCGGCTTCCGCCCGGTGGGGGTGTACTCGACGTCCACCACGGCCGACAGCCTGATCTTCTCCCCCACCTTGAACCCCGACGCCTGGCTGGCCATCACCTCCTTGGCCGCGTCCGGGCAGCTGCCCTCGACCAGCGGCAGGTGCCGGCACTGCCCGTCCTGCCAGACCAGCGAGAACGCGCGCCGGTCACCAGGCCGGCCGCTGCTCGCCTCCATCCCGAGCACCGGCGGGCCGGTGAAGTCCGCGCCCGCGGTGAACGCCGCCACCTTGGCCTCGATGCCGCCCTGGGTGGTCGTGTACCGCCAGCCGCGCCCCTCCAGCGGCGCCGCCTTCACCGCGTCCCTGGCGATCGTCGTGCGGGCGGCCGCCGAGTAGATCGGCCCCACGGCCGCCGACGCGATCGGCACGATCGCGATCAGCAGGACGACCAGCGAGAGCGTACGGCGTTCCCAGAGGCCGCGCAGGATCACGGCTCCGCCCTCCTGAGCGCGATGCCGTCGTCGAGCGTCTCGATCCGCGCCATGGAACCGGGCGGCAGCAGGTGGTGGTATTCGGGCGGCACCTGAACGGCGCCCTCCCGGCCGACGACCACGAAGTCCTCGCCACGCCTGCCCTCCGCGCCGACCCGGCCGTCCCTGATCGTCACCGTACGGCTCAGCGCCTCGCTCACCGCGGTGTCGTGCGTGACCACGACCGCGGTCGTGCCGTCGGCCGCGGCGACGTCCTTGATGAGCTCGATCACCCGCGTGCCCGACTCCTCGTCGAGCTGGCTGGTGGGCTCGTCGGCCAGCAGCAGCCTGGGCGCGTTGGCCAGCGCCACGGCGAGGGCGAGGCGCTGCTGCTCGCCGCCGGACATCCGCCCGGCCGGCCGGTTGCCCGCGTCCGCCAGGCCGACCCGGGCCAGCAGGTCGCGGGCACGCCGGCGGGCAGGGACGCGGGCCCCATGGCCGGCCCTATGACCGGCCCTATGACCGGCGCTGTGACCGGCGCTGTGACCGGCGCTGTCGACGGCGCCGGCGCCGCGGCGGGCACGTCCGACGGCGCGCTGGGCGAAGGCGATGTTCTGGGCCGCGGAGAGGTAGCCGATGAGGTTGCGTGCGGGGTTCTGCACCATCATGCCGATGTGCGCCGCCCGCAACCGGTCGAGCCTGCGCTGGTCGAGCCGCCCCACGTCGGTGCCGTCCAGCCACAGGCGGCCCGCGCTCGGGCGCAGCAGCCCGGCCAGCAGCCACAGCAGCGTCGACTTGCCCGCGCCAGAGGGTCCGAGCAGCGCGACCGTCTCGCCCGCCTCGATCGTCAGGTCCACGTCGCGCAACGCGACGACCTCGACGTCCTGCGCCTTGTAGATCTGCACGATCCCGTCGCACCTGACGACGCTCATGTGCGGCCCTCCCGGGTGCCGCGGTCGCGGCTCATGGACGGGCACGGCTCATGGGTGCCCGCCGCGCTCACAGGGCGCTCCTCGACTGCCGGTGGGCCCGGGCGCGCAGCTCGATCACCCGGTCGCAGCGCTCGGCCACCTCGGTGTCGTGCGTGGCGATCACCAGCGTGGTGCCGTCGTCCGTCGCCGCGAGCAGCTCGTCCAGCACGAGCGCGCGGTGCGTCTCGTCCTGCTCGGCCGTCGGCTCGTCGGCCAGCAGCACCTGGGGCCGCAACGCCAGCGCCCTGGCCACCGCGACGCGCTGCTGCTGCCCGCCGGACAGCTCCTCGACCAGGTGGTCGGCGAACTTCGACACCCGCAGCCGCTCCAGCGCCTCCGACGCCAGGCGTACCGCCTCGCGCGGCGTCCGCCCCGACGCCCTGAGCGCCACCTCGACGTTCTCGGCGGCGGTGAGCAGGCTGAGCAGCCCGTACGACTGGAACACCAGCGCCAGCCCGGCCCTCAGCTCCGGCTGCTCGTCGAGGGGCACGCCGCGCACCAGGACCCGGCCGGCGGCGGGCGGGAGCAGCCCGGCCAGCGTGGTCAGCAACGTGGTCTTGCCGGACCCCGACGGGCCCATCAGCGCCACGCGCTCGGCTCGGTCCAGTTCGAGGGTGAGGTCTTCGACGATGGTACGCCCGCCCGCCCGGCAGCTGAGAGCGCGGCAGGCGAGTGTCGGTCCAGGCACCACCCGCGGATCATCCTCCCGACCGGTGATCCACGTCAACGGCGGGGAGGACGCGACCGGGTTGCGAGTCGGCCACGCCGCCCGCCTCCACGCGCCGGGCCGTACGGCTCGGGTGGATCGGCGGGTGAGCCGGAAAGCTCTTCGAGCCCGCTCAGCGCCGCCAGACGACGGGCTTGTCGCGGTAGTCGTCGTCGTCGAACTTGGCGCCGGCGATCGCGATGCCGGTCCTGGCGCCGCCCAGCCTGCAGGACGTGAAGGTCGCTCCGGCCGTGGCGAAGTCCCTGGGCGCGCTCTCGCGCTCGCAGCCCGGCATGCCGCCGGTGACGATCGCGCCGGTGCCGCTGCCGTCCGCGGTCACCAGCGACAGGCTGGGGCCCGACGAGTAGGAGTGGTCGGTGCCGTCCACGTTCTCGACGGTGAAGCGGATGTAATAGGGCGTGATGCCCTTGGCCTGCTGGCCGCGTTCGCGTACGAGGTCGGCCGGGTCGCCCTTCTCCACGGCGGTCACGGTGACGCCGATCGTGCCCTTCCTGAACGGGACCACCGCGCGCTCGCCGAGCTTGAGCCGCGTGCCCGCCGCAGTGGTCTCCGTGGTGGTCTCCGTGGTGGTCTCCGCGCTCGTCCGCCCGGTCTCCTGCTCGGTGCTCTCCTGCTCCGTGGCTTCCTGGGGGGCCGGCTCGCTCTCCTCCGTCTCGGCGGGTGCCGCCGACTCGCGCGCCGGAGCCTGCGCCTGTGCCCGGTTCTCGGCCGAAGGCTGGAGCGCGCCGCAGCCGGCGACCGTGAGGGCGGCGGCCATGCTCAGAACGCCTGCCAGCGCCCGTCGCAGGACCGCGGGGTCATGGGTGATGAACATGGCAAACGATCTTCACGCACCCGTGCGGCGGACGTCGATGGCACAGAGTCCACGATTGTTTAACCGAGCGTCCCCGGCCGCTGTCAGGCGGGCAGCAGGCGCATCAGGAGGTCGCGCGCTCCCGTCAGGCGGCCGGCGACGGCCAGGCGGGTCATCCAGCGCGACGCGGTGACGATGCGCTGGGCGGCCGGGCGCCTCCGGGCGTCGTAGGAACGCAGTGCCCGCGCCACGTCGCCCGCGGACGCGTGCAGGCGGTCGGCGAGTTCGATCGCGTCGAGCAGCGCCTGGCAGGCACCCTGTCCCAGGGCCGGCGCCATCGCGTGCGCCGCGTCGCCGATCAGCGCCACGTTTCCCTTCACGTACGACGCCGGCGGCGGCGCCAGTTCGTGGACCTCGTGCCGCAGCACGGCTCCGTCGTCCGCCTCCGCCAGCACGCGGGGAATGGGATCGTGCCAGTTCGCGAAGCGGGCACGCAGGTCGTCGAGGCTCTCGTCGTTCCCCTCAGGGACCCGTACGGCCGCGTACCAGTTGGTCACCCCCGGAGCCTGCGGCGTCATCCCGAACATCTGCCCGTGGCCCCACGTCTCGCCGTAGTGCGGGGGTTGGTACCCTTCGATCACGCCGCGCCACGCGACGATGCCCGCGTAGCGCGGCCGGGTCTCATCGCCGAAGAACGCCTGGCGGACGGTGCTGCGCACCCCGTCGGCGCCGATCACCAGGTCGTGGCAGACACGCAGGGCGGAGGGGTCGGTGATCTCCACGCCTGTGCTGATCGTCGCGGGGTCCACCTGCCGCAGCAACATCTCGATCAGCGAGGCTCGTGACAACATCCGGACCGGTGTCCCCGCTCGCCGTTCGATGCGTTCCAGGGGCAGGCCGGCCAGGCGCCTGCCGTCAGGCCTGCGGACCTGGGCATGCCGGTAGGGGACGGTGCGCTTGTGCAGGTCGGCTCCCAGCCCCAGGCTCGCCAGCCCGGCCTGGGCGTCCGGCTGGATGCCGAGCGCGGTCCCTTCGGCGACGACCTCGGGCCACCGCTCGTAGATGGAGACCTTCCAGCCGATCGCTCGCAGGGCGATCGCGGTCGTCAGCCCGCCGACGCCGGCGCCGACGATGACAGCTCGTTTCATTCGATCACAGTCCTACAGTCCTATGGTCGGACCCCGGCTCACGCGCCGGTGCTCCTGCTCTGCTCTTCCTCGGCCTGGGACGCCACGCGGCCGCCCGGGCGTGACATCCCGTTGGCCGCCGGCGGGATTCTTCTCTCCAGGGCGAGCGCCATGGCACAGAGCGCCAGGCACCCCACGACCATCAGGCCGACGTACGCTGCGGCCAGGTCGAGGCCCAGCAGCAGGCCGGCGAGCGCCGGCGCGGCCATCGCCCCGCCGTTGAACGCCGCCGCGTTGAGCGCGTTGTACCGGCCGCGGGCGTCGTCGGTGGCCAGGTCGTTGGTGACCGCCGGAACCGTGGGCTGCAGCAGGGTCTCGCCGAAGGCGAACACCGCCATGAAGGCCAGGAGCCCGGCGGTCGCGACCGCGCTGCCGAGCCCGGACCCCGCGGCGCCGAGCAGCAGCCACGCCCCGGCCCACGAACCCGCCATCACGATCATCACCCTGGTGCGGCGGCGGCCGCTGATCCGCGCGAGCACCGGCAGCTGCAGGACGACGATCATCGCGGTGTTGACCGCGTACGCGACGCCGATGGCGCTGGTGGAGACGCCGGCGACCTCCCGCGCGAAGCTGGGCACGCCGGCCTGGAACTGGCCGTACCCCACGAGGACCCCGGTGAAGGTGAGCGCGGCGAGCCAGCGCACCGGCGGCCGCCTGAGGATGGCGCGGTAGCCGGGCGCCGCCGCACGCGGTCCCGGGTCGCGCCGGTCGGGCCCGCGCACGTTCCTGAGCGGTCCCAGCAGCACCACGATCGGCACCAGGGCGGCGGCGGCCTCGGCGAGGTAGATCGTGGTGAACGTGGCCGGGACGTCCACGTCGACGAACAGCCCGCCGACGACGCCTCCCACGCCGATGCCGGCGTTCATGAGCGCGAAGTGCACGCCGAAGAACCGTTGCCGCACGTCTCCGTCGACGACCGCCGCGATCAGCGTGTTGAAGGCGGGAAGCGCCGCACCGAAGTTGAGCCCGATCAGGACGAGCGCGACGGCCGCTGTCCAGGGCCCGGTGGCGAACGCGAGCAGCACGCTGCCGGCCGTCATGGCGCCCTGCCCGCCGATCAGGACGGCGCGGGTGCCGTACCGGTCCACGAGCGAGCCGCTCGGGACGGTGACGACGAATCCGGCGATCGCGACCAGCGACATCAGCGCTCCGGCGACGCCGAGGTCGAACCCGCGGACCTCGCGCAGGTAGATGATCGTGAAGGGGAGCGTGAGGCCGCGCCCGAGCGTCTGCACGGCGATGATCGCGAGCAGCCACCGCCCCTCGGTCGGCAGCCCTCGCCAGAACGTGCGCAGCCAGGCCACGCGGCATCACCTTTCCCGGCCCGCTTGCCGTCAGCTCGCGCGGGCGGCGAACTCGGCGAGGCCGGCCGCTCCCGAGGCGGCGCGGACGGCGATCTCCTCCCCGTCCTCGGTGCGCAGGCCCACGCCGTGCAAGCCGGGACCGCCCGGGACGAACCGCAGCGGCAGCGCGTCGAAGGTCTCCTTGCCCACGTGCTCCTCGACCTCGGCGGGATCGTTGCCGATCTCGAGCCAGGCGACCGCGACCAGGGGACGCTCGTGCGTCATCGGCGCCCTGCGCGCCGGGTGCCCGCTCATGTCCTCGTGGTAGTACCAGTTCGGCAGCCCGCGCGCCCAGGTCATCCCGGCGTCGCCGGGCGCCATGACCGTCGTCGCGGACGATCCGTCGGGGTGCTGGGCGCCCTGGGAGGTCACCACTTCCCCGCCGAGGCGGCGTGCCACCTCCTCGAGGTCGGCGTAGCTGCGCGCCCGCAGGTTCCACGTCATCCAGTGGTCGGCCTGCCGGGTGGTCTGCTCGAACCAGGTGCGGAACGCGCCGACCCCCGGGGGCAGCTCGGCGTAGTGGTCGATGACCGACTCGACGTTGATGAAGGCGTCGCCCGGCAGCGGGATGACCCGGTGAGCGGTGGGCATGACCTGCAGCCACCCTCCCTCGTGGCTGCGCAGCCCGGTTTCGCGGCGCAGCCGCTCCGCGCTCTCGTAAAGGTGACGTACGCCGAGGGTGACGTGGTCGAGATCGTACACAGGCATGTGGGGCCTCCAGGTGGTCCGATGACACCAAAAGCAAATCAGGTTTGAAAGCAAACCTAATGCCCTCGCCGGCACGCCGTCAACGCGCTCACAGGTTTCGCGGAATTCGCCGGCGGATCGTATGCCGATCGGAACACGGTCCCCATTTTCCGGAAGAGCGTTCCGTTTCAGTCGCTGACGCTGTTCGGCAGCGGAGCACGGCCTCCGCCCGAAGGGGTCCGCCGGCACGGCTCCGGCCTCCGCCGTCGCGCCGGGCTATTCTCCGCCGTCGCCGTCGCCGTCGCCGTCGGAGCCGCCGGGCCAGCCCGAATGGCGCTCGGCGTCCCCGCCGCTGTCCGGCCAGCCGTCCTGTCCCTCATCCGGCCAGCCGTTCTCGAACGTGTAGCGCGTCTCCTCCGTCACGGCCAGATCGCCGTTCCGCGCCGCGAACGCCCAGACCACGCCTCCGTGGCGCGGGCGCAGCCGCGCCGGGCCGCGTACCGAGGGGCCGTCGAACAGATCGACCTGCACCGAGCCCGCCGGCAACATCGCCGCGTCGTCGGCTCGCGCGAACGCCAGACGGATGTACTGCGCGCGCCCGTCCACCCGGGCGACGACGGTACGCACCGGGTAGCCCGCCACCGTCCGGCCACGTCGCAGCGCCACACCGGTGAGACCCCGCACCGCCTCCCCGCGGCTCGCGCGCTGCCACGCCCGCCGCATCCTCAGCCTGACGGAGGCCTCGCGCACGCCCGAGGTCCCCGTGATGGCGGCGAGCACCGCCGGGAAGAGGATGAAGACCACCGAGTCGGGCGTGAGGGACCCGTCGCCCTGCCCCGACACCATCATGGTCACGAAGTACACCAGCAGTCCCGTGGCGACGGCCGCGACGCCGAGTGCCGAGGTGGGATCGGGCGCCCCGCGCATGCCGGCACGGCGTGCCGCCCGGAACGCCCTGCTGTCCTCCCGCACGCCGGTCATGCCGAGCCGGCGGCCGGCAGACGAAGTGTCATATGGATCACGAGACATTAGATGCCGGTTCGATGGGCTCGGTTCTCGGTCTCCGGCGCCGCGCCCTTGCCGGCTCTTTGGCCCGGCCTCCTGCGGTGGTGAGGGCTAGGTCCTGCGGACGCCGGTCAGTCGGGCTGGCGGGTGCGCTTCATCGTCTCGCGCTCGTAGGTGAGCAGCGCGTCGATGACCAGCTGCCGCTCCGAGGGAGCCAGGGGCTCCAGCGCGGTCCGCCACGCGTCCGCACCCGCGGCCAGCCAGCCCTCGATCGCCCCGCGGTGCTCGTCGGTGATGCTGACGATGGTCCGCCGCCGGTCGCGCTCGTCCTCGTGCCGGGCGAGGATGCCCTTGCGGCTCAGGTCGCCGACCATGAGGCTGACCGTCGTCGAGGCGACCTCCAGCCCTTCCGCCAGCGTCTTGACCGTGGCCGGGCCGTCGTGCAGCAGGAGAGCCAGCAGCGACAGGTGGCGCGGCGTGAGCGCGAAGTCCTGCAGCTGCTCGGGAACCGGCATGCGCTTGGACCGCGCGATGAGCCGCGGCATCAGCAGGATCATCTCTCGCACACCTTGATCGACGGTCGGGCCGTCCGTGGGCATCGAGTGGTCCCTCTGACTCGCTGGCGGATGTGTCGTGGCTGCTCGGGCACCAAGTATCACGGAGGACGCGGCCCGTTGTCCAACGATCTCCATGGCCGCGTGCCCCTCAGTCCCACCAGCCTCCGGCGAGCTCGACGCCCTCCTTCTCGAGCGCGTCGTGCCAGACGGGGTCACGCAGCAACCGCGCCTCCCAGGCGCGTACGACGCCGTCGGGTCCCGTGACCGCGTCCTCGCGCGACGGGTGCAGGAACAGCTCGCTCGTGCCCTCGGGGAGCGCGGCGAGCCGGCGGAGGTAGTCGTCGCGGAGCCGCTCGTAGGCGCCGAGCTCGTGCGCCGTGCGCCGGTTGGTGGCGATGGTCTGCGGGATGGCCACGCCGAGCGCGTCGGCGAGGGCGACGGCGCGCTCGTGCGCCTGCGCGAGCTGCGGCGGGAGCGGCCCTCCGATGTACGGCTCGGGGTCGCGCGGCAGCCGGAAGGCGAGGCCGTGGCGCGCGCACCATTCGAGCGTCTCGGCGAGCCACGACCGGCCGTGCAGGCCGTAGAGGGTGCCGGCGTGGGAGTCGGCCGCCTCGGGCGCCAGGCTCCGGCCGCGCATCCAGTGCAGCTGCGCGTCCGCCTCCGCCATGACGTCGCGCGCCTCGCCTCGGGCTCCGAGCACGAACGGATCGTCATGGAGGGTCCCGTCGGAGCCGACCAGGCCGGCCACGCCGTGGGCGACGGGACCGTCAGCACCGACCAGGCCGGCCGCGCCGTTGAGCGGCCGCCAGCGCGGGAGCCCGCGCTCGCTCGTGAGGGTCACGTGCAGCCGGGGCACGACGCCGAGCTCCTCGACCTGGGCCGCGGCCTGCTCGGAGGCCGGCGAGACGCAGATGAGCGTCGTGGCGGTGACGTGGCCCTCGGCCAGCAGCGCGACGATGACCTCCGTCGTGCCCTGCTCCCTGCCGAGGTCGTCGGCGGTGATCACGACGCGGCGGGTCATCGGGGACGCTCCGGGGCCGGCTCGTCCGCGGGGCCGGCAGGCCGCCCCGCCGGCCCGGCCGGCTGGCCCGGCCGGCCCGGGGGCCCGGTGGGCGGTGGCCCGGCCGGCTCGGCTGCTTCGGGCGGCGTCTCGGCCGGGACGGAGACGAGTCGCGCCGCGACCGCGCCGATCGCCGTCAGCACGAACGGATAGACGCACAGGTACATCCGGAACGCGAGGCCCGGGTCGGCGCCGGGGTCGTCACCCGAGTTGTAGCCGAAGAACACCCCCAGCGAGGTGAGCGCGAGCCCGGTCACGATCCCGTTGAGCCGGCCGAAGAAGCCGAACGCGGACAGGAAGAGCCCTTCGCGGTGCTCCCCGTTGCGCGCCGCGTCGGCGTCCAGCACGCGCGCGACGATGAGGTCGTTCGTCGCGAGCATGCCCGACCAGCCGGCCCCGACGAGCACGCCCGCGGCGATCGCGGTGACGAGGCCGGTGGCCAGGAACAGGGCGGCGAAGCCGGCCGCGAGGACCGCGAAGGCCAGCCGCCAGGCCCACAGGGCGCCGCGGCGCGCGACGACGCGCGTCCACACGACGAGGCCGCCCGCCGAGATGAGGATGACGATGCCCTGAAGGTAGAGCGCGTTGCCGACAGGGAGCCCGAGCGAGTAGCGGACGTACAGCTGGATGCCCGACAGCACCAGCGCCATGGCCATCCCGTAGCAGGCGCCGGTGAGCCCGACCGTCCAGAACATCGGGTTGCGCACGATCGACCACACGCTGGGCAGCAGCCGCGGCCGCTCGCGCGTGGAGTAGCGGGGACGCTCGCGGGCGCCGAGCGCCATGAACACGATCACGACGAGCGCGATCGCACCGTAGATGACGGCGGTGATCTGGAAGCCCCGGGTGGACTCCTCGGTGCCGAAGACGCTCGTCGTGAGCAGCGGGGTGACCGCGAGCGAGATCACCAGCGCCACGAGCTGGAAACCCTGGCGCAGGCTGTTGGCGACGGCGCGGTCGCGCTCGCGCGGATAGAGCTCGGGGAGCAGCGCGCCGTAGTTCGCGTTGAGCATCGAGTCGAAAGCCTCACACAGGATCGCGAACACCGCGAACCAGAGCACGAGGCCGATGCCCCGCAGGGAGTCGGGCGCGGAGAAGAACGCGATCATGCAGGCGGCGAGCATCGGCGCGCCGGCGAGCAGCCAGGGCCGGCGCCTGCCGAACCGGCTCCTGGTGCGGTCGGAGAGGTGGCCGAGCAGCGGGTTGTCGAGCGCGTCGATGACCGCGTAGATCACCATGACCACGCCGTACGCGCGCACGTCGAGCCCGAGGATGTCGACGTAGAAGAGGATCGTCGATCCCTTGATCATGTTGATCGGGATGGACGTGCCGAACATCCCGATGGCGTAGCGCCACGCGGGAGTCCGCCCCTGGGCGGCGCCCTCACCGGGCTGGGACACACGATCACCTTCCTTGCTGAGCCGACGATGCAGACAACCGGCACAGGATGTCAATGGTGGGATCGTGGCGCTCGCGTCGCCCCTGCCGGGGTCAGAGACCGTAGACGCGGGTGGCCGTCGCCGCGAAGACGTCGCGGATCTCCCCGGCGGATCGCCCGGCGAGCGCGTCCTGCCAGGTGGACAGCAGCGTGGGCAGGTCGGTCCAGAGCTTCTCGACGGGGAAGTTGCTGCCCCACATGCAGCGGCCGGAGCCGAACAGGTCCAGGCACGTGGCCGCCACCCGCTCGATGAGCGGCCGGTCCACGCGGTGCACGAAGGTGCCCTGGCCGGTGAGCTTCACCACGACGTTGGGCTGTTCGGCGAGGAGCCTCATGCCCCGCGTCCACCGCGCGACGGCGGGCGGGGCGGAGTCCACCGGCATCCCGGCGTGGACGAGCACGAACGTCAGCTGCGGGAGGCCGGCCACCAGCTCGGCGGCGTCGTCCATCTGGGCCGGGAACACCTGGAGCTCGAACAGCCAGCCGAGGTCGGCGACCACGGCGAGGTTGCGCCGGAAGACGGGGTCCCGCATGCGGTCGGGGGCGGCGGCGAAACGGAACTCGGGCCGCTCGTGCCAGTGCAGTTGCAGCCGGGTGCCGCGGACGAGCGGGGTGAGGGCGGCCTGGCGGCGCAGCACGTCGGGGGCGTCGTCGGCGAAGAGGTCGGCGCAGCCCACCACGGCGGTGGGCCAGCCGGTCTCGGCATGGACGTCCCGCAGCCAGCGCACCTCGTCCACGGAGCGGTCGAGCGGCCAGTTGGCCTGGACGTAGACCGCCGAGGAGATGCCGCAGGGGGCCGCCTCCGCGACGTACTCGGAGACGAGGTAGTCGCGGCGGATCGGCTCGTACGGGCCGAAGATGCGCGGGACCATCTCCCCTTGCAGCCAGGGCAGGTCGGCGGCGCGCCAGATGTGGTGGTGCGAGTCGACGATCCCGGTCATCGCGGTGCTCCCGAGGGGGTCGTGGGCCAGTGGCGCGCCGCGGTGTGGCGGCGGCCGGACAGGACGGCGGGCAGGCGGCGCACCTCGTCCAGCGCGGTGGCCAGGTCGCGGACGCCGCCGAGGTGATCGAGGCTCGGGAGCTGGGCAGACATGGCGCGCGTGGCGGGGCGGTAGGCGGGCGAGCAGGCCAGCGGGGACCACCAGACGAGCCGGTGGCCGAGCCGCGACAGCCGGGCGGTGGCGCGGACCATGGGGGCGGGGTCGCCGCGTTCGAGCCCGTCGGACAGGACGATCACGAGCGCGCCGCGGGCGAGCGCGGCGAAGCGCGGGTTGGCCAGGAAACGTTCCAGCGACGCGCCGATGGCCGTGCCTCCGTCGGCGTCCGTGACCAGCGCCGACACCGACGCCAGCGCCTGGCCGGCGTGCGGGTGCGCCAGCGCGGCGGTGACCCGGGTGAGCCGGGTGCCGAAGGTGAACACCTCGGTGCGGGCCGGCGCGGCGCGCAGCGCGGTGTGCGCCACCCGCAGGAGGTCCGGGGTGTGCTGCCGCAGCGAGCCCGAGACGTCGACCAGGATCAGCAGGCGGCGGGGGCGGGGCGGGCGGACGAGGTGGCGCAGCTCGATGATCTCCCCGTCGTGGCGGTGGGCGCGCCGCCACGCGTGCCGCACGTCCAGCCGGTCGCCCGACCCGCCCGACCGGGCCGGGCGGCGGCGCCGTGACGCGGTGGCGGGCAGCGCGGCGGGCCAGGCGGCTTCGAGGGCGCGCATGAGCGTGCCCTCGCGGGTCCGGCCGAAGTCCCGCGTGCCGTAGGTGCTCAGGGTGCTGGCCTCGGTGCCGTCACCCGGCCGGGCCTCGCCGGCCGGCGAATCGTCCTCGCCGGGACCGCCGGGGGACGGTACGCCGTCGTCCCTCGGGACCGGCGGGTCACCGGGGGCGCCGTGCCGGAACCAGGCGGCGAAGACGCGGTCGAAGGCGGGCAGGTCGGCCACGTCCTGGAGCAGGGTGATCCGGGCGGACCAGTACAGCGCGGTCATGCCGGACGGCGGGGACTCCGCGATCACCCGCAGCAGGTCGGCCCGCTTGGCCGGCGCGGTGCGGAGCCCGGCCTCGCGCAGCGCGGCCAGGAACCCCCACAGGTGATCCGCGGCGAGCCCGGCCGGATCGGCCCCCGTCCAGCCACTCGGGCGGGCGTCAGGCATCGCTGAACACGTCCTCGGCGTGGCCGAGGAGGAGCCGGGTGTCCTCCTCGTCCTTGATCAGCAGGCCGAGGGCCCGGCGCAGGGCCAGGGGCCACGGTTCGCCGCCCTCCGCCAGCGCCAGGGCGCCGCGGGCCCACTCCACCGACTCGGCGATGCCGGGCCGCTTGAGCAGCGGCAGCCCTCGTACGCGCTGGACCGCCCGGACGAGCCCGTCGGCCGCGCGCTCCTCCAGCCCGGGCACGGACGCGCGGAGGATCGCCCGCTCGCGTCCCGGTTCGGGGAAGGCGATCCAGTGGTAGAGGCAGCGCCGCTTGAGCGCGTCGTGCAGCTCGCGCGTCCGGTTGGAGGTCAGCACCACGATCGGCGGCGTGCTGGCCCGCACGGTGCCGAGCTCAGGGATCGTGATCTGGTGGTCGCCGAGGAACTCCAGCAGGAACGCCTCGAACTCGCTGTCGGCCCGGTCGATCTCGTCGATCAGCAGCACCGCGCCCCGCTCGGCCTGTACGGCGCGCAGCAGCGGGCGGCGCAGCAGGAACTCCTCTCGGTACAGGTCGCCGACGTCCTGGCCGCGGCTCTCGGCCACCCGGACGTGGAGGAGCTGCTTGGGGTGGTCCCACTCGTAGAGGGCCTGGCCGGAGTCCAGCCCTTCGAAGCACTGCAGGCGGATCAGCTCCAGGCCGGTGATCCGCGACAGCACCGAGGCCACCTCGGTCTTCCCGACGCCCGGCTCGCCCTCCAGCAGCAGCGGCCGTCTCAGGCGCAGCGCCAGGTGGACGGCCGTGGACAGCCCTTCGTCCGCGAAATAGCCCTCCCTCTCGAGCGCCGCGGCCAGCTCGCCGGGGCCGGGGGTCACAGCTGCGCGTGCTCGGTGGTCAGCAGGTGGATGCGCGAGGAGGTGTGCGCGGACGCGTCGGCCGCCGCCGCCTTGCCGTGCTCGGAGCCGAACGCGGCGGCACGGGCGTCCTCGTCGTCGAAGTACAGCTCGTGCACCGAGTCGTACGCCGCGCCGTCGCCGTTGACGACGTTGACCGTGTACTTGCGCAGGCCGGGCAACTTCCTGGCGAACTCGACGTGTTCCTCCAAGGCCCACGTGGCGTAGTCGTCACGGGACAGGCCCTCGGCGCGCTTGAGCAGCGACATGACCTTCAGCATGGTTCCTCCGTCCTCAAGGCGTCCAGCCCTCGCAGGACGCGTTCCGGGGTGAACGGCATCGCCGTCAGGCGCACGCCGCAGGCATCGAAGATCGCGTTGGCGATGGCCGGGATCGGGGCGTTGGCCGTCATCTCGCCGATCCCCTTCGCTCCGTACGGCCCGTTCGCGGCCGGGCGTTCCAGGAGCAGGCTGTGCTGGACCGGGAGGTCGGCGGGCCCCGGCATCAGGTAGGAGGCGAAGTCGCGCGGGCCGTGGTCGCGGAGCGGGTAGTACGGCTCGGTGGTCTCGAACAGGGCGTGCGACACGCCCATCCACGCCCCGCCCTCCACCTGCTGCGTCGCCATGGCCGGGTTGAGCGCCCTGCCCACCTCGTAGGTGTTGAACAGCTCCAGCACCTCGACCATCCCGGTCTCGTCGTCGACCTCGACGACGGCGACCGTGCACGCGTGCGCCTGGCAGGAGTCGGGGTCCATCTCCCCCGTCTCGGGGACGGGCGCGCTCGGCTCCTTCAGGTAGACGCCGCGGCCGGAGATCGTCCGCCCGTGCCTGAAGTGCGCGGCCATGGCCAGGTCGGTGACGTGGATGCGCTTGTCCTGCGCGCCCTTGACCATGACGAAGCCGCTGCCGTCGGTCTCCAGGTCCGCGGCGTCGACCTCCAGCTCCTCGGCGGCCACCTCCAGCATCACGCCGCGCGCCTCGGCCGCGGCCATGATGACGGCGTTGCCGACGCGGTGGCTGCCGCGGCTGGCGAAGGTGCCCATGCAGTGCGGGCCGGTGTCGGTGTCGGCGGTGTCGACGAGCACGTTCCCGATCGGCAGGCCGAGCGTCTCCGCGGCGCACTGGGCGGCGATCGTCTTGATGCCCTGGCCCAGGTCGACCGAGGAGAGCGAGACCACGAACGTGCCGGTGGTCGTGGCGTGGACCAGCGCCTGCGAGGGGTCGCCGCCCAGGTTCATGCCGGTGGGGTAGTTCACCGACGCGTACCCCCGGCCGCGCAGCTTCGCCATCGCTACAGCCCCTCTCGGGTCGTGGAGGACATCCTGCGGTACACCTCGGGCAGCTCGTGGCCGGCCAGCTCCGCCGCCTTCTGGATCACCTCGACCAGGGCCGTGCCCTCGGCGATCTTGCGGTGGGCCTTGAGGTCGCCGTCGCGGTAGGCGTTGAGCAGCCGGAGCTGGAGCGGGTCCATGTCGAGGGCGCGGGCGATCCGGTCCATCTGCGACTCCAGCGCGAAGTCGGCTATGGTCACGCCGAACCCGCGCATGGCGCTGGACGGCGTGCGGTTGGTGAACACGCAGTGGCAGTCGGCCCACACGTTGGGGATGGCGTAGGGGCCGGGCAGGTGCGCGGCGGCCTTGGTGGTGCCGTACGGGCTGTGGCGGGCGTACGCGCCGGCGTCGACGTACAGGGTGACCTTGCGGCCGATGATGCGGCCGTCGTCCATCACGGCGTCCTTGATGGAGATGCGCTCGGCCGCGCGCGGCGAGGAGACCTGCATCTCCTCGGCCCGGTCGTAGACGAACTTGACCGGGCGGTCGACCGCCATCGCGGCGACGCACGCGATCGGCTCGGCCACCACGTCCACCTTGCCGCCGAAGCCGCCGCCGACCGTTCCGCCCACGATGCGCAGCCTGTTGAACGGCACGCCCAGGATCAGCGCGGTGTTGTCCAGGGTGAAGAAGCACGCCTGGGTGTCGGAGTGGATGCGCAGCCGCCCGTCGGCCTGCGGGACGACGACGCAGCCGGTGGTCTCGACGGGCGCCTGCTCGATCGGCGACGACTGGTAGCGCCACTCGAAGACGTGGTCGGCCCGGCCGAACGCCTCCTCCACGTCGCCGAACCGGATCCGCCGGCAGTGGTGGCCCTCGTAGACGAAGTGGTTCTGCCCCTGGTACTCGTTGACCAGCGGCGCGCCCTCCTTCAGCGCCTCCTCGACGTCGAAGACGGGCGGCAGGTCCTCGTAGCCGACCTCGATCCTGGCCGCGCCCTCCAGCGCGGCCGCCTCGGTCTCGGCGACCACGGCGCAGATGGGCTCGCCGAGGTAGCGCACCTTGTCCACGGCGAGGACGGGCTCGTCGTCCGGCTCGACGCCGATCAGCTTGAGCACGGTGTAGACGTTGTTCGGGACGTCGGCGTGGGTGAGGACGCGCAGCACGCCGGGCACGGCCAGCGCCCCGGTCACGTCCACGTGGGCGATCCTCGCGTGGTGCCGGGCCGAGCGGTGCATCCTGAGGTGCGCGAGCCGCGGCGGAGCCACGTCCTCGAAGAACTCGGTGCGTCCCGTGACGTGCCCGCGCGCGTCGGCGCGCTGCACCACCGAGCCGATGACGGTGAGGTGGCCGCCGTCTCGCTCGGCCGCGAAGGCGCCGGTGTCGATGGGGGCGGGCCGGTACGTCATCGCGGCACCTCCTGCTCCCGGCGCCGCCTGGCCGCCTCCATGATGGCGACCACGATGGGCCGGTAGCCGGTGCACCGGCAGACGTTGCCCGAGATCGCCTCGATGACGTCGTCCTCGCCGGGGTCGGGGTTCCGGTCGAGCAGCGCCTCGGCGACCATGATCATGCCGGAGGTGCAGAAGCCGCACTGGGTGGCGAAGCAGTCGATGAAGGCGCTCTGCACCTCGTCCAGCTCGCCTCCGGCGGTGACACCCTCCAGCGTGCGGACGGATCCGCCCGCGACGGTCTCCACCGCGACCAGGCAGGCGGCCTCGGGCCGGCCGTCGACGAGGACCGTGCAGGTGCCGCAGGCGCCCTGCGCGCAGCCTCGTTTGGCCGCGATCAGCCCCAGCGATTCGCGCAGGCAGGCGAGCAGCGTGGTCCCCGGCGCGGCGATGAACTCCCGCCGCTCACCGTTGACGACGAGCGAGACGATCTGTGACGGCACGATCCCACCTCTTCTGGTGCGGGCGCTTCACGGGGGAGGACACGGCTGGTGCCGGCGCTTCACGGGAGGAAGGCACGGCGCAGGTGCACGGGCAGGACTCGCGCCCGATACCACGCGCTGGCGTAGGCGTCGTCGAAGGGGTCGATGTCGGCGCGGGCCGCCTCGCCTGCCTCGGTGAGGCTCTCCGGTGTCAGCGGCCGGCCGCTCAGCAGGCGTTCCGCGGACACCGCGCGCACGGGCCGCGGGGCGAGGCCGCCCAGCGCGATCCGGCGGTCGCCGGCCGAGGTCACGGAGGCGACGGTGACGATGGCCGCCGAGTTCAGGCGGCGGCGCATGGCCTTGTGGTAGTGCCAGGCTCCCGGCTCCGGCAGCGTGACCCGTACGGCGACGACCACCTCGCCCGCGGCGATCCCGGCGGCCAGGACGTCGGCCACCGGCGCTGCTCTCCGGCCTGCCGGGCCGGCGATCTCGCAGGTCGCGTCGAGGGCGAGCAGGCAGACGGCCAGGTCGCCGTACGGCTGCGCGACGAACAGGTTGCCGCCCACGGTGGCCTGGTTCCTGATGGTCGGCGAGGCGATGGTGCGCAGCGCCGGCCGCAGGAAGGCGAGGCCGGGGTGCTCGCCCACGGCGGTGAGCGTGGCCGCGGCCCCGATGGTGGCCACCCCGTCGTTCACCTCGACGCCGCCGAGCCCGGCGCGGCGCAGGCTGACCAGTTCGGTCGCTGCCGCGGACCCGCCGGCGACCAGGGGCATGACAACCGTGCCTCCGCCCATGATCTGACCGCCCCGCGCCGAGCAGGCGACCACGCCGTCGAGGGACTCCGGTACGTGCACCGCCTGGATCGCCATGCGCGGCCTCCTTGCGCCGAGGTTCCCCTGATTATCGATAATTGATTATCGACAGGAAGGCGTCAAGAGATCGTGCTTCATCGATAATCGGTAGGATCGTTCCCGTGACCGAAGAGCCCTCCAAGCTGCCGCGTCTCACGCTGGCCCGGCAGATCCGCGACTCGCTGGTCGGCAGGATCGTCTCCGGCCAGGTCAGGCCCGGTGAGCGGCTGGTGGAGACGCGGCTCGCGGCCACCTACGGCACCAGCCAGGCGCCCGTACGCGAGGCGCTGCGCGAGCTGGAGGCCATGCGGCTGGTGGAGACCCAGCCGCGCAGGGGCACCTTCGTGCGGCCCTTCATCCAGGAGACGCTGCGCGAGAGCTATGTCGTGCGCGCCGCGCTGGAGGAGACGGCCACCCGGCTGGCCCTGCTGGCCGGCACCGTGCCGGTGGAGTCGCTGCGGGCCGACGTGGAGGCGATGCGGACCGCCGCCGCACGCGGCGACAGCGAGGCGGCGACCCGGGCGAGCGTGTCCTTCCACCGGCACATCGTCGAGGCCGCGCACAACGAGCTGCTCAAGCTCACCTGGGAGGGCCTGCAGATCGAGGCACGCACGTCGGTCACGATGGTCGCGACCGAGGTCGACCTGCACGACATCGTCCGCGACCACGCCGAGCTGCTGGCCGCGATCGAGGGCGGTGACCTGGAGACGGCATGCCGTCAGGCCCGCGACCACCAGTGGCACTACGCCGACCTCCCGCACGACGCCCACGGGCGCATGCGCGACTCGGCGACGGGCTGACCGCGCCGCCCTGGCCGCCCTGGCCGCCCTGGCCGGCGGCGTGCTTTCCGGCTCGGCGACGGGCCGGTCGGGTCACGCGCCGCCCGGCCCGGTGGTGCGCTTCGCAGGCTCGGCCACGGGGTGGCCGGGTCACGCGCCGCCCGGCTCGGCGGCCCGCTCCCACATCGACCTCATCTCGTCGAACCCCTGCTCCATGATCTCCACCATGGCCTGCCTGGCCCGCTCGCCGTCGCGCCGCTGGATCGCGTGGGCCACGTCGGTGTGCAGTTGCAGCGCCTGCTCGTCCGGGTAGTGGGGCATCAGGTGATAGTGGTGACGGCCGGCGAGCACCTCGGCGACGATCAGCTGCAGCTCCTCGAACATCTCGTTGCCCGAGGCGGCCAGCACCCGCCGGTGGAAGTCGATGTCGAGGACGAGGAAGCGCGCCTCGTCACCGGCCTTGCCGGCGGCCCACAGCTTGGCCGAGACCCCGACTAACTCGCTCGCCTCGTCGTCGTCGATCCGCTCGGCGGCGAGCGAAGCGGCGTGCGGCTCGATCGCGGTGCGCAGCTCGGTGATCGAGCGCAGCTGCGCCATCCGGGCGTCGGAGGCGAGCCGCCAGCGGATCACCCGTGGATCGAAGACCTTCCACGCCTTGGCCGGCTGGATCATGACACCGACCCGGCGCCGGGACTCGATGAGCCCCATGGAGGCGAGCACCCGCAGCACCTCGCGGATCACCGAGCGGGAGACCTGGCAGCGGTCGACCAGGTCGTCGATGCTCAGGACGGAACCGGCGGCCATCTCGCCGCTGCAGATGGCGGTGCCGAGGTGGTCGAGGACACGCGCGTGCAGCCCAGCCTCGGCAGGGGCACGCTGGGTGGGTGCGCCCCCTGGGGCTGAAGACTGATCCACGGGATAAAGCATATCAGTTAGAAGTCAGCTCTTGAATAAATCAGCTTATTTGTCCTAGCATCCCGGCATTAAGCGGATGCTATGAGAGCGTGGCGCTGTTCCGGGGGGCTGCGGCCATGACAGAAAGGCGATATGACGTGCGACGACGTCGATCGATACTCGGTACATCTCTGGCCGTGGTCGTGGCCATGGGCCTGTCCGCCTGCGGCGGTGGCGGCGACGACGCCGGCGCGTCCAAGACGATCCGGGTCACCCTGGCCAACCACGTGTGGACGGAGAACGTCAAGAAGGCACTGCCCGAGTTCGAGAAGCAGACCGGGCTCAAGGTCGAGGTCACCCAGCTCGGCGAGGACCAGCTCTCCGACCAGTACAACGTCAAGCTGAACGCGGGCTCGGCCGACATCGACGTGATGATGTACCGCCCGCTGCAGGAGGGCAAGCTCTTCGCCAAGAACAAGTACCTCGCCGACCTGTCCGCCCAGGTGAAATCCGAGACCTGGGACTTCAGCGACTTCCAGGCCGGCCCGGTCGAGGCCACCACGTACGAGGGCAAGCCGGTCGGGATCCCGATCATCACCGAGCAGGAGGTCCTCTACTACCGCAAGGACCTGCTCGACAAGGCCGGCCTGAGCGCCCCGCCGAAGACCCTCGACGAGCTGAAGGCGGCGGCCGCCAAGATCAAGGCCGCCGAGCCCGACGTCGCCGGCTTCGTCTCCCGCACCGGCAAGTCCACGGCGGTCACCCAGTTCTCCAGCTTCCTCTACAGCTTCGGCGGCGACTTCGTCGACGGCGGCGGCAAGGCCGCGGTCAACAGCGCGGCGGCCAAGCAGGCCTACGCCTACTACGGCGGGCTGATCAAGGACTCCGGCCCGGCGAACGTCAGCACCGACATGGGCTGGCCCGAGGCGATGGCCATCTTCACCCAGGGCAAGGCCGCCTTCTACACCGAGGCGAACTCGCTCTACAAGAACGCCACCGACCCGGCCAAGTCCAAGGTCTCGGACAACGTGGGCTTCGCCCCGTTCCCGGCCGGTCCCGCCGGTTCCAAGCCGTACAACATCCCGTCGTGGGCGCTGGGCATCAACGACAGCTCCGAGAACACGGACAACGCCTGGAAGTTCATCGAGTGGGCCACCGGCAAGGAGCAGACGCTCGCCCAGCAGAAGTCCGGCGTGCCGGGCGCCCGCACCTCCGTCTGGGCCGACCCCGAAGGCACCTCCACCTTCCCGGACGACCTGGCGGAGGCCATCGCGGCCAGCACCAAGGACGGGGTCGGGCATGACCGGCCGCTGGTCGTCCAGGTCGCCGAGGCCCGCGAGATCGTCGGCCAGCCGATCGTGGACGCGATCACCGGCAAGGACGCCGGCGCGTCCGCCGACACGGCCAACGCCGCGTTCCAGAAGTTCCTGGACGACGAGGCCAAGTAGGCGGAACACGCGGGTGGCGAGGGCGAGCGCCCGCCACCCGCGTACCCCGCCCCTCCCTGGAGACCCCATGGCAACGATCACGACCAAGGCGCCGCGCGGCACGCCCACCGCCCCCGGCACGCCCGGCTGGGTGAGCTGGGTCAACGACCACCGCAAATGGCTCTTCGCCGCGCCCGCGATGACCTTCGTCGCCGCGCTGCTCGTCTTCCCCCTGGCCTGGACCGGCTACCTCAGCCTGACCGACGCCGAGGGGTCCGTGCGCGCGGAGAGCGAGTTCGTGGGCCTGCAGAACTACCTCGACGTGCTCTCCGACACCGCACGGTTCTGGCCCGCCGTCGGCAGGACCGCCGCCTTCACCGGCGTCGCGCTGCTGTTCGAGGTGGTCCTCGGAATGGCGATCGCCCTGCTGCTCTGGCGGCCGTTCAAGGCCCAGAAGTGGGTACGCGTCGCCATCCTGCTGCCGCTGGTCGCCACCCCCGTCGCGGTCGGCATGATGTGGCGGCTCATCTTCGACCCGAACATCGGCCTGGCCAACCAGCTGCTCGGCTGGTTCGGCATCGGGCCGCAGCCGTGGCTCGCCGGCCAGTACACGGCCCTGCCCACCACGATCTTCATCGACGTGTGGCAGTGGACGCCGATGGTGACGCTGATCCTGCTGGCCGGGCTGACATCGCTGTCGGACGAGCCGCAGGAGGCGGCGCGCATCGACGGCGCCAGCACCTGGCAACGTTTCCGGCACGTCACCCTGCCGCTGCTGGCGCCCACGCTGACCGTGGCGATCCTGCTGCGCGGCATCGACGCGCTGAAGACCTTCGACATCCTCTACGCCACCAAGGGGCGGGGCGGCGGCTCGTTCCACGAGGTGGAGACCCTCAACGTGTACGCCTACGGCCTCAGCTTCGACTACAACGAGTACGGCGTCTCCTCCACCGTCCTCATCCTCTTCTTCCTGATCATCATCGGGGCCATGTGGGCCCTGACCGCCCGGCGCAAGGAGGCCGACCGATGAGGCCACGGCCCGCGTACCGGGTGTTCCGGGTGGTGGCGCTCACCGTGGTGGTGCTCACGCTGATCGCGCCACTGGTCTGGATGATCGCCGCGTCGTTCAAGACCAACGTCGACATCTACGATCCGGGCAAGGCGCTGGTCTTCTCCCCCACCGTGGCCAACTACGCCAAGGTGCTCCAGCAGGCGAACTACGTCGAGTTCATCGCCAACAGCCTCTGGGTGGCGTTCGCCGCCACCGTGGCGTCGCTGGTCCTCGGCCTGCCGGCGGCGTACTCGATGAGCCGGTTCAACATGAAGAAGTCCGCGCTGGTGGTGCTGATGGCCCGGGTCATCCCCGGCGTCTCGCTCCTGGTGCCCTGGTTCTACGTCTTCTCCAACCTGAAGATGGTCGGCGGCTTCGGGGTGCTGATCATCAGCCACATGTTCGTCTCGCTGCCGCTGGTCGTCTACATCATGATGGGCTATTTCGACAGCCTGCCGGCGGAGCTGGAGGAGGCGGCGCTGGTCGACGGGCTGACCCACATCGGCGCGTTCCGGCGCATCACGCTGCCGCTGTCCATGCCGGGGATCGCCACCGCCGGGATCCTGTCCTTCATCTTCTCCTGGAACAACTTCATGTTCGCGCTCGTGCTCTCCGACGCCGGCACCAAGACCCTGCCCGTGGCGATCTTCGACTTCGTCGGCTACGCCAGCATCGACTGGGGCGGCCTGATGGCGGCCACCACCGTGGTGACGCTGCCGATCATGGTGATCGCGCTGTTCGTGCAGAAGTACGTGGTCTCCGGCCTCACGGCCGGCGCGACGAAGGGCTGACCGGCATGACGACCATCGCACGCATCGAGACCTTCCTGGTCGCCCCCCGCTGGCTCTTCGTCCGGGTGGAGACCGGCTCCGGGATCGTCGGATGGGGCGAGGCCACCTGCGAGGGGCGGTCCGAGACCGTCCGCGCCGCCGTGCACCAGCTCGCCGAGCTGCTGGTCGGCCGGGACGCGCTGCGCATCGAGGACCACTGGCAGGTGATGACCAAGGGCTCGTTCTACCGGGGCGGCCCGATCCTGGCCAGCGCCGTGGCGGGCCTCGACCAGGCGCTCTGGGACATCGCGGGCAAACACTTCGGCGCGCCCGTGCACCAGCTGCTCGGCGGCCCGGTCCGGGACCGCGTCCGGGTGTACGGCTGGGTCGGCGGCGACGAGCCCGCCCAGGTGCGCGACCACATCGCCGCCCAGGTGGAGGCCGGGCTCACCGCGGTGAAGATGAACGCCTCCGGCAGGATGAGCCCGGTCGCGTCGGTCGCCGAGCTGGACGGCGTGGTCGCCCGGGTGGCCGCCGCCCGCGAGGTGCTCGGCGACCACCGCGACGTCGCCGTGGACCTGCACGGGCGGTTCACCCTGGCCAACGCCCGCCGGCTGGCGCCGCTGCTGGAGCCGTACCGGCCGCTGTTCATCGAGGAGCCGGTCGTCCCGGAGAACTCCCACCTCATCGGCGAGTTCGTCCGCTCGACCACGGTCCCGGTGTCGACCGGGGAACGGCTCTACAGCCGGCAGGAGTTCCTGCCCGTCCTCCAGGCCGGCATCGCGGTCGCCCAGCCGGACCTCTCGCACGCCGGAGGCATCACCGAGGTACGCAAGATCGCCGCGCTCGCCGACGTGTACGACGTGCAGCTCGCGCCGCACTGCCCGCTCGGCCCGATCGCGCTCGCGGCCTGCCTGCAGGTCGGCTTCGCCACGCCGAACTACCTGATCCAGGAGCAGAGCCTCGGCATCCACTACAACCGCGGCGCCGACGTGCTCGACTACTGCGCCGACAAGACCCCGTTGACCTTCGTGGACGGGCACGTCGAGCGGCTCACCGCGCCCGGCCTGGGCATCGAGATCGACGATGCGCAGGTCCGTGCCGCCGACAAGAAGGGGCACGCCTGGCGCAGCCCCGTGTGGCGGCACCGGGACGGCTCCTACGCGGAATGGTGACATGTCCCAGCATCATTAGCGGGGCTGCCGCGCGTACGCGGCCCGCGGCCCGGCCCCGTCCCCCGCTCGCACCACCCGTGAGAAAGGCACCACGTGAAGATCACCGCTGCGGACGTCATCGTCACCAGCCCCGACCGCAACTTCGTCACCCTCAGGATCACGACGGATGACGGGATCACCGGGCTGGGCGACGGCACCCTCAACGGCCGTGAGCTGTCGGTCGCGTCGTACCTGGCCGACCACGTCGTCCCCCTGCTGATCGGGCGCGACCCGCACCGTATCGAGGACACCTGGCAGTTCCTCTACCGCTCGGCGTACTGGCGGCGCGGGCCCGTCACCATGGCCGCCATCGCGGCCGTCGACGTGGCGCTCTGGGACATCAAGGCCAAGGCCGCCGGGATGCCGCTCTACCAGCTGCTCGGCGGCGCCTCCAGGAACGGGATCATGGCGTACGGGCACGCCTCGGGCCGGGACCTGCCCGAGCTGTTCGACTCGATCCGCCGGCACCTGGAGCTGGGATACCGCTCGATCCGGGTGCAGACCTCCGTTCCTGGCATCGACGCCGTGTACGGCGTGGCCGCCCAGCCGAGCGTCGACGGCAAGCGCTACGACTACGAGCCGGCCCAGCGCACCGCGCTCCCCGCGGAGGAGGACTGGGACACCCGCGCCTACCTGCGCCACCTGCCCGGCGTGTTCGAGGCGGTGCGGGGCGAGTTCGGGCCCGAGCTGCCGCTGCTGCACGACGGCCACCACCGGATGACCCCCATCCAGGCCGCCAAGCTCGGCAAGGCCCTCGAACCGTACGACCTGTTCTGGCTGGAGGACTGCACGCCGGCGGAGAACCAGGAGGCGCTGCGCCTGGTCCGGCAGCACACCACGACCCCGCTCGCCATCGGCGAGGTCTTCAACACCGTGTGGGACTACCAGACGCTGATCCGCGAGCAGCTCATCGACTACGTGCGCTCCGCCGTCACCCACACCGGCGGGATCACGGCCATGCGGAAGCTGCTCGACTACGCCGCTCAGTACCAGATCAAGTCCGGCATCCACGGCCCGACCGACATCTCGCCGGTCGGCATGGCCGCCGCCCTGCACCTGGATCTCGCGATCCACAACTTCGGCATCCAGGAGTACATGCAGCACGGCGCCGCCACCGACGAGGTATTCCGGCAGTCGTTCACCTTCGCCGACGGCTACCTGCACCCGGGCGAGCTGCCGGGGCTCGGCGTGGAGCTCGACGAGGAGGCCGCGGCGCGCTTCCCGTACCAGGCGGCGTACCTGCCGTTCAACCGGCTCAAGGATGGCACCGTCCACGACTGGTGAGCCGCGGTCCGCCCGGCTCATAGCGGTGCCGGGCGGACGCGCTTGTCCCGGGTGCTACCAGAACTTCACTTCGGGGTGCTTCCCTGATGGCTTGTCCAGGACGGGCCGGCGCTCGCCCTTGAGGTGCGTGTCGAGGAACGCGGTGACGTACGTACGCGTGATCTTCAGGGCGCGCCTGCCGTCGATCGGCGTCTTGGGCAGCCCGAGCTGCGGCTGCAGCACCGCAAAGTCCATGAAGCTCATGTGGTCGGCGCCGGTCACGGTCAGCCAGCGCTTCCCCTCGCCCTTCACGTGCGGCCAGAACTGGTCCCACGAGCCGTCCTTGCCGCCCGACTCCGGCTGGTGCCGGGGATTGCCGATCATCATGAAGGGCTTGGCCACCGGCTTGGCCGGCGTCTTGGGGTTGTAGGTGCCGTCGAGGTTGACCGCGGCCTTGATCCGCCCGGACACCGGCAGCAGGTGCGCCGCGCTCTGGCCGCCGACCGAGTGGCCCACCATGGCGATCCTCCTCTCGTCGATCAGCCGGTTCCAGCGCTTGTCCGCTTTCAACCGCTTGAGAACGAACTCGGTGTCCGCGGCCCGCACCCGGGCCACCTTCTCACCCGTCTCAGGAGTCTGACCGGCCTTGCCCGCCTCGAAGGTGACGGTCCTGCCGTCAGGGAAGGTGGTGGCCAGCGACTCGTAGGTGTGCTCGATCCCCGCCACCAGGTAGCCGCGGCTGGCGAACTCCTCGGCCAGCGAGGTCATGCTCGCGCGGGGCAGCGTCATGCCGGGAGACAGGACCACCAGGGGCCAGCCGCCTTTCCGCTGCCGCGCGGGAGCTCCGGCGCGGGCGTGCGTCACGGTCCTGGCGAGCGTGTCCGCCGGCACGTCCTCCAGCCGCGGCTCGCTCCTGATGATCAGCTCCGACTCCTGCGGCGTGAGGTACGGGGCGCGCTTCCCCGCCGCCTTCCGCGCCGGGTACCAGATCGAGACCATCAGCTCGCGCGCGTCCCGGTCGGCGACCCAGGGGTCGGGGCGGCTGGAATCGATCAGGTGCAGGTCGGTCTTGCCGACCGGGTGGTCGCCGGTCGGCGCCGGCAGGGCGGTGACGGGCGCGGCGGCCTCGGCCGGGGTCACGCCCAGGGTGGTCAGTGATGCGGAAAGCGCGAGCACGCTCGCGGCCACGGTCTTCTTCATGCGCTCAACCGTGCCGCGCGGCGGCGGGGAACCGTCCCCGGCGAAAGTCACCCGGCCCCTGCGACTTTCGTAGGGGATGGCCGATCCGGCAGGCGCATCGCCGCCGTCAGGGGCGCTCGGGCGGCCGCGGGACCAGCAGCCCCCGGTTGAACGCCTCGCTGACGGCGGCGGCACGGTCGTTCACCCCGAGCTTGGCGTAGATGTTGAGCATGTGCGACTTGATGGTCGCCTCGGTGAGGAACAACCGCGCCGCCGCCTCCCGGTTCGTGGCCCCGGCCGCCACGAGCTGGAGCACTTCGACCTCGCGAGGGCTGAGCGGCCCGGGAGCGGGCGCGCGCACGCGGTTCATCAGCAGCGCCGCCACCGACGGCGCGAGCACCGCCTCGCCGCGGGCCGCCGACCGGACCGCGCGCGACAACTCGTCGCGGGGAGCGTCCTTGAGGAGGTATCCGGTGGCGCCCGCCTCGATCGCAGGAAGCACGTGGCTGTCGGTGTCGTACGTCGTCAGCACCAGCACGCGGGCCTCGCTCTCCCGCTCGGCGAGCTGCCTGATCGCGCTCACGCCGTCGATGCCGGGCATCCGCAGGTCCATGAGGATCACGTCGGGGCGCAACGTCAGGGCCAGCCGTACCGCCTCGGCTCCGTCGGCGGCCTCCCCGAGCACGTCGAACTCGGGGTCGCGGGCGAACATGCTGCTCAGCCCGTCTCTGACCACCGGATGATCGTCCACGATCAGCAGCCCGATCGGGTGGCTCACGCTCATGCCTCCGCCCGCTCCGAGGGGACGCGGGCCGAGATGCCCGTGCCGGCGCCCGGCTCCGACTCGATCTGCAGGGTGCCGGCGACGCTCTCGATCCGCTGCCGCATCGCGATCAGCCCGAACCCGCCGCGATCGGCCCGCGGGCTTTCGCCGGCGGTGTCGAGCCTGGCCGGCTCGAAGCCGCCGCCGTCGTCGCGGACGTCCAGAGCCGCCTCGTGCTCCAGATACGACAGGGTCACCCCCACCCTGGTCGCCCGCGCGTGCTTGGCCACGTTGGCCAGGGCCTCCTGCGCGATCCTGAGCAGCGCGGCCTCGGCCTCCGGCCGGATCGGCCGCGCCGTACCGGTCGTCGTGACCTGGACGCGGATCTCGTGCAGCGCCGACCAGCGCTCGGCGACGCCCGCCAGCGCCTCGCCCAGCCGCGCCGAGCGCAGCGGCTCCGGACGCAGCGCGTGCACCGACCGTCGCGCCTCCGACAGGCTCTCCCTGGCCAGCCCGGTCGCGGCGGCGACGTGCCGGCGCCATCCCGGCGGGTCGTCGCCCGCGTGCTCGGCCGCGCGCAACTGGCTGATGATGCCGGTGAAACCCTGCGCCAGCGTGTCGTGGATCTCCCGCGCCATCCGCTGCCGCTCGTCCTGCACCCCGGCGTCGCGCGCCTGCGCCAGCAGTTGCTCGTGCAGGGCCGCGTTCTCCGCCAGCGACGCCACCAGTTTGCGGTTCGCCTCGCGCGCCTCGTCGAGCGCGCGGTCCCGCTCCTCGTTCCGCTCGTCGTCGCGCCAGGCGAACCAGGCGAAGGTGCACATGGGAATGACGTTCGCGGCGATGACGGCGCCGTAGGTGACCAGGCCGGCGACCGTGGTCTTGTCGACGCCGTACGCCTGCGCCGTGCCCGCCACCGCGCCCACCGCGGCGATGCCGACCGGCTGCCACGGCCACGGCAGGACGTGGAAGCCGTAGATGTAGACGGCGGGGGTGAAGAAGCCGAACCACGGCGACCTCACCACGAGGACCGCCCAGAGCACGACCAGCACGGCGAAGAAGACCGCCATCACCCGCACCCGCCGGCGCCAGGCCGGGCGGAGCGTGTAGACCCCCAGCATCCACGCCGCCAGCAGCGCGGGCAGGACGAGGTCGGTGAGCCCGGACGCGTCGGACGCCGGCCGGCCGGCCACGGTGACCGCGGTCAGGAACGCCAGCAGCGCGTACGGCCCGACGGCCGTCAGCACGGGCCACCGTGCCACGGGGTCGTTCATCCGCCTCCTCCTCCCGCGCGGCTCGCTCCCAGCCGACAATCTAGCTCCAGCACGTCGTCAACCGGTCATCCGGACCGGGGAGGCTCGACGGCCAGGGCGTGCCTGAAGACGTTGCGCGGGTCCCACCTGGCCTTCACCCGCTGCAGGCGCGGGTAGTTGTCCTTGTAGTAGAGCGTCTGCGCGGGCACGCCCGAGGTGTTCCACTTCGGGTCGGCCAGGTCGGCGTCGGCGTAGTTGATGTAGGAGCCGTCGTCGACCGCGCCGGGCACGGGCACGCCGCCGGTGCCGGCGTACACGTCGCGGTAGAGGCGGCGCACCCAGGCGAGGTTGGCCGCGTCGTCCTTCTCGTCGCTCCAGATGGTCTGGTAGACCGCCTTCATGACCACGTCGCGCTGGGCGATGGCCGTGGCCCCTGGCGCGACCGTGCCGACCTCGCCGCCGTAACCGATGAGCAGAATGCCGGACTCCGGCCCGCCGGTGGTGTTCGTCAGGTTGCGGTGCACGGCTGCGAGCTGGGCCTCGGTGAACCCCCGTCGCAGATATCCGGCCTTGATCTTGTACCGGCGGGTGAGCAGGTCGCCGGCCTCGCCGGTGCCCGGCCAGGTCATCGGGTGCAACCACGGCAGCGTACGCCGGAGGTCGAGCACCGGCGTCAGCCCGGCGCCCGCGGTCACCGCGGACACGAACTCGCTCACCAGGTCGTCGGCCTCGGGAAGGTCCGCGTCGATCTGGACGTTCAGCATGGCGGTGCCGCCGGCGCGGTGCGAGACATGGAGGATGCCGTACAACCCGGCGTGCGGCGAGCCGGGCGCGCTGTTGCGCTCATGCCAGTCCCCGAAGTTGCGCAGCAGCCCGGTGAGCGCCCGTTCCGTCATGCGCTCCCAGGACCAGATGACCGTCTGCTGCAACATCCGCTGCGGCGACGGCGGCAGCAGTTTCGCCGGATCGGCGCCGGCAGCGCCGGGCGAGCGCAGCCAGTAACGGGTGACCACGCCGAAGTTGCCGCCGCCACCGCCGGTGTGCGCCCACCACAGATCACGGTTCGGGTCGCCGGGCTCGCGGGTGGCGACCACGGCGCGGGCGGTGCCGTCGCGGTCGACCACCACGACCTCCACGCCGTACAGGTGATCCACCACCGAGCCGTACCGCCGGGACAGGGCGCCGTAGCCGCCGCCCGAGAAGTGCCCGCCGGCGCCCACTCCCGGGCAGCTGCCCGCGGGGATCGTCACGCCCCAGCCCTTGAACAGCGTCCGGTACACGTGGCCGAGCGTCGCTCCCGGCTGCACGGCGAACGCCCGCCGGCGGGCGTCGTAGGCGACCTCGTCCATCGGTGACAGGTCCAGCAGCATGCGCACCGCCGGGTCGCCGGTGAGGTTCTCGAAGCAGTGCCCGCCGCTGCGCACCGCGACCCGCCTGCCGGACCGCGCCGCGTCCGACACGGCCCGCACCACCTGGTCGGTCGAGCCGCACACGCGGATCTCGTCCGGCCGGCCCGCGAACCGGAAATTGTTGCCCCGCAACAAGGTGTCGTAACGGGGGTCACCAGGACGTATCGTCACCGGCCCGAACGCCGCCGCGCCCGTTTCCGCCGACGCGACCTCGGCACCCCACGTGCCGGCCACCCCCGCGACCGCCCCCGTGACCGCGCCGGCACCCGCGCCGGCGAGCAGTCCACGACGGCTCATCGCCCTGCGGCCGGGCGCATTCGTGTTCCCACCGCTCGTCTGCGACATGTGTCTCGTTCCTTCCGACCTGCTGGAGTTGAGGTCGTCAGCCTCCCAATCCGGCAGCGAGGCGCACATCCACCCATGCCATGAACCGGCGGCTGAACCCGCCGCCCCACCGGACGGCTGACCCGCTCCACCGGACGGCTGACCCGCTCCACCGGACGGCTGACCGGTCCGTGTTGAGCGGGCTCCCGCGAGTGGCGATGATCGAGTGCCGGATTCGACGAGAGGACCGTCATGGGGCATGTGCTGGTGACCGGGGCGACAGGAGGGATCGGCGGACCGCTGGTCGGCGCGCTGACGGAGGCGGGGCATCGGGTGACCGCCGTGGGACGCGGCGTCGGACGGCTCGACGTCCCCGGGGTGGAGGCGGACCTGGCCGATCCCACAACGCTGGCCGCCGCCGTCAGCGCGCTGGAGGGCGGGCTGGACGACGTGCGGGCGCTGGTGCACTGCGCCGGGATCTCTCCCGTGGAGGCCGTCGCGGACGCGGGCCCCGAGACCTGGCGGCGGACGCTGGCGGTGAACGTGGCCTCGGCGGCCGAGCTGGTACGCCTGACGTTGCCCGCCCTACGGCGGTCGAGAGGTCATGTGATCTTCGTCAACGCCTCGCCGGGGATGACCGGGGTCCCCCGCTGGTCGGGGTTCGTCGGCAGCAAGGCGGCGCTGCGGGAGCTGGCCGATTCCCTGCGTGAGGAGGAGGCCGCCCATGGGGTGCGCGTCACCACGGTCTATCCCGCGGCGACGGCGACCGACCTGCTGGGGGAGGTCAGGCGGGCCTTCGGGCGCGCGTACGATCCGGCGTCGTGCATCCGGCCGCAGACGCTGGCGGCGATGATCGTCTGGGTGCTGGGCGCGCCGGCGGACGCCTATCCCAGCGAGCTGTCCGTGCTGCCGTCGCCGCGCTGAGCAGGGCCGGTCCCTTGAGCGGGCCGCAAGGCAGCGAAACACCCGACCGGGACGGTGCTCGGCCGGATGCTTCTGAGGTCGATGGTCAGCTCACCGGCGGCGCCGACGCCGCCGGCGCGCACTCGCGCCGGAGCTGTCCGGATATAGATCCGGATTGGGCACTGGCTGGCGTGCAATGCCGAAGTAGCGCAGAAGAGACATGGTGCCCTCCGTCGTGCTCGTGCCGTTCGCGGGACGGTGATGTGCCCGCTGCCAGCGACAACACCCCGCGCTTCCCGAGTCTGCCCATTCGGACAGCTTCTGACCTGGTTTTTACCCCTGAGCTGGGCACGAACACCGCCACTCCTCCACCCTTGATCGGCTGAGGCTCCGCGCATACTCTGCCCGTGCGGATCACCCAGCCCGGCCCCCCACGGACGGAGTCGCATGTGATGCTGATCAGGACGAAGGCTGCGTTCGTGACCTCGCTGGCCGCGATCGCCGTCGCGGTCACGCCGCCCGCGGCGCACTCCCAGGCGACGACGGCCCGCGCGGCCTCCTGTCCGCTCGTCTTCGGGCACGGCGGCTATCCTTCAGGGCCCAACCCCTGGGAACGCGACCAGATCCGCCAGCCCAACAACGTCCGCGGCGTGAACGACCAGAAGGCCAGGGGCGCCGACGGGGTGGAAGGCGACCTCCAGCTCACGCGGCACGGCACCAAGGCCGTCATGTGGCACAACACCTCCACCAACGGGCTGACGGGCACGAGGAAGAACATCACCGACCTCTGGTGGGCGGCCGGAAGCGACAACCTGCGCGACCGCCGCATCGCACGCGGCCCGTACGCGGGAGAGCAGGTCTACACGCTGCGGCAGTGGCTCGACCACGTGCGCTCAACCGGGCTGATCGCCCTGCTGGAGGTCAAGCCCGAGGCCAGAGCCGTCCTGTCCGACCCCGCCTACGCCGCGACCGCCTGGAAGGAGATCTCCGACCCGATCAAAGAACGCCAGGCCTCCCAACGCATCCTGGTCTACTCGCTGGACTCCTGGATCCAGGCCGAGCTCGCCATGCGCCACCCCGGCCTCCTCAAGGGCTCCGAGGCCCGCTGGACCGACAGCGTGAGCTGGACGGAGCCGCCACCCTCCTGGAACGGCAACGTGAGCCGCTGGCAGGAGGTGCTGGCGCAGGCGCCGAAGAGTGTGATGACGAACTTCACCAGGGAATATCGCGCCTGGCTCACCGGCGCCTGCGGGTAGGCCGGCCGCCGCGCGTCCGGTGGCCGCGCCCCGGATCTCTCAGTCGTAGAGACGCCAGGGCATTCCGTTCGTGGCATGCACCAGCTCGAGCGTCCCCTGCGCGGAGCATTTCGGTGGGCCCTCCTCGAACAGCTCCACCCCGCTCACGATTTTGTCGAAATGGTCGTGCTGGGTGGAGCCCCACAGGTAGAGCCTCTTCTTCCGCGTGTCCAGATAGAGCAACGCCGCCCTGTCCCGATCGGCTCGGATATCCTGGACATGCACCAGGGCCGGGTTTTCGGCCGTGAGCTCGTCAGCGAAGTCGGGGTCCGATTTCATGCCATGGACAAGCGCCAGAGAGAGCGCGCCGCCGTCCGCGAAGTGCTTTTTCGCCAGGTCGAGTGCGCCCTGGGTGGCCTCGATCAGATAGTTCTTCTTTCTCGCCTGCCGCTCGTCCTCACCGTCCGCGGCCCCCCGTCCGATCCCGTGCCCGAGCTGGGAGACGTGAGAGACCAGGGCTCCGCCGCCCTCCTTCGAGGTGATGATCACACCGGTGCATCCCGCGAATCCTGTGGTGTAGATATCGATGGCGCCCGTCCGGGAGACGCCGACTCCGCCCTGACTGACGGTGAAAACCTTCACGTCGTCACGCTGAAAATCATTGTTTTCAATCGGATATCGGATCTCCATGATCGCATGGTAGGGCGGCATCCCGAACACGGTCAACCCCTGCAATCGCGCCTGAACAATGATGCACGCTTACTTGACATGTGCCATGACGAGCTCACCATCCGCGCGGCGGCGATAGAATTCACCGCGCCGCACCGGCCCGAAATGGCGTGGAAATGTTGAAATGAACGACCGATTTCGGAGTGTGGTCAGACCTGGGCCCGCCAATCCTGGCGGCATTCCGCGCATCGGCATTTCACGCATGCACGCGTCGGAGGCCCTGGGCGCCCGCGTGCGGCTCGATTATCGCTGGAGCGGGCCGGCGGGCCCGGTCCAGCGACGCTCGACGGGCCGTCGTCCGGCCGGCGCGAGCGTCGGGCCATGGGTACTTTCAACGAAGGTTCTGTGACCGGACGCGTGGCGGTGCTGGGCGCGAGCGGCTGCGTGGGGCGGCAGGTGTGCGCCGCCTTCGCCCGCCAGGGGCGGCCGCCGGTGGCGGTGGCCCGCCGCCGCGCCGCCCATCTGGACGCGTACCGGTTCCTGCCGCTGGACGTCGCCGCGCTCTCCGGCGGGGAGCTGGCCAAGGTGCTGGCCGACGAGGGCGTGGAGGCGGTCGTCAACGCCACAGGCGGCTGGGTCGCGGGCGACGAGGAGATGCACCGCACCTACGTCCGGCTCGTCGACCAGCTCATCGAGGCCATGACGATGCTGCCGGGCCCGGCCCGTCTGGTGCACGTGGGCAGCGTGCACGAGTACGGCCCGACGCCGCACGGGCTGACCATCACGGAGCAGCTGCGCCCCGCGCCGCAGAGCGTCTACGCGCGCACGAAGCTGGCGGGCTCCCGCCGCATCCTCGACGCGGTCCGCGCTGGGGAGCTCGACGCCGTCGTGCTGCGGGTGGCCAACGTCTACGGCCCGCACCCGGCCGAGGCCAGCTTCCTCGGCGGCCTCCTCGGCAAGCTGCGCGACGGCGCGGAGCTCGACCTGACGATCGTGGACGCATGGCGCGACTTCGTCGATGTCAGGGACGTCGCCGACCTCGTGGTGGAAGTGACGGCCGACCGCGCCGCCGACCCGCTCGTCAACGTCGGCAGCGGCCAGGCGATCAACATCCGCACCATCGTCGAGGACCTCCTGGCCGCGGCGGGGCGGTCACCGGAGTCGGTACGCGAGCGGGCGGGCGCCGTCCAGGCCAGGGGCGGCGACTGGACCCAGGTGGACATCACGCATGCGACACGCCTGCTCGGCTGGCGGCCACGCCGCCCCCACCTGGAGTCCGTACGGGCCATGTGGGAGGCCGCGGGCGCGCACGCCGGCGTGCTGTCGTCGCACTCGACCGCCTGATCACCGGGGCCCACGGGCTCTCCACGGGTGCTCGATCGGTTCTCCACCGCATCTCCACCTCATCTCCACCGGCCCTGCGCACGGTCGCTCCCATGCGCATACTCTTCACCACCATCGCAGCCGCGGCCCACTTCCACCCGACCGTCCCCGTCGCCTGGGCGCTCCGCGCCGCGGGACACGAGGTACGGGTGGCCTGTGAGCCCGGTTTCACCGCCACCGTGACCCGGTCGGGGCTGCCGGCGATCGCCGTGGGACAGGACGTCGACCTGCGTACCTTCTGGCAGGGCCACGACCTCGGCCCGCGGGAGGACATGACCGCCGAGGAGCACCAGCGGCTGCGCCTGACCCGCGCCATCGGCATGTTCTCCGGCATCGCGGCCGCGGCCGCCGACGACCTCATCGCCTTCGCCGGGAGCTGGCGTCCGGACCTGGTCGTCTTCGAGGCACGCGCCTACGCGGGACTCATCGCCGCCCGCCGCCTGGGTGTGCCCGCCGTACGGCACCTGTGGGGTCTGGACACCACCTACGGGCGCCGCGACTTCGAGGCGCCGGTCCTGGAAGAGCTGTGGTCGCGGTACGGCCTGGAGGGCGTGGACCCGCTCGGCGACCTCACGGTGGCCCCGTGCCCGCCCAGCCTGGCGGAGCCCGCCGAGCTGCCCAGGAAGCACATCCGGTACGTGCCCTACAACGGGCCGGGCGTCATGCCGTCGTGGCTGCTCCGGCCCGTCGAGCGTCCCCGGGTGTGCGTCACGTGGGGGCACATGTTCGCCCAGCGCACCGGCACCCTGCACGGCCTGGAGCTGGCCGTCGCGGCCCTGCGGCAGCTGCCCGTCGAGGTGGTGGCCGCGATCACGCCCGGCCAGCGGGCCCTGCTGGGCGAGGTCCCGCCCGAGGTGCGGATCGTCGAGTCGATGCCGCTGAACCTGCTGCTGCCCACCTGTGACGCCGTGGTCAACGGAGGGGGCGCGGGCACGATGATGACGGCGCTGGCGTCGTCCGTAGCGATGATCATGGTTCCGTCGCACGCCGACGAGTACCACTACGCCGAACGGCTGGGCGGCGCGGGCGCCGCGGTGAGCGTGGACTACCGCCAGGCCGACGCGGCCGCCATCGAGCGCGCCGCCGCCACCGTGCTCGGCGATCCCGCGTACGGCACGGCCGCCACCCGGCTGCGCGACGAGAACGCCCTGCTGCCCACGCCCGGCGACCTCGTCGCCGACCTGGAGAAGCTGGCCGTCGCCTGAAGGACCCGGCGGTGTTCCGCCACCCGCGGGTCCATGACCGTCCCGCCGGCGGCGGCCTGACGTGCGCCGGCCGACGCCGGCCGCACAGCGGTCATGACGGCGCCTGTACGCCGGGCGTGCGCCTCACCAGGCGCTCGGGACCGGCGCCCGGGCGGGCGGGCCGGCGCCGGGGCAGGAAGGCGGAGATGGTCATCCCGGCCACCCCGGCGGCCACCGAGATGATCAGCGCGTAGTGCAGGCCGTCCCGGGAGGGCAGCGCGGCGGCGCCCAGCCGCACGGTGTGCGCGGCCAGCACGGTGCTGATCACCGCGCTGGCCGTGGCGGTGCCGACGGAGCGCATCAGCGAGTTGAAACCGTTGGCCGCGGCCGTCTCCGAGACGGGGACCGAGCTCATGATCGAGGCGGGCATCGCGGCGTAGGCGAGGCCGGCCCCGGCCGAGACGATGGTGGCGGCCAGCACGACCTGCCAGACCTCCGTCATCGCCGCCAGCGCGCCGGCGTAGCCCGCGACGGCGAGCAGGGCGCCGAGCACGAGGGTCACCTTGGGACCGTAGGCGCCGGTGATGCGGGCCGAGACGGGCGAGAGCACGATCATCATGCCGCCGCCGACCGCCATGCAGAGCCCGGCCTCGAACAGGGACAGCCCGAGCCCGTAGCCGGAGGCGGGCGGGGACTGCAACACCTGGGGGAAGACCAGCTGGGTGCCGAACATGGCGAATCCGAAGGCGATGGACGCCAGGTTGGTGAGCAGCACCTGCCGCCGGGTGGTCGTCCGCAGGTCGACCAGGGGGTTCGCGACCCGCAGCTCCACGAACGCCCAGACGGCGAAGATGACGGCCGCCGCGGCGAACAGCCCCAGGGTCAGCGGGCTGGTCCAGCCCCAGCCGCCGCCCTTGCTGATGGGCAGCAGGAAGCACACCAGGCCGGCCGTCAGGCCCGCCGCGCCGGGGAAGTCGAAGCGTCCGCCCGCGCGCAGCGACGAGTCGGGGACGACCGTGAGGGTCAGGACCAGGCCCGTCGCGCCCATCGCCGCGGCCACCAGGAAGAGCATGTGCCAGTCGGCGTACTGCGCGACGACCGCGCCCAGCGGGAGCCCGATCGCGCCGCCCGCGCCCAGCGTCGCGCTCATCAGGGCCATGGCCGAGCCAAGCCGCCCCGCCGGCAGCAGGTCGCGCATGATGCTGATGCCGAGCGGGATCACGCCGACCGCGCAGCCCTGGAGCGTACGGCCGAGCACCACGAGGGGCAGCGCGCTGGTGAAGACGCAGATCGCCGAGCCGATGACCATCAGGGCGAGGCTGATCACCATCATGCGGCGCTTGCCGTACATGTCGCCGAGCCGCCCGCTCACCGGTGTGAACACCGCCGAGGACAGCAACGTGGAGGTGATGGCCCAGGACGCGTCCTCCGCCGAGGCCGACAGCAGCCGCGGCAGGTCGGGGATGATGGGCACCATCAGGGTGAACATCATCGACACGACCATGCCGCTGAAGGCCAGGGCGGCGGTGACGAGCGCGCTCGATCTGCTGGGGGTGGGGGGAGGCGCCACCGGGCTCCGTTCGGTCGGGGACGAGACAACACAAGGCTGTCAGAGACCCCGAAAGGGATACCCATCCCCCGCCTACGGCAGACCTCCGCCCGGCCACCCGCGCGCCCGGCCAGGAGGCCGCCCGGTCACGGCCGTTCGCCGTCGTTCTCGTCGCGTTGCGCGCGTGCGTACCAGACCCACACGGCCAGCGCGGCGAACAGCAGGGCGAGGAACGGCGATCCGGCCAGCAGCAGGATCACCCCGAATCCCGAGCTGACGACGAGCATGGCGGTATAGGCCCGTCTCGACAGGTCGGTGGCCGCGGCGCGGCGCAGTCGTCGCGTGCCGGTGCCGAAGGACTTCGCGAAGTCGGGGTCGTCGACCCGCAACCGGCGCTGGATATCGCGCAACGTTTCACGTTCGTGGTCGTCGAGCACGACACACCTCCGGGGGCCAGGTGCGATCCATCACCCTTCTGGACGATTTCTATCGTAACACGATATAAACTGGAGTCCACGGGTACGTCGGCGGAGGAGGACGGCAGGGCGATGGACGACCAGGCAGCGGAGCGCACGCCCCTGACCAAGGACGACTTCGAGGCGCTGGCCCGCTTCCGCTTCGGCATCCGCAGCTACCTGCGCTTCAGCGAGGAGGCGGTGCGCGCCGCCGGCCTCACGCCGCAGCAGTACCAGCTGCTCCTGGCCCTCAAGGGGTTCCCGGGACGCGACTGGGCCACCGTGCGGGAGCTCGCCGACCGGCTGCTGCTGCGCCACCACAGCGTGGTCGAGCTGGTCAGCCGCGCCCAGGGTCAGGGGCTCGTACGCCGGGACGCCCATCCCAGCGACGGCCGGGCGGTGCGGGTGACGCTGACCCGCGAGGGGGAACGGGTCCTGGGGCGCCTGAGCGCGCTGCACCGCGACGAGCTGCGGCGCATGGACACCGCCCTCCTGCCCCCGACCTGGCACGGAGCTTCTCCCGACGCCCGGGCAGACGGCCCCGGCACGCCGCCTTCGTAGGAGTTCCACGGCACCGGCCACCCACACGGTTGAGGAAGGGATCATGGACACTGCGACCACGCCGACCACGCTGACCTCGGAGCACGCTCTCCTCCTGGCCCACGTCACCGACCGCGCCCGTCGCGTCCTGCGGATCGCCTCGGAGAACCGGTGGCCCCGCGGGGAGCTGGCGGCGCTGGCCCGCTATCTGCGCGCCGAGCTCATCAGGCAGGTCACCGACGAGGAACGGCTGCTCTTCCCCGCCAGCGAGGCCACCCCCGAGCTGTCGCGCCTGGCCCGCGACCACGCCCGGCTGCGCGCCTGCGTGGACACCATCTCCGTCGCGGCCCGCGGCGACGGCACCCGCTCCCCCGCGCAGCTGGCCACCATCGTCCGTGACCTGCTCACCCAGCTCGAACGCCACTTCGCCGTGGAGCAGGCGACCCTGGCCGCGCCGGGCAGGCCGACGATCTCGACCGCCTCCCTCGGCGCCTGCCCGCACCGGTGGTTCGCGCTCACCGAAGGCCCCGTCATCGAGCTGGACGCGCTGCCCGCGGACCGGCTGCTCGACGCCGTCGGAGACCGGCTGCGCAGGCTGGCTCCGGGCGAACGGCTCGACCTGTACGCGCGCACCGACCCCGCCGGGCTCTGCGCCGCCCTGGCGGCCGGCGACCCGGACGTCGGCTTCGCCTACCTGGCCTGCGGGCCGGTCCGGTGGCGGGTGCGCGTCACGCGCCGGCCCGGCAGATGATCCGGACGGCCGCGCCGCGCCCGCGTGCGCTCCGGCCGTGCACGCCCGCCGGCCATCCCGCCCCGCGTCCCCGGGCCGCCGCGGCCGGGAACGGTCTCACTTCTGCGGGCTGATCCCCCGCACGGCCAGCTCGAGCAGCCGGTCCGCCGCGGCGGGGGGATCCGGCCGGCGCTCCGTGGCCAGGACGATGCCGGTGATCAGCGCGAGCAGGTCGGCGACGGTCACGCCGGGATCGACCGCGCCGGCGCGTACCGCGCGTCGCAGCAGCGGCTCCCCCGCCTCGGTGAGTGTCACCGCGCAGGCGCTCACCTGCCCGGATCCGAGCAGCCCGTCCTCCACCAGCGCGGCGGCCATCCCCTGCGCGCCGGCGGCGTACGCGGTGACCGCGCCCAGCCACTCCAGCAGCGCGGCCCGCGCGTCCGTCGCTCCGGCCAGCTCGTGGGCGCGGGCGCTCAGGGCGTCGATGCGCTCGCGGAAGACCGCCTCCAGCAGCGCGCCCCGGCTGGGGAAGTGCCGCCGCACGGTGGCCGAGCCGACACCCGCCGTACGGGCGATCTGCTCCAGGGAGGCGTCGGCGCCGCGCGCGGCGACCTCCGCCTCCGCCACGGCGAGGATGCGCGCGTAGTTGCGCCGGGCGTCCGCACGCCGGCCGGGCATGGGCGTCACCTCCGGGAACGTCAAGTGGCGGGCCCTCCGCACCGTAGCGGAAACAAGCGGCGCGCGGGACGCGGGTACCGCGAGCCGTCAGGGACGGCCCGCGCTACCCCTGTCAGGCGCAGGCGATGGAGCCGGTGAACGGGCAGGGGTCGCCGGGGGCGGTGTAGGCGACCCGGTCCACCTGGAACGTGAGCGTCCTGCCCGGGTCCTCGAACGGCCCCATGTGCTCGGTCAGCGTGTCGCTCCCCCACACGTTGAGGAACAGGTTGGCGTCGAGCTGGGGCAGCCGCGCGGCGTCCGTCACGGAGTGGACCTTCGTGCCGTTGACGTAGTAGTCGATCTCGCTGTCCGACCACACCATGCCCACGTCCACGAACCCTTCGGGGATCGGCGCCAGCGTCTCGCCCAGCGGCGTCTTGTCGTCCCAGGCCATGAGCTTGACCTTGCCGGGGTCTCGGCCCATGACCTTGATGTCGATGGCCTCGCCGGTGACGTAGGTGAACATCGCCGACATCAGACCGGACCCGGCGACCCCTTTCAGCCTGGCCTCGTAGGTGCCGTGACCCAGCCGCCGGCGGGTCTGGACCTCGGCGCAGGCGTACTGCCGGTCGCCGGTCGCCTTCTTGGTGAACGACAGGTTGAGCATGCCTCCGGAGGCGGAGACCTGGTCGCGGGCCCAGGTGCAGTTCTGCTGGGCGCCGTTGTTCCAGCCGTCGGAGACGTACCAGCGCGAAGTGTCGAGGGTGTCGAAGTCGTCGACGAACGACGTGGTGACCGCGCAGGCGACCGAGCCGGTGAACTGGCACGGGTCACCGAGCCTGGTGTAGGCGATGTGGTCGTAGGACGCCTCGACGGGGTGGCCGGGGTAGGCGAAGGGGCCCATCCAGCCGGTCAGCGTGTCGCTGCCCCAGATCTGGGCGAACAGGATCTGCTCGTGGGTGGGCACCTGGCCACCGGTCAGCGTCTTGACCAGCGTGCCGTTGACGAAGAAGCGCAGCCGGCCGGGCTCCCACACGTACGCGAAGTCGACGTACGCGGAGGCCGAGTCGGCGGGCAGCGCGACGGGGAATCCGCCGGAGGAGGTGCCGCTGACCCACGAGTTCACCTCGACCTTGGTGGTGTCCTTGCCGAGCACCTCGAAGTCGATCTCGTCCCACGGCTGGTCGTGCACCGGGCCGATGTAGGAGAAGAAGGCGGAGTTCAGTCCGCTGCCCTTGCCCGCCTTCATCCGGGTCTCGAACGTGCCGTAGCCGAGCCGGGCCCGCGACTGCACCTCGGCGCAGGAGTAGTCGCGCTCCCCGTACGCCTTGTCGTCGAAGGCGATGGTGAGCGCTCCGCCCTCCACCCGTACGTTGTTCCTGTTGAACTGGCAGTTCTGGTGGTCGCCGTTGTTCCAGCCGTCGGAGACGTACCAGCGGCTGGTGTCGAGGGCGCCGTCGAAGCGGTCGATGAACGACTCCCCCGCGGCGGCGGTGGCGGGCTGGACGGGGATCAGGGCCAGCAGGCCGAGGACGAGGGCGGTCACGGTGGTGGTCACGGTGGCTGTCACGGTGGCTGTCACGGTGGCGCTCAAGCGGGACATGGGCTCCTACTCTCGATGGGTACGGATCTCTTCCGGCCAGGCGAGCGTGATGCCGAGCGTGTCGCTCAGCAGGTGCTGGTAGTCCGACAGCTGCGCGGCGTCGGAGCGGACCTTGCGCGGCGGCAGGTCGCGGTCCAGGCAGAAGGCCGCGAGCGCGCCCACGGCCTCGCCGATGGCCCACTCGACGGGATGCAGCCGGTAGCAGCCGTTGGTGATGTGGGTGGTGCCGATGTTCTTGTTGGCGGGCAGCAGATTGTCCACGCGCACGGGGACGAGCGCCCCGAGCGGGATCTGGAAGGGGTACGCCTCGATGTCGACGTAGGTGCGCCCCGCGGTGCTGGGGTGCAGGTCGATGCGGTAGCGGCCGAGGCCCACGCTGTCGTGGAAGACCTCGCTGCCCGCGCCGTCCGGCCTGGCCTGCACGCCGACGTGCTGCTCCAGGACGGTGAACTCGGCGACGATGCGGCGCGACTCGCGGATGTAGGGGGTCTTGGCCAGCCCGTCGCGGGTGCCGGTCACGTCGGGCCGCAGCCGCAGGCCGGGGTAGCCGCCCTCGGTCTGCATCCAGTACAGGAACGACAACGACAGCTCCCGGCTGCCGGCCAGGGCGACGGCGGGGTCGGCGCCGAGCAGCGGGCTCTCCCAGTAGTCGATCTGCGGCCAGTTCACCATGGTCAGGTCGGGCAGCCCGGTGAACTGCTCGCCGGCCAGGATGCGCCGGAACTGCCACAGGTCGAAGTGCCCGGTCCCGTCGCCGAACAGCCGCCACTCGCGCCGCTCCAGCGTGATGGGCACGACGTCCGTCCAGGACAGCTGCGGCCCCGGCCAGAACGGCGCGGCGGTGTCGCGCCAGTGCTCGTAGCCGGCGGGCCGGTCGATGACGTGCTCCTCCCCCGGCCGGTGCTCCAGCGCGAAGCACCACGAGATGGCCTGCTGGTCGAGGGGGTCGGCGGTGTCGGGGGCGTGCGGCTCGCCGGTCGTGTCGCGCCCTTCCGCCCCGACGACGTGCTCGACGTCCGCGAGGTGCAGCAGCTCGCCCAGCTCGGTGGCGTCGACCACGTACGGCGCCGCCACGGTCAGCTCCCCGCCCGTCTCCAGGTCGCGCAGCGTGACGGCGTCGATCCGGTCGCCGCTCGTCCACGCGGAGACCGGCTCGTGCCGGAGCAGGACGGTGATCAGACCCGACGCCCGCCAAGGGGCGAGCATCTCGTCGAGGACGGCGACGGCCACGCGCGGCTCGTGGTTCATCCTGCTGACGATGCCGAGCCCGGGGTCCGTCAGCGGGCCGGCGCCCGGGCGCACCGGGTAGTTGCGCCGGTAGTAGGCGCGCACCCGGCGCCGCAGGTCGGCGTAGCCCGGCGGGGCGAACTCCCGCTCGATCCAGGGGTGCTCGTCCGGCGGCACGGCCTGCGCGGTCAGCTGGCCGCCCAGCCAGCCGGTGTGCTCGGTGACGATCACTTTCCGGCCGAGTTCCGCGGCGGTGAGCGCGGCCGCGACGCCTCCCAGGCCGCCGCCGACGATGAGCACGTCAGTTCGGAGTTCCGTCATTCCCCGTGGGCTCCTTCGTGTTGTGTAGAGGGCCGCGTCGATGAGGACAGGGGCCATCGCCGGGTCGCGGCGCGGCCCGGGTGAGGTGGTCGCCAGGGTCTAGAGCCGCTCGTCGCGGGCGGCGGCGATGGTCGTGCCGGGGACGATCGGGCAGGGGACGAGCAGGCTCTCGGGTGGCTGGTCGGGGTGGTCGAGCATGGCGATGACCCGGTCGACGGCGATGCGGCCGATGGCGACGCGCGGGATCTCCAAGGAGTCCCACCGGGCGGAGGTGCCCTCCCAGGTGGCTTCGAGCACGGCGACGGAGACGTCCTCGGGCACGCGTACACCGCGCTCCCTGAGCCCGCCCAGCAGTTGCTCGGCCAGCCGGACGCTCTCGGCGACCACGGCCGTCTCGCCGCCGCGGACCAGCTCGTCGATCCAGTCACCGGTCAGTCCGCTCTCGCCGCGGAAGCCGGGCGACCTGTCGGTCAGGCCGAGCCGCTCCACCGCCTCGCGGTAGCCGTCGCGCCGGTCGGCGTACGGCTCCATCTCCATGGGCTCGCGCAGGTACGCGAAGCGGCGGTGGCCGTGCCCGGCCAGCTTGTCGACGATGCCGATGGCGGCGCCGCGGTAGTCGGGGATCACGCACGGGATCTCCGCGCCGGGCACCTCCCTGCGGCCGATGTGCACGAACGGGTAGCCGTCGGCCCACAGCCTGGCCAGCTCCGCCCGGTCGGTGGAGACGCCCAGCAACACGCTGCCGTCGGCCAGGTTGAGCCGGTTGGTGCCGTCGCGGTAGACCCTGCGCCGCCCGTCGCCCGCCCCCGTCGAGGTGAACAGCACCAGGTCGAAGCCGGTCTGCTCGGCCCGCTCCTCGATGCCGAGCAGGAACTCGAAGTAGAAGTCGTCGCGGGCGTGCGGGAAGACCGCCTCGAAGGTGTGCACGCCGATCAGGCTGTTGCGCTTGTTGCGCAGGTTGCGCGCGGACGCGTTGGGGACGTACCCGAGCTCCTTGATCGCCGCGAGCACCCGCTGGCGGGTCTCCTCGGGGATGCGCGCGGAGTCCACGTCCCCGCTGATCACGCGGGACACGGCCGACTGGGACACCCCGGCCAGCCGGGCCACGTCGGACTGGCGCGGGGCCTGCCCGCGGCGCTTGGGCGTCATGGCCGTTCCTCCTCTCCCGAGCCGCCGGCACCGGCGGCTCGCAGGGCCGGGGCGGCCGCGTGGGTGGTGGCATCGAGCTCGCCGGCCCGGCCCTTCTGGTGCAGCCAGCAGTGCGCCCAGTGCCCGCCGCCCAGGTCGGTGCGCGGGGGCGCGCTCCGCTCGCACTCGGGCATCGCGAACGGGCAGCGCGGGTGGAAGCGGCACCCGGCGGGCGGGTTCACCAGGCTCGGCGGCTCCCCCAGCTCGTCGGCGCCGGGGGGGGGGGGGGGGGGGGGGGGGGGGGGGGGGGGGGTGGGGGGGGGGGGGGGGGGGGGGGGGGGGGGGGCGAA
>NZ_JBVJHP010000007.1:0-10840 GCF_055586745.1 Nonomuraea sp. NPDC049378
CGCTCGGTGCCGTTGATGATGAACGTGCCCTTCGGCGTCATGAGCGGGAAGTCGCCCATGAACACCGTCTGGCTCTTGATCTCACCGGTGGTGTTGTTGATGAACTCCGCCGTCACGAACATCGGGGCGGAGAAGGTCATGTCCTTGTCTTTGCACTCGTCCACCGAGTATTTCGGCGGCTCGAACCGGTGGTCGCGGAACGACAAGGACATCGTCCCCGAGAAGTCCTCGATCGGACTGATCTCCTCGAGGATCTCTTCGAGACCCGACTGGGTCGGGACGTCCCTGCGCCCGGCCTGGCCGGCCGCCTCCACCCGGGCCTTCCACTTCTCGTTGCCGAGCAGCCAGTCGAACGACTCGGTCTGCGGAGCGAGAAGGTCAGGAACTTCGAGAGGCTCCTGGATGCGCGAAAATGACACGCGACGGGGACCGGCGGGTATGGCGGAGGCGTTGCGCGAGGCTGCCAACAGAAGTCCTTCCGGAAGGCACGGATGGAATCGAACTGCGCGCACGCAAAGCGCCCGGCAGAAGCCGGGCCGTCAGAGGGCAGCGCAAGGGAAGCAGCATAACGCAGAAGAGAAACGAATGTCTACACTTAATATTAGTGTCAACCTCGCTGCCGCCTTCAGAATGTCACAGCCGGGTCGATCTCGTCAACTTCTCGCGGTCGCGGCGGTCGCGTAGCGGCGGGCCAGGTGCGCGAAGGCGTCCTTGAGCTCGGCGGGGCCGACGACCTCGATGGCGGTGTCGAACCTGCCGATGGCGGCGGCCAGACCGGTCCATGACCACGAGCCCAGGACCAGCCGGCAACGGTCCGGGCCGAGCTCCTCGACGACCCCGTCGCGGGTGTATCGGGACACGTCGGCGGCGGGCGCCCCGAGGATCACCTCGCCGCGGCAGGGCCAGCCCCCGGCGCCCCCGGAGCCCAGGAACCTGCCGGCCACGAAGGCGGCCACGTCACCTCCGGGCAGCTCGCGCGGGGTGAAGCGGGGCCCCGCAGGGGTGCGCGGGGTGATCCGGTCGGCGCGGAAAGTACGCCAGTCGTCCCGGTCGAGATCCCACGCGACCAGGTACCACCGCCCGCCCCAGGTGACGAGATGATGGGGCTGCACCCGGCGCGGCGGATCGCCCATGCCCTCGCCGTCCACCCCCGGCGAGGCCACGGGAGCGTAGTCGAAGCGCAGCACCTCGCGGCCGTGGACGGCGGCGCTGAGCGCCATGAGCACGCCGCCGCCGACCTGCGCGCCGGGCCGGACCGCGGGCCGCTCGACGGCCGTGACCTGGAAGGTGTCGATCCGGCGGCGCAGCCGTGCGGGCATGACCTGCCGGACCGTGTTCAGCGCGCGTGCCGCGGCTTCCTCGATGCCGGCGCCGGTGGTGGCCGCCATCTGGAGCGCGATGGCCAGAGCGACGGCCTGCTCGTCGTCGAACAGCAGCGGAGGCAGCTCCGCGCCCGCGTCGAGCCGGTAACCGCCGTCGGGTCCCTTGAACGCCACGATGGGATAGCCCAGCTCGCGCAGGCGGTCGACGTCGCGGCGCACGGTGCGCGGGCTGACGTCGAGCCGCTCGGCCAGCAGCGCCCCCGGCCAGTCCCGGCGCGCCTGGAGCAGCGAGAGCAACGACAGCAGCCGGGCTGAGGTCTTCGGCATGATTCCATGATGCCCCGGGTAGCGGCCACACCCTGGCCGCTACCGCTGCGACGGTGACTCTCGCGCCGGACAACGGCGTTCGGAGAACGACAATCCAAGAGGCTAGGAGCCGAGACATGGCCGTCAAGTCCGTGACCCACCTGAACTTCCGGGGCGAGGCCCGCGCGGCGCTCGAGTTCTACCAGTCCGTGTTCGGGGGCGACCTCGCGGTCATCACGTACAAGGACGCCGGAAACGTGCGGGATCCCGCCGACGCGGACCAGGTGACGTGGGGCCAGGTGCTCGCCGGCGACGACTTTCACGTGATGGCGTACGACGTGCCCGCGCACATGCCGTGGAACCAGGGCGAGAACGCCTTCTTCCTCTCCCTTCGCGGCGAGACCACGCAGGAGATCTCCGCGTACTGGGAGAAGCTCTCCGCCGGAGCCGACATCGTGCAGCCGCTGGCGCCCGCGCAGTGGTCCGCGCTCTACGGGATGCTCAGGGACCGCTTCGGCGTCGTCTGGGTCGTCGACGTCGCGGGCGGCGGCAACGGGTGATCGCGAGGCTTGGCGCGCGGGCATGGGCCTGGCCCCGGCACCACATCGCCATGGTGCCGGGGCCAGGCCGGCCGGCCCGCATCCGGAACGCGTCGGATCAGCCGCACGCCCTCCCCGTGGTGCCGCTGCCCTTGCCGGCGCGGCCGATCCCGAACGTCACGCTGCCCGTGGCCTTGGCGCAGACGCCGCTGGGAGCGTGGACCATGTTGCCCCAGTGGTGGCCGCCGTTGCCTGCCCGGTAGGTGAAGGATCTGCTCTTGGAGCTGGTGAAGACGGTGATGGTGCCGGTGCCGCTCTCGGAGACCGAGACCTCTCCCCAGTTGGTGCCGCAGTGGCGGGAGTAGTAGAGCCGGATCGTGCCCAGCCGGTCACCGACCTCGTTCTTCAGCGAGGCCTTCTTCCCGGTGTTCACCTTGGTCCTGGCGCATCCGCTCCGGTAGGGGTCCTTCCCGTCGTACGGGTGAGCGCTCGCCTGCGCCGCGGCCCCCGCGACCGGCGCGGCCTGGGCCGTGCCGGTCATGGGGCCGGTGGTCAGGACACCGCCGGCCAGGGCGGCGATCGTTCCGAGGACGGCCATCGTCCTGCTGGTGGTCGAGGTGATCGTGCTGTCGCTCATGGTTCGGCGGCGGGCCTGCTTGTCAGACTGCGGCGCCCGGCCCGGTGTTCCGCCGTTCGGACGTCCTGGCTTGCGAGGACCACTCTGCGCCGGACCCGCCCGCGCGTCTGCGTCGAAGTGCACACAGACCGGATTCGGGCAACCAGGAAAGCCCGGGCAGAGCTCGATCCGGCGCCGGCCGGCCCGTCATCGTGCGCACCGAATGTTTCGGATAGATATTGAAAGTTTCATAAGCCTGGCTCGGCGCGACTCGCCGGCCATGCCCGCCGACCAGGCAAGATGCCCGGCAAAGACACCGCCTACCGGCCGAAAACCCACGTTCGAACGGGCGTCGTTGACAGCCCGCCAGGGTCGGACGAACACTGTCGCTGCCCGCCCCCAGCGAGCCCTCACGAGGAGGAAGCACGCACATGAACGACGCCCCCACCCCCCGCCGCAGACGCGGCCGCGCCAGGTTGTTCGCCGCCCGGGCAGGAGCCGTGGTGCTCGCCGTGGTCACCGCGATGTTGCCGTCCGTCGCCAACGCGGCCATCACCTCCAACCAGACCGGCACCAACAACGGCTACTTCTACTCGTTCTGGACCGACAGCAACGGAACGGTCTCCATGGAGCTGGGCTCCGGCGGCAACTACAGCACCTCATGGAGGAACACCGGGAACTTCGTCGCCGGCAAGGGCTGGAGCACCGGCGGACGCAGGACCGTGAGCTATTCGGGCAGCTTCAACCCGTCGGGCAACGCCTACCTGACGCTCTACGGGTGGACGAGGAACCCGCTCGTGGAGTATTACGTCGTCGACAACTGGGGCAGCTACCGGCCCACGGGCGAATACCGGGGCACGGTCACCAGCGACGGCGGCACGTACGACATCTACAAGACGACGCGCTACAACGCCCCCTCCATCGAGGGCACCAGGACGTTCGACCAGTATTGGAGCGTCCGGCAGCAGAGGAGGACCGGCGGCAGCATCACCTCGGGCAACCACTTCGACGCGTGGGCCCGTAACGGCATGAACATGGGCAGCCACGACTACATGATCCTCGCCACCGAGGGCTACCAGAGCAGCGGAAACTCCAACATCACGATCGGCTCCGGCGGCGGCAACCCCGACCCCGGCAACCCCGGCAACCCGGGCGGTTGCACGGCGACGCTGTCGGCGGGCCAGCAGTGGAGCGACCGGTACAACCTCTCCGTGTCGGTCAGCGGTTCGAGCAACTGGACCGTGACGATGAACGTGCCGTCTCCGGCGAAGATCATCGCCACGTGGAACATCAGCGCCAGCTATCCCAGCTCCCAGGTGCTGAACGCCAGACCCAACGGCAACGGCAACAACTGGGGCGTGACGATCCAGCACAACGGCAACCACACCTGGCCGTCCGTCTCCTGCAGCGCGGGCTGAGCCACCCCCTGACCGTGGCGCGGCACCCCATGAACCCGGACGCCGCGCCACGGTCATCCGGGGTCATGGGGCCGTGCGGCTCAGCTCCTCCTGGAGGATGGGCGCGGCCTCGGTGACGGCGTGGATGCCGACCACGCTGACGATGGCGAGCACCTCCGTGATCTCCTCGGCGGTTGGGCCGTGGCCAAGGGCGTTGCGCATGTGCAACTTCAGCCCGGGCTCGTACAGGTGCGTGGCGGAGGCGTCGAAGGCGATGAAGACCAGCTCCTTGACCTTCGGCTCCAGCACGCCGGTCGTCCAGGGCACGCCGGAGAAGTCGAGGTAGGCGCCAGTACATCGAACAGCAGAACCGTCCCGCCTGAGCCGAAGGACGCGGTCGAGCTGGCCGAGGCCACCGGCGTCCCGCTCCTGCTGGGCAGGGCGCCGCCGTGGCCGCCCGCGCCCTTAGCGACCGAGCTGTGGTCGGAGGCGGCGGGACGCCTGCCGCCCGCCGCCGACCACACCGAGATCGTGGCACCTCGCTGACGAACCCTGACCCCCAGGGCCGGGCGATCCCGCGGGTGCCGCGGTCACAGCGGGGCGGTCCACCATTCGGCCGCGATGGACAGCCCGGCCAGGCGGAGCGCCTCGCGCTTGGCCTCATCCGCGTGGCCGCACACCACCACGACCTGGACCGCCCCGCGCCGCCTGGCCTCCTCCGTGACCGCGCGCAGCAGGTCGGCGCCGATCGTGGCCCAGTCACCGTCGTCCGCCACGGCATAGTCGTCGAGCGTGCACGCAGGCCCGCCCGGGTCGTACACCGGCGGCGGGGGCACGAGCGAGGCGATGGCGAATCCGGCGAAGCGGCCTTCTCGTTCGGCCACCCGGCAGATGGCCTTGGAGTCTTCCACCAGCGTGGCGAGGAAGGCGGCGTGGCGGGCCTGCGCGTCGGCCGCGCGCCGCCAGAAGACCGGCTGGTACTGCTCGTACGTTTCCCGGCGGCGGGCCATCAGCTCGGCGATCGCCGCCACGTCCCCGGGCGAGGCGCTCCGAATGGCAATCATGATCTCCACCCTAGGCGGGGCTGATCGCGCTTTCCGTTCCCGGGCCCCTCTGCTAGTTTGGCCGTATGACCAACTTGGCCGACCGACCAAATTCGCCGCGCGGGGATCGCCGCCGCGAGCAACTCGTGGCGGCCGGCATCGCGGTGCTGCGGGACGACGGCTGGCAGGGCGTCACGACCCGTGCCGTGGCCCAGCGGGCCGGCACCAATCCCGGCCTGATCCACTATCACTTCGGCGGGCTGGCCGGGCTCCACACGGCGATCTTCCGGCAGGCCACAGAACTCATCCTCGGCCCGCTCGTCACCGAGCTGCTGGAGGCCGCGGACGAGCGCGCGGCCCTGGCGACCGTGCGGCGCCTGCTGCCCCAGGCGACCGGCGACGACCAGACGACCCGGCTGGCAGCCGAGCTGATCGCGGGCGCCACCCGCGATCCCGCGCTCGGCGTGGTGCTCCGCGACGAGCTGCGCCAGGCCCGCGCGCTGATCGCCGACCGTCTGCGCGGGGCGCGCCCCGGCTGGACGACGGACCGCCTGGACGGCGTCGCCACGCTGGTCGTCGCGGCGATCGACGGGCTGATGTTGCACTACATGATCGACGGCGACCTTCCCGTCGGCGCGGCGCTGTCCGCGGTGGAGGACCTGCTGGCGGCGCCTGACCCCTCGTGAGCGCGGCGAAGGGCTCCCTTTTCGCCGCACACGCCCGACCTCGAAAGGACCGGACATGGAAATCGTCAACAAGCCCGCGCCGCCGACCGGGCTGCGCCGCAGGTTGTGGCGCCTTCCCATCGCGTTGTACCGGGTCGGCCTGGGCCGGCTGCTGGGGCAGCGGATCATGCTGCTCACCCACACCGGCCGCGTCTCCGGCCGGCCTCGCCAGGCCGTGATCGAGGTCGTCCAGCGCGACGAGCGGGGCTATGTGGCGGCCTCCGGGTTCGGGCGGCGCGCCGACTGGTACCGCAACGTCCTGGCCGATCCCGAGGTGACCCTGCACGTGGGGGGACGCGCCCTGCGGGCCACCGCCGCGCCGATCCCGGACGAGCAGGGCGCGGAGATCATGGCCGCGTACGCGCCCCGCCACCCCGCCGCCGCCCGCCAGCTCTGCAAGATCATGGGCTTCGCGGTCGACGGCAGCGTGGCGGATTACCGGGAGGTGGGGCGGCACATACCGTTCGTCCGCTTCACCCCGCACGCCCCTGGCGCGTGACCGCGACCCCCTCGACCTGGCGAACCGAGGGGTGGCCCAGGTGCCGGAGCAGCACCTGGGCGGCCCGCGTCCCGCTACCCGGCGGTCCCCTTGCCGGCGGCGCGGCGGGCGGCCAGGCCGTCGAGCAGGCACTCCAGGGCGAACTCGAACCGCCGCTCGCTCTCGCGCTCCACGTCGATCTCGCTGGTGGCGGCCATCCTGCCGGCCAGCAGCGGGTGGCGATCGGTGATCTCGCGGACGAATCCCGCGGCCCGCTCGTCCCAGCCGGTTCCGGCCTCGCTCATGCGCGCCAGTGTGTCGCGCCAGGCGATCTCGGCGATGGCCGACCCGACCACGTGGTCGTTGACGGTCGCCATCGCCGCGTCCAGGTCCGCGTCGGCGAACCCGGCACGGGCCAGCAGGCGCAACCGTCTTTCGGCCAGCGCCAGCGCGTTCGGCCCCAGGTTCGGCCGGAGGGTCAGCTCCGACAGCGCCCACTGGTGCCGCAGCAGCATGTCGCGGTTGTGGCGGGCCAGGGTGGCCAGCGCCCGCCGCCAGTCCGGCTCCTCGGGCACGGCGCACACCTCTCCCAGAACGCGGTCCAGCGCCAGTTCGAGCAGGTCGTCCTTGGTGCGCACGTACCAGTAGAGCGACCCGGCGGTCACCCCGAGGTCGGCGGCGATCCGGCGCATCGACAGGCCGCGGTGCCCGTCGGAGTCGAGCACGGTCACGGCGGCGTCAACGATCTGGTCCCGGGTGAGCCGGCGGTCGCGCGGCGGCCGTTGAGGACGCAGCCACACGGACCCGTCGGAGAAGTCTGCGGAGGACACGGGATCACCGTACCCCGGGTTGACGTTCATCGTTCAGCGCCCTTATACAGTGATTAAGAGATTGAACGCTGTATAGGAGTGACATGTCCCCTCCCACCGCCACGCCGTTGTTCCGTGCGAACGGGCCACTGCGGGGCAGCGTGCACGTGACCGAGCTGGGCCCGCACGGCGCGCCGCCCGTGCTCTTCGTGCACGGCTCCACCAGCTGGGGCGATGATCCCGACTACGGCTTCGCCGCCCAGGCGCCGCTGGCCGGCCGCTTCCGCCTGCTGCTCATGGACCGGCGCGGGTACGGCCGCAGCCCGGATGCCGGTGAGAGGTTCCCCAGCGACTACCTGGCCGACGCCGACGACATCGCCGAGCTGCTCGGCGACGGCGCACACCTCGTCGGCCACTCGTACGGCGGGGTGGGTGCCATGATCGCGGCCGCCCGCCGCCCCGACGCGGTGCGCTCGCTCACCCTGGTAGAGCCCGGCTGTTATCAGGCCGCGGCCGACGACCCGGCCGTGGCGGACGCCCTGCGCGCCAACCGCACGGCCTACGCCGAGCTTCCCGAGATGACGCCGGAGCAGTGGCTGCAGGCCTCCGTCGGCTCGACCGGCGGCGCGCCGCTGGAGGCGAGCGAGCGGCGGCTGCGTGCCGCAGGCACCGCGCTGCGCGAACGGGTGTGCTGGGAGGCCGGGATCCCGCTCGCCGCGCTGCGGGTGGCCGCGTTCCCCAAGCTGGTGGTCTCAGGGACGTGGGAGAGCGAGCCCGAGCTGTACCGAGAGCGCGGGGGCGTCCCACTCATGGCCTGCGCCCGCATCACCGCGGAACGCATCGGCGGCCGTCACACGGCGGTCTCCGGCGCCGGCCACTGCCCCCAGGCGGACGCGCCGGAGACGCTGAACGGCCTGCTCGCCGAATTCTGGGACCGCGCCGCTTGATCGGCACGCCGGACCCGATCGGCGCCGTCGCGTAACAGGACATGCCGGGAAACGGCCGGCTGTTCCGCCCGATGCGCGGCGAGCCCGCGATCCGGCCTCCGGCTACGTGGCGCCCGACAGGCGCTGCCGGGTGCGGGCCGGCGCCCACTCCGGCAGCTCGGCGAGGATGTCGGCGAGGGTGACGTCGCCGAGGCTGGCCCGCCATGCCCGGTGGGCGTCGGCCATCTTCTCGGCGAGGACGCAGATGCGCTCACACTCCTCCGGGGGCAGCGCGCCGCGTCCCTGCTGACGGATCTCGCGGCACTCGTACGGCGTGGACCGGCCGTCGACGGCCTCGACGATCTGCAGCAGCGTGATCTCGGCGGCGGGCCGCGCCAGCCGGAAGCCTCCCCTCGGGCCGGTGGACGCGGCCAGCAGCCCGGCCTTGACCAGCTCCTTGAGCTGCTTGGTGAGGTAGGCCGCCGGGAGGTCGTAGTGGAGCGCGAGCTGCGCCGCCGACGCGCTGGCGCCCGGCTCGAGCTGGGCCAGCGTGGTCGCGCAGTGCAGAACCCACTCGGTGCTCACGGGCAGCTTCACGCTCCGATTCTATCGCAGCTATTATGGATCCGTTTAGTCCATGATTGAAGGGATCATCATGCGGATCGCAGTCGCCGGCGCGACCGGGAACATCGGGGCGCTCACCGTCGCGGCCCTTGAACGCGACGGCCACGAGGTCGTGCGCATCAGCCGTTCGCTCGGCGTGGACCTGGCGACCGGCGACGGGCTCGACGACGCCCTGGCCGGTGCGGAGGCGGTCGTCGACGCCATCAACGCGCCGGCGGCCGGCCCGGAGGAGACGGTGGCGTTCTTCGGCGCCACCACGCGCAACCTGCTGGCCGCCGAGGAGCGGGCGGGGGTGCGCCACCACGTCCTGCTGTCGATCGTCGGCATCCATCGCGTCGAGGGCAACGCCCACTACGCCGGCAAGCGGGAGCAGGAGCGCCTCGTGGCCGCCGGGCCGGTGCCGTGGACGATCGTGCCGGTCACGCAGTTCCACGACTTCGCCGAAATGGTGGCGGGCTGGACGGAGCAGGACGGCGTCGCCACGATCGCGCCGCTGCTCGTGCAGCCGATCGCGCCCGCCGAGGTGGCCGGCGTCCTCGCCGAGCTCGCGACCGGGGAGCCTCGGGGGCGGTACGCCGACGTCGCGGGCCCCCAGCCGCAGGACCTGGTGGACATGGCCCGGCGCACCCACGAGGCGCGGGGCCGTACGGTGCGGCTCGTGCCGACGTGGTCGGGAATCTTCGGCCCGGCGATGGCGGGCGACGTGCTGCTGCCCGGCGAGGGAGCGCGCATCGCGCCGACCACGTTCGACGACTGGCTCGCCGGGCAACGGTAGGCGGAGAGCCCCGGCGCCGGAAGGCGGTACGCCCGCCCGCTCACGTCACAGGAGTATCACGGGCCCCGTTCCGGCGGGACCCGCGTACGGTGCCGGAAAAACTTTGCCAAAGCCCTGGAACGCCTGCGAGAGCGGCGATCCAGGGCTTTACTATGGCAAACGACATTGCCTGGGGATTTGTACCACTTGCAGCGTTTATGGGGCGTTATATACCTTCTTGGGATTACGGCATACGGCACAGGCGAACGCTTGCCGAACCGTTTGCCGCGACGTTGACAGGCCGAATCCGCACAGCGCGGAGCCGGGGACCCACCTTTCCGGGGTGAATCGCACGCCAGCCGAGGGCTGCGCGCGTAGGGCACTTCCAAGCCCGAACCCGTCAGCTAACCCGGTAGGCACATGGAAGCAAGGAGTCGATCCCCCCATGCGCGAACTCACGCGACGTCTCACCCTGTCCGCCGCCGGCGCCCTGCTGGCCGGGACCACCGCCATCGCGGGCGCGAACCTGCCCGCGCACGCGTCGCCCGTCGAGCCGGGCTCGGCCCAGGCGGCCGAGCAGCGCACGCTCACCTACGGCCAGGACGTGTCCAACCACCAGCCGCTGCACGACTGGGCCGCCAGCCCCGCGCAGTTCGGCATCATCAAGGCCACCGAGGGCACCGACTTCCGCGACGCCGCCTTCGCCAGGCACTGGAGCGAGCTGGGCAAGAAGGGCATCGTGCGCGGGGCGTACCACTACGCACACCCCGGCAACGACCCCATCGCCGAGGCCGAGCACTTCCTGTCCATGGTGAACTCCCAGCCCTCCAAGCCCGGCGACCTGCTGGTGCTGGACCTGGAGACCACCGACGGCAAGTCCGTCGAGGAGGTCAACGCCTGGGCCAAGGCGTGGCTGTCGCACGTGAAGGCCGAGACCGGGGTCACCCCGATGTTCTACAGCGGCTGGAACTTCGCCGACACCTACGGCAAGGGCCTGGCCGAGTACCCGCTGTGGGTGGCCCACTACAGCAAGCCGAAGGGCACGGTGACGCCGCCCGCCGACTGGAAGACCTGGACCATCCACCAGTACTCCGACTCCCCCATCGACCAGAACGTCTCGGCGCTCTCCCCCGACGAGCTGCGCGCCCTGGGCCGCACGTCCGCCTGACCGGGTCCGGGGGGGGGGGGGGGGGGGGGGGGGGGGGGGGGGGAGAGGGGGGGGGGGGGAGGGGGGGGGGGGGGGGGGGGGGGGGGGGGGGTGGGTTTGTCTGGGGTCTGTGGGGGGGGACAACACCGACCAA
>NZ_JBVJHP010000007.1:10850-105987 GCF_055586745.1 Nonomuraea sp. NPDC049378
CCGCCCGCCGTTCCCTGTGGCGCATTCCCCCGCCGCGCACGGTCGCCGCCGGCTCCCCCCCGCCCCCCCGCCCCCCCCCCCCGCCCCCCCCACCCCCCCCCCCCCCCCCCCCCCCCCCCCCCGCCGCGGGTCAGGCCCCGTACGGGTCCTGGCCCGCGCGGATGCGAGCCGCCATCGTCTTGAGCGCCTCCAGCGCGGTCAGGTACGTCAGCGGGCCGAAGGACACGCGGGCAACGCCGAGGGAGGCCAGCCTGCCCAGGTCCATGCCGGGCATGCAGGCGACGTTGACCGGCCCGGGGACGGCCTTGACGAGGTCGCCGACCACCTCTTCCGACGGGGCCATCATGGGGTAGACGCAGTCGGCGCCGGCCTCAAGGTAGCGGCGCCCGCGCTCGGCGACCTCCTCGGTCGAGGTGGAGCCGGTCAGGAACACGTCGACCCGCGCGTTGATCACCAGGTCGGGGCCCGCCTCGCGGAGGGCGGCGATGCGCGCGGCCTGCGCGTCGGCGTCGACCAGTCCCCCGGCCCGGTGGTCGGTGTCCTCGATGTTGAATCCGGCCGCGCCGATGGCGGTCAGCCGCTCGACGAGCTCGCCGGGCGGCAGGCCGTAGCCGGCTTCCGCGTCGACGCTCACCGGCACGTCCACGGCCCTGATGATCCTGGCGGCGATGTCGAACATCTCGCCGACGGGTGCGCCCTCGTGGTCGTCGCGTCCCAGCAGGGCGGCGATGGACGCGCTGGCGGTCGCCAGGGCGGGATAGCCGGCCTCGGCCACGACGGTGGCGCTGCCCGCGTCCCACACGTTGGGCAGGATCAGCGGGTCGCCGGGCTTGTGCAGGTCGCGCAGGAGAGCCGTGCGGGTCTTCGGCATGGTCGTTCCTTGCCTGTGAGGGTCATGTCCCTCTCTTGACGCCTGCGACCTTCGCTTCGTGACACCTTCACGGTGTGATCGCCGACACAGCAGGACACCAGCCGGACGGCTCGACGGCGCGTCAGCGCTCGCCCGTCCCGGCCGGCGACCGTTCCAGGGCGGAGTGCCTGCGGCTGTAGGCGAAGTAGATGACCAGCCCGATCAGGAACCAGACGGCGAAGCGCAGCCACGTCACCGGGTCCAGGAACGTGATCAGCCAGATCGAGAAGACCACCCCGACGGCGGGCACGACCGGCATCCCGGGGGTGCGGAACTCGCGGTGCAGCCCGGGCTGCCGGTAGCGGAGCACGATCACGGCCAGGCACACGACCACGAACGCCAGCAGGATGCCGATGTTCGTCAGCTCGGCGGCCTCCCGGATCGGCAGGAACCCGGCGATCACCGCGGAGGCGGCGCCCACGATCCAGGTGACGCGCGAGGGCACCCGCCGTACCGGGTGCACCTTGGCGAACCACTGCGGCAGCAGCCCGTCGCGGCTCATCGAGAACCACACGCGGGTGACGCCGAGCATGAACGTGAACATCACGGTGAGGATGCCGATGATGGCTCCCACCGCGATCACGGACGCCAGCCCGGAGAGGCCGACCGAGGCGAACGCCGAGGAGAAGCCGCTCTCGGGGTCGATCTCCCGGTAGTTCTGCATGCCGGTCAGCACGAGCGTGGCCAGCACGTACAGCACCATGGCGATGATGAGGGAGTAGATGATCGCCTTGGGCATGTGCCGCCGCGCGTCGCGTGACTCCTCGGCCGCGGTGCTCATCGCGTCGTAGCCGAACACGGCAAAGAACACGGTGGCGGCCCCGGTGATGGCCCCGCCGATCCCGTACGGGAAGAAGGGGTGGTAGTTGGCGGTGTTGATGTGGAAGAAGCCGACCACGATGACGAGCAGCACGACGGCGACCTTCACCCCCACCACGAACGTCTCGAACCGGGCGGCGCTGCGGATGCCGAGGTTCAGCAGGAAGGCGATGAACAGGCAGAGCAGCACCGCGAACAGGTCCACGACCCGCCCCTCCCCGGTGCCGGGAGCGCCGAGCATCCAGGGGGGCAGCTCGAACCCCAGCTGCTGCACGAGGAAGCCGAAGTAGCCGGAGATGCCGATGGCGACGACCGCGACGATCGCGGTGTACTCCAGCAGCAGGTCCCAGCCGATGAACCAGCCGACGATCTCCCCGAGCACGGCGTACCCGTAGGTGTAGGCGGACCCGGCCTTCGGGATCATTCCGGCGAACTCGGCGTACGACATCGCGGCGGCGGCGCTGGCGACGCCCGCGATGAGGAACGACACCAGCACGGCGGGTCCCGCGGTCTCGTTGGCGACCGCGCCGGCCAGCGCGAAGATGCCCGCGCCGATGATGCCGCCCACGCCGATGGCCGTGAGCTGCCACAACCCCAGCGTTCTGGCGAGCTCCCCCTCGTGCTCGGTGGCGATCTGCTCCACCGGCTTGCGCCTGAAGACGCCTCGCGACGTGACCATGACGCCCCCCAAGCGATCGTGTTCCCCGTCGATCCGCCTTCCCACCTGCGGCGTCAAGTAAGCTCACGCGCTGGGCAAGAGCGCGGGGGCGGCACCCGGCAGGGGATGCCGCCCTTTTCACGGCTCAGGGCATCTTGTACTCTGCCGCCCTGCCGCAGTAGCTGGTGCCGAACGGGGAGTTGCTGTAGCGGCACACCTGCACGACCACGCGGTCGATGGAGGTGACTCCGGTCGGGTCGGACAGGCCGATCGAGACCTCCGCGGTCTCGTCGTCCGCCTTCGCCTCCCCGGAGTCGACGACGGTGGCGCCGTTGTAGGCGGTGTAGGTGGCGCGGGAGTGCATCTCGTCGGGGGCGCAGATCGACGAGCCGGCGCTGTCCGACACGGTGCCCTTGACCCGGACCGCGGGCCGGATGACGGGCCCTTCGACCCACTCCAGCGTGCCCTCGGTGACGCCGTAGCGGCACTGGTCGCCGGAGTCGGCGGAGAATTCCACCGTCGCCTGGGCCGCCGCGGGCTGCGCCGTGAGCAGCACCGCGATGGCAGTGACGGCGAGCCCGGCCCATAAGCGTGAACGCATGACATCGGCCTTCCGTTGATGGGGTGCTTACGGCCCTCCATCGTCGATCACCAGTCCGCGATGTTCCAGCGCCGCCGGGCATTCCTGCACGCAGTTGCAGCGGATACCCGCCGGAAGCGGCGCCGCCCCCGCATGAGGTCCCGTCACACCAGGACGACCAGCTGCACGGCGACCACGACGTCCACGACGCCGCACCACTCGGCGAACGAACGCGCCACGGTCCTGTTCCGCCACAGGTGGACGAAGTCCCACACGCCGTGCAGCAACCAGCCGGCCGCGATCACGTAGCGGCCCAGGTCGGGGTCGGCGACCAGCCCGGTCAGCGCGAGCGCCGTGAACACCGCCCAGCCCAGCGCCTGCAGCCGGAACTCGCCGGTCCGTCGCAGGTGGCCGTCGAGCGCGCCCCACACCAGCACGACCAGGGCGATCGACACGTAGACCGTGGAGATCGCGACCACGTCCAGCATCCGCAGCCCGACGACGGAGACGACCCCCGCGCCGAGCAGCGGCCACGTGAGCGCACGCCTTCCCAGCTTGGCGACGACCAGGTACAGCAGCGGCAGCAGGGGCAGCACCTGCGCGAAGACGCCCACAGCGCCCTCACCCGTGCCCTCACCCCCGCCACTCGACGGCAGGGCGGTCATGGCCAGGGCGAGCGCCGTGGGCCAGCGGTTCGCCAGGAAACGAGCCCAGTGCGTGCGAGTCCTGCGGTCCGTGTCGGGCTCCTCATGCCCGGCGCTCCGTGCCGCCGTCTCGTCCGTGAGGTGCGAGTTCGCCATGACGCGATTCCTTCCTGATAGGGGGGCGGGGTATCCGTCCCACGTTCAGCCTGGCCGAGCGGGATCGCCCGCGACAGGGCCGGAACCGCACGTGCAGGCCTCGATGTGTCACCCGGTCTGATGACATCTGTCATGCGGCGGCCGGGACCCGCACTGCTGCGAGAATGGCCGCGTGCGCGACCTGCCGGCCGATACGGGGCTGCGGAGCTTCCGCCGCTTCACGTGGTGGACCCTGATCCTCCTCACCGGCTCCCTCCTGATCTTCAGCAGCGGGCCGTGGATCCTGGATCCGGGTGTGCCCGCGGCGGCCAGGCCGCCCGCCGCGGGCGGGCTGGCCGTCACCGCCGTGGCCGCCGCGGTCCTGTTCGGCCGCCGCCTGAGCGGCGATCCCGGCGGGTCACCGGGCCGCGTGCCCGCGGTGTGGCTGGCCGCGGGCTGCGCGGGCGCGACCGTGCTCGGCGGGGTGCTGCTGGCCGCCCGCGGGTACGGGGCCTGGTCCTTCGCGCCGGCGACGATGGTCTCGATCGCCGCGACGTACCTGCCGGCCGGGCGCCGATGGGCGCTGGTCGCCGCCGCGGCGGGCGCGGCCGGCGTCGCGGGCGGCGGCGTCGCGCTGGCCCTGGGCGACGATCCGCTCTTCGCCGCCGCCCTCCCTGCCGGGCTGGTCGCCCTGACCGGCTGGGTCACCCTCGGCATGTTGTGGTCCTGGGACGTCGCCGATCGGCTGAACCAGGCCCGCCGCCTGTCCGCGGAGCTGGCGGTCAAGGACGAGCGGCTGCGCTTCGCCGCCGACCTGCACGACATCCAGGGCCACCACCTGCAGGTGATCGCGCTCAAGAGCGAGCTGGCCGCGCGGCTGGCGGCGGCGGACCCGGCCCGGGCCGCCGCGGAGATGCAGGAGGTACGCCGGCTGGCCGCCGACGCGCTGCGCGACACCCGCGCCGTCGTGCAGGGCTACCGCCGCACCACCCTGGAGGCCGAGATCGCCAACGCCACCGGGGTGCTCGCCGCGGCCGGGATCGACGCCACGACGCACGCCGACCCCGTCGACCCCGCCGACCCTTCGGACCCCTCCGGCCCGGCGGGCCTGCCGGAGACCGCCCGCCACCTGCTGGGCCTGGTGATGCGGGAGGCCACCACCAACGTGCTGCGCCACAGCCGGGCACGGCACGCCGAGGTCGGCTACCGGGTCGCCGGCGGCCTGGCCCGGCTGCGCGTCGCCAACGACGGCGCCCGCCGACCGGCCGGCTCCGGCACGGGCCTGACCGCCCTGGCCGAGCGGCTCGCCGCGGCCGGGGGCGAGCTGACCTGGGAACACGCCGGCGACCGGTTCACCGTGACGGCCACGCTGCCGGTGGACGGCCGCACGCCACGTACGCGAGACTCGGAGGCGTGATGATCCGGCTGGTGATCGCCGACGACGAGGACCTCATCAGGGGCGCGCTCGCGGCGCTGCTGAGCCTGGAGGAGGACCTCGAGGTGGCCGCCGAGGCGGCCACCTCTACCGACGCGGTGCGCCTCGCGCGCGAGCACCGGCCCGACATCGCCGTGCTCGACCTGGAGATGCCCCCGGCCGACGGGCTGCGCGCGGCCGGGGAGATCCTGGCCGAACTCCCCACCAAGATCATCCTGGTCACGAGGCACGCCCGCCCCGGCGTGCTGCGCCGGGCCCTGTCGGCGGGGGTGAGCGGGTTCGTGCCCAAGACGACGCCGGCGGCCCGGCTGGCCGAGATCATCCGCGATGTGGCGGCCGGGCGCCGCTACGTCGACCCCGACATCGCCGCCTCCGCGCTGACCGAGGACGACTGCCCGCTCACCGGCCGCGAGCTGGAGGTGCTGCGCGCCTCCCGCTCGGGCGCCTCCGTCAAGGAGATCGCCGCCCAGGTCCACCTCGCGCCGGGGACCGTGCGCAACTACCTGTCGGGAGCCATGGCCAAGCTCGGCGTCACCTCCCGCCACGCGGCCGCCCACCGCGCCTGGGAGGAGGGCTGGATCTAGCGGCCGTCACGGGGCCGACTTGATGTTCTTCATCGTGAAGTTCGACGTGACACCCCTCACGCCGGGGATCGTCATGACGTACTGGCTGAGGAAGGTCTCGTAGGCGGCCAGGTCGGCGACGGCCACGCGCATGAAGTAGTCGGGGGTGCCGAAGAGGCGGCGCAGCTCGACGACCTCCCCGGCCTGCGCCAGGGTGCGCTCGAAGCGCTCGACGGTCCCCGCGTCCTGCGAGTCGAGGGTGAGGTCGATCAGCACCTCGAAGGACCTCCCCACGGCGGCGGGGTCGATGACGGCCCGGTAGCCGCGGATGACGCCGTCGGCCTCCAGCCGCTGGACGCGTCTCAGGCACGGCCCCGTGGTGAGCCCGACCCGGTGGGCCAGCTCGACGTTCGTCAGCCGCCCCTCGCGCTCCAGCTCGGTGATAATTGCTCGATCTATCGCATCCACAGTGAGAACATTGCCCCAGAGCGGGCTCGGCGGGCAACATCGGCAACCACATGGCGGGCGATCTGCGAGACCATGGAGAGGTGCGACAACACGTTCCCTCGCAGGTCACCACGTCACTCCCAGCCACCCGGCGGCAGCAGATCGCCGCCGGGGTGCGCGACTCGTTCTCCGCCGGGCTGGGGATCCTCCCGCTGGGGATCGCGCTCGGCCTGCTGGTCGTCCAGGCCGGCCTGCCCTGGTGGCTGGCCCCGGCCCTGTCGCTGTCCGCGTTCGCCGGCTCCGTGGAGCTGCTGGTGGTGGGGATGGCGGCGACGGTCACGCCGCTGGGCGCGATCGCCCTGACCGTCCTGGTGGTCAACTTCCGTCACGTGTTCTACGCCTTCTCCTTCCCGCTGCACGTGGTCAGGCACCCGCTCGCCAAGGCGTACGCCGTCTACGCGATGATCGACGAGGCGTACGCGGTCAACGCCGCCCTGCCCGAGGCCGAACGCTCGGCGCCCCGGCTGCTGGCGATGCAGATCGCCTGCGAGGCCTACTGGGTCGGCGGCGGCCTGGCCGGCGTCGCTCTCAGCACGGCGCTGCCCGGCCCGGTCAAAGGCCTGGAGTTCGCCCTCGTCGCCCTGTTCACGGCGCTCGCCCTGGACGCGGTCCGCTCGCGCCGCGAGATCCCGTCCGTACTGCTCGCCGTGGCGAGCGTCGCGGCCGCGCTCCTGCTGACTCCGGGCGTCGCCCTGCTCACCGCGCTGCTGGTGTTCCTCGTCCTGCTGCTGGCCCGCCACCTGCTCGCCACCCGCCGGGCCGCTGGAGGGAGCGCCGGGAAGACCGTCGGGGAGGCCGCCGGTGCCTAGCACGCCCTACCTGCTGGCCGTCCTCGCGATCGTGTTCGGCATCACCTTCGCCCTGCGCGCCATGCCTTTCGCGGCGCTGCGCGCGCTCCGCACGTCGGCGACGGTGCGGCAGCTGTCGGTGTGGATGCCGGTGGGGATCCTCGCGATCCTCGCCGTCACCACCCTGCACGGCACCATCGCCGCCGAACCACGGGCGGCGCTCCACGCGCTGCTCGCCGTCGCCGTCACCGCCGGCGTCCACCTCGCCTTCGGCCGCCGCACGATCCTGAGCGTCGGCCTCGGCACCACCGTGTACGTCGTCCTCGTCAACGCCTTCTGACGGCCGGGGTCAGCGTACGACGGTCGTCTCGTACGTCTCGACCGAGTCACTTCCGAGCGTCAGCGCCGCCCCTCCGGCCAGAATCACGCCCAGTGCCGCCGCTCCCGCCAGAACCCGCCGCCTCCAGGCCCGCGTGCGCCGCACCGGCACGGCCTCCGGTGCCGGCGCAGGCGCGGAGGCCGGTGCGGGCTCGGGTGTGCCGGCGGCGATCCCGGCGCGGGCGTCCGCCCACGCCCGCACCTGCTCCTCGTCGAGGCCGCAGGCCCGGACGAACGCCACGAGGACCTCGTGGCGCGGCAGCCGGTTCCTGCCGAGCATCGTGGAGGCGGTGGAGGAGGGCAGCGCGTCACCGGCGGCGGACGCGCGGCGCGCCAGCTCCCGGAAGCTGAGGCCCGACCAGGCCTTGAGACGCCGGAGCTCGTGCATGAACGCGGTCTCGCCGGTGGCCGGGGGCGGGGGCGGGGTGGTGGTCATGGTTCGCTCCTGTGTCGATCTCCTGATGGTGCCCTGCGCGCTGACCTGGACGTACGGTGTCCCGTACGAACCCGGACGCCCGGACATGTTGAGCAGGTCCGGCGGCGCAGGTCAACTGGTGCCTCCCGACTCCTGGAGGTCACATGCGCACCGGTGTGCTGCTGATGCTCGTGCTGGCGATGGCCGCGTGCTCCCCCGCCGCCGGCGAACCCCTGGCCGCCTACCTGGCCCGCACGCTGCCCGAAGGGCCCGGCGGCACGGTCGTCACGGCGCGCGGCGACCGGATCGTCCACTGCCAGGGCTTCGGCCTGGCCGACCGCGCCGCCGGGACCCCCGCGACCTGCGACACGGTGTACGACGTCATGTCGATCACCAAGCAGTTCACGGCGGCCGCGATCCTGAAGCTCGAGACGATGGGCAGGCTGCGCACCAGCGACCCGATCAGCGCCCATCTCGGCCCGGTCCCGCCCGGCAAACGCCAGATCACGGTGCATCACCTGCTGACCCACACGGCGGGCCTGCCCGAGTCGCTCGGCGACGACTATGACGTGCTGTCGCGAGAGAACATGCTGGCCGGGGCGCTGGCCTCCGACCCGCTGTCGGCCCCGGGCGAGCGGTTCCACTACTCCAACCTCGGCTACAGCGTGCTCGCCGCGATCATCGAGAAGGTCTCCGGCATGGGCTACGAGGAGTTCCTGGCCGAGCACCTGTTCACCCCCGCCGGCATGACCAGCACCGGATACGTGCTGCCCCGATGGGACCGCGACCAGGTGGCCGTGGAGTACGACGCCCGGGGCGCCAGCAGGGGCCGGCCCTACGACCATCCGTGGGCGGCCGACGGACCGTACTGGAACCTGCGCGGCAACGGCGGCATCCTGTCCACCGCCCGTGACATGTTCCGCTGGCACCGCGCCCTGACCGGCGACGCCGTCCTGACGGACAGCGCCAAGGAGAAGCTCTTCACCCCGTACGCGCCGATGCCGGATTCGGAGGAGTCGTACGCGTACGGCTGGAGCGTGCTCGACACCGGCGACGGCCGGATCGCCTGGCACGACGGCGGCAACTCCTGGTCGCTGGCGACGTACGCCAGGTCCTTGGACGACGGCGTGATGGCGTTCTGGGTCAGCAACCACGCCTACCGGGACTCCCGGTGGAACCTCGAGGACCTGGAGCCGGACCTGACGCTGGACCTGCTGGACCGCGCCCGCTCCGCCGCGCGCTGAAAGCCCCGTCCCCGGACGCGTCGCCCTCATCCAGCGGCTCGCGTGGGCCTCCCTTCGCGACCGGCCCAGCAGGAATCGAGAAGCGCCGCTCCCCGCCCGCGCCTAACGTGACCATCATGAGCATCACCGTTCACGCGGCCTTCCTCCCGCGCGAGGACCCCGACCGCCGCCGCGCCGAGCCGATCCGCCGTGCATGATGCCGCGTTCCGAGGTCCCTGCCGTGCTCCGGCGTCTCGTCCCCACCGCCTACCGGCCGGTGCTCGCCAACCGGGTGTTCCGGCGGCTGATCCTCGGCTTCGCGGTCTCGTACCTGGGGGACGGGATGAGCTTCGTCGCGGTGGCGTGGCTGGCCGTCGAGCTCGCGCCGCAGGCGAGCGCCGGGTTGTGGGTCGGCGGCGCCGTGGCCGCGTACACGATGCCCGGCGTCGCCGGCGCGCTGGTGCTCGGCCGCCGCATGCGCCGGGTGCCGGCCAGGCGGATACTGCTCGCCGACAACGTGGTGCGCGGCGTGTTCCTCGGCGCGGTGCCGCTCGCCTGGTTCGCGGGGCTGCTCAGCCTTCCGCTGTACGTCGTGCTGCTCGCGGGCTCGTCCCTGCTGCACGCGTGGGGCAGCGCGGGCAAGTACACCCTGCTGGCCGAATTGCTGCCGGGCGAGCAGCGGCTCGCCGCCAACACCCTCGTCAGCTCGCTCAACTTCGCCGCCACGATCGCCGGCCCCGCGCTCGCGGGTGTGCTGGTGACGTACGTCGGCTCCGCGCTCGTGCTCGGCCTGGACGCTCTCACCTACGTCTTCCTCGCCGTGATCGTCCTGCGCACCCGGCTGCCGGAGTCGGGGCCCGTCTCCCCCGTCGACCGGACGGCCGCCCGCGGCGGGCTCGCGTTGTTGCGGTCCCGTCCCGAGCTGCTCGGGCTGCTGACGCTCACCTGGTTCTTCAACCTGCTGTACGGCCCGGTCGAGGTGGCCCTGCCACTCCACGTGACCCACGACCTGCGCGCGCCCGGCACGCTGCTCGGCCTCTACTGGATGGTGTTCGGCGCCGGCGCGGTGCTCGGCGGGCTCGCGGCCGGCACGCTGCGGCGGCTGCCGCTGTGGCCCGTGACGGTCGCCATCGTGCTCGGATGGGGGCTCCTGCTGCTGCCGTTCGCCTTCGACGTGCCGGTGGCCGTGACCGTCGCGTGTTTCGGGGTCGGCGGCGCGGTCTACGGGCCGTTCGTGGCGCTGTCGGTGACGCTCATGCAGGCGAAGTCGCCGCCGGAGCACCTGGCCGCGATGCTCGCCGCCCGCAGCGCGGCGCTGCTCACCGCATCGCCGCTCGGCACGGCGCTGGGCGGACCGGTCACGACGGCGCTGGGCCCGCGGGCGACGCTCGGCGCCTCGGGACTGGCCACCGTGCTGCTCGGCGCCATCGCGTGCGTCCTGCTGCTGGCCAGGCGCCGGGGCCGGTGAGCCGGGCGGCCGAGCCGGGAAGGGTTCGCGCGGGTCCCCCTCGGCTCGACCGCGCGCGGCCTACCAGCCGGCCTTGTGCCTGGCCCCCGCGCGGTCCGGTACCGGACGGTCCGGCACGACCATGACGATGACCCGGTGGACCAGCCATTCCAGCGGCCCGCGCCGCATCCACCGCAACCACAGCGGCGAGACGGCGAAGGCGAAGACCGCCATGCCGGCGAACAGGGTGAAGGCGTAGGGCGGATCGCCCGCCACCCGCTCGATGAAGACCTGGTGAGCGGCGTACCAGGTCAGCGCCAGGCTCCCGGCGGCGGTCAGCGGCCGCAGGGCCACCTGCCAGCCGGGCCGCTCCAGCAGGGTGAGGAGCCCGGCCAGCAGCAGCAGCGCGACCCCGGTCATCATCGGCGCCATCGGGATGCTCAGCGCGTACAGCTGGTGCGGCGGCAGGGTCAGCACCGACGCCCACGGCTGCAGCATCGGCCCGCCGGCGGACTCCATCATCGCCGCCAGCGCCCGCTCGGCGCCCAGCGGGACGAGCGCCACCCACGACACCAGCCAGCTGACGGCCACCAGCAGGGCGCCCCAGCCGGCCATCTTGGCGCGCACGGCCGGGCTGCGCAGATCGAGCCGGCCGATGGCCAGTCCGGCCAGCAGCAGCGGGATCGCGTACGGCGTCTGGAAACCGCCGCCCATCAGCAGCTGGTGAAGTTTGGCCAGCCAGTCCTGCGGGCTCAGCAGCAGCGTCAGGCCGAAGGCCGGCTCGGCGCCGGCCGGGTTCATCGGGGAGATGGCCCAGGTGCGGCCGTAGTTGAGCACGACGAAGCAGAAGACGGGCAGCGCGGCCCCGAGGGCGCCGGCGGCGGCCATGAGCGTGCCCGGGCGCAGCCGTACCAGCGGTATCAGCAGCAGCAGCCACACGGCGTAGAACTCGAGGATCGACAGGTTCATGCCGGACAGCTGGTCCACGCACAGGCTGATCAGCAACAGCATGGCCGCGCGGATCGCGAGCCGTCTCCTGGCCGTCGTCAGCCGCTCGCCGTCCAGGGGCGCGGGCCCACCGGTCATCAGCGCCACCGAGATGCCGGCCATCAGCACGAACAGGCTCATCGACCGGCCGGAGACGGCGTGCTCGACCCAGTCGAGCACCGCCGGTTTCTCCGGCATGGGGGCCGGGGCCAGCCATCCGGTCGGGCTGACGTGCATGTAGACCATGCCGACGATGGCCAGCGCCCGCACGGCGTCCAGCCCCAGCAGCCGCCCCCGCGGGGGCCGGGGCCGGTTCGCCGGCGGGGCGTCATGGGGAACGTCCACGGGATGGTTCATTTCAGGTCGGCCTCCAGGGCGGGGACATGGTCCGGCTTTCTCCGGGCGAACGTTTCGATGTCTTCTCTGAATGCGTCACGGAATTTCTTCGACGGGGCTCGCGTGTTATCGGCCGCATGGTCTCCGGCCGCATCACCGGCCCTGACGCAGTGCCCGGGACGGAACGCGAAGCTCCACGCCGACCACCGTAAAGGCGGACGCCGTCGATTCCTTTCAGCTTTCACATCGAAATGCCAGCGGTAATCCATAGGTCTTGTAACAATGCGCGGCAGGTATTATCTGCGGCATGTCGCTGAGAAAACCGTCCGCCGTCGCGGGGGCCTTGCTGTGCGCTCTCGCCCTGGCCGGATCGGCCGCCGTGGCCGGCTGCGGGATCGATCCGCGGGTGCGGGTGGAGGGGCGGGCCAGTCATGAGCGGGCCTCGCCCGCGCCGGCGCAGACGGCTGCCGGCACGCCGTCCGACCTCGACGGCCTGCAGGTGCTGCGGGAGGATCCACGGCTGGGCACCAGGAGCACGTCCGCGATCAGGCGGTGCGAGCACGGCAAGTTCCCCGTCTACTCCGAGGAGATCTCCCTGTCCGGCGACCGGGGGCACGTCCGCCTGGTGGCCGTCACCGTCTACACCTGCCCGGGCCGGAGTTGCGGATACGAGGGCACCCGTGGCACCTATGTCTACCGGCTCGCCGGAGATCAGCCGGGTGAGCGGGTCTACGCCCACGAGGGCGCGGGCAGCCGCGTCGAGGTCCGCGACGCGGCCCTGGTCCTGGTGCGGCCGGAATACCGGCCGGGCGACGCCGCCTCCTGCCCGACCGCGACGCGGACGACGCCGCTGCGCTGGAGCGGCCGCACGCTCGTCCTCGACGGCGCGTGAGACGACCCGAAAGGCTGAACAGAGATTTCATGGACGCCACCGAGACCCCGCACGTGTTGTTCGTCGAGGACGACGAGGTGATCAGGGAAGTGACCCAGCTGACCCTCGAACGCGACGGCCTGACGGTCACGACCGCCGCCGACGGGATAGCCGGCCTGGAGTCCTTCCGCGCCCGCACCCCCGACGTGGTGCTGCTGGACGTGATGCTGCCGGGCATGAACGGAGTGAGCCTGTGCCGGCGCATCCGCGAGGAGAGCCTCGTCCCGGTGATCATGCTGTCGGCCCGGGACGACGCCGTCGACGTGGTGGTCGGGCTGGAGGCGGGCGCCGACGACTACGTGACCAAGCCCTTCGACGGCTCGGTGCTGCTGGCCCGCATTCGCGCGGTGCTGCGCCGCAGCGCTCGCACCGCTCAGGCCGGCGCTCCGGCCGGGCGGCGCGCCCGCCCGCTGCGCTTCGGCGACGTGGAGATCGACGTCGACGGCATGCGGGTGCTGCGCGGCGGCAGGCCGGTGGCTCTCACCCCGACCGAGATGCGGCTGCTGCTGCGCTTCGCCGAGTCGCCCGGCACGGTGCTCAGCAGGGACGTGCTGCTGGCAAGCGTCTGGGACTACGCCTACGGCGGCGACTCCCGGCTGGCCGACATCCACGTGCAGCGGCTGCGCAACAAGATCGGCGGCGAACGCATCGAGACGGTGCGCGGCTTCGGCTACAAGCTGCGCGCGGAGGGCGAGTGAGGCTGCGGCGGGCCACGGGGGCACGGCGGATGAGCCTGCGCTGGAAGATCAGTGCCACGGTCGCCGCGGTCAGCGTCGTCGTGGCGGTGGCGCTGAGCCTCATCGTCCATCTCGCCTACGCCCGCAAGCAGGCCGACGACGCCCACCGCCTGCAGGCCGAACGCATCCAGCTGCTGCTGCGCGAATATCACCGCGGCAGCCAGCCGGCCTTCGGCAGCCGGCTGGACGACCCGGCCGTGCCGGCTGATCTGCGCGCGGCGGTACGGGACGGGCAGGTCGCCACCGCGCTGCGCCAGACCTCCGAGGGCACCTTCGTCTGGGCGGCGGCCGGCACCGGCGACCACGTGCTGTCGTTGCGCTCCGACTACCGGCACAGCCTCGATGACCTGGCCGCGCTCGACCGGGTCCTGCTGCTGGGCTCGGCCGCGGTCGTCGCCGGCGGCACCCTGGCCGGGATCGCCATCGGCGCGCGCCTGTCGGACCGGCTGCGCCGGGCGGCGACCGCCGCCCGCCACGTCAGCGCCGGCGACCCCACCGTCCGGGTGGGCGCGGCGATCGGCGGCCGCTCCCACGACGAGGCCACCGAGCTCGCCCACGCCGTCGACGCGATGGCCGGCGCCCTGCGGGCCCGCCTCGAAGCCGAACGCCGGGTCACCGCCGACATCGCCCACGAGCTGCGCACCCCGCTCACCGGCCTCACCACCGCCGCCGAACTCCTGCCGCCCGGCAGGATGACCGACATCGTGCGGGAGCGCACCCAGGCCCTGCGCGCCCTCGTCGAGGACGTACTGGAGGTGGCCCGCCTGGACACCGCCACGGAACGCCCCGCCCTGTCCGACGTCGCCCTCGGGGAGTTCACCACGCACCGCGCGGCGGCGCTCGCCCCCGACGCGCGGGTCGTGGTCCGCGCCGGCGCCGTCGTGGCCACCGACCCGCGCCGCCTGGAGCGCATCCTGGCCAACCTGCTCACCAACGCCGCCCTCCACGGCCGGCCGCCGATCACCGTGGTGGTCGACGGAGCCCGCGTCACCGTCCACGACCGCGGCCCCGGATTCCCCGGCCATCTGCTGCGCGACGGGCCGGCGCGATTCCGCAAGGGCGGCGACCGGACGACCGCGGGTCACGGCCTGGGCCTGACCATCGCCGCCGGCCAGGCCGGCGTGCTGGGCGCCCGCCTCACCTTCGCCAACCCGCCGGAAGGCGGCGCGCTGGCCACGCTCGACCTCGCCCTCGCCGACGCAGGCGACCCCCATCCGTGATATGATCATTTTGTCATGAACGCTCATGACACTTCCCGGCCTCGCGTGGTGCTCGCAGGCGACCCCGGCAGCGCCGCCGCCCGCTTCGTGGCGGCCATGAACGCCCGTGACGCTCAGGCCCTCGACCACGTCTACGAAGACGACGCCGTCCTCGTGCCGGTCCCCGGCCATCCCGTCACCGGTGCCGGGCGCCTGGCCGCCAACCAGCACCTGCGAAGCTTCGGCCTGCCGATCGAGGCGCGCCCCCGGCACGTGTACGTCGCCGGCGACATCGCCCTGCTCATCGTTGACTGGTCGATGCGGGGCACCGCCGGGGACGGCAGCCGGATCGACATGTCCGGCACCGCCACCGACGTCGTCCGGCGCGGCCCCGACGGCCAGTGGCGCTACGTCATCGACAACCCTCACGGGACGGCCTCGTTCCCCGAGAGCGCCTGACCCGCCGGGCGCGCAGGCAGGCGCGGGCCCGGGCGCCCGGCGGACCTCGGCGGGCCCCCGGGCCCCGCGGCCGGTGAGCCCCCACTGCCCGCCCAGCGGCCGGTGAGCCCTGCGGCGGGCTCAGCGGCCGGTGAGCCGGGAGCGGTCGACCTTACCGGTCGGGTTGCGCGGGACCGACGGCACGAACACGACGTCGCGGGGCACCTTGAAACCCGCCAGTTCCGCCTTCACCGCGCTCTTGAGCTCGTCGGCCGACAGCGTGACGCCCTCCTCGGCGACCACATATGCCGCCAGGCGCCGGCCGTACTCCTCGTCGGGCACGCCCAGCACGGCCACGTCGGCGACGCCCGGCAGGCGGGCCAGGAGGTTCTCCACCTCCTGCGGGAAGACGTTCTCACCGCCGGAGACGATCATGTCGTCGTCGCGGCCGTCGATGAACAGCAGCCCTCCCCCGTCCCGGTGGCCCAGGTCGCCGGTGCCCATCAGCTCGCCCGCCCGCGCGCCGAACGCCAGCCCGCCGCCGACCAGAACCCGCCCCGTCTCGCCCGCCGGCAGCTCCTCCCCGTCCGGTCCCGCGATCCGCACGGTGGCGCCGCGCGGCGGGCGGCCGATCGTGTCAGGGGCCTCCCGCAAGTCCTCGGGCGTGGCGAGGGCGGCCCAGCCGGCCTCGGTGGAGCCGTACAGGTTGTAGAGCACGTCGCCGTAGGCGTCCATGAACGCGGTGGCCAGGTCGGGCCGGAGCGCGGCACCGCCGGAGACCACCACCCGCAGGCCGGGCAGGTCACGGGGCGCGCGGGCCAGCAGCCGCGACAGCATGGCCGGCACGGCCACCAGCGCGCCGGCCCGGTGCCGCTCCAGGGCGTCGAGCACGGCGTCGGGGTCGAAGCGGCGCATCAGGACGACGGGGCATCCGAGCACGAGCGCGACCGCGTACCAGAGGATGCCGAGCCCGTGGAACAGCGGCGGCGCGATGAGCATCGGCTCGCCGCCGCGCACCGGCACGGTGGCCAGCATCGCGACGAACGGCTCGGCCAGCTCCGCCACCGACAGCCGCCGGGGCGCGCCCTTGGGCAGGCCGGTCGTGCCCGAGGTGAGCAGCACCAGCCGTCCCGGCCGCCGCGGCACCGGAGGGGGCGGGGCGGCGGAGCGCATGAGCTCGTCCAGGTCGCCGGCCCGCCGCCCCGCGAAGTCCACCGGCGGCAGGCCGGGCGCGGCGACGAGCACGTCGGCCTGTTCGCGGCGCAGCACGTCGCGCAGGGCCGGCCCGGCCAGCCCCGTGTTGAGCAGCAGCAGGTCCGCGCCCAGCCGGGACACGGCCGCGACCGCCTCCGCGAACCCGCGGTGGTTGGGCCACATGACCGCCACCGTCGTTCCCGGCTCCACGCCGAGCCGGTGGTGCAGGCCGGCGGCCAGCGCGGCGGCGCGCCCGTCCAGCTCGGCGAACGTGAGCGCGCCGTCCTCGTCCACCACGGCCTGCCGGTCCGGCCAGCGCGGCGCCGCCATCGCCAGCCCGGCGGCCGGGGTCACGTGGAAATGCCGGTACGCCTCCACCACGCGGGCGAGCGCGGCCGGATGGGTCGGTCGCAGCAACCCGTTGCGGGTGAGGGCGACGGCGGCCTGCGCGCCGAATTCGCCCAGCTCGGCCAGTTTCTCGATCATCGCCGTACCCCAGGCCTTTCTCACGGGAGGAGGTACGCGTACCCGCTCAGCCCGGACGGGAACCCGCGTCGCCGCGATCAGTCGCCGCCCGGGTGCACCCGCCCCTCCATGAGACGGCGGGCGGTCCTGACCGCGCCCACCGACCGCACGGGCGGCGACGCCGCGGGATCGACGTCGGCCAGCACCTCGACGACACCGCGCGGATGCCTGACGCGGACCGTTGCGTCGCTCACACCGCGCGCCACCCCCGACGGGACGGTGCCGGGCAGGCGCACGGCGGCGCCCAGGCACAGCGCGGCCGTCATCGGCAGCGCGTGGTGGATCCTGCCCATGGACACGCCGAGCGCGGCGACGTGGTGACCGTCGTCCAGGGGTTCGCCGACGAGCGCGATGCGCGGCACGATCGGCGAGTCCCTGGCCGCCTCGTCCGGCTGCGCGGCGCGGCCCAGCGCCACCGCCGCCGCGCCGCGCAGTCGTTCCAGCCTGGCCAGCAGGGCGCCGTCCGCGCCGAGCGCGGCGGGCGGCGCTGCGCCGAGGTCCACTCGCAGGTCTTCGGCGCGGGCGAACACGTACGGGTGGGTGACGTCCAGGATGGTCACCTCGACGGGCCCGTCCTCGCCGTCCAGCAGCGACACGGGCCCCGACGCGGGATAGCAGGGCCCGAGGCCGAGGTAGCGGGTGACGATCGGGGCGCCGGGCCGCCTGACGCCCGGGATGTGGTGCGTCCCGGCGGCGCGCGCCCTGCCGTCGCGCACCGGCACCTCGGCCAGGATGCGCACGCCGGTGTTGCCGTTGCGCAGCCGCACCCGCGTCACCGGTTCGACGGCCGTCACCAGTCCTTCGTCCACGGCGAACGGCCCGACGGCCGAGGTGAGGTTGCCGCAGTTGCCCGACCAGTCCACGATCGGCCGGTCCACCCCGACCTGGGCGAACCAGTACCACACGTCATCGCCGTCGCCCCCCGGCTCGACCACGACGACCTTGCTGGTGCTGGAGTGCGTGCCGCCGAGCCCGTCGATCTGCATCGGGTCGGGGCTGCCCATGAGGTCGAGGATGAGGGCGTCGCGGGCGGGGCCCGCCGGCGGCAGGTCGCGCGCGTGCAGGAACAGGCCCTTGCTCGTGCCGCCGCGCATCAGCACGGCGGGAATCGGCTCACTCATGCGCTCGCTCCGCCCACCGCTGGTACAGCCGGTTCAGCGCGACGATGTCCTGGCCGGCCAGCCCCTCAGCGACGGCCATCGCGTACATCGAGCGCGCGACGGATGCCGCGGGAGCGGGCACGCCGACCGAGCGGGCCAGGTCGAGCCCGAGCCCGAGGTCCTTCTCGCCGAGCGCGACGGTGAAGCGCGGGCGGAAGTCGCCGGCGATGGCCCATGGGAACCTCTTGGTGAAATGGTGCGAGCGTCCCCCGCTCCGCGACAACACGTCGAAGAGCCGCTCCGGTTCGACGCCCGCGGCCACGCCGATCTGGAAGGCCTCGGCCGCGACGAGCACGTTGGCCATCGACATCAGGTTGTTGACGAGCTTGACCACCTTGCCCGTCCCGACGTCACCGGTGTGCGCGACGGACGTGCCGATCCGGCCCAGCAGCGGTTCGAGGTCACGCAGGTCCGCCTCCCAGGCCCCGGCGATCAGCGCCAGCGCGCCCGCGGCCGCCTCCTCCGGCCCGCCGCTGACCGCGCAGTCGACCACGCGCAGCCCAGCCGCGCGCGCCGGGACGGCGATCTCGCGCATCGTGCCGGGGTCGATCGTGCTCAGCTCGACGGCGAACGTACCGGGCGCCGCATGCCGCACGAGTCCGCCGGGCCCGCACCACGCGGCGCGCACCGCCGCCGCGTCGGGCAGGCTGGTGATGACGGTGCGCGCGCCCGTGACCGCCTCTGCCGGGCCGGCCGAGACGGTCACGCCCGCCTCTGCCGCCCGGCGCACGGCCACCTCGTCCAGGTCGTAGCCGACGACCTCGCGACCGGCGGCGGCCAGGCGGGCCGCCACGGCGCCGCCCATCGCGCCCAGCCCCACGACGCACACGGGCTCCCACATGTTGTCAGCCATCGGTGTTCCTCCCCAGGGTCATGCGATGCGGACGGCCCGGCCCTCGAAGCCGTCGACCGGGTCGAACCTGGCCAGCACCTCGGGATCGTGCCCGGGCACGATGAGCTCGGGAGCGGCGGCCAGGGCGCGCATGCGGTCGAAGGTGTCGTACATCGCGGGCAGGTCGGTCAGGACGCCGAAAGGCGCGTCGTCCTCGACGTTGGCGTACAGGTGCGAGGCGTCGGCGGCCAGCACGACGGTGCCGCGCGCGGTGGCCACGCTGACGATCTGCAGCCCGGCGGTGTGCCCGCCGACGTGGTGCACGCGCACACCGGGCACCACGTCGTGCTCTCCGTCCACGAACAACACCCGGCCGTCGAGCGCGTATCCGGCCAGCCGCTCGATGTCGGCGCGCTCGACGAGCCTGCGGAACTCGTGGCGGGCGGCGTGCCTGCCGGTCCAGAAGGCCATTTCCCTGGCCTGAACGACGAACTTGGCGCCGGTGAACGCTTCCACGTCGCCGACGTGGTCGTAGTGGAAGTGGGAAAGGATCACGTACGGCACGGCCGAGCAGTCGGCGCCGAGCCCTTCCAGCGCCCGCGACGGGGCCTGCCAGTGCTCGCGGCCGCGGCGCGCCGCCGTCTCCGCGGTGAACCCCGCGTCGACCACGATGTCGCGGCTCGGGTTCTGGCCGGGCGACCTGATCAGCCAGACGAAGTAGTCGAGCTGGGTGGGCTTCTCCAGCGGCTCGGCGGCGGAGCCGTGGAAGTACTGCGCTCGTTTGCCGCCGGGATGCTGGCCGAACTTGACCGCGTAGACCTCGTGCGCCGGGGCTGTCATGGTCTTCACCTCACTGGTCGATCACTTTGACGACGACGGTGTGGTACTCCTCGGCATGCCCTCGCGCGCAGGCGGTGCCGAGCAGATCGTGCGCGAGCCGCCCGGCGGGCAGTCGCAGGCCCGCACGCTCGGCCAGGTCGAGGGCGTACCCGATGTCCTTGCGCATGTAGGCGGCGGGGAAGGCGCCGCGCGGGTGGGTGTCCGGCTGCAGCGCCTTGCGGCCGTGGTTGTCCAGGGCGAAGCTCGCCGCCGAGCCGGCCGCGAGCGCGTCGAAGAGCGTGGCGTCGTCCACCAGCCCCGTGCGCCTGGCCAGCGTGACGGCCTCGGCCAGCGCCACGACGGTCTCGAAGACGACCAGGTTGTTCACCAGCTTGACCAGGGCGCCCGCGCCGGGCGGGCCGCAGTGCCGCACCTCGGTCGCCAGGTGGCGCAGGTACGGTTCGACGCGGGCGAACGCGGCGGCGTCGGGCGCGCCCACGGTGATGCTCAGCGTGCCGTCGACGGCCGCCTGCCGGGTGCGGGCGACGGGCGCGTCGAGGAAGGCGACGTCCGCCTCGGCCAGCCGCGCCGCGAGGCGCTGCGCCAGTTCGACGGGCGAGGTGCTCAGGTCCACGATGGTCTGTCCCGCCCGCGCGCGCGGCAGCAGCTCGTTCAGGACGACGGCCTCCACCTGGGGTCCGCCGGGCAGCGACAGGAAGACGAGGTCGCTGCGCTCGGCCACCTCCGCGGCCGAGCCCGCCCTGTCCGCCCCTGCGGCGTCCAGCGCCTTCGCGTCAAGATCGAACGCGGTCACCGGGACGCCCGCGCGGCGCACGAGGTTACGGCACATGGGCCCGCCCATGACGCCGAGGCCGACGAAACCGAGTCTGGTGCTCATGACGTTCCTTCCTCCGACGGGGACGAGGTGGCGTACCGGGCCTCGAGCACCTCGAACTCCGGCCGTCTGACCAGCCGCTGCCGCTCGGCCCAGCTGGCGAGCTGCGACTCGCCGGGAGCGGTTCCCGCGCGCAGCGTGTGCAGCGCGTCCTGGATGCCCTTCAGCCCGGCCAGCAGCGGCAGGTTGGCGTGCAGCGCGATCGCGAACCCCAGCTCGCGCAGCCGCCGCTCGGGCAGCATGGGCGTGACACCACCGTGCACCAGGTTGATGACCTGCGGCCCGCGCACCTTGGCCGCGACCTGCTCCACCTCCGCTTCCGAGCGCGGCGCCTCGACGAACACCACGTCGGCGCCCGCCGCGCGGTAGGCGTTGGCCCTGGCGCAGGCCTCCTCTATCCCGGCCACGGCGCGCGCGTCGGTGCGCGCGACGATCAGGGTGCCGTCGTCGCGCCTGGCGTCCACCGCGGCCCGGATCTTGGCGATCATCTCCCCGGCGGGGACGACGCTCTTGCCGGCGAAGTGGCCGCACCGTTTGGGGAAACTCTGATCCTCGATCTGGATCGCGCCTGCGCCGGCCCGTTCCAGGTCGCGGACGGTGCGGCGGACGTTGATCGGGTTGCCGAAGCCCGTGTCGGCGTCGACGATGAGCGGCACGCTCACCGCCTCGCGGATCGCCGCCACGTGTGCGAGCAGTTCGCTGAAGGTCAGCAGCCCGATGTCGGGAACCGCCAGATGGCTGTTGGCCAGCCCCGCGCCGGTGACGTAGACGCTCTCGAAACCGCAGTCCTCGATCACCCGCGCGGTCAGGGCGTTGGCGGCGCCGGGCACGACGAGCAGCCGTCCTGAGCCGAGCAGCGCGCGAAGGGCGCTCACCCGGTACCACCGGCGGCCCGCGCCGCCGCGTTCCCCCCGGCGATCCTGCCGAACACCGCGCCGCGCACGAGCCCCGAGCCCGCGGCGTAGTTGTGGTAGAAGAAGTCGCCGGCGATCTCCCCCGTGGCGTACAGGCCGGGCATCGGCCGTCCCGTCGTGTCCACGACGCGCGCCTGGGTGTCGATCTTCAGCCCGCCGTAGGTGAAGGTGATGCCGCAGGTGACCGCGTAGGCCACGAAAGGCGGTTCGTCCAGCGTCTGGGCCCAGTTCGACTTGGGCGGCTGCCCGGCCGGCTCCGCCGAGACACCGTCCAGCCGCATCGGATCGAACCGGGACCCGGCGTCGGCCGAGACGGCACGGTTGAACGTCGAGACCGTCTCGGCCAGCGCGTTCGCCGGCACGCCGAGCCGCCCGGCCAGCTCCGCGAGCGTGCCGGCCTCGACGGGCGTTCCGGTGCGGTAGCGGGGTTCGAGCAGGTGGACGGTCTTCTGGTCGAAGACCTGGTAGGCGACGCCGCCGGTCTGCCGCATGATCGCGCTGCCGGTCTTGGCGTAGGTCAGCCAGACCTCGGTCTCGCCCTCGTCGACGAAGCGCCGGCCCTCCCCGTTGACCAGGAGCGCGTACGGGTAGGAGTAGCGGCTCAGCTTGTCGGTCATGCGCAGGTCGCCCACGGGCGGGTGCGCGGCGTCCTGCGGGCTGGCGTGGCAGCCGCCCCAGTGGCCGGCCGGCTGGGCTCCGGCGTGCAGCGCCTGGGCGAGCATCGTGCCCATGTTGAACCGGGTACCGCGTACCTTCACCAGGTCCCAGCCGGGGCCGAGGTAACGCAGCCGCATTTCGGGGTTGGCCTCGAACCCGCCGCTGGCCAGCACGACCGCCCCGCGAACCTCGTCGAAGCCGTTCTGCCGGCGCACGAGCACGCCGTCGACGGTCGCGCCACTGGTGATCAGACCGGCGGCGGGCGCGTCGTACCGGATCTCGATGCCGGCCCGCTCGACGGCGGCGAACAGCCGCTCCATCAGGCCGACCCCCTCGCCCTTGGCGCGGATGGCGCCGCCGGGCGGCAGCGCGTAGACGCCGTCCAGGTTGTCCAGGTCGAAGAGCTTGTTGGCGGTGAGTTCCCATTCCACGCCCTGCCGCCGCATCCATTCGAGCGTCTCGAAGGACCCGTCGACCACGGTGTCGACCAGTTCGCGCGGCGGGCGGCCCATGGAGGTGGCCAGCCAGTCGCCCGCGTAGCGCTGCCTGCTGTACGGCGCGACGGACACCTTGGACAGCACCTTCTCGTCCGACTCGGTCAGCAGCGGGCGTATCGACTCCAGGCCGTCGTGGGCGGCGCGGAAGATGCCGCCGGAGAAGCGGCTGTTGCCGCCGCGTTCGTCCTCCTCGGCCGCCTCCAGCACGATCACGCGGGCGCCGGCCTCGTGCGCGGCCAGCGCCGCCACCAGCCCCGCGTTGCCCGCGCCGACAACGACGACGTCGGTCTCCGTCATGGACAAGGGATCTTCCTTTCGTCAGGGGTGAGTCTCAGCGGCTCGGCGCGTACGCGGAGTCGCCCTCGCCGGCCGCCGTGGCCGGCCGCGCGTCGGCGATGCGCAGGCGCGAGGTCTCGGGCGCCAGGTACGCGGCCACCGCGCTGATCACGGCGGTGAACGCCATGTACCCGGCGAAGTACCAGGGACCGCCGTCGCCGACCCCGACGAGCGCGGTCGCGATCAAGGGCAACGGCCCGCCGAACAGCGCGCCGGCCACCTGGTAGCCGAGGGAGAGGCCCGTGTAGCGGACCGAGGTCGGGAACAGCTCGGAGAAGAAGCTGGCCTGCGTGCCGTACACCGCGGCGTGCCCGACGGCCATGCAGACGGCGATGCCGGCGAACAGCAGCGGCCCCGATCCCTGGCCGGCCAGCCAGAAGAAGGGGAACGTGCACGCCGCGAGGAAGGCCAGGCCGCCGATGTACACCGGCCGCCTGCCGACCCGGTCGGAGAGGTGCGCGAACGCCGGCAGCGTGAACGTCTCGATCAGCGCGGCGACGCTGACCGCGACCAGCACGGTGCTGCTGGAGAACCCGAGCGTGGTCGTGGCGTAGGCGAGGATGAAGGTGGCGAAGGTGTAGAAGTAGGTGTTGGGCGCGATGTGTGCGGCGATGAGCAGCACGACCCTGCCGGGATGGCGCCTGACGACCTCGGCCAGCGGCAGGCGCACGACGGCCTGCGTCTGCTTGGCGTTCTCGAAGGCGGGGCTCTCCACGATCCGCATCCTGATCACGAGTCCGACCAGGACGAGCACGAAGCTGAGCAGGAACGGCACGCGCCAGCCCCAGGCCTGGAAGCTCGCCTCCGGCATGGCGGTGAGGAAGGCGTAGAAGACGGCCGTGCCGAGCACGAGCCCGGCAGTCACCCCCATCTGCGGCCAGCTCGCCGCCAGACCGCGGCGCCCTTCGGGGGCGTGCTCCACGGCCATGACGACGGCTCCGCCGTACTCTCCGCCGACGGCCAGCCCTTGGAACACGCGGAGCGCCACCAGCAGTGCGGGCGCGGCGACACCGATGCTCGCGTACGTCGGCAGGACGCCGATGAGCATCGTGGCCACGCCCATGCCGACGACGGTGACGACGAGCATCGTCTTCCTGCTGAGCTTGTCGCCGAAGTGACCGGCCAGCACGCCGCCGATCGGCCGGGCCAGCCAGCCGGTGGCGAACGTGGCGAAAGCCAGCAGGGTGCCCGCGGTGGGCGAGAACTCGGGGAAGAACAGCTTGTTCAGAACCAGGGCGGCGGAAGTTCCGTAAATGAAGAAGTCGTACCACTCGACTGTGGTCCCGACCAGGGTCGCCAGCGCGACGCGCCGGCTCTGTCCGGACATGGGTCACCTCCGTGAGGGAGTGATGGAGGGTGTCGCAGCGTTGGGAGGGGGTGGTCAGGTGCGGATGGAGAACGGGTCCCTGGCGGAGCCCGAGTAGTCGATCATCACGTTCTGCACGTAGGTGTACTCGGCGAGCGCCTCCTCGCCGCGCTCGCGCCCGTAGCCGCTGCGCTTGACGCCGCCGAACGGGGCCTGGGCGGCGGTGGAACGGTAGGTGTTGACCCAGATCGAGCCGGCTTCCAGGCGGTCGGCGACGCGGTGCGCTCGGTCCAGGTCGCGGGTCCAGACGCCGGCGGCGAGACCGTAGTCGGTGGCGTTGGCGATGCGGACGGCCTCGTCCTCGTCGTCGAAGGGGATGATGGACAGCACCGGGCCGAAGATCTCCTCCGCGGCGACGCGCATGTCCGGCGAGACGTCGCCGAAGACGGTCGGCTGGATGAACAGGCCTCGGCCTGGCCCTTCCGCGGCGTGGCCGCCGGTGAGCAGGGTGGCGCCGTCGTCGCGGCCGGCCTCGATGAGAGCGAGGATCCGGTCGAACTGGGGGCGGTTGGCCACCGGGCCCATCTCGGTCTCCGGGTCGAGCGGGTCGCCCAGGCGGATCGCGCGGGCGCGCGCGACGATGGCCTCGCTCACCTGCTCGTAGATGGGGCGGTGCACCAGCAGGCGCGAGCCGGCTATGCACGTCTGCCCGGCCGCGGCGAAGATCCCCGCGACGGCGCCGACGATCGCGCGGTCGAGGTCGGCGTCGTCGAAGACGATGTTGGGTGACTTGCCGCCGAGTTCGAGCGTGAGCGGGATCAGGCGGCGGGCCGCGGCCTCGGCCACGCGCGCGCCCGTCGCGCTCCCTCCGGTGAAGCTGATCTTGTCGATGCCGGGATGGGCGGTCAGCGCGTCGCCCACCGCCCCGTCGCCCGTGACGACGTTGACCACGCCGGGCGGGAAACCGGCCTCGGCGGCCAGCAGGCCCAGCTCGCAGGTCGTCACCGACGCGTGCTCCGACGGCTTGACCACGACGGTGTTGCCCGTGGCGAGCGCGGCGGGCAGCTTGTTGGCCAGCAAGGCGATCGGCGAGTTCCAGGCGGTGACGATCCCGGCGACGCCGTAGGGACGGCGGCGGGTGAAGTCGAACATGCCGGGGTGGTCCAGCGGCACGGTCCTGCCGTAGATCTTGTCGGCGTAGCCGGCGAAGAAGCGCAGGTTGCGCGCGGCGAAGGTCATCTGGTTGCGGGTCTCGCGGATGACCTTGCCGTTGTCGCTGCTCTCCATCGTGGCCAGGGCGTCGCCATGCGACTCCAGCAGGTCGGCCAGGGCGGTCATGAGCTGGGCGCGCCGCACGCCCGGCGTGGTGCGCCAGGTCTCGTGGAAGGCTCCGCGGGCGGCGTCGACGGCGCGGCCGACGTCGCCGGGGGTCGCGGCGGGCACGGTCGCCCACTCCCGGCCGGTGTAGGGATTGATCGACGCGAAGCGGTCGGCGCCGTCCTCCGCGCGGCCATCGATGATCATACGGGCGCGTTTCACGGCGGGCCCCCCTCCTGCCGCCCCAGGTTCAGCCGGCGGGCGCCGGCGTCTCGCAGATCGCCGGCCATCCCCTCGAACAACTGCCTGACGTTCTGCCGTGACGCCTCCAGGTGGGCGTGCATGGCCGCGTCGGCCTCCTCCGGATCGCGTGCGCGTATCGCCTCGTAGATGCGGTAGTGCTCCTCGAAGGCGGCCTTGGCGCAGGGCGGGGACTCGCCCGATCGGGCCCGGGCGAGCTGGAACTGCCTCGACACGCTCCTGGCCGTCTCCACCAGCTTCAGGTTGCCGCTCATGTCGAGAACCTGCTGGTGGAAGTCCAGATCGCGTGGGTACGGGTGATCGGGGTCGGCCAGGGCCGCCTTGGTGCTGGCCAGCAGCCGGCCGAGCGCGTCGAGCAGGTCGTCGTCGGCGCGCTCGGCGGCCAGCCTGGCGGCCTTGCATTCCAGCGCCTGGCGCACTTCTGCCAGCTGGTCGATGGCGACGGCGTCGAAAGCCGCGACGAACATGCCCCGGCCGGGCACGGCGCGCACGAGGCCTTCGGCGGCCAGCGCCTGCAACGCCTCCCTGATCGGCGATCTGCTGATCGACAGCGTCTCGGCGAGGTTGAGCTCGTTCAGCCGCTCTCCCGGCTCGAACTGGCCGGACAGGATGAGCTGCCGGATGATCGTGGCGACCTCGTCGGCGAACCGGCGAGATTGGAACACCGAGCTGTCGAAGCCTTCCGGCAATCCCTTGCGGTCACGTGGGGGGGACATCGAACCTGCCAATCTGTCGTCTGTCGACAGACGACACCGTAGAACAGGACACTCCACCCCACAAGCCCCAATATTCCAGTGTGAGGACGCAGGCGGTGCTTGACACCGCACGGCGGCACGGATGTAATGCTCGACGTGTCGTGTGACGCCGCCAGGTGGACGGCGGCGGGTGGACGGCACCTGACACCCGGGGGTTGATCTCTATGTTCACGGGCCTCATCTGATCTTCTCGCGCCCCGCGTGACGCCTCCGTGCCCATGACGGCGCCCAGCGCCCTGGTACGGACCCGCATGAGCCTCCCCCGGCTCATCCCCGCGTGCCCGAGGCACCGACGCCACCGCCACGCCGTGCTCACCCGTGCTCGTCCACACCTTGATCGAAGGAACCCCTTCGTGCAGCTCGCACACGTCTCCATCACGCCCGAAGCCAAAGCCGCCGTACGCTCCCACCTCGGCACGTTGTTCACCGACCCGCCCACGCTCGACGCCGACGCCGACATGACCCCCGTCCTGCCGCGGACCGGCGGCGTCCCCGGCGTGTGGGTCACCGCACCCGGCGCGAAGCTCGAGGCGGGCGTCACGATCTACGTGCACGGCGGGGGCTTCTCCCACAGCAACCCGGCCATGGAGCAGATCATGGCCTACCGTCTCTCCCAGGCGACGGGCCGTCCCGCCCTGGCGGTCGACTACCGGCTCGCGCCGGCCCACCCCTACCCCGCGGCCGTCGAGGACGTGGTGGCCGTCCACCGGAGCCTGCTCGCCCAGGAGGTGCCCGCCGAGCGGATCCTGCTCGCCGGCGAGTCGGCCGGCGGGACGCTGCTGCTGTCGGCGCTCCTGGTGCTCGCCGTGGCCGGCGAGCCTCTGCCCGGGGGCGCCGTGGCGGTCTCCCCCGTCACCGACTTCACGGTTTCGAGCCCGTCCATCCGCGCCAACAAGGGCCGCGACCTCATCGACCCGGACATCATGGGCCCCATCGGCGAGCAGTATCTCGCGGGCGCGCGCCCCGACCGGGGGCCGCAGTCGCCTCTCCACGGCGATCTGCGCGGCCTGCCGCCCCTCCTCATCGTCGCGGGCGGCGACGAGGTGCTCCTCGACGACTCCCGGCGCTTCGCCGAGGCCGCCTGCGCCGCCGGCGTCGACACGGCGCTCGACGTCTACGACGGCATGCCGCACGCGTTCCACGCCGTGGTGCTGTCCCCGGGCGACGCTCACCTGCCGACCGCGACGACGTTCCTGCGGCGGGTGACGGACTGGACGGCCCGGCTCCCGGTCACGTGACCTCCGCGTCCCGCCCCGAACCGGCCTGTCCGGGGCCCTGAACCGGCCCCGGACAGGGTCCCGAACCGGCCCTGCCCAAGGTCCTGGACCGGCCGGGGTCCCGGTCACTGCTGGCCGGGGCGGCGGGCCGGGGCCGGGGCGGGACGTACGGCGCCGTCGGCGAAGCGGCCGGGACGGAACGGCGACAGCAGCGCGGACTCCTCCCCGAACAGCTCGCCCGCCACCTCCTCCATCAGCAGCGGCGCCAGCGTCACCCCGCTGTGCGTGGCCACCGTGTAGACGCGCCGGCCGGCGTCGGCGAAGCCGGCCACGGTGAGCCCGTCACCCGGCATCGCCCGCTGGCCGACGACCGCCCGCTCCGCCGTGGCCCCCTCGGTCGCGCGCAGCACCTTCGGCAGCAGGCCGAGCACCTCGTCGACGACCTCGCCCGGCACCGGGAGCGCCGGGTCGGCCAGCCCGTCCAGCTGCAGCGCCTGCAGCAGCAGCCGGCCCCCGCCGTCGGGGCGCAGGTTGAGCCCGCCGGTGGTGAGCACCCGGGACAGCCGGGCAGGCACCGGCGACGTGGTGACCAGGAACCCGTTGGTGACCGTCCCGGACACGGCGGGATCCAGCATGGGCACGTCCGCCCCGGCCAGCGCGGCCACCCGCTGCGTCCAGCGGCCCGCGCACGTGACCACCACGTCGCCGGCGAACGTGCGCCCGTCGGCCAGCGTCACCTTGGCGCCCGCCGGTGCCGTCTCGACGGCCGTGACCTCGGCCCCGCACTCGACCACCGCGCCACGGTCGCGGGCCTCGCCGAGCAGCCGGCCGAGCAGCCGCAGCGGCAGCACGTACGCCTCGCCGGGGAAGAACACGTACTCGGCGCCGCCGGGCGGCGGCACCAGGTCGGGCTCCAGCGCCCGCGCCCGCCGGGCGGTCACCCGCTCGACCGGGTAGCCCAGGGCCAGCAGCCGCGCCACGCGCTCCTCCAGCAGGCCCTTGTGCTCGTCGGTGGCCGCGCACTCGAGGTTGCCCATGGGGAAGTGCCAGTCGCCGGGCAGCTGGTGGTGCGCCCAGACGGCGGCGTGGTTGAGGTCGAAGTACTCCTTCGGCGTCTTGTTGTTGGCGTTGATCCACGCGACCGAGGTGGACGTCGTACCGGAGCCCGGGGTCCGGGCCTCCAGGACGGTGACCTGCGCGCCGCGCCGGGTCAGACCGGCCGCGACCGCGGCACCGACCACCCCCGCACCGATGACGACGACTCGCACAGTGGCTCCTCTCACTTGTGGTCGGTGTCGGCGCCGAACAGCCTGGCCACGCCGACGAAACGTTCGATGACGACGACCGCGACCACGGCGAACAGCACCATCAGCGTGCCGATGGCGGTGACCGTCGGGTCGTAGTCGTACTGCATGTAGTTGAAGATCCGTACGGGCAGCGTCTGCAGGTCGGTGGTGACCACGAACAGCGCCACGGTGAGGTCGTCGAAGGAGGTGATGAAGGCGAAGAACGCGCCGCCGATGAGCGCGCCGCGCACGGCGGGCAGCGTCACGTGCCAGAACACCAGGAACGGCGGCGCGCCCAGCCCCGCGGCGGCCTTCTCCGCCGAGCGGTCCAGTCCGGCGAGCCCGGCGAGGACGAGCCGCACCGCGTACGGCACCGTCAGCACCAGGTGGGCCAGCAGCAGCGTGAACGGGCTGGAGGCCAGCCCCATCTGCGCGAACCACTGCAGCAGGCCGATGCCGAGCACGATCGTGGGCACCGCGAACGCGCTGGACAACACCGCCTCCAGCGCGCCGCGCCCGGGGAAACGGTGGCGGTGGATGGCCAGCCCGCCGGCCAGACCCACCACCGCGGAGATCGCCGCCGCGGCCAGGGCCACCCCGGCGCTGAGCGCGAACGACGACAGGAACTCCGGCTTGCCGAACACCTCCGCGTACCAGCGCAGCGTGATCCCCTGCGGCGGGAACGTCACGTACGACGTGGTCGTGAGCGAGGAGGCCACGGTGACCGCGACGGGGGCGATCAGGAACAGCCCGACGAGGACGGCGAAGCCGGTGCCGAGCACGCGGGTGAGCCGGGTCATCCGAACACCGCCTCCCCGTGGCCCCTGCGCAGCAGCCGGGAGTAGCCGAGCAGCAGCCCGGTCGTCACGACGACCAGGACGAACCCGATCGCGGCCGCGTACGGCCAGTCGAGCGTGGTCGTGGCCTGCGTGTAGACGAAGTACGGCATGAGCTTCACCTTCGGGCCGCCGAGGATCGCGGGGGTGACGAAGCTGGACGCGGTCAGGCTGAACACGATCATGGCTCCGGCCAGCATGCCGGGAGCGGACAGCGGCAGCGTGATCCGCCAGAAGCAGGTCCAGCCGGGCGCGCCCAGCCCTTTGGCGGCGGGCACGAGCGTCGGGTCGATCCGGTCGAGGCTGCCCATCAGCGGCAGCACCATGTACGCCAGCATCACGTGGACCATGCCGATGAGCACGGCCGTGTCGTTGTAGAGCAGCTGCGGCGGGGTGAGCCCGAGCCACGTCAGCACGGCCGCGACGGGGCCGTTCGGCCCCAGCACCACGAGCCAGCCGTACGCGCGGATGACCATGCTGATCAGCAGCGGCGACAGCAGCAGCAACGCCAGCCAGTTGCGCACCCGCGGGGAGCGGCCGCGCATGTAGAGGGCGAACGGGTAGCCGATGACCAGGCAGCCGGCCGTGGTCATGGCGGCGACCTTGAGGGTGTTCCACAACACGTCCCGGTAGAACGGGTCACCGAGGAACCGTGCGTAGTTGCCGAAGGTGAACGCGCCGGTCTGCGTCCTGAAGCTGTTGGCCACCAGCGTGAACAGCGGCGCCACGAACAGCAGCGCGAAGATGACGACGGCGGGCAGCGCGAGCAGCAGGCCCGTACGCCAGCGGGGGCGGCTCCCCCGCCCGCTCGCCGGCCCATACCCTGGCCCGTTCCCTGGCCCGTTCCCTGGCCCGTTCCCTGGCCCGTTCCCTGGCCCGTTCCCTGGCCCGGTCATCGGGCCGCCATCGAGGCGTCCGACGGCCGCCATGCGCAGGTCACCTCCTCCCCTGCCGCGGGCACCTCCGCGTCGAACGGCAGCGCCGCCGTCACCTCGCCCGCACCGGTGGCGACGACGCACCGGATGCGCGAGCCGAGGAACCGGGTCTCCCGCACGGTGCCCCTGAGCCCGTCGCCGTCCGCCCGGATCCGCACGACCTCGGGCCGTACGTAGACGCGCACGCCGGCGCCCTGGGCCGGAGGGTCGCCCACGGGGGTGGCGCCGACCCTCGCGCCCGCGACCTCGCAGACGCCGGCGCCCGTGGCGGTGCCGTCGAGGGCGTTGACCTCGCCGATGAACTGCGCCACGAAGTCCGTGGCCGGCCTCAGGTAGATCTCCCGCGGCCGGTCGAGCTGGTGGATGACGCCGTCGGCCATGACCGCGATCCGGTCGGAGACCGCCAGCGCCTCCTCCTGGTCGTGGGTGACGAGGATGGTGGTGGTGCCGATGCGCCGCTGCAGCGCGACGACCTCCTCGCGCAGCCGCACCCGCAGCTGCGCGTCGAGGTTGGAGAACGGCTCGTCGAGCAGCAGCAGGTCGGGCTGGATGACGAGGGCCCTGGCCAGCGCGGCGCGCTGCTGCTGGCCGCCGGACAGCTGGCGCGGGTGCCGGCCGGCCATGCCGTCCAGGCCGACCATCTCCAGCACCTCCTCGACCTGGCGCCGGCGCTCGGCCGCCGGCACCTTCCGCATGCGCAGGCCGAACGCCACGTTGTCGGCGATCGTCATGTGCGGGAACAGCGCGTACGACTGGAAGACCATGCCCATCGAGCGGCGGTGCGGCGGGGTGCCGGTGACGTCCGTGCCGTCCACCTCGATCACGCCGCCGTCGGCGCCGAGATGCCCGGCCACCATGTTGAGCGTGGTGGTCTTGCCGCAGCCCGAGGGTCCGAGCAGGGTCAGGAACTCGCCCGGCTCCGTCTCCAGGTCCACCGCGGAGACGACCTCCTTGCCGCCCAGCACCTTGCGCACGCCGTCCAGGCGCAGGCGCCCGCGCCGTGCGGCCGTGCCCGCGGGCGTCTCGGTGGTGCTCGTGCTCACTGGCCGTTCAGCCTCCTGCCGGGTGGTGCGGGTCCTCACGACCGTTCGACCTCCTTCGTCCACCGGTCCGTCCACGCGGACCGCGCGCCGTTGACGACGGTCCAGTCCAGCGGCTTCATCTCGGCCGCCTGCTCCGGGCCGACCACCCGCCCGGCCACCGCCGGGTCGAGCCCGGCGTCGGTGACCGTCGGCCCGTCGTAGCCCTCGGCGGCCAGCTCGCGCTGGATGCCGGGCTGCAGCAGGGCGTTGACGAACTGCTGCGCCAGGTCGGGGTGCGGCGCCCCGTCGACCACGTTCGCGGTGGCCAGCAGCGGGATGGCGCCGGCCTCGGGGTAGACGAACGCGATCGGGAAGTCCTTGTCCGCCAGCGTCTCCACGCGCGATCCGCCCCAGACGGAGGCGACGGCCTGCCCCTGGAGGAAGTAGTTGGACACGTCGGCGGTGGTGTCGAACGTGAACGCGTTGGCGGCCACCTTCTTCACGCCCGCGAAGCCCGGGTCGATGTCCCGCTCGGAACCGCCGTCCGCGCGGGCCGCCAGCATCAGCGCGCCCACGCCGTACGTGTTGCTGATCGACGGCAGCACGACCTTGCCCTTGAGCCTCGGGTCGGCCAGGTCGGCCAGGCGCTTGGGCGCGGGCAGGCCGTTCTTCGCGTACCAGTCGCGGTTGTAGGCGAGCCCGGTCGCGGTCAGCGCGAAGCCGACCCCGACGTCTCCTGCGAGCCTGGCGACCTTCTCCACCTTGTCCAGGCGGGTGACCTTGGCCGGGTCGAGCCTGGCCAGCAGCCCGGCCTCGGCCGCCTGGGCCTGCGGTCCGTCGTCGATGAGGGCCACGTCGATCTGCGGCGCGTCCTTCTGCGCCTTGAGCTTGGCGACGGTGTCGGTGGAGCTGCCGGCGACGTAGGTGACCTGGCAGCCGCAGGACTTCTCGAAGCCGGGCAGCACGGCCTGTTCGAAGGCCTCCTGGTACGAGCCTCCGTACCCGGCCACGACGAGCTTGCCGGGCGCGGCGGCGGGGGTGGGCGGGGCGCAGGCCGCGAGCCCGACGAGGGCCAGCGCCGCGGCGAGCAGCCTGGTCATGAGGTTTCGATCTCCTTGTTCCAGCGGTCCGTCCACGCGGAGCGGCTCTTGTTGATCGTGGCCCAGTCGAGCTTGCGCAGGTCTGCGGCGCGTTCCTGGCCGACGACCTTCTCGGCGAGCGCGGGGTCGAGCGTGACGCCCTCGACGGCCGGGCCGTTGAAGTTGGAGGCGGCCATGGCCTGCTGCGCCGAAGGGTCGAGCAGCGTGTTGACGAACTTCTGCGCCAGGTCGGGGTGCGGCGCCTTGTTCACCACGTTGACGGTGGCGATCAGGGGCAGCGCGCCCTCCTCCGGGTAGACGAACTTGATGGGGAACCCCTTCTTGGCCAGCGTCTGCACCCGCGAGTTGCCCCACACGGTGGCGACGGCCTGGCCCTGGAGGAAATAGTTGGACACGTCGGCGGTGGTGTCGAACGTGACGGCGTTGGCGGCGACCTTCTTCACGCCCGCGAAGCCGGGGGCGATGTCCTGCTCGGAGCCGCCGGCGACCTTGGCCGCCATGAGCAGGGCGCCCAGGCCGTACGTCTGGGTGATGGACGGCATGACGAGCTTGCCCTTGAGCTTGGGGTCCGCCAGGTCGGCGAGCCGTTCGGGAGCGGGCAGGCCGTTCTTGGCGTAGTAGTCGGTGTTGTAGGCCAGGCCGGTGGCGTTCAGGGAGAAGCCGACGCCGACGTCGCCGGGCAGGCGGGCGATGTCGATCACCTTGGGCAGGTTCGTGACGGTCTTCGGGTCGAGCTTGGCGAGCAGGCCCGCCTCGACCGCCTGGTTCTGCACGCCGTCGTCGATGAGCGCGACGTCGATCTGCGGCGCGTCCTTCTGCGCCTTGAGCTTGGCGACGGTGTCGGTGGAGCTGCCGGCGACGTAGGTGACCTTGCACGAGCAGGCCTTCTCGAAGCCGGGGATGACCGACTGCTTGAACGCCTCCTCGTACGACCCGCCGTATCCGGCGATGACCAGCGTGCCGGGGGCGGCGGACGGCGTGGGCGGGCCGCAGGAGGTGAGGGCGAGGGCTCCGGCGAGGAGCCCGGCGGTCAGCGATCTGGGTGTCATGGCGACCTCCGCAGGGTGCGGTTCGGGGCTAGGTGGCCGATGTCGCGCGCGGTCGCGCCGGTCTCGACCAGGTCGGCGATGATGTCTCCGAGGACGGGTGCGAGCTTGAAACCGTGGCCGCTGAACGCCGCGGCGAGCACGGTGCGGCCGGGCCCGCCGAGCAGGCCGTTCCCGTCGGGGGTGAAGGCGTCGCAGTACGTCGCCACCCGCACCGGGTCCGGGTCCAGCCCTGGCAGCGTCTCGGCGACCGCGCGCGCGACCTGCCTGACGTAGGCGACGGGCACGCTGCGGGCCAGCGCGGCGGGTGACGCGATCTCCTGCCAGGGCACGTGCAGGTTGATCTTGACGGTCGCGCCGTCCACCGCGGGAAAACACGAGTAGGCGGGCTCGCCGACGCGGATGGCGATCGGGCACCGGCCGGGGTCGAACAGGCTCTCGTCCCGGCGCGGGAACCAGGTCGAGGTGATGGCCCTGACGGTCAGGGCGCGGGCGAGCGGTTCGGGCAGCAGGCCGCTCGCCGCCGCCCACGGGCCGGGGGCGAGCACCGCGTGGGTGAAGCGGTGCTCGCCGTCCTCGGCCAGGACGGTGACGCCGGCGGCGTCCTCGCGCAGTTCGCGTACGGGCGTGTAGCGGGCGACGCGCGCGCCCGCCCGCTCCGCGGCGGCGGCAGCGGCCCCGACGGCGGGTTCGGGACGCAGGTAGCCGGCGTCGTGGTCGACGACCATGACCTCTCCGTCGCGCAGGGGGTGCTCGGGCACCCGCCGCCGCGCGTCCTCGCCCGTCAGGACCTCGACGGGCAGGTCGTGGGCGCGGGCGGCGTCCAGCACCGCGCGCACCTTGGGATGTTCGCGGGGGCCCGCCGTGACGCCGCCGACCGGGGTGAGCAGCCGGCGTCCCGCTGCGCGCTCCAGTTCGGCCCACAGGGCGCGGGCCTCGCGCAGCAGCGGCACGTAGCGGGGGCCTTCCTTGTACGCCGTACGGAAGATGCGCGACTCGCCTCCGGCGGCCCCGCGGTCGTGGCCGGGGGCGTAGGTGTCGAAGCCGACGGCGTGGATGCCGCGCTCGGCCAGCCGCCACAGGGCCATCGAGCCGACGGTGCCGGTGCCGACGACGGCGACTGAGGTCATGGCTCCGCTCCTTCGGGGGGTTTCGGGGGTGTGACGGTTTTCTGGAGGGTTCACGGCATGGCGAGAACCCGGCCCGGCGCCGGTTGGGTCGCGCCGGTCCTGTCGTGCCGTCCTGTCAGGGGATGATTCAGCTGTGGTCGGAGGAGCCGCCCAGGTCGGTCTCCACGTAGAACCGCTCGGACCGGGGCGGGACGATCATTTCCACGATCTCCGCGATCTCTCCCCGCCTGGTCCAGGTCTCGCGCGTCCAGCGGAACGCGGGCGTGCCCGCGGGCAGGCCGAACGCCTCCGCCTCGGCGCCGCCGAGGACGCACGGCTCCACGTACATCCTGGCCCGCACCAGCTCGATCCCGCGGTCGCGCAGGTAGGCGTGCGTGGTGAGGGGCTCCAGCGGCTGGTCGAGCAGGTCGGGCGCCAGCCGGAACGGCAACACGTGCAGCTCGCTGTTGATCACCTGGCCGGCCGTGTCCATCTTGTGGCGCTCCATCTGGACGACCGCCTCCTCGTCCGGCACGCCGGGCAGCCGCAGCCGCGCCGACTGGGCGGGCATCACCTGCGCCGAGACGACCTTGTGGTCGCCGTGCGTCTCCGGTCCCTGGATCAGCAGGCCGGTGAAGCGGAGCAGGTTGTGCCGGCCGACGGCCTGGGCGACGAAGCTGCCGCGCTTGCGGAAGCGCACGATGAGCCCGGCGTCGGCGAGGTCGCGAAGGGCCCGCTGCACGGTGATGCGCGAGACCTCGAACTCCTCGCAGAGCTCGACCTCGGTGGGGATCCGGGTGCCCGGAACCCAGTGACCGCTGCGGATACGCGCCTCCAGCGCCCTGCGGATCTGCACATGGAGCAGGAGGTCACGTTCTGACATGCCAAAATACTCGTTGTAGCGTTTAGTTATGTCAATAGGCGATTTGATATAACTTATCGGGCTGTATCGCAGTGAGGCGGTCGACTCTGGGCAGATCGGGCGGTCTACGCTGCCCCCATGGACGCTGATCTCATCACCACGGCAGGCGAGCTCTGGGACGCCGATCCGGGCTGGCTGAACACCGCCTCCTACGGCGTGCCGCCGCGGCGCGCCGCCGACGAGCTCCAGGCCGTGCTGACCGAGTGGCGGCACGGCAGCAGCGACTGGGCGCCCTGGGACACCTCCGTCGCCCGCTCGCGCGCCGCGTTCGCCCGCCTCATCGGCGCCCCCGTGGCCGACGTGTCGATCAGCTCCACCGTCTCCCAGATCATGTCCACGGTCGCCACGGCGCTGCCGCCGGGCGCGCGCGTGGTCGTGCCCGAGATCGAGTTCACCAGCAACCTGTTCCCCTGGGCGGTGGCCGCCCGGGTGGAGACCGTCCCCGCCGACCGGCTGGCCGACGCGATCGACGGCTCCACCGGCGCCGTCGCCTTCAGCCTCGTCCAGTCCGCCACCGGCCAGGTCGCGCCGCTCGCCGACATCGTGGCCGCCGCCAGGGCCTGCGACGCGCTCGTCATCGCCGACGCCTCGCAGGCCTGCGGCTGGCTCCCGGTGGACGTCTCCGGCATCGACGCGCTGGCCTGCGCCGCGTACAAGTGGCTGATGGCGCCGCGCGGCGCCGCCTTCGGCTACCTGTCGCCCCGCCTGCGCGAGCGCATGCGCCCCCTGGCCGCCGGCTGGTACGCCGGCGCCGGCGAGGGCGGCTCCTACTACGGCCCCCCGCTGCGCCTGGCCCCCGACGCCCGCGCGTTCGACCTGTCACCCGCCTGGTTCTCGTACGTCGGCGCCGCCCCCGCCATCGAGCTGCTGAACGAGCTCGGCGTCCAGCGCGTCCACGACCACGACGTGGCGCTCGCCAACCGCTTCAGGGCCGGGCTGGGCCTGGAGCCCGCCGACACGGCCATCGTCTCCGTGGACACCCCGGGCGAGCGGCTGGAGGCGGCCGGCATCCGCGCGGCCGTACGCGCCGGGAAGGTACGCGCCAGCTTCCACGTCTACACCACCGCCGACGACGTCGACCGCGCCCTCGACGCGCTCACCTGACCCGAGCCGGCGCCCGCGTTCACGTGCCGCCCGTGTGGTAGACCTCCAGCTCGGCGATCGAGGTGAACGTCCGGGTGCCGCCAGGGGCGCCGATGATCCGCACCCCGTCACCGCCGGTCGCGTCGAAAGCCAGCTCGTACGCGCGGAAGGGCCCCGCCGTGCTGTCGTACGGATATCCGGGGGTGATCCGCAGCCCGCTCACGTCCGTCCATGCGTGGTCCCTGCGCACCTGCACCCTGAGGCCGGCGCCGAACCAGCCGCCGTCGCCGAACATCTGCCCGCTGGTGAAGACGACCTTGTCCATCGTGTACTCGCGCGGCCAGGTGTATCCCCACCAGCTGGCGCCCTTGCGCTCGTCGTTCCAGTCGTCCTCGCTGCGGGATCTGTCGCCGTCGTTGTAGTACGCGGTGTTGCCGAAGTGCGCGACCCTTTCGACGCCCGCGGTGCCCGGCTCCCCGGCGAGGTTGCGGCCGGCGTCGGGCGCGTTGCCCGGGGTGGTCTCCACGTGCGGTTCGAGGCGCATCCCGCGCAGCGAGAAGGTGTACGCCCAGTGCTCGCCCTCCGGGTAGCCGCCGCCGCACGGGCAGACGTTCGACTGCAGCCACATCGACCTGCCGTCGGCGCTGATGTACTTCGACGGGATGGTCGTGGCGTAGCCGCCGTGCTTGGTGCGCGTCCACGGGTAGCCGCCGAAGTCCTTGCCGGTGAAGCGCCGCCACGGGCCCCAGGGCGTGGGCGACTCGTAGAACTCGAACGTGTACTCCGTCCACGACGTGTACAGGTAGCGGTCGAGCGGCTTGTTGTAGACCACGCCGCCCTGGCTGATCACGGTGAGGTTCCTGGCTCGTCCCGCGGTGTAGACGTCCTGGTACAGGTGCCGGTCGTCGTGCAGCACGGCGACGCGGTCACCGATCTCTTCCGACCAGGTGGGCGTGCCGGAAGCGGTGAAGCCGCTGACGAACTCCCAGGCGCCGCGGTCCTGCACCGCGTCCTTCGGCACCCGGGCCAGCCACACGTCCACGGGATCGGGCACCCGGTCGTTGAACGAGTCGCGCCAGTTGTGGTCGAGCCCGTAGGCGTAGACGTGGTCGTCGGGCGCGTCGGCGTACGCCTTGCCGTAGTCGAGGAACATGATGGTGGTGAACAGGCCGTCGCGGAACATCGCGCCCGTCCTGTCCCACGTCCACGTCCGGCCGTGGTCGGTCGACTTGGCGATGGTGGCGGCGGGCGCGTCGTTGAAGTCGAAGGCCAGGTCCTGGACGGCCAGGTAGAGGGTGCCGTCCACGCAGGCCATGCCGGTCGGCTTGCGCGTGTGTCCCGGGGTCCACACCTGGCCGACGTCGTCGCCGATCGGCAACTGGGCGCCGGTGAGGTTGCCCGGCATGCCGGAGATCCTGGCCACGCCGATGTCGCTCATGGCGCCGCCGAAGCCGATGCCGTCGCCGTACGCGGTGTAGACGTTGTCGTCGTCGGACCAGCACGACGGCCACAGGTCGCCGTGGTTGCGGTTGTCGCCGACGGCGGGCGCCCCGACCGTGGCGCCGGAGTCGATCTGCACCGTCGAGAAGAACGAGCTGGGTGGCGGCGCCTCGGCCGCCGCGGGGGTGCTGTCCTGGGCCACGGCGGTCGCTGCCAGGAGCAGGGTGGCCAGTCCTGCGCCCAGGCCTCGTCGGACGATCGAATACATGGCTTCTCCTGGCGGTGCGGTATCCCCTGGGCGCGCGGCGGTGGGGGCCGATGAGGGTGGGAGGTGTCGGAGAACAGCTGCGAGCAATCGATTTCCGGCCGAACGTACAAGCGTGCGTGACAGGCGTCAAGCCCCTCGCGCGCCAGAGATCGGATGGGGCCCCGTCCGGCAGGCGGGCATATTTCGAGAAAGTTTGAAGTGTGACAGGATGATCTTGGCGTTTTCCCTGTTGGACGCCGAAGGCCCGGGAGCGCGCAGCCCCGCGATGGTAGAAACTTGGTGCGATGCCCACTATCTACGATGTCGCCCGTGAGGCCGGCGTGTCCGCCGCCACCGTCTCGCGCGTGCTCAACGGCGCGAGGACGGTCGATCCCGCCATGGTCGCGCGGGTGCTCACCGCGGTCCGCGAGCTCGGCTACCGCCCCAACGCGGTGGCCCGCAACCTGCGGCGCAGCCGCACCACGCTCTGGGCCGTGATCATCTCCGACATCGGCAACCCGTTCTTCACCGCCACCGTCCGCGGCGTCGAGGACGTCGCCCAGCAGGCGGGCTACTCCGTCGTGTTGTGCAACAGCGACGAAGACCCGGCCAAGGAGGAGACGTACGTCGCGGCGGCGCTGAGCGAGCAGATGGCCGGGGTGATCATCGCGTCGTCGGGCAGCGCGAAGGCGGCCAAGAGCCTGCTCGACTCCCCCATCCCGGTCGTCGCCATCGACCGCCAGTTGCCGCGCGGCGAGGTCGACACCGTCGTGGTCGACAACGAGGCGGGCGCGCGCACGGCCACCCGGCACCTGCTGGACGCCGGCTACCGGCGCATCGCGTGCATCACAGGGCCCGAGGGTGTGAGCACCGCCGACCTGCGCCTGCGCGGCTACACCACCGCCCTGTCCGCGCAGCAGCCGCCGGCGGAGCCGCTGGTCGCCAGGACCGACTTCCGCGAGCAGGGCGGCTACGACGCCATGGCGTCGCTGCTGTCCTCCCCCGAGCGCCCCGACGCGGTGTTCGTGGCCAACAACCTCATGACGGTGGGCGCGCTGCGCTGCCTGGCCGACCGCGAGGTGCGGGTGCCAGGGGAGATGGGCGTGGTCGGGTTCGACGAGATCCCGTGGGCCGACCTGGTCCGCCCGTCGCTCACCACGGTGGCCCAGCCGACGTACGAGCTCGGCCGCATGGCCGCCCGCCTGCTCGTCGACCGCATCGCCACCCCGGGGGGCCGGCCCGCCACGGTCGTCCTGCCCGCCGAGTTGCGCCCCCGCCAGAGCAGCGCCCGCTGACCCGGCGCCCGGCCCGCACGGCCTCCGGCGCCGTGCACCCCTAGGCCCACCTAAGCGCCCCGCCATGGCGTCCTTATGGGGCACGCTCCCCTTGTTTGTCCAAATATCGGCCTCTATCGTCACAAATAGGCTCTCATTCTCGTTAAATGAGCATTAATACTCATTATTTGAGAAAGGCAGTGTTGTGGACGAAGGAGACCAACCGCCGCTCGCCGGGATCCGGGTCCTCGAACTGGGCAGCTTCATCGCCGCGCCGTTCGCCACCCGGATCTTCGCGGACTTCGGCGCCGAGGTCGTGAAGATCGAGCGGCCCGGCACCGGGGACGAACTGCGCGGCTGGCGGCGCAGCAGGGGCGGGACGTCGATGATGTTCCGTACCATCGCCCGCAACAAACGCTCCGTCACCGTGGATCTGAGCACCGGCGAGGGCCGCGACATCGCGCTCGGCCTCGTGCGCCACTGCGACGTGGTCGTGGAGAACTTCCGCCCCGGCACGCTGGAGCGTCTCAGGCTCGGCTCCGACGAGCTGACGGCCGCCAACGCCGACGTCGTGCTGGTCCGCATCTCGGGTTACGGGCAGACGGGACCGTACCGGGATCGGGCGGGTTTCGGTGGTGTGGCCGAGGCGTTCGGCGGCCTGCGGCACGTCACCGGGCATCCCGACCGCGAGCCCGTCCGGCCCGCCGCGCCGGTCGGCGACGCCCTGGCCGGCCTGTACGGCGCGATCGGCGCGCTGATGTTGTTGCTGGCCAAGGCGCGGGGGCGGCCGCACGAGGGGCCACGGGTCGCGGACGTGGCCCTCTACGAGTCGGTGTTCATGGCCATGGAGTCGCTGGTCCCCGACTACGACGCGTACGACGTGATCCGCCGCCGCACCGCAGGCAACCTGCCCGGCGTGGTGCCCAGCGGCATCTACCCCACCAGCGGCGGCGGGTCCGTGATCATCGCGGGGAACTCCAGCGGCGTGTTCGGCCGGCTCATGACCGCGGTGGGCCGCCCCGACCTGGGCACGGACCCCACGCTGGCCGACGGCTCCGCCCGCGACGCGCGCGAGCCCGAGCTCAACGGGGCCATCTCCGCGTGGACCGCCCGCCACACCGCCGCCGAGGCGGTCGAGCTGCTCAGCCGGGCCGGCGTTCCCGCCGGGCCCATCTACGACGCCGCCGACATCGCCGCCGACGAGCACTACCGCGCCCGTGACATGCTCCGCCCGCTCAAGGTCACCGTCGACGGCGAGCCCGAGGAGATCCGCTTCCCCGGCGTGGTGCCGCGCGTGCCCGGCGCGCCCGGCGACGTGCGCTGGGCCGGCCCCGACCTGGGCGCGCACACCGACCAGGTCCTGGGCGAGCTGCTCGGCTACTCGGCCGGCCGGCTCGGCGAGCTGCGCGCCAGGAAGGTGATCTGACATGCCCTGCCGTCGGCGCGCGGGCGAACGGACCCGCCCGTCGCCGGTGACGCCGGAAAGGAGGGCCTGACATGCCCGTCGCCGCCGACGTGACGGTCAACGACGTCGTGCTCAGGGACGGGCTGCAGGACGAGCCCGTCGTGGTCCCGGTGCCGGACCGCGTCGCCATCGCCGCCGCGCTGGCCGCCGCCGGAGTGCGCGCGATCGAGGCCGCCTCCTTCGTCAACCCGGCCAGGGTGCCGCAGATGGCGGGCGCGGAGGAGTTGTTCGCCGCACTCCCCCGCGACGGCTCCGTACGCTACAGCGCGCTCGCGCTCAACGCACGGGGCGTCAGCCGTGCGGTGGCGGCGGGAGCCGACGAGATCGTGCTGGTCGTGTCGGCCGGGCAGGGACACAGCCTGGCCAACGCGGGACGCGGCGTCGAGGACGTGCTCGCCGGTTTCCGCGACGTGGTGGCCGGCCACCCGCAGGCCACCTTCACCGGCGGCGTCTCCACCGCGTTCACCTGCCCGTTCGACGGCGAGATCGCCCCGCCCAGACTGCTCGCGGTGGCCCGCGGCCTCGCCGGGATGGGAGTGGCCCGCATCGTCCTGGCGGACACGCTGGGCACCACCGAGCCCGAGCGGATCGCCCGTACGCTGGCCACGATCCGGCCCGCCCTGCCGCACGTGGAGTTCGGGCTGCACCTCCACGACGCCCGCGGCCAGGCGCTCGACACCGTCGACGCCGCGCTGGAGCTGGGCGTGACCCGCTTCGACGCCGCCGCCGGCGGCTACGGGGGTTGCCCGTTCGCGCCGGGCGCGCACGGCAACCTCGCGACCGAGCGCCTGGTGGCGCACCTGCATGCGCGCGGCGTGCGCACCGGCGTCGGCGAGGGCGCACTCGCCGACGCGGTGGCCCTGGTCAAGGAGTGCCTGGCGCGGGGCACGCCGCTTGCGTGACACGCGGGCCCTGTCAGTGCGTGCCCCGCTCGCCCGGCGTCCAGAAGGGCGGTTCGAGGTCGGCGACCGCGGCGAGCAGGACCCGGGAGAACGCCCGGGAAACGGGCGGAAACCGCTCGCGGCCGCCGAGATGACGTGACCGGCCGGCCGGAGAGCGTCCGCGCAGGTCACGCGGAGATATCGATTCCTGTATCCGGCAAGCGAAGCCGTGGGGTTCTTGACGCCCGGCATGCCGACTCCTACATTTTCTGGGAAATCGATTGCTCGCCCCCGAGCACTCAACTCCAGGAGGATGCGATATGTCGGCCTTCGCGAGGGTGACCCGCCGATCGCTGCTGCGCGGCGGGACCGTCCTGTTAGGTTCGGCCATGGCGGCGCCGCTGCTGTCGGCATGCGGGGGCGGTGACCAGGGCGGCAACCCGAAAGAGCTGACCTTCTGGAACTTCTACGGCCCCAATCCGCAGTCCGACGCGCAGAGCAAGTGGTTCACCGACCTCGTCGCGACATGGAACGCCAACAACGACGTCAAGGTCAAGCTCCACTACCTGCCCGTGTCGGAATATCTGGCCGGCCGGGCGCTGCAGACCGCGTTCTCCGCCGGGCAGGGGCCGGACATCTTCCTGCTCAGCCCGGGCGACTTCCTGCGCTACCACAACGGCGGCGTGCTGACCGACCTCACGCCGCACCTCAAGCCCGACCAGATCGCCGACTTCGCGGACGGCGCGCTCGACACCCGCAAGGTCGACGGGAAGATCTACGGACTGCCGATGGAGCGCGAGCCGCTGGCCGTCTTCTACAGCGTCGACGCCTTCGAGCAGGCGAAGTTGTCGGAGGGCGACCTTCCGAAGACCTGGGAGCAACTGCTCGAGGTGGCCGGCAAGCTGACCTCCAAGGACCGGTTCGGCCTGCTGTTCGAGACCATCCCCGGCTACTACCAGAACTTCACCTGGTATCCGTTCATGTGGATGGCGGGCGGCTCGGCGGTGCCGGAGAACGGCGGGCCCGGCTTCGACTCGCCCGCCGTCCACAGCGCGCTGAAGCTCTGGCAGGACAGCGTCACCGGCAAGATGTCCCCGCGCAAGCCGCAGGGCGACGGCGGCAACGACACCCCGGCCAACCTCGGCAGCGGGTTCGTCGCCATGCAGCAGACCGGCATCTGGGGGGTCTCGCAACTGGCTCAGAACAACAAGGACTTCGAGTACGGCGTCTTCCCGCTGCCCGTGCCGGAAGGCGGCACCTACACGACCTCGGTCGGCGGCTGGGCGTTCGTGGCCAACGCCAAGGGAGCCAATCCCGAGGCCGCGGCCAGGTTCATCACCTGGGCCCTGGGCGCGAAGGACGCCGAGGGCATCGAGCGCGGCCGCCAGTGGAACACGGTCGTCAAGACGAACCTGCCGGCCCGGACGTCCGTGCAGGAGGCGGCCAAGTCGGCCGGCGCCTTCGACGATCCCGCGCTGAAGGTCTTCCTGGAGAAGGTCGTCCCCGGTTCCAGAGGCGAGCCCCGCTACACCCCCGAGGTCTACAAGGCCGTGTCGGACGCCATCCAGGCCGCCCAGCTCGGCGGTGCGGATCCGGCCAAGGCGGCGGCCGACGCCGCGGCGAAGATCGACACCTTCCTGAAGGGCTACAAGGGTGCGGCGATGTTGTGACCGGCGTCCCCGGCCCGGGGCGCGCACGCCCGGCGACCACCTGACCCGAGAGAGGCGATAGAACATGGCGACCGTTGCCGACCCCGGCACGGCGGTGCGGCGGCCGCCCGGCGCCGCGCCTCCGGTGTGGAACCGGCGCAGGCGCGAGGCGCTCGCCGGGTACGCCTTCGTGGCGCCCGACCTGCTCGGCCTGATGATGTTCGTCGGGCTGCCCATGGTCCTGTCCCTCGGTGTCTCGCTGTTCAGCGCGGACGGCTTCGGCGGCTACACGTACGTCGGCCTGGACAACTTCCGGCAGATGGCCGAGGACGCCCAGCTCTGGCAGAGCGTCAGGGTCACGCTGACGTACACGGTGGCGTTCGTGCCGATCGGCTTCGTCGTCAGCCTCGGCCTCGCGCTGCTGGTGCGCGACCACTTCCCCGGCGTCGGGCTGGTGCGGACGATGTTCTTCCTGCCGCACGTCATCAGCCTCGTCGTCGTCGGCATCGCCTGGCAGTTCCTGCTGGTCGACAAGCAGGGCGCGGTGCCCACGCTGCTGCGGCCCGTGGGGCTGGGCGACACGTCGTTCCTCGGCGATCCGTCGCTGGCGCTCGGGTCGCTGGTGGCGATCAGCATCTGGTTCCTGATGGGTTACAACATGCTGATCCTGCTCGGCGGGCTGAAGGACATCCCGAAGGAGTACGAGGAGGCGGCCGGCATCGACGGGGCCACCGCGTGGCAGAAGTTTCGCCACGTGATCTGGCCGCTGCTCCGGCCCACCAGCTTCTTCGTGCTGGTCAACTCGGTGGTCGGGTCGGTGACCGGGCTGCAGGCCTTCGACCTGGTCTACGTGCTGACCCAGGGCGGCCCCGCGGGCAGCACGTCGAGCGTGGTCTTCTACATCTACCAGCAGGCCTTCACCTTCAACAACTACGGTTACGCGTCGGCCCTGACCACGGTCGTCGTCGGGTTCCTCATCACGGCGACGGGGACCATGTTCGGGCTCACGAGGGGAGGCCGGTTCGATGCCGGTTAGGCTGCGCGCGATCGTCGGATACGTGCTGGCCATGGTCACCGTGGCCCCGCTGGTGTGGCTGCTGGTGGCGGTGCTGAGGCCGGCCGGCGAGCTGTTCGACGTGACGCTGCCGAGCAGGCTGACCCTGGACAACCTGCTCTACGTGCTGACCGAGGTGCCGATCGGCCGATACATGGTCAACAGCGCCATCGTCTCCGTCGCGGTGACGGTGATCGCGCTCGTGCTGCACTCGATGGCGGCGTACGCGCTGGCCCGGCTGCGGTTTCCCGGGCGGCAGGTGATCTTCTCGATGATCGTGTCCACGATGCTGGTGTCGCTGCCGGTGATCCTCGTGCCCCTGTTCCTGGTGGCCAGGGAGCTGGGGCTGCTGGACACGTACGCGGGGCTCATCCTGCCGGCGATCTTCCACGCGTTCGGGATCTTCCTGCTCCGCCAGTACTACCTGACGATTCCGCGCGAGCTGGAAGAGGCCGCGGACCTCGACGGGTGCGGATATTTCCGGCGCTGGTGGCAGGTGGTGGTGCCGCTCAGCCGCCCGGTGCTCGCCTCGCTCGCCGTCCTGTTCTTCCTGGCCAACTGGAACGCGTTCCTCTGGCCGCTGACCGCCGTCCAAGACCCGGAGCTGCGCGTGGTGCAGGTCGGGATCTCCACCCTCCAAGGCCAGTACGGCTCGGCCTGGAACTATGTCCTGGCCGCGACGGTGATCGCGGCCGTGCCCACCTTGGTCGCTTTCGTGCTCGGCCAGCGCCGGCTCGTCGAGGCGATCAAGACCTCCGGATTGAAGTGAGGATCGAACCAGCATGACTTATGGCGACTTCGGCAGCAGCCTGCGCGACCTGCCCCGGCTGCGGGCGTCCAGGCGCAGGCGCGTCTCCAGCTACGACCGCACGGGCGCCAACGACGACCGGCTGAAGGTCGAGGCGGGGACCACCGTCACCCTGGCCGACATCGAGGGCCCCGGCTCGATCAACCACATCTGGTGCACCGTGGCGCTGCCCCAGCAGGACGTGCCCGACGCGGCGGACCTCGACTACCTGCGCCGCCTGGTGTTGAAGATCACGTGGGAGGACCAGGAGCATCCCAGCGTGCTGGTGCCGCTCGGCGACTTCTTCGGCATGGGCCACGCCAGGACGGCGAACTTCGTCTCGGCGCCGCTGCAGATGAGCCCGCAGGACGGCAAGGGCTTCAACTCGTGGTTCCACATGCCGTTCGCCAGCCGGGCGAAGGTGGAGCTGGTCAGCGAGCTGTCGTCCGAGCCGGTCTTCTTCTACTACTACATCGACTACGAGGTGTTCGACGCCGCCGCCGACGACCTCGGCTACTTCCACGCCCAGTGGCGCTGCGAGCGGCCCACGGACGGGATCGAGCAGGGCGCGCAGAGCAACCGCGAGTTCCAGGTGGAGGGCGTCAACGACACCGGTGACGGCAACTACGTCCTGCTGGACGCCGAAGGGCGCGGCCACTACGTGGGCTGCGTGCTCAACATCCGCAACCTGCGCGAGACCAGCGACTGGAACTGGTACGGCGAGGGCGACGACATGATCTTCATCGACGGGGAGCCGTTCCCGCCGTCGTTGCACGGCACGGGCACCGAGGACTACTTCAACACCGCCTGGTGCCCCACGCAGACGTACCACGCCCCGTACCACGGCATCACCATGCCCGGCGGCGACAACTGGAGCGGCGAGATCTCGCTCTACCGCTTCCACGTCGAGGACCCGATCACGTTCACCGAGTCGATCAGGGTGACGATCGAGCACGGCCACGCCAACAAGCGCTCGGACGACTACTCGTCGGTCGCGTTCTGGTACCAGACGCTGCCGCACAAGCCGTTCGGGATCGCGCCCGTCGAGCAGCGGCTGCCGTTCCCACCCCGGTAGTAATCGATTTCCAGGCACCGCGATAGACTGCCGTAGCTCAGCTGCCGGGCCTGCCACGAGATGGGACGAGGTTGCTCAAAATCCAAGATGTCGCGCGACACGCCGGGGTCTCCGCCGCGACGGTCTCCCGCGTGCTCAACGGCCGTTCCACGGTCAACCCCGAGCTCGCGGCCCGCGTCCACGCGGCCGTCAGGGAGCTGGGCTACCGGCCCAACGGCGTCGCGCGCAACCTCAGGCGCCGGCAGACCACGCTGTGGGCGGTGCTCATCTCCGACGTCGGCAACCCGTTCTTCACCTCGCTCGTGCGCGGGGTGGAGGACGGCGGGCGGCAGTTCGGCTACTCGGTCGTGTTGTGCAACACCGACGAGAACCGCGCCAGGGAGGCCGAGTACATCGCGGTGGCGCTGGCCGACAACATGGCCGGCGTGATCATCTCCCCCGCCGACGACTCCACCGACATCAGCTCCCTGGTCGCCGCCGGCACCGCCGTGGTGACCATCGACCGCGAGCTGGCCGAGACCGAGGTCGACGCCGTGCTGGTGGACAACGAGAAGGGCGCGGAGATGGCCACCGCGCACCTGCTGGAGTCGGGCTACCGCCGCATCGCCTGCATCACCGGCCCGCGCCGGATGTCCACGGCGACGCGGCGGCTGCGCGGCTACCAGCGGGCGCTGCGGGCCTTCGGGCTGCCGTCGGACCGTTCCCTGATCCGCCACGCCGACTTCCGCGAGGAGGGCGGCTACTCGGCCATGGCGGCGCTCCTGGACGAAGGGGTCGAGATCGACGCGGTGTTCGGGGCGAACAACCTGATGACCGTGGGGGCCGTGGAGTGCCTCGTGGATCGCGGCGTGGCCATCCCGGGCCAGGTCGGGGTGATCGGCTTCGACGACATCCCCTGGGCGCGGCTGTTCCGCCCGGGGCTGAGCACGGTGCGGCAGCCGACGTACGAACTGGGGCGGGCGGCCGCGCAGCTGCTCGCCGACCGCATCGACAACCCGGCCAGGCCGGCCGCCCGCATGGTGCTGCAGACGGAGCTGCACCCCCGCGAGAGCTCCAGCCCCCGCGCCGGCTGACCTCCCCGCCACACCCGGGCCGGCGCCGCCCCGCGCCGGCCTTTCCGCTGCTCGTACGCGGTAGCGCTACCAGGCGGTCACTGTTGCCATTCTGTGATGTGAAGCGGCATTGACGGTCCAAGAGGTGAGATCTAGCTTGGGTGGAAATCGATTTCTGAGCAATCGATTTCTGAACATGGAGGTCAACCACCCGTGGCACGAATCGGAGTGCTGAGCATCTCGGACGGGCGCGACTTCGTCGCCCGCGATCTTGTGGATCACATCGACGCCGCCACCACCGCCCTGGCGGAGGCGTTGCGCAAGGAGGGGCACGAGGTGATCGTGGCTCCGGAGATCGTGTCGACCAGCGAGCTGGCCACCTCCCAGGCCCGCCGGCTCGCCGATCAGCGGCCCGACCTGACGATCTTCAACTACGCGGTCTGGGCCTTCCCGCATTTCACCATGCTCGCCGCCGAGGCCACTCCGGGGCCGCTGCTGCTGATGGCCAACATCGACCCCGCCCAGCCGGGCATGGTCGGCATGCTGGCCGGCGGCGGCGGTCTTGACCAGATCGGCAGGGTGCACGCACGGGCCTGGGGCGACATCGAGGACCCCGCCGTGAAGAGCCGCGTGCTGACCGAGGTGCGCGCCGCGCGGGCCGTCCGAGGGCTGCGCGGATCGACGTTCGGCCGGATCGGCGGCCGGCCCATGGGCATGTACACCGCCGTCGCCAACACTGACCAGTGGATGCGCACCTTCGGCGTGGACGTCGAGGAGATCGACCAGTGGGAGATCGTGCGCCGCAGCGAGAACGCGTCCCAGACCCGGGTGGAGGAGGCTCGCGAATGGCTGGAGACCAAGGGCAACGTCCACTACGACGGCAAGCAGCTCACACCTGACCTGCTCGAACGGCAGATCCGTACGTACTACGCGATGCGCGAGCTCATCGACGAGTGGAAGCTGGACTTCTCCGGCATCAAGGGCCAGCCCGAGCTGACCACCCACTTCTGCACGATGGACATCGCCGAGTCCTTCCTCAACGACCCCTACGACTGGGAGGGCCCGAAGGAGACGCACGTCTGCGCGACCGAGGCCGACATGGACGGCGCGCTGAGCATGCAGATCCTCAAGCTGCTGAGCGGCGACCCGGTCCTGTTCGCCGACGTGCGGCACTACCACGCCGACAAGGACGTGTGGGACCTGTGCAACTCCGGCCAGCACGCCACCTGGTACGCCGCCCGCTCCGACGACCCCGCCGAGAACCTGGCGAGGACGCACTTCTACCCCGAGGTGTTCTTCTTCCCCGCCGGCGGCGCCAGCGTGCACCACCTGGCCGCGCCCGGCGCCGCCACGTTCGCCCGGCTCACCCGCAGGGACGGCGCCTATCGCATGCACGTGATGCGCGGCGACTTCGAGCTGTACGACGACGCCACGAACGAGGCCATGGCCAGGCAGTCGACGTTCGAGTGGCCGCACGCGTTCACCAGGCTGCACGTACCGGCCACCGAGTTCCTCGGGCGGTTCGGCTCCAACCACATCCACGCCGTTCCCGGCGACCACGTCGCCGAACTGCGGGCGGTCTGCGCACAACTGGGTGTCGAGTTCGAGGGGTTCGGCGATGCGGCTTAACACGATCCTGCTGGCGGCCGTCCTGGCGGCCGGGGCGTTGGCGGCACCCGCGCAGGCGCAGCCGGTTCCGGACAAGGGCCTGGTCGGGTGGGACGTCTACCGGCGGCTCGACCGGCTGCCGGAGCTGACGACCGGCGTGCAGACCAAACAGTTCTCCAGCTTCGACCGCACGGCCGACAACAACGACGGGTTCGAGGGCACGTACTCCTGCCTGCACACCTCCGGCCATGGTTGCGTGATCGCCGAGCACACCGGCGCCGGCGAGGTGCAGGCCATCTGGTTCACCAGGGACGGCGGCGACGTCACGAAGACGGGCACGATCACCATCGAGCTGGACGGCCGCAAGGTCGTCGAGGCGAGCCTGCAGGACCTGGTGAACGGCAAGCTCGGCGCGCCTTTCGTCCATCCCCTCGTGGGCAACGCCGACCAGAGCTCGGGCGGCGTCTACGTCGAGGTGCCGATGCCGTACCGGGAGTCGATGCGCATCACGACCGAGCACAACCCGCTCTTCCACCACGTCTCCTACCGCACGTTCGCCGACGCCGAGGGCGTGCGCACGTTCGACCCGTCCGACAAGGCGCAGGACGTGATCGACCGGCTCAGGGCCGGCGGCGACCCCAAGCCCGCGCTCCCGGGCGCGCGCACCCACGACACCGCGATCGACCTCGGCCCCGGCAGGTCGGTACGGCTCGCCCGCACGCAGGGCTCCGGCCTGCTGTCTCAGATCAGGCTCCGGCTGCCCCAGGCCGAGCAGGTCCTGCCCGAGACCGAGGCCGACGAGGGCCGGGCGTTCGGCAAGGACGGCTCCAGCGAGTTCACCGTCAAGATCGACCCCGGGAACGACGGGGTGCGGCTGACCCGGCGCATCGACCCCGCCATCGGCAAGCAGGTCGCCAAGGTGCTGGTGGACGGTCAGGAGGTGGCCCAGTGGCCGCCGAGCAAGGTCGGCGCCTCGGGCATGTGGGCCGAGGAGTCCGTCGACCTGCCGGCGAGCGCGACCAGGGGCAAGGCACAGATCACGATCAAGAACGTGTTCCAGTCGGCGGACCTCGACTACAACGAGTTCACGTACTGGGTGGACAGCGGCGGCGAGCGCACCGACACCGTGGACGTGGGCGACGCGGCGGACGAGGCGGCGCACGGCTACACGATCGCCGCGCAGACCTGGCAGGGCGAGCGGACCTTCGCCTTCCCGATGGAGGAGGACGAGCTCGCCAGGGTCAGGGCGGCCCAGGAGGTGCTGCAGGGGCTGCGGCTGCGGATCGCCTTCGACGGCAGGCGCACCGTGGACGCGCCGGTCGGCGAGTTCTTCGGCAGCGGGCACGCGATGATGCCGGTCAAGTCGCTGATGTACGCCGTCGACGCCGAGACGAGCACGATGTCGGCCTGGTGGCCGATGCCGTACGGGAAGGGCGCGACGGTCGAGCTCCACAACGGCACCGGCCGGGCGATCGAGGGTGAGGCGTCGGTCACGTCGGCCCACCGTCCCATGGCACGAAATGTCGGTTATTTCGGGGCGCAGTCGCACGCCGGCGCCACCACCCCCGGCAAGAGCTGGCCCTTCCTCAAGGCCACCGGCCAGGGCAAGTTCGTCGGGGTCAGCCACACCATGCGCGGCCCGACCAACCGCAACTACCTGGAGGGCGACGAGCGCGTCCACGTGGACGGCTCGCGCACCCCGCAGATCCACGGCACCGGCAGCGAGGACTTCTACCAGGCGGGCTGGTACTTCAACAGGGAGACCTTCAACACGCCCTTCCACGGCAATCCCGTGCACCTGGCCCCGGCCACCGGCTGCCCGGAGGAGAGCGACTGCACCAGCGCCTACCGGCTGATGATCGGCGACGCGGTGCCGTTCGGCAGCTCGATCACGTTCGACATCGAGCACGGCTGGACCAACAACGTCGAGGGCGTCTACTCCTCCACCGCCTACTGGTACGGCTCCGGCAGGGCGGCCGCCAGGAAGACCGACGCCCTGACGGTGGGCGACCCGGCCAGCGAGCGGGCCCACCGCTACACCGGCCAGGGCGAGGTCACCACGCTGGAGTCCGCGTTCGAGGGCGATCTGGAGAACGCCGACACGCTGAAGGCCACCCAGCGCGTCACCGAGGGCCCGGTCTCCTTCAGACTGCGGATCGACCGCGGCGACAAGGGCGTCGAGCTGCGGCGGACGAGTGACCAGAGCCGCGCCGGGCAGCGCGCCGAGGTCACCGTCAACGGGCACCGGCTGCCCGACTGGACGCAGCCGCTCGGCAACGAGAGCCGCAGGTGGCTGGAGGACACCTACCAGATCCCGGCGAGCGCGACCCGGGGCCGCGGCGAGATCACGGTCCGGCTCACGCCGAAGACGCCCTGGTCGGCCGCCTCCTACACCGCGTGGAGTCTGCGGTGACCGTTCTGACGATGCGGGCCATCGGCAAGTCCTTCCCCGGCGTGCGGGCCCTCGACGGGGTCTCGCTCACCGTGGCGGAGGGCGAGGTGGTGGCCCTCCTCGGAGAGAACGGCGCCGGAAAGTCGACGCTGATGAACATCCTGGCCGGCGTGTTCAAGGAGTACGAGGGCGAGATCGAGATCGGCGGGCAGGCGGCGCGCATCCACTCGCCCAAGGACGCGCGCCGGCACGGGATCGCGATGATCCACCAGGAGCTCAACCTCGTGCCCGAGCTGTCCGTCGCGGACAACATCTTCCTCGGCAGGGAGCGCGCGATCCTCGACAGGAAGGCCATGGAGGCACGGACCGCGGAGCTGCTGCGCGGTCTCGGCCTCGACCTGTCGCCGCGCCGGCTCATCAAGCAGTGCAAGATCGCCGAACGCCAGCTCATCGAGGTGGCCAAGGCGCTGTCGCAGAACGTCCGCGTCCTGGTCATGGACGAGCCGACCTCGGCCCTGGCCGACGCGGAGGTGCGGCGGCTGTACACGGTCATCCGCGACCTGACCGGGCGCGGCGTGGCCGTCATCTACATCTCGCACCGCCTGGAGGAGCTGGACGAGATCGCCGACCGGGTGGTCGTGCTGCGCGACGGCACGTACGTCGGCGAACGCTCGGAGGTGGACCGGGACGAGCTGATCCGGATGATGGTCGGCCGGCCGCTGGGCGAGATGTTCCCGCGGGCGGACGGCGGAAGCACCGGAGGGGAGCTGCTGAAGGTCGAGGGGTTGTCGGTGCCGGGCGAGCCCGGCACCGGCCGTACCCCGTTGCGCGAGGTCTCCGTGTCCGTACGGGCGGGCGAGATCGTCGGCGTGGCCGGCCTGATGGGCGCGGGCCGCAGCGAGCTGCTGGAAACGATCTTCGGGATGCACCGGCCGGCCGCGGGCTCGATGAGCCTGGGCGGGCGGCCGTACCGCCCGCGAAGCCCGAAGGGCGCGATCCGGCGCGGCGTCGCGCTCGTCGCCGAGGACCGCAAGGCGCAGAGCCTGGTGCTGGGCAACAGCATCGCCTTCAACGCCGGCCTGCCCTCGCTCGGGCGGTTCCTGCGCTTCGGCATGGTGGACGCCCGCCGCGAGCAGGCGGCCGTCGAGCGGCAGGTGACCGAGCTGCGGGTCAAGGCGCCCGGCACCCGGTTCACCGTCGGGAACCTGTCCGGCGGCAACCAGCAGAAGGTCGTGCTGGCCAAGTGGCTGCTGACCTCGCCGTCGCTGATCCTCATGGACGAGCCCACCCGCGGCATCGACGTGGGGGCCAAGGCGGAGATCCACGCGCTGATGTCCTCGCTGGCCGCCGGCGGCAAGGGCGTGCTGGTGGCCTCGTCGGAGCTGCCCGAGCTGCTCGCCATGTGCGACCGCATCCTCGTGCTGTGCGAGGGCCGGATCACCGCGGAGTTCTCCCGAACGGAGAACCCCACGCAGGAGGCGATTCTCGAAGCCGCCATGGCACGACAAAAGGTGACGACCCCATGACGACCAAGACCGCGCCGCCCACGCCCGCGAAGCCACCGGGCGAGAACCGGCTGCGGCGCACGTTCTCCGCCCTCGGCGCGGCCCAGGCCTACATCGGCCTGGTCCTGATCCTTGCGGTCGGTATCGCCACGAAGGGCGACATCTTTCTCAACGAGACGAACCTCACCAACGCCGTCGGCGCCTTCGCCTCGCGCGGCATCCTGGCCGTCGGCGTCACGCTGGTGATCCTGACCGGCGGCATCGACCTGTCCGTCGGCTCGCTGCTCGGCATCGCCTCGATGACGGCGGCGATGATGTTGTCGAAGCATTCGCTGGAGCCGTGGCAGATCGTGCCGATCTGCATGGTGGTGGGTGCGTTCTTCGGCTTCCTGAACGGCGCGGGCACGGCCTGGCTGCGCATCCAGTCGTTCGTCATGACGCTGGCCATGTTGTCCGTCGTACGCGGCCTGGACCGGCAGGTCAGTGACAACGTCAGCGTCGGCACCCAGATCGCCGGCCCCGACGGGAAGCTGACGCCGCAGGCGGAGGCGTTCCAGCTGTTCGGCACGCCGGGGCACAACCTGTTCGACCGGATCTACTACCCGGTGCTGGCCTTCATCGTGGTCTGCGTGGTCTTCCACCTGATCCTGACGAAGACCCGGTTCGGCCGGCACGTGTACGCGGTCGGCGGCAACCCCACCGCGGCCCGCCTGTCCGGGGTCAACGTCACGGCGATCACGATCGCGGTGTTCACGCTGTCGGGCATGCTCGCCGGGTTCGCGGGGCCCATCGACGCCGCCTACAGCGCCTCGGCCGACCCGCAGGCCGGGCAGTCGTACGAGCTGGACGCCATCGCCGCCGCGGTCATCGGCGGCGCGTCGCTGGCGGGCGGCAGGGGGACCATCGCGGGCACGTTCGTCGGCGCCCTCATCCTGACGCTGCTGGACAACGTGCTGGGGCTCAACGCGGTCAGCGACAACTGGCAGCTCGTCATCAAGGGGCTGATCGTCGTCGTGGCGGTGGTCCTGCAGCGTCCCGATCTCTTCAAGTTCTTCCGAGGAGGGTCTCGATCGTGAAGAAGGCCATCACCATCGCGCTGTGCGCGGTTCTCGCCGCGGCGTGCGCGTCGAAGGCGCCCGGCCCGTCGACGTCGGCGGACGGCGGTGAGAAGAAGACGTTCGTCGTCGGCTACTCGCAGTCGAACAACGCCGAGCCGTACCGGGCGCAGCTCAACCTGCAGCTGCAGCACTTCATGAAGAAATATCCGGATATCGAGCTGCTGCCGATCGCCGACGCCAAGCAGTCGAGCGCCACGCAGGTCTCCCAGGTCCAGAACTTCATCACGCAGAAGGTCGACGCGCTCATCGTCTCCCCCACCGAGCCCGCGCCGCTGACGGCGGCAGTGGAGCAGGCGTGCCAGGCCAAGATCCCGGTCATCATCCTCGACCGCACGGTGAACACCGACTGCTACACCGCCTTCATCGGCGGCGACAACGTGCTCATCGGCAAGAAGGCGGGCGAGGAGGCGGTCAAGCTGCTGCCCGACGGCGGCACCATCGTCGAGCTGCGCGGCATCATGTCCAACCAGCCGCAGATCGACCGCGACAAGGGCTTCCGCGAGGCCATCGCGGCCAATCCCAAGATCAAGATCATCGCCGACCGCGAGGGCAAGTGGCTGAAGGAACAGGCCACCCCGATCATGCAGCAGTGGCTGGCCCAGCACGAGAAGATCGACCTCGTGTACGGGCACAACGACCCCATGGCGCTCGGCGCCTACCTGGCGGCCCAGGCCGCGGGCAAGGCCGAGCAGATCAAGTTCATCGGCATCGACGGCCTGGCCATCCCCGACGGCGGCATCCGCGCCGTGCAGCTCGGCCAGCTCTCGGCCACGTTCATCTACCCGACGGGCGCGGAGGAGGCGGCCGAGACCGTCAACAAGATCCTCCACGGCCAGGAGGTGGACAAGAAGCAGGTGCTCGGCACGACGCAGGTCACCAAGGACAACGCGGCCGAGCTCTACAAGAAGTACGACCTGTCGGGACAGGGCTGATGTTCCTCGGCATCGACATCGGCACCGCGAGCTCCAAAGGCGTGCTGGTGGCGCCCGACGGGACGGTGGTGGCCACGGCGGTGCGCGAGCACCGCACCGCCACGCCCCGGCCCGGCTGGTTCGAGCACGACGCGGACGAGGTCTGGTGGGCCGACTTCCTGGCCATCGCCGGGGAGCTGGCCCGCCCTGACGTCGCCGCGCTCGGGCTGAGCGGCATCGGACCGTGCGTCCTGCCCTGCGACGCCGACGGCACGCCGCTGCGCCCGGCCATCCTCTACGGCGTGGACACCCGCGCCACCGCCGAGATCGCCGCCCAGACCGAGCGGTACGGCGAAGCCGCGATCATGGACAGGTGCGGGTCGCCGCTCACCTCGCAGGCGGCCGGGCCGAAACTGGAATGGCTGCGGGGCCACGAACCCGGCGTGTGGGAGCGCACCCGGCGCGTGTTCATGGCGCACTCCTGGCTGGCGTACCGTCTGACCGGCGCGTACGTGCTCGACCACCACTCGGCCAGCCAGTGCACGCCCCTCTACGACACCCGCGCCCACACGTGGATCGCCGAATGGGCCGCCGGCATCGCGCCCGGGCTGGAGCTGCCCGCGCTCGCGTGGAGCGGCGAGACCGTCGGCACGGTCACGCCCGCCGCCGCGGCCGGCACCGGGCTGCCCGCCGGGATCCCGGTCGTCGCCGGCACCATCGACGCCTGGGCGGAGGCCCACAGCGCGGGCGTCACCGCGCCGGGCGACGTCATGCTGATGTACGGGAGCACCATGTTCATCGTCGAGGTGCTCGCCGCGCGGGCCGCCTCGCCGCACCTGTGGGGGACCGCCGGGGTCGCGCCGGGGACGTACAACCTGGCGGCGGGGATGGCCACCTCGGGGGCGATCACCGGATGGTTGCGCGACCTGACCGGCGCGTCGTTCGAGGAGCTCACCGCCGAGGCCGCGGCCGCCGGGCGTGGCGCGGAGGGGCTGCTCATGTTGCCGTACTTCGCCGGGGAGCGCACGCCGCTCTTCGACCCGGACGCGCGCGGCACGCTCATCGGGATGACCCTGCGGCACGGGCGCGGCCACCTCTACAGGGCGGCGCTGGAGGCCACAGCCTTCGGCGTGCGGCACAACCTGGAGGCCATGCGCGCCGCGGGCGGCGCGGGCAGGAGGCTCGTGGCGGTCGGCGGCGGCACGCGGGGCGGGTTGTGGACCCAGATCGTGTCGGACGTGCTGCAGCAGCCGCAGGTGCTGCCCGCGCACACGGTCGGCGCGGCGTACGGCGACGCCATGCTGGCCGCCCGGGCGTGCGGCGTGGCCGGCGAGGGCTGGAACCCGGCCGTCGCCACGGTCGAGCCCGACGCGGGCGCGGCCGCCGACTACGACCGGCTCTACCACCTCTACCGCGACCTCTACCGGTCGACGCGCCACATCGCCCACGCGCTCGCGTGAGCGGCGCTCAGCCGGACACGATGAGCTTCGCGAGGAACCCCCTCAGCGGGACACGGCCGGCTTCGTGCAGGGCCGTCAGCCGGACACGATCAGCTTCTCGATGCGCTCGGCGGCGGCCACGACGAGGTCGCCGTACTGGTGGCCGGGCCCTTCCCGGCTGACCCTCGACAGCGGGGCGGACAGGCAGAGAGCCGCCACCACCTCGTCGTTGACCCGCACGGGCGCGCTGACCGAGCTCAGCCCCAGCATGCGCTCGGAGACGCTCTCGAGCCAGCGCCGCTCGGGACGCGCGGGATCCGGCGGGTCGCCGACCTCCAGGATGCGCGCCGCCGAGCCGCGCCCGGCCAGCGGCAGGCGCGAGCCGACGGGCAGGGAGGCACGCAGCTCGGCCTCGGACTCCGCGCTGGCCACGCAGAGCCGGTGATCGCCGCGCCGCACCCAGATGGCCGCCGTCTCCCCCGTGCGCGCGCGCAGGTCGTCGAGCACGGGGCCGGAGACCGTGATCAGGCCCGAGGAGGTGAAGCGCCGCCCGACGTGGTAGCGCCCCTGCGGGTCACGGCGCAACAACCCGTGCTTGACCATGGACGCGGCCAGCCGCTGCGCGGTCGGGACGGACAGGCCGAGGTGGCGGGCCAGCTCGGTGGCGCTCATCGGGGCGCGCTCGACGGTGTCGAGGATGGCGACCGCCCGGTCGATCACCCCGACCCCCGTGACCAGGTTTGCCTGCTCCTCATCCCTCACGGCACGACCTTAGCTCCGCCGCGCGAGCCGCGCCACGACACCGGTCAGTTCTTGATCTCGACGAGCGTCACGCCCTCGATGGTTGCCGCGACGAGCTCGATCGCCTCCGGCGGGCCGTCCTGCACCGGTGCAGGTGAAAGATACGGAAAGAAAGGATATGACGTGAAGGGTCCCGTGCCCTGCTGCCCGTAGAGTGACGATTCGGACAGCGGTCGGGGACGGGGCACGATCTGGATGGTGGGGTACGACGCTCGCGGGCTCATGACGCGTTTCCCGCCGGGCCGGCCGGGATGACCGGCTGCCGGCGGACCGCCGAGGCGCTGCACGCCGAGCGCCAGTGGACGACGTACATGGTCGAGGCGTCCGGGGAGCTGCTGTCCTCCCTGAACCTCGACCGCTGCCTGGAGACGACGGCGCGCCTGGCCGCCCGGCGGCTCGCCGACGCCGCGCTGGTCGTGTTGCCGATGCCCCGCCGCAGGTTCGTGATCGTGCGCTCCGACGCGAGAGGCCGGGTGGCCCGCGAGAGCGCGGCCATCGATCCACGCGCGGTCCCGGGCCTCGACGAGGCGCTGCAAGGTTTCCCGCCGGTGCCCGCCCGCTGGATCGATCCGGCCGACGCTCCCGGCTGGGTGCTCAGTGACGGGTCCGGGGACATCGGCTCGGTCGCGCTGGCCTCCCTGCCCGGCCGCGGCCTGCACGCGGGCGCGCTGGTGCTGCTGCGGCGCGAGCGGGAGGCCGGCTTCTCGGACAACGAGGCGGTGTTCGCGAGGCTGCTGACCGCGTGGGCGGGTGCGGCGATCTCGGTCGCCCGCCTGTACGCCGAGCAGGAGGCCATCACCGAGACCCTGATGGCCGAGCTGCTGCCGCCTCCCCCGCCGCGGCTGGAGGGTGCGGAGGTGGCGGCCCGATACCGGCCCGCGGGCGCCGGGGAGCGGATCGGCGGCGACTTCTACGACGTGCATCCCGTCGCGGGCGCGGGGGGCGAGTCGCTCGTGGTGCTCGGCGACGTGTCCGGCAAAGGGCTGGAGGCCGCCGTGCTCACCGGCAGGATCCGCAACACCCTGCGGGCCCTGTCGGCCCTGGCGGACGACCACCACCGCGTGCTCGAGCTGCTGAACGACGTCCTCATCGCCGACGGCGTCCCGACCCGCTTCGTCACCCTCGTCCTCGCCTCGTTCAGGCGCCGCGGCACCCGCGTCGAGTTGCGGCTGACCAGCGCCGGGCATCCGCCACCGCTGATCCTGCGTAACGACGGCCGCGTCGAGACGGTCACGACCGTCGGCACGCTGATCGGCCTGCTGGAGCACATCACCAGCGCCACCGCCTCGGTGGAGCTGGAGCCCGGCGAGACGTGCCTGCTCTACAGCGACGGCATCATCGAGGCCAGGGGCGGCCCGCTCGGCGACGAGTTCTTCGGCGACGAACGCCTGTGCGAGCAGCTCGCGCAGTGCGCCGGCATGCCTCCGGAGGCGCTGGCCGAACGCGTCGAGATGCTGGCATCGGAGTGGGTCGGCGGCGGCGAGCACGACGACATGGCGGTGGTCGCCATCACGGCCTGCCGCGACGTCCCACCCGGCGCGGCAGGAGAGCGGCTCCCGTGAACGCCGGCATCGGGAACCACGTCGACACGTTGTGGGCGGCGGCGATGGCGGGCGACCAGTACGCCGCGATCGACGCGGCGACGGCCGCCATCGACGCCGGCGTCCCCGTGGAGACCCTGCTGATGGACGTCGTCGCCGCCGTGCAGGCCCGGGTCGGCCACGAGTGGGCGGCCAACCGCGTCACCGTCGCCCAGGAGCACACCGCGACCGCGGTGAACGAACGTGTGCTCGACGCCCTGGCCCACCACCCGGCCATGAGGCAGAGCCGGGCGCCGGGCAGGGGCCGGGTCGCGGTGGCGTGCATCGACGGCGAATGGCACGCGTTCCCCGCGCGGTTGCTGAGCGAGGTGCTGCGGGTGAACGGCTGGCACGTCGACTACCTGGGCGCGCAGATCGCCACGCGCCACCTGGTCGCGCACCTGCACCGGACGAACCCGGACGCGGCGGCGCTGTCCAGCTCGCTCGCGATCCGGCTGCCCGCCGCGCACGCGGCCATCACCGCCTGCCAGGCGGCGGGCACCCCCGTGCTGGCGGGCGGAGCCGCCTTCGGCCACGACGGCCGTTACGCCCGGCTGCTGGGCGCCGACGACTGGGCGCCCGACGCCCGTGCCGCCGCGGATCTCCTGGCCGCCGGGCCGCTGCCGCGCAGGACCGCCCCCGGCGGACCGCCGCACCTCGCCGGACCCGAGTACACGCGGCTGGACCGGTCGGCTCCCGCCCTCGTGAGAGGCGTCATGGACGAGCTGGGCCGGCACGTGCCCGAGATGGCGGCCTACACCGAGCGGCAGGTCGGGCAGACCGCCGAGGACATCGCCCGCATCGTCGACTACCTGCGGGCCTCCCTGTATGTCGACGATCCCGAACTCTTCTCCTCGTTCCTGAGGTGGATGGCGGGCATCCACACGGCGCGCGGCATCCCGGCACAGGTGGTGGCCTCCGCCGTCGACGTGCTGGCCGGCCTCCTCACCGGTTTCCCGCGTGCCCTCGCCACGCTGGCGCGGGCACGTGACGTGCTGCGCGCGTGACCGCTGGAGCTCCGCACGTTCGGCGGCCGCCGCCTGGCCGGTCCGTGTCGTCCTGGGCGGGCCGGCAGGAAAGCAGGCGGGAGGGGCCCCGAGCTCGCTCGGGGCCCCTCGGTGACTAGCGCCAGGTGATGTCGGAGGAGGAGTAGAGGCAGTTCACGCCATCCGCCCCCTCGCCGATCTTCTCCGGCTCGTCGCCCTTCGGGACGCCCCGGTACTTCTCGCAGATCGTGGTGTCGTCGCCGTACACCGTGATCCTGCTGAAGCGGGCCGTGTCGCCCCAGTTCGTGTTGATGCCGGCCAGCACGTCGGTCGAGCGGGCGGTGACGCCGTCCATGACCACGTGGCGCTGGTAGGAGCTGGAGCAGTTGCCGCAGGCGCGGTAGAGCTTGCCCGCGTTGTGCACCTGGAAGTCCCTGATGGTCAGCGTGCCGGCGCCGTTGTGCTGGAACACCTTGTCGGAGGCGGACTTGGCGCCTCCGCCGTCCACCAGGTAGGTGGCCGACGAGCTGGACGACCTGAACGTCGCGGCGTCCTCACCGACGTCGTTCCACCACACGTTGCGGATCGTGCACGAGCCCTCGCAGTGGATGCCGTCGCCGGCCGGGGCGTCGATGATGACGTTCTGGATGGTGCCGCCGTTGTCCACGACGAACATCGGATCCTGGCTCTCCCCCTGTCCGCCGTCGCCGATGCCGTAGTAGCGCTTCATGCCGCCGTCGAAGAACGTGCCCACGTCACGGGTCTCGGTGATGTGCACGCTGCCGGTGTCGGAGGGCCACTCGCCGCTGCCGTCGCCGCCTCCGCCGCCGCTGCCCATCTTGACGAGCCGCCACTGCTGGTTGGCGCCGCCGAGGTCGTCCCACTGGGAGATCCTGGCGCCGTCACCGGTGCCCCACTCCCACACCTCCAGCGCCTTGCCGCTGTTGCGGTTGATCAGCCGGACGTGGCCGCCGTCGGAGTCGGCCAGGCGGAACTGCTGGTTGGCGGCGTTCAGGTCGGCCCACTGGACGATCTGCGCGCCGCCCTCGGTCGACCACTCGTAGACGTCCAGCACCTTGCCGCTGAGGCGGGACTTGAGCCGGTAGTAGCCGCTGCCGGAGCTGACGAACTGCCACTGCTGCTGGTTGCCGTCGTTGCGGGCCCACTGCACGATCGGCGCGCCGTCGTTGGTCGCGAAGTCGTACAGGTCGAGGGCCTTGCCGCTGTGCCGGTTGACCAGCACGTACCACGCGTTGGTGTCGACGCTGGCCGCCTGCGCCGGGAGCGGCGCCACGGCGATGGCGCCCACCGTGGCCGTCAGCACGGCCGTCAGCACGGCCGTCAACATGGCGGCGAGGGTCGCCGGCAGCCGGCGCCATCGCCTGGAACGAGGGTCACGTGTCAAGGTCGTCCTCCTCTTTGGTAAGCGCTTTCCCAATGGGTGTGACGCTGCCGGGATAGCCGAGTTCGTTGGGAGATCCGCCTTACTCGAAGGCTGGTCGTCGCTGTTCGAGCTTTGATCGCACGCGCCGGGGCCACCGTCAACCGGCCCTCGGAGGCATGCCCGCCGACCTGCGGGTTCCCGCGGTGAAAGTTTCATCCCGAGCCCCGGCCAGCCGGCGGGCGAGGTCGAACGGGGCGGCCGGCGTGCCCGTGGCGCCGGGCGCGGGAATCGTCATGCGGCCTCCTGGCGATCGGCGATCATCCGGGAGGAGCTTCATCGGAGATCCGGCGCCACCCGTGCCCAGGAAAGTGCGTACGAGTGTTGGCCTACAATCGTTGTCATGGCTTTCACCGAGCGATCGGCCGCCACACGGACCTCCATCCTCTCGGCCGCCAGGAAACTCCTCATCGAGCGGGGCTTCGAGGGCATGACGATCAGGGCCGTCGCCGCGCAGGTGGGCGTCGACCCGTCGATGGTCATGCGCTACTACGGGAGCAAGGCCGGGCTGTTCAGCGCCGCCGTGGACGTCGACCTGCGGCTCGACCGGGTCGAGGACCCGCCGCTCGACCGGCTCGGCGAGCTGCTCGTGCGCCACTTCCTGGCACGCTGGGAGGGCGACCTGTCCGACGACGTGCTGATCCTGCTGCTCCGTTCCGCGAGCACCAACCCCATGGCCGCCGAGCGCATGCGGGAGGTGTTCGCCGGCCAGATCGCCTCGCAGGTGGCCCGGCTGACCGGGGCCGAGGGGGCGGCGCTCCGGGCGGGGTTGATCAGCACGCAGCTGCTGGGCCTGGCACTCACCCGCTACGTCCTGCGGCTCCCGCCGATGGCCGAGGCCGACACCGAGACCTTGGTGCGGGAGATCGGCCCGGTGGTGCAGCACTACCTGACGGGATCAGACATCACGGCGTGACGGTCAGTCGGAGGCGCACACCCCTATGTCGCTACATATCGCACATGTATGATTACTCAGTGTGAGCAGTGCGAGCAGTCAAGAAGCAGCGATATCCACGTTGCGGGAGCGGTGCGGCGACCGTCCCGCCACCTTTCCCGAGATCCCGCACCAGCAGCTCGACCAGATCGCGCCGGTGCAGCTGCAGGAAGAATTGTGGCGGCGGATGGCCGGGCTCGGCCACGTACGCACCGGCGCCAGCGTCGTCTCCCTGCCGGAGACCCGCGCGCTGCACCTGGACCCGGAGCACGCGCTCGGGCCCGGCCCGGCGTTCGTCCGCGGCAGCACCGAGTTCGCCCACCTGCACGGCGCGTCCGACGGGAGCCTGCACCTGCTGCTGCCCGAGCGGGACGCCGCCGAGGCCGTGGCACGAGGGTGGGGCGAGTTCCACCCGCTGGTGCTGGAGGGCCGCTGCCCGCCCACTCTGATCATGGTGTACGGCCCGCGCGACGACGACGAGCTGGAGACGGTGTGGGAGCTGGTGCGCCGCAGCCACGCCTTCGCCTCCGGCCACATCCTCTGACCGGAGGCGAAGGGGACGTGCGTTCCGATCGCCGATCTCAGCGGCAGAACGGAGCCATGCCGAGGACGGACTTGACACCTCCCAGCAGGTGCTGGACGAAATACCGGTCGCCCTCCATGGGCTCATCGGTCCACGCCTTGACGTCATGCCCGAGGGTGGTCAGCCAGGCCTTGCCGCCGTCGTAGTACTGACACCAGCTCACGGGATGATGCCTGCCGTGGCCGGGGTGCCCGAGGTTGCCGCGTACCCCGCGGGCCAGCGTGTTCTCGTCCACTTCGGCCAGCACCCGGACGTGAGTGGGCGCGGGGACGAGGTTGTACCACTCGTCGGAGAAGGCCCAGGTGCGGGGTAGCCCCTGGGTGGAGGCGTCGCGGCGGTTCACGGTGACCACGGTGCCAGGCTGGTTGGCGCTGTGGTCGTAGAAGTTGGCGTTGCCGAGCAGGCCCTCGTACCAGGGCCAGTTGTACTCGGTGCCGAAGGCGTTGTGCACGCCGATGAAGCCGCCGCCCGCGCGGACGTACTGGCGCAGCGCGGTCTGGGCGGCGTCGTCGAGGGCGTCGCGGGTGGTGCTGAGGAACATCACCGCGTTGTAGTTCAGGAGCCGCCCGGCCGAGGCGAGCTGGGCGACGTCCTCGGTGTGGTCGACGGTGAAGCCGTTCTCCCGGCCCAGCTCGACCATCGCCTTGACGGCGACGTTGTCGTCGTTGAGCGGCGGGTTCATGCCAGGGGCGAGCGGGGTGCCGAGGTGGGCGTGACGCGGGCCGGCGGTGCGGCTGTAGACGAGCAGCCTGTAACCCTCGGAGGGGTCGAAGTTGCCCCAGTCGTGATAGCAGCGGGGGTCGGTGCCCCGGCAGACCCCGTAGTCGGGATCACCGAGGTTGCGCGCCCCTTCGGGAGAGGCGGCGGAGCTGGGGGCGGTGGCGGTGAGCAGGACGGCCGCCGCTGCGGCGGCGGTGGCGATGGAGAGTCGGCTGCGCATGGACACCTCGCATTTCGATCCACCAGGCGGATCGATAGGTCCACTGGGGGAGCTTGAGCGTAACCACGGATCTTCGCGGGAACAAGCTCTTGCGCACACCCGGCAAGGCGCGCCGGGACCGCGGGAAGGGAGATCCACCGCAGCGGGTCTCCCCTTCCCACGCTCAGAGCCAGGTAGGCAGCACGGACGGCGGCATCGGCCCCTTGTTGCGCCGTCCCTGCCCGGCTTCCTCCCAGGCGTGCGCCAGGATGCCGACAGATCTGCTGAGCACGAAGAGCCCGCGCGCCAGCGGCGCGGGGAAGCCCAGTTCGGCGTAGACCACGGCGGTCGCGCCGTCGATGTTCATCGGCACCGGTGCGATCAGCCGCTCGACCTCGATCGCGGCTCGCAGGTGTGCGCCCGGCACCACTCCAGCCGTGACGGCCTCGGACACCAGGTCCAGGAGCGGATCCCGGCGTGGATCGCGCGTGTGGAAACGATGGCCGAACCCCGGCAGGTATTTGTCCCGCGAGCGCCGGCGGGCGACCACGGCGGCCACGTCGCCGTCGGCGACCACCTCCTCGAGCAAGGCCACGCACTGCTCGCCCGCGCCGCCGTGCACGTCGCCGAGCAGGTTGACGCCTGTGGCAACGGCATTGTTGAGCCCCACCCCGCATGTCACGGCCATCCGGGCGACGGCGATGGACGGCGCGTGCGGCCCGTGGTCGACCGAGGAGACCAGGGCCGCCTCCAGCAGCGCCGCCCTGCGCGGGTCGGGGCGCTCGCCGCGGAGCATGAGCCAGATCATCTCGACGAAGCCGATCCGCCCGATGAGATCCTGGACCGGCCGCCCGCGCAGCTCGATGACGTCGGGCTCGATCCGCGACACCGCTGTCGCCCACCAGTCGGCCACCGCGGTCTCGGGGGCGCGGCCTGCCGCGGGGGCGGCCTCCCCGGTCCTGGCCGGCTCGCTCATGACCCGGCCCCGAACTCGTCGTTGTGCTCGCCCAGCAGCGGGGCCGGCCCGCGCGGGCGCAGGGCGACGCCGTCGACGACGACACCGTTCCCCGTCACCGTGACCCGCCGCTCGTCCGCTCCGGCGAACGGCACCTCTGTCAGAAAGCCCCGGTGACGCACCTGGTCGAGTGTGAGCGCTTGGGGGACGGTGAGGATTCGGGCGGCGGGCACGCCCTCGCGGGAAAGGATCTCCTCCCATTCCAGTGCGGTCTTGGCCCGTAGCGCCTGGTTGAGCTCCCGGTTGAGCTCCCGCCGGTGGGTCTTGCGCGCTTCCCGCTCGGCGAAGCGCGGATCGGCGGGCAGGTCGGGCCGCCCGACGAGCCGGCACAGCGTCTCGAACTGAGGCTGCTGGTTGGCGGCGATGTTGAGCGGCCCGTCGGCGGTCTCGAACGTGCCCGAGGGGGCGGCGGTGGCGTTCTGGTCGCCCATCGGCTCCGGCTCCACGCCGCTGATGAGGTAGTTCGACACCGTCCAGCCCATAGCCGAGATCGACGCCTCCAGCATCGACAGGTCCAGGAAGCAGCCCTGCCCTGTGCGGTGGCGCCCGGCCAGCGCGGCGGACACCGCCAGCGCGGCCATCAGCCCGCCGATGGTGTCGCAGATGGGGAAACCCACCCGCAGTGGCGCGGTGTCGGGCGTGCCGGTGACGCTCATCATGCCGGACAGCCCCTGGATGATCTGGTCGTAGGCGGGCGCCCCGCTCATCGGTCCGCTCTGGCCGAAGCCGGAGATCGCGCAGTAGACCAGGCCATGGTTGAGTTCGCGCAGGCGGTCCCAGCCGTAGCCGAGCCTCGCCAGCACGTCGGCGCGGAAGTTCTCCAGCAGGACGTCGGCCCCGGCCACCAGCGACTCGAAGGCGGCCCGCCCTGCCGGGCTCTTGAGGTCGAGCTCGACCGACCTCTTGCCGGCGTTCTGGGCGAGGAAGGAGGCCCCCATCTGCTCCCGATTGAGCTCCGGGTCGGGTCCGAGCCGCCGGGCGAGGTCCCCTGCGCCGGGCAGCTCCACCTTGACCACTTCCGCGCCGAACAACATCAGCTGGTAACTGCAGTACGGCCCGGCCAGTACGTTGGTCAGGTCCACGACCTTGACGCCGTCCAGTGGCAACTGCTGCATTCACGCTCCATAGGTCAGGTCAGTGGATGGTCGAACCCGCGCTCCGACATGCGCTTCGCGGCCTCGCGCAGATCTGCGGCGAATTTCCCGACACGCTCTTCGGTGAAGCGGACGGTGGGGCCGCTGAGCGTCAGCGCCGCCACGGTCGCTCGCGAACCGCCCGTGACCGGGACCGCGACCGCCGACAGGCCGGGCTCGCGCTCGCCGTGGCTCACCGCGTACCCCGCGTGTGCCGCCTCGTCGATCCAGCTCCGCAACGTGGCCAGGTGTGCCGCGCCGTCGGGAGAGGAGCGGGCCACCCGCTGGAGCAGCCGCTCCGAGGCGTCCTTCAGCAGGATCTTGGAGGAGGCCCCCGCCCACAGGGGCAGCTCGTCGCCGACCCGCACCACGTGGCGCAGCGGCTGCGGGCTCTCCTGCTGGGCGATGCAGATGCGGTGCGTGTCGCGCAGCACGTAGAGGTTGACGGTCTCGCGATGCCGGATGCCCAGCTCACGCATGAGCTGGACGGTCTCAGGCGGCAGTTCCCACGCCGATCGGGCCAGGTGGGCCCAGCGCCACAGCGCCGGCCCGGCCGTGTAGCCCTTGGGCGTGGCCCACAGCAGGCCCATGTGCTCAAGCGTCTGCAACAGCCGCAGAGCCGTGGTCTTGGCCAGTCCGGTCTCGTCGACGACCTCGCGGATCGTCAGCGTCCGGCGATCCTCGGTGAGCAGGGAGAGGATGTCGAACGCGCGCTGGACGCTGCGCACGCCCCCGCTCTCCCCGGGCTCCGCAGGAATGGATGAAGGCACGGATCCTCACTTGTGAGTTGAAGGCGAATCTGCCGCTCACCTTCTCATGTGGTCCGTACGCTAACACCCAGTCCGCATAGCGGTCCATAAGAACCATCAAGTGGATTACCCGACCCCCTTGCCAGAACCTTCGGCATGCTCATACCGTGAGGCAATCCACACTGCGGAGTTTGAGAACCACTGCGCGGATCGATGGGAGTCGTCGACCATGAACACCATCAACGAAGCCAGGTGCTTAGTCGCCGGGGAGTGGTTGACCAGCGGAGAGCACGCCGACCGCGTCGGCCCCTACCTGCGGGAGGTCGTGAGCCGGGCACGAACCACCCCACCCGGCGACGTCGACGCGGCCCTGGCCTACGCGCGGCAGGCGGCCGGACGTGTCGCGCGGCTGGCGCCCGCCACCCGGGCCGGCGTCCTGGAACGCGCCGCGGCCGCGGTCACGGCGCAGGGGGACCGCCTCGCAGGGCTGCTGGCGTTGGAGCTGGGCAAACCCCTCAAGGACGGGCGTGGTGAAATCGTGCGTGTCGCGGACACCCTGTCCGTCGCCGCGGCTGAGGCGAGGATGATCGGCGGCGAGGTGCTGCCCGTGGCGGGCTGGGGCCGCGGGGTGGGCAACACCGCGATCACCCAGCGGGCGCCCGCGGGCCCGGTGCTGGCGATCACGCCGTTCAACGCGCCCGCGAACCTGCTCGCGCACAAGCTCGCAGCCTCCTTCGCGGCCGGCAACACCACGATCGTCAAGCCGCCGCCGCAGGCCCCCGCGGTTTCGACCGCCCTGGTCGAGCTGATGCTGGAGGCCGGCATGCCGGTGGAGGCGGTGCAGGTCCTGCACGGGGGCGGGGAGCTGGGCGCGCGGCTGTGCGCCGCGCCGGAGATCGCCGTCGTGAGCTTCACGGGCAGCGTCACGGCCGGCCACGCCGTCGCCCACGCCGCCGGGCCGAAACGGGTGATGCTGGAACTCGGCGGCAACGCCGCCACCATCGTCTGCGAGGACGCCGACATCGCGGAGGCGGCGTCCGCCTGCGCGCGGACCGGCTACAGCAACTCCGGGCAGAGCTGCATCTCCGTCCAGCGCGTGTACGTGCACCACAGCCGCTTCGAGGAGTTCTCGCAGGAGCTGACCGCGCAGGTCAAAGGCCTGGTCGTGGGCGATCCCCTGGATCCGGCGACCGACGTCGGCTCCATGGTGGACGACGACGCGGCCGAGCGGGTGGTCCGCTGGACCGCTGAGGCCGCCGGTCAGGGCGCCAGGGTGACGGCCGGCGGCACGCGCGACGGCGCCGTGATGGCGCCGACCGTCGTCGTCGCACCGCCCGCCGAGGCCCGGGTGGTTCGCGAGGAGGTGTTCGGCGCCCTGGTCGCCGTGCTGCCCTACAACGACTTCGACGCTGTGATCGAGGCGTGCAACCGCAGCGCGTACGGGTTGCAGGCCGGGCTGTTCACCCACGACGTCCGCCGCGTCATCACCGCCTGGCGCGAGCTGGAGGTCGGCGGCCTGGTCGTCAACGGCTCCTCCAACTTCCGGCTCGACCACGTCCCGTTCGGCGGGGTGAAGGACTCCGGCATCGGCCGCGAGTCGCCGCGCTGGATGATCGAAGACTTCACCGTGACCAAGACGCTCATGCTCAAAGGCCTGACCATCTGGGGAGACCGTTGACCACCACAGCCGCTCACGCCCTCGTCGCCCAACTCGAGGAGCTCGGCGTCGAGTACGTCTTCGGCACGTGCGGCCACACGAACATCGCCGTTCTGGACGCGCTGGCCGACAGCCGCATCCGCTTCGTCATCGGCCGCCACGAGCAGGCCGCCGCGCACGCCGCCGACGGCTACGCCCGGGCCTCCGGCAAGCCGGGAGTCCTGCTGGTCCACGTCGGGCCCGGCCTGACCAACGCGGCCACCGGCGTCATGACGGCCGCGCTGGACTCGGTGCCGATGGTGGTGATCTCCGGCGACATCCCGTCCTACTACCAGGGCCGGCATCCCCACCAGGAGATCAACCTGCACGCCGACGCCGACCAGGCGAGCGTGTTCCGGCCGTTCGTCAAGCGGGCCTGGAACGTGCACCGGGCCCAGGACCTCGGCCGCTTCGTCGAGCGCGCCTTCTGGACGGCCACGGCGGGACGTCCGGGCGCCGTGCTGGTGAACGTGCCGATGGACGTCTTGTCCCGTCCCGCCGCACCGTATCCGCCGATCAGCCGCGCGGCGCCGCCCGGGCTGCCGCAGGACACGGCCGAGCTGATCGCCGCCCGCTTGGCCGCGGCGGAGCGGCCGCTGATCTACGTGGGCGGCGGGCTGCGCGACAGGCCCGAGGCCCTGATCCGGCTGGCCGAGCACTTGGACCTTCCCATCGTCCACTCGCTCATGGCCAAGGGGACCGTGCCCGACGCGCACCCGCTGCTCCTCGGTATGCCCGGCTTCTGGGGACTGGAGCTCACCAACGCCTACGCCCGCGAGGCGGACGTGGTGCTGGCGCTCGCCACCCGCTTCGCCGAGACCGACGCCAGCTCTTGGGATCCCCGCTTCACATGGGACCTCTCCGGCAGCACGCTCATCCAGATCGACATCGACCCGGCCGAGATCGGCCGCAACTACCCCGCCGCCATCGGCGCGGTCGCCGACGTCCGGCTCGCGGTCGAGGCGATCGCCGATGCCGCCACGTCTCACGCCGCACGTTCGAGGCCCGAGCTTCGCAAGCAGATCCAGCAGGCTCGATCGGAGCTGTTCTCGGCCAGCCGGGAACGCGGCGGGAGCGCGGACTTCCCGCTGCGGCCCGAGCGCATCCTGAAGGACCTGCGGGACGCGTTGCCGCCGGACGCGTTCCTGGTCACCGACGTGGGCTGGAACAAGAACGGCGTGGCGCGGTGCTACGAGCTGCCCGCCGAGGGCCGCTTCATCACCCCGGGCGGCGCCTCCACCATGGGCTTCGGCCCGGCCGCCGCCGTGGGCGTGCAGCTGGCCCGGCCTGAGGCCGTCGTGGTGGCGCTGGTCGGCGACGGCGGCATGAGCGCACAGCTCCCCTCGCTGCCGCTGGCGGTCGAGCAGGGCACTCCGGTGATCTTCGTAGTGATGAACAACCGCTCCCACGGCACGATCTCCGACCTGCAGTCGGCGCACTTCGGCCGCAGCCACGGCTGCGACTTCGTCGATCCCGCCGGGCGGCCCTACAGCCCCGGTTTCGCCGCACTCGCCCGAGCCTGCGGGGCCGACGGGCATACGGTGGCCACGCCCGACGATCTCGGAACAGCGCTACACGAGGCCATCACGAACCGACGACCCGCCGTGATCGATGTGCCGATGGTGAACGAGCCGGTTCCGACGCCCGGCCACTGGAACATCACGGACATATACCAGGGTCTCTTCACCGACTGAAGGGCTGAAACCGTTGTAAGTTCGAGATTCCCTCAACCGTTCCTGTCACTTATAACGAACGTACTAGTCCGTGAATTGAGACTCACCTACCCCCCGACGAGGTGAACCGTGCGTTTCACGAGATTCTCCATCGCAGCAGCGGCCCTGATCACCGTCGCCGCCTGTGCCCCGCCCGGCCAGCAAGCCGACACCGCAGCCACGGCCACCGGCCCGATCAAGATCGCCAACGTCAACGCGCAGAGCGGCCAGCTCAGCTCGCTCGGCCAGTGGGAGCACAAGGGCGTCAAACTCGCCATCGACGAGGCCAACAAGGCAGGGGGCGTCAACGGACGGCAGATTCAGCTCGACCTGTTCGACAGCCAGGGCGACCCGACCGTGGGCACGAACGTGGCCAGAAAGATCGCCGCCGAAGGCTACATCGCCATGCTCGGCACCGCCGAGAGCGCGGTGACCCTGGCCATGGCGCCCATCCTGAAGGACGCCAAGATCCCCAACATCACCTCGGGCCAGTCGCCCAAGCTCGCCGAGCTGGGCAGCCCGTTCCTGTTCCTCAACGCGCCGACCAGCGTCACCTTCGACGAGACGCTGGCCAAGCACCTGGTGGACGACAAGGGCATGAAGGAGATCGCGCTGATCAGCAACAACGGCGCGTACGGGGCCGGCGAGCATGACGCGTTCCTGGCCTCGCTCAAGATCAGGAACGTCACCCCGCTGGCCGACGAGGTCGTCACCCCCGACCAGAAGGACTTCAACTCCAACCTCGCCAAGATCCGCGAGCAGGACCCGGAGGTGCTGTTCATCGGCGCCGAGGAGGTCCAGTCAGGGCTGATCGCCAAACAGGCCCGCGAGCTCGGCATCAAGGCGGTCTTCGCCGGTGGCGCCCCCGTGGGCACCGACGTGTACGCGACCACGGCCGGCTCGGAGAACGCCGAAGGCACCATCGTCAGCTCCCCCTACCTGAGCAACGAGGCCAGCCCGCAGATCGAGGAGTTCGCCGCCAAGTACAAGTCCGTCTACGATGAGGACGCCCGCATGCACGTGGCCAAGGCCTACGACGGCGCGTCCATCCTCGTCGAGGCCCTCAAGCAGACGGGCGGCGAGGGCGGTCGGAAACTGGCCGACGCCATCCGCGGCGCCAAGCGCGCCGGGCTGCTCGGCACCTACAACTACGACGCCAACGGCGTCGGCATCCACGAGACCAAGATCGGCCTGGTCAAGGACGGCAAGGTCGTGCCCGAGGCCGCGAGCTGACGTGCAGGTCTTCCTTCAGACCCTGATCGGCGGGATCACCTTCGGGGCGGTGTACGCGCTGGTGGCGATGGGCTTCTCGATCGTCTACCGCACCATGGGCCTGGTCAACTTCGCCCACGGCAGCGTCGTGATGATCGGCGCGTACGCCGCCTCCACCTTCTACATGGCCAGCAAGCTGCCGTTCGCCGTGGCCGTCGTGGTGGCGATCGCGGTCACCGGCCTGATCGGCTTGGTGATCGAGCGCTTCCTGCGGCCGCTGGAGAACAAGGACTTCACGCTGATGCTGATCGGCACGATCGGCTTCGGCGCCGTCCTGGAGGCGGGCGCGGTGCTCGTCTGGGGCGCGACCGGGCACGCCGTGCCGTCGCCGGTCGCGACGGGGCCGATCGACCTGGGCGGCATCCGCATCCCCGCCTACAGCCTGCTCGTCATCGCCGTCGCCGCCGCCGCGACCGGGCTGCTGGCGCTGTTCCTGCAGCGCACCAAGCGCGGCGCGGCCATGCAGGCAGCCGCCATGGACCACCAGGCCGCCACCGCGTGCGGCATCCACGTCGGCCGCAGCAACGCCCTGGCCTTCGGGATCGGCGCCGGCCTGGCCGCGCTGGCCGGCAGCCTCATCGGGCCCCTGCTGTACGTCAACCCGACCATGGGCGGCACGCTCGGCATCAAGGGCTTCGCCGCGGCCATGCTCGGCGGGTTCGGCAGCATGCCGGGCGCGATCGTCGGCGGCCTGGCCTTCGGCCTGCTCGACGCCTTCGCCGCCGGCAACTTCCAGGAGTACTCCGAACTCGTGACCTTCCTGGTGTTCGCGGTGATCGTGATGATCCGCCCCACCGGCATCTTCGGAGAGGCAACGGTGAACCGCGCATGAAACGTCTGGTGCTCATCGCCATCGCCGCGGTCGCGGCCTGGCTGCTGCCCTACGGCCTGGGCGGCTACGCCATCCACGTCGCCGACGTCGCGATCATCTTCGCGATCCTGGCCATCGGGCTCGGCCTGACGATGGGCGTGGCCGGGCAGATCAATCTGGCCCAGGTCGCCTTCTTCGGCGTCGGCGCCTACACGGTGGCCATCCTGACCACCGAGGCCGGGCTCGGCTTCTGGACGGCGGCCGTGCTGGCGCTGCTGACCGCGGTGGTGTTCGGCGTGCTGACCGGCATCCCGGCGCTGCGCATGCAGTCGCACTACCTGGGCATCGTCACCCTCGGCCTCGCGCTGGCCTTCACCAACTGGGTCACCAACTCCACGATCGCGGGCCGCGCCGAGGGCATCAGCGACATCCCGGTGCCGCCCATGTTCGGCATCGACCTGTCCAGCGGCTACCTGTTCTACTACGTCGAGGTGATCGTCTTCGCGGTCGCGCTGGCCTTCGCGCTGCTGGTCACCCGCTCGCCGCTGGGCCGCCGGCTGCGCGCGATGCGCGACGACGACCTGGCCGCAGGCTCGCTGGGCGCGGAGATCCCGCTGCTGCGCATGACCGCGTTCGTGCTGTCCGGACTGTACGGAGGCGTGGCCGGCATCCTGTACGCCGGGCTCATCCGCTTCGTCGCCCCCGAGTCGTTCAACATCGCCAACATGTTCCTGCTGCTCGCCATGGTCATCATCGGCGGCCGGAGCAGCATCCTGGGCTGCGTCGTCGGCGCGATCGGGCTTTCCCTGATCAGAGAGGCCCTGTTGGACGCCTCCGGCTACGCCCAGCTCGGCTACGGCCTGGTGGTCGTGCTCGTGGTGGTCTTCGCTCCCAAGGGCCTGGCGGGCCTGCCCGGCCAGATCAGGCACCTGGTGCGCCGGCGCACCGGCGCCTCGCGGGCTCAGCTGGGCCCGTTCCTGCCCTACGACGCCGCGTCCGTCGTCGACGGGCAGGCCGCGCTGGAGGTCCGGGAGGTGACGATGCGGTTCAAGGGACTGGTCGCCCTCGATGCGGTGTCCCTCACCGTTCCCACCGGTCAGATCCGCGGAATCGTCGGCCCGAACGGCTCGGGCAAGACGACGCTGTTCAATGTGATCAGTGGCTTCTACACGGCCACGCAGGGGTCGGTCGAGTTGCGCGGCCGCGGGGTGACGGGGCTGGCGCCTTACCGGCTCTCGCAGCGCGGCGTGGCGCGCACGTTCCAGAACCTGCGCCTGTTCGAGGATCTCAGCGTGCGCGAGAACCTGCTGCTCGCCCTTGACCGCACCCGCGCCTTCTGGATCTGGCGCTACCCGATCCTGCCGTGGAAGGTGCTGGGCCAGGAACGGACGCTGCGCCGCAGGGCGGAGGAGCTCATCGAACGCTTCGGGCTCACCGAGGTCGCCGACGCCGAGCCGCGCTCACTGCCGTACGGGATCCAGCGCCGCATCGAACTGGCCCGCGCCATGGCCATGTCCCCCACCCTGCTCCTGCTCGACGAGCCCGCCGCCGGGCTGAACGGCGAGGAGGTGCGGCAGCTCGCCGAGATCGTGCGCTCCATCAGGGACTCGGGCGTCACCGTGATCATCATCGAGCACCACATGGGGCTGGTCATGTCCCTGTGCGACCAGGTCACGGTGCTGTCCAGCGGCAAGGTCATCGCCGATGGGCCGCCCGCCGAGGTGGCCGTGCACCCGGACGTGGTGGCCGCCTACCTCGGTGACTCGATGGCTGCACCGACCGAGGAGACCGCGGAGGCCGCGGTGGAGGAGGCGACCCGATGACCACGCTCACCGTCGAAGGACTGTCAGTGCACTACGGCGGTGTCCGCGCCACCCACGAGGTCTCCTTCACCCTCGAAGCCGGCCAGTCGCTGGGCATCATCGGCGCCAACGGCGCGGGCAAGTCCTCCACGCTCAAGGCCGTCATGGGGCTGGCCCCGCGTCAGGCCAGGGCCATCCGCTTCGGCGACCACGACCTGCTGCGCGCGCCCGCGCACACGCTGGTCAGGCACGGCATCGGATACGTCCCCGAGGGCAGGCACGTCTTCCCAGGCCTCACGGTGGAGAAGAACCTCCTGCTCGGCGCGTACACCAAGAGCTGGAAACGCACCCCTGTCGACGAGGTGTACGAGCTGTTCCCGGTGCTGGGCGAGATGCGCCACCGGCTGGCGGGCGCGCTGTCCGGCGGGCAGCAGCAGATGCTGGCGGTGGGCCGGGCGCTGATGTGCCGGCCCCAGGTGATGCTCCTGGACGAGCCCTCGATGGGGTTGTCGCCGATTCTCGTCGCCGAGATCGCCGGCGTGCTCAAGCGGCTCAACGCCGACGGCCTGGCCATCCTGCTCGTCGAGCAGAACGCCAAGCTCACCTTCGATGTCACCACCACCTGCCTGGTCATGGAGAACGGCGTGATCGCCGCAACGGGCACCTCCGCCGAGCTGAGAAACGACCCCCAGGTCCGGCGCATCTATCTCGGCCTGTGACGGCCCGCTCCGGCTCGCCGCCCGCGGCACGGGGAGTTCTTCTCCTGACGGTCGACCGGGGGTGAGTCCGTGACTCGTCTGATGCCCGGCGGGGCTGAAACCGTCATGACACGCGAGAATCGAGGTCCGCTAGACGGTTCAAATGGTCCGTTGACAAGCAATGAGACGCGATCTATGCATCACACGGATACAAGAGTCCACAGAATGGAACGTTAGGGGATGCTCATGGTTCGTCGCAGAGAGTTACTCGCGGGCGCCGTTGCCGCCGTCGCCCTTGCGGGAGCCGGGCAGGCCCCGGCATCGGCAGCCACCAAGCGCTCCGATCGGGATTTCCCGAAGATCGGCGGAAACCTGGCCAATCAGAACCACAGCCGGCTGCGCGACCTTCACCGTGGCACCATCAGACGGCTGCGCGCCGCGTGGGTGAACAACATCGAGGGCGGCCTGGCATCCGGCAACAGCCAGAGCTCCACGGTGGCCGTGGACGGCGTTCTCTACATCGAATCGGCGCTGGGCAACGTCGTCGCGGTGGACGGCCGTACCGGGGCGACGATATGGAAGTACGAGCAGACGCGCGGCGCGGTCACCCGCCGCGGCGTCGCGGTCGGCGCCGGCAAGGTGTACACCTGCGCCAACGGCAACTGGCTGATCGCCCTCGACCAGCGCACCGGCCGGGTTCTCTGGGAACGGCAGCACAACGGCTACGGCAACCTGGAGAAGGTGGCCGTCACCTACCACGACGGCATGCTCTACTGCGGCACCAACGACGGGCCTCGCGGCGCGGCCCTCGCCTTCGACGCCGGGACCGGCGACCTGGTCTGGCACTTCTGGGGCACCGCGGCTCCAGGCGAGGTCGGCGGCGGCACCTGGGAGGGCGACTCCTGGCAGGCCGGCGGCGCGACACCGTGGATGCACTGCGCGATCGACGCCGAGCTCGGCCTGGTCTACTGGACGTTCGGCAACGCCAGGGGCAGCAGGTCGTCGCAGGACGGCTCCGAGCGCGGCGGGCAGAACCTGTTCGCCAACTCGATCGTGGCCATGGATCTGAAGACCGGCGCCCACCGCTGGCACTTCCAGTCCGTCCACCACGACATCTGGGACATGGACAACGTCATGGCGCCGGTGCTGGTGGACGCCCGCGTGCGCGGCCGGATGCGCAAGCTCGTCGTGTACGGCAGCAAGACCGGCATGTACTACATCCTCGACCGGGCCGACGGCTCCGCCCCTCTCGGCATCGACGAGTTGCCCGTGCCGCAGGAGCCGCGGCAGAAGACGTGGCCGACGCAGCCCTTCCCACGCCAGGGCGGCTGGACGGAGCTGAAGCCGGTGTGGCAGCCGCTGGGCACGCAACTGCCCGGTCTCCCGCACCGAGCGGTGCCGAACTACACCATCGGCGCGCTGTACACGCCGCACTGGGACGAGCCGATCCTCACCATCCCCGGCCACGGCGGCGGCGCCGACTGGAGCCACCAGTCCTACAGCCACAGCACCGGGCTCGTCTACACCGGCTTCGGGTACGTGGCCGCCGCCCACTCCCTCACCGAGTCCTCCAACGGGCTGCGCCCGCCGGGCGAGTACATGACCGGCGGCGTCGTGGCGGTGGACCCCTCCACCAACCGGGTGCGCTGGAAGAAGAACCTGCCCTACTCGCTGGCGCACGGCAACGGCATCCTCACCACCGCCTCCGATCTGCTGTTCATCGGCCAGCCCGACGGCAACCTGCTCTGCCTGGACGCCCGCGACGGCCGCGAGCTGTGGCGCTGGCAGACCGGCGCGGCCATCAGCAGCAGCCCCATCGCGTACGAGGTGGACGGCGAGCAGTACGTCGCCGTCTACGCCGGCGGCACGGGCATCCCCTACGGCAACTCCGCTCCGCGCGGCGACCACCTGTGGGCTTTCAAGCTCGGCGGACGGGTGTCCCCTGCCACCGCGCCGCCCCCGCCCGTGGTGCGCCGGCCGGTCTCAGGCGGGCCGGTGGACGGGTCCGTCGTGAACGACACGGTCGTGCTCGCCCGCGTCTACGCCGGCGGGCAGGTGGGCGCGGTCGAGTCCACGGCCGTGAACGCCATGGCGCCCACCCACCTGCGGGTGCCGGCGGGGACCACGGTGACGTTCGTCAACCCGCCGGACAACGTGCACGTGCACGGGGCCACCCAGTTCTTCGAGGGACTGTTCGATGTACGGCTCAGGCCGGGCGAGTCGTTCCAATACACCTTCACGAAACCGGGGGAGTATTTCTTCAACGACTGCCACAGCCCGCGCCCGACCGGGAAGGTCGAGGTCACGGGCTGATCGGCGCGACGTCGGGGCTCAGGAGCGGGAAACGTGCGGGCACCGGCGGGTCACGGCCGGCGATCACGAGCCAGGGCCCGCCGGCCGGGATCAGGCGCCCGCGCCGCGCAGATAGGCCACGACCGCGTCCCCCACCATCCGCCGCAGCCGGCCACGGTGTTCGGGCGCGGTCATGTCGCGCCCGAACAGCGCTCCGAAGGTGTGCTGGTTGGCCACCCGGAAGAAGCAGAACGAGCTGATCAGCATGTGCACGTCGATGGCGTCGGCGTCGGTGACGAAGTCGCCGCTCACCGTGCCCGCGTCGAGAATCGTCTCGATGAGGTCGAGCACGGGCGTGCCCAGGCCGGCCAGCGCCGGTGACTTGCGGATGTGCTCGGCCTGGTGGATGTTCTCGATCGTCACCAGCTTGATGAATTCGCGGTGCAGGTCGTGGTGGTCGAAGGTCAGCTCGGCCAGCGTGCGGATGGCCTCCAGCGGAGCCAGGTGCTCCACCTCGATGGCCCGCTCCATCTCGCGCACCTCGGCGTAGGCCTTCTCCAGGACGGCGATGTAGAGCCGTTCCTTGCTGCCGAAGTAGTAATAGATCATGCGCTTGGTGGTCCGCATGCGGGCGGCGATCTCATCGACCCGCGCCCCCGCGTAGCCGTGGCGGGCGAACTCCTGCTGCGCGACCACGAGGATCTCCGCCTTGGTGCGGTCAGGGTCCCGCTGGCGTTCGGGGGCGGCGGGCTGAGAGGTCACCAGCCCATCCTAGTGACCTGCCGCATGTTGCATGGCGAGCCGGATGGGGGCGTTGGCGGCGCCGTAGCCCTGGTAGCCGCCGGCGCGCTGCACGAGCTCGAAGAAGACCCGCCCCACCGTGACGGTGTACAGGTGCAGGAACTCGCCGCCGTGCTCGTCCCGGTCGTACAGCACGCCGAGGCGGCGCAGCTCGGGATCGGCCTCGTGGCGCGCCTCCAGGTCGTCGTAGTAGTTGCCCGGGATGGGCAGGAGCAGGCCGGGATGCTCGCTCCTCAGCCTCCGGGCGACGGCCACGACGTCGTCGCAGGCCAGCGCGACGTGTTGCCGCGGGAGGTGGTCGGCCCCCACCTGGGCGATGTTCATCACCATGCGCACGGCGCCGCCGGGCCCCGACATGGCCTTGCTGCGCAACATCCCGTACGGGTCGGGCACCTCCAGGCTCTCCTGCGGGCGCAGGCCCAGCACGCTGCGGTAGAACGACTGTGCCTCGTCGAAGTGGTGCCACGGCTGGGCGAGCGCGACGTGGTCGATGCCGGTGACCGGGCCCGGCACCGGCCCGGCCGGGGCGAAGTCGGCGAGCCAGGCCTGGTCGCAGAAGAAGATCTCGGTGCCGTCCGGCGCGGCCACCGCTTCCAGCTTGGCCTCCTCGGGGGCGCGCTCGCGGGGCAGCACCGGCGAGAGCAGCGACTCGGCGTGCTCGGCCGCGCCGGCCGGATCGGGGCTGTCGAGGCCGATGGCGATGAGCGCGGGGCCGGTGGCGGTGGTGGTGGTGGCGGTGGTGGTGGTGGCGGCGCTGAGCAGCAGCCGCGCGCCGCCCTGCTCCCACAGCTCGACCGGCTTGGTGGGGTGCGTGCCCGTGCGCGCGAAGCCGAGCACGCCCAGCAGCCTGCCCACCGGCCCTGTGCCGGACAGCTCGGCGAAGGCGAACCCCGTGGGGGCGGCCGGATGCGTCTCGCCGCGCAGGCTCTGCTCCAGGGCGATCAGCGAGCGCATGCCGTCCAGCGCGGTGCGCTCCGCCGACGCCTGGCGGAAGACGTCGTTGAACACCTCCAGCGACAGCGGCCCGGTGTAGCCCGCGCGCAGCACGCTGGCCACCAGCCCGGTCAGGTCGAAGGTGCCCTGCCCGGGGAAGCAGCGGTAGTGGCGGCTCCATTGCAGCACGTCCATGGCGGGCGGGGGTGCATCGGCGAGCTGCAGGAAGAAGATCTTGTCGCCGGGGATGGCCTCGATGCCGATGGGGTCGGAACCGCGCGAGAGGATGTGGAAGCTGTCCAGGCACACGCCAAGGCCGGGATGGTCGGCCAACCGCGCGACGCGCCAGGCGTGCAGGTACTCGCTGACATGCCGGCCCCAGGCCAGCGCCTCGTAGGCGATGCGGATGCCGTGGCCGGCGGCCCGCTCGGCCAGCAGCCGGAGCTGCTCGGCCGCCTGTTCGTCCCCGGCGATCGCGTCGGGCGAGACGTTCGAGCAGACCAGCAGCAGGTCCGCGCCGAGCCGCTCCATCACCCGGAACTTGTGCTCGGCCCGGCGCAGGTTGCGCGCCAGCGTGCCGGCGTCCACCGCCTCGAAGTCGCGGAAGGGCTGGTAGAGGTCGATGCCGAGGCCGAGGTCGGCGGCCCTGGCCCGCACCTCCTCCGGCGGCAGGGGACTGGCCAGCAGATCATTCTCGAAGATCTCCACCCCGTCGAACCCGGCGGCTGCGATGGCCTCCAGCTTCTCGGCCAGCGTGCCGCTCACGGACACGGTGGCGATGGACTTGCGCACGCTTTCTCCTCTTCAGACGGCGATCAGGTCGGTCAGGTGGGCGAGCATCCGCTCGGCGTCCGGCTCCCTGCCGGTGAACAGCCTGAACGCGTGCACGGCCTGGAAGACGACCATGCCGCCGCCGTCCAGCGTGCGGCAGCCGAGCGCCCTGGCCTGCTTGAGCAACTCGGTCTCCAGCGGCCGGTAGACGATGTCGGCCACCCACAGCCGGGGGTGGAGCAACTCGGCAGGCAGCGGCAGGCCCGGATGGCGGGCCATGCCGGTCGGGGTCGCGTGCACCAGTCCCTCCGCCCGCTCCAGCTGCTCCGGCAGCTCGGCCTGGGCCGCGAAGCGGGCGCGCCCGGCGCCATACCGGGCGGCCAGCTCACCAGCGAGGGCGCGAGCCCGCGCCACGTCGGCGTCGACGACGGTGATCCGGTCGGCTCCCATGGTGAGCATGGCGTGCGCCACCGCGGCCCCCGCTCCCCCGGCGCCGAGCTGCACGATCCGGCTGGTCGGCGCGTCGGGCAGGCCGCGGGCGAACGACTCGGCGAAGCCTGTCCAGTCGGTGTTGTGGCCGATGGCCCGATCGCCGTCGAACACCACGGTGTTGACCGCGCCGAGCATGCGGGCGTCCGGCGACAGCTCATCCAGGAACGGGATGACGGCCTGCTTGCAGGGGTGGGTGACGTTGAGCCCGTCGTAGCCGAACCGCCGCGCCGTGCGGACCAGCTCGCCCAGGTCACCACCCACGCGATCGATGTCGAGCAGCCGGTAGACGTAGTGCAAACCGTGGTGCACGGCCTCCTGCTCGTGCAGCGGCGGGCTCAAGGAGGGGCCGATGCCCGAGCCGATCAACCCCACCAGGAACGAATCCATCACGTCTCCCTTTCCAGCAGGTGCGACAGACGCGTGAGCGCCGGCGCGGGCCCGTAGACAGCCAGGACTCAAACCCGGCAGCACTAATGTACGTACTAGTGAGTTACGTTGCCATATCTGCTGATCGTCTATGCCGCCTCTGTGGGGCCCGTCCGCCGGGCGGCCACGTCGAGGTGACGGCGCGCCGCGGTGATCGCCAGGCGGGCATGCTCCTTGGCGCCCACCTGGGCCACGAGGGTGGCCCGGGGGATCTCCAGGGCGTACGGGATCCCGGGCGGCAGGGCGCCGAGGATGCCGTGCACGTCGAGGCCGCCCTCGCCGGGGAACAGGCGCTCGAAGCGCGCGGCATGGACGACCTCCTCCTGGGTGTCCGGCGCCTCGGCCGGGGCATCGCAGACGTGGGCGAAACGGAACCACTCGGATGGCAGATCACGCAGCTCGGCCACGCTGGAGCCGGAGCGTGCGAAGTGAATCAGGTCGATCAGGATGCCCGCGTTGGGCCGGCGGGTCTCACGCAGGACGCGTACGGCCTGCGTGAGGTCGCCGGTCTGGGTCCACGACGGGAATTCGAGATCGATGGTGAGGCCGAGCGGCCCGGCCAGTTCGCACAGTCGTGCGAACCGGTCGGCTTTGCGGGCGAAGTCCGGGTCCGGGAGCTGGCAGATGACGTGGCGGGCACCGAGCTCGGCGCCGGCTTCCAGGAAGCGCAGCAAGTCCGCGGGGTCGGCCTCGGGCGGGATCCGGGCGAGCTCGATGTCGAGCACCTCGACCCCCGTGGCCGCGAGACGGACCTTGGTCGCCCTCATCAGGGCCGGGTCGGTGGCGAGGGGATGGTGCGGCTCGTGCGGAGTGACCCTGGTCATGCGCAGGCCCACGTACCGATAGCCTGCGTCAGCGGCGGCGCTCACCAGGTCGGGCGGAGACAGGCTCAGCGCCGTCAGATGCGCCAGCGAATAGTCGTGCGCGTGGTCACCGCCGGCGGGGGCGGACGGCTCCCTCAGACTGGTCAGCCGCCGCCTGCGGTGGGCGGCCATGCGCACCGCCGCGTTGTTCGGAGCGCCGTAGCCGGAATACCCACCGACGCGCTGCACCACTTCGAAGAAGATTCGCGCGCCGAGCATCTCGGTGTAGAAGTGCAGGTATTCGCCGTGCTGATCGCGGTCGTAGAGCAGGGAATGCCGCCTCATCGCCGCAAGAAGTCGTGGTGGCAGCGCCAGGCGGGCGTCGAGGTCGTCGTAGTAGTTGTCGGGGATCCTCAGCAGCGGCGCGCCGAGTGCCCGCAACGCCTGCGCGCCGGCGATCGCGTCGTCGGTGCCGAAGGCGATGTGCTGCGGGTTCGGCACCGCCGGCGACCAGTCGCCCCGCCGTAGCGGCGCGGTGTTGAGACCGATCCGGACGCGCTGCTCCGGGTCGGTCGCGGCCCGGCTGTGCATCAGCCCGAACGGCGCGGGCAGCGTGGTGGTCTGCGTCGCCTGGAGGCCGAGCACAGCGCTATAGAAGAGCGCGGTCTGGTCGAAGTCATCGACCGACTCGGTGAGCGAGACATGGTCCGTCCCGGTCAACAGACCGTCGCCGCGGTCCACGCGGCCGGTGGGGGCGAAATCGTCGAGCCAGTTGTCGTCGCCGCCGGTGCGGCAGAAGAAGACGGCCGTTCCGCCGGGGGCCGCCACGGAGTCGAGATCGGCCTCCTCCCTCCGGCGGACTCGGGGCAGCACGGGCGCAAGCAGCCGCTCAGCGCGCCGGACCGAACCGGCCGGGTCGGCGCTCTCCACGGCCAGCGCGCAGATGGCCGCAGTGCCCGGCGGCACCGTCCGCTGCGGGGCGAAGTTCAGCAGAAGCCGGATCGTGCCCTGCGACCACAGCTGGACCGGCTTGGAGCGATGCTGGCCGGTATGGGTGAATCCGAGCGCGGTGAGCGCCCGCGCGAGGACAGGGCCGGAGACCTCATCCACGGCGAGTTCGGTGAACACGTGACCGCCGAGGTGCGGAGCCGGCGGCAGATCGGCCAGCCGAACGCGCTCACGAACCGCCGCCGGGCCGGCCGTTCCGACCGTCTCCTCCAGCGAGAGCAGCGAGCGCATCGCGTCGACGGCGACGTGCCGGGGATCCGCCTGCCGGCAGACGTCGTTGGACACCTCGACCGAGAGCGGGCCGTCGTATCCGGTGGCCAGGACATGGCCGACGAAGCCGGCCAGATCGAAAGCGCCCTGCCCGGGGAACAAACGGTGGTGCTCACTCCACTCCAGCACGTCCATGTTCAGCCGCGGTGCGTCGGCGAGCTGCAGGTGGAACACCTTCGACCCGGGCACGGCCCGGATCGTGGCGGGGTCCTCACCGCGGGCGAACACGTGGAAACTGTCCAGGCATAAGCCGAGCGCGGGATGGTCGGCTCGCCGGACGATCTGCCAGGCGTGGTCGACGGTGTTCACGAACCGGCCCCACGCCAGGCCCTCGTAGGCGATACGCAGGCCACGCCGGGCGGCCCTGCCCGCCAGCGTGTGGAGCTGCTGCGCGGCGCGGTCGTCGTCGTCGATGGCCGCCATGGACGTCGTCGAGCAGATCGCCATCGTGGTGGCGCCGAGTTGCTCCAGCACGTCGAACTTCCGCTCCGCCCGCCGCAGATTCGCCTCGAAAGTCGCGGGCGGTGCTGCCTCGAAGTCATGGAACGGCTGGTAGAGATGGATCGTCAGGCCGAGGTCGGCGCACTCCTGCCGGATCCGGCCCGGCGACCAGTTCGACACGATGAGGTCGCCCTCACAGATCTCGATCCCGCTGAAGCCCGCCGCGGAGGCGGCCGCGAGCTTGTCCTCGATGGTGCCGGAGAGACAGACCGTCGCGAGCGCCGGTGAAGGGCTCGCGGAGCGGCGGCCGAGAGGGCGTGGCATGCCTTGGCCGGTGGCGAGCATGGGCTTCTCACCTTCCTGGCGCATCGATCAACGAACGAACTAGATACTTACTTATATGCCTTGACGCTCATCGAAGGAAGAGGCGGCGCCGCGGGAACCGCCGGTCAGGCGGGGACCTCGCTCGGCCTCCCGCGTGTCGAGGGCGACGTCCCGGCGGCGCCGGGTGATCTGTTTTCGGTAGATTCGCGGACGGATCAGCCCATCGTTGAGCGGACAGAGGAACACGTGAGCATTCCCGAACTGGCGGACGTCCATCCCGCGTGGCTTCCCCCCGGCGCGTTCCGCGCGGTCGGCGCGCGCCGCGTCCTCGTGCTCGGCGACGGGCTCCTCACCGGCACCGTACGCGCGGAGGTCGGGCACGCCTGCGCCCGGCACGGCGGCTCCCTGGAGCAGGACGCGGCGGGCTCCCCCGACCTCGTGCTCGCGCTCTCAAGCGCGGCTCCCCCGGCCGTCACCTCCGCGGGCCCCTCAGTGGGCCCCTCAGTGGCCCGCGCGCTCGCAGCCGCGTGGGAAGTCCTGGCTGGGCAGGGCGGGTCCGCCATCGGCGAGGAGGGCTACCTGCTCGCCCGCCGCGACGGCGTCACCGTGGTGCTGGCCGGCGATCCGGCCGGCCTGCTCTACGGGCTGTTCCACGTGGTCAGGCTGGGCGAGGAGGCGTTCGCGGGCGAGCGCCCCGCAGAGCCGCACCGGCCCGCGGCGCGCCGGCGCATGCTCGACCACTGGGACAACGTCGACGTGCATCCGGTGATGGGCCAGGTCGAGCGCGGCTATTCCGGCGGGTCGATCTTCTGGCGGGACGGCGGCCCCCGCGGCGACCTGGCCAGGGTACGGGCCTACGCGCGGCTGCTGGCCGCGACCGGCGTGAACGCCATCACGGTGAACAACGTCAACGTGCACGCCACGGAGGCCCACCTCCTGACCGACCGGCTCGGCGACGTGGCCGCCATCGCCGACGAGGTGCGCCCGTACGGGATCCGGGTGCACCTGTCGGTCACCTTCGCCTCGCCGATGAGGCTCGGCGGGCTGCCCACCGCCGACCCGCTCGACGAGCGGGTGCGGGAGTGGTGGGCGCGCACCACCGAGCACGTGTACGCCGCCATCCCCGACTTCGGCGGGTACGTGGTCAAGGCCGACTCCGAAGGCCAGCCCGGGCCGTTCGCGTACGGGCGCAGCCACGCCGACGGCGCGAACGTGCTCGCCGACGCCCTGGCCCCGTTCGGCGGGGTCGTGCACTGGCGGGCCTTCGTCTACAACCACCGGCAGGACTGGCGCGACCGGTCGACCGATCGCGCCCGCGCCGCCCACGATCATTTCGCGCCGCTCGACGGGCGGTTCAGGGACAACGCGATCCTGCAGGTGAAGCACGGCCCGATGGACTTCCAGACGCGCGAGCCGGTGTCGCCGGTGATCGCGGCCATGCCGTCCACCCGGCTGGCGGTGGAGTTGCAGGTGACGCAGGAGTACACCGGCCAGCAGCGGCACGTGTGCTACCTGGCGCCGATGTGGAAGGAGGTGCTCGGGTTCAGGCCGTGGGGCCCAGGCGAGGACGGGGACGCCGCCGGGGACGCCGCCGGGGACAGGGCCGGGCGCAGCGTGGCGGACGTGGCGGTCGGGGCGTCGGGCGGCGGCGGCGGCCTGGTCGCGGTCTCCAACGTCGGCGACGACTTCTACTGGACGGGCCATCCGCTCGCGCAGGCCAACCTGTACGCCTTCGGCCGCCTGGCCTGGGACCCGCGGCTGGAGCCCGACGCCCTCCTCGACGAGTGGATCGACCTCACGTTCGCGCCGGCGCAGGGCGGCGACCCCGGTCCGCTGCGGCGCACGCTGCACGCGATGATGGACGGCTCGTGGCGCACCTACGAGCGTTACACGGCGCCGCTGGGCGTCGGGTTCATGGTCCGTCCCGGGCACCACTACGGCCCTGACGTGGACGGCTACGAGTACACGCCGTGGGGCACGTACCACTTCGCCGACCGCGACGGCGTCGGGGTCGACCGCACCCGCGCGTCCGGCACCGGGTTCACCGGCCAGTATCCGCAGCCGTGGTCCGACGTCTACGAGTCGCCCGGCACCTGCCCCGACGAGCTGCTGCTGTTCTTCCACCACGTCCCGTACGGTCACGTGCTGCACGACGGCACCACGGTCATCCAGCACATCTACGACACCCATTTCGCCGGGGTCGAGGAGGTGGCCGGGAGCCGGCGGCTGTGGGAGCGGGCGGAGCCGGGGGACGCGGCACTGCACGCGCGGGTGACGGAGCTGCTCGGCGAGCAGCTCCGCTGCGCGGAGGAGTGGCGCGACCAGGTCAACGCCTACTTCTTCCGCAAGTCGGGGGTGCCAGACGCCCGGGGCCGGCGCATCCCGTGACGCGCCGGCGCCTCAGGCGGTGAACCTCTCCCTGATCTCGTCGATCATCGGGCGGCTGTTGCGCAGCAGCGCCGCCGCGAAGACGACGGCCAGGAGAGTCACCGCCGCCTCGGTGGCGACCAGCGTGAGCCCGGCCGCCACCACGAGGAGGCAGAGGTTGCTCACGGTGACGCCGGGGAACCGCACGAGCGCGTACGACGCCAGCCGGGCGACGTCGGCCGCCCGGAACGCGAACAGCGAGGTGATGACCAGCGCGGCGGCGGCCCAGAGCGCCGCCGCCACGGCGACGGCGACGAGCAGCACCGCCCACCAGCCGGGGACGCCGGCGGCGGCGAAGTTCGCCAGGTTCGTCCCTACGACGGCCAGCCCCGCCAGCCACGGCGCCCAGATCTTCATGACCCCGGCGACGTTGCCCCGGTAACCGCGCCAGAACGCCGCCGCGGGACGCAGGTCCGTCAGGTCGGACCTGCGGTGGCGCAGCGCGTAGAGGGCGGCCGACAGCGCCGGCCCGGCGGGCAGCGCGCACAGCGCGGCCAGCGGGATGTTGCTCGCGTCGCGGTCGAGCAGGACGAGCGCCGCCAGCCCTGGCGCGGCGGTGACCAGGAACAGCAGCTCGACGACCAGCAGGGTGTAGACCAGCGCGGCGACGCGCGAGAGCGGCCCCGTGCCGAACCGCGCTTGCTCCCTGCCGGGAACAGCCCTCTCACCTGCGATGGAGAATGAGGCAGACGGGGCCGAGTCACGATCGTTCCGCGTGGATTCCACAGCAGCATCGTATACATCACGATTCCAGAGCTTTCGCGATGCGTTGACCGGCGATTGAGCCATGTGATGCGTCCAGCACGTGCCGACGGGCATCCGAGCACCCGCGTAGATCGGCGATGCCTCAACGAGGCTGCTGCCTCGGCCCCGGAGCGGCGCGAGCATCGTGATCACGTGGACCGGGGGACGCCTTGGTGGCTCTGTTCCAGGCCAGCAGCACCGGCACTCCCGCGACCAGCCCGGCGGCGCCGGCGATCGCCAGGCCGTGCTCCGGTCCGGCCGCTTCGACGAGGAGGCCGCCGAGCAGGATGCCCAGCCCCTGGGCGGCGACCATGCCGGAGGAGGCCAGGCCGACCGCCTGTCCCCTGCTCTGCGGCGGTGCGATCCTGACGTACTCCGCGTTGGCCGCGACCTGGTAGCCGGTGAGCACCCCGCACACCGTCCACAGGAGCAGCAACGCCACGTAGCCGGGGTCCGCCGCGCTGGCCACCAGCGGCGCACTGGCCGCCACCGCCATGGGGGCCATCAGCGCCATCCGCCGCGCTTCGGTGAAGAACCTGGACAGCACGAACACGCCGACGACGTTGCCCACGGGCAGGGCGGCCATGAGGAGCCCCGCCTCCGCGGTGCCCAGGCCGAACGAGGCGGCGTACGGCACCGCGATCGCCTCGGGGATGACGTGGAAGCCCGACAGCATGGCCAGGCCGAGCAGGCTGCGCAACGCGCGATGCCCGGCCACCAGCCGCAGCCCGCCGAGCAGGGAGATCGGCTGCTTGCCCGCGGCTGCCGGGCGCCGGCGCACCGTGGCCAGGGTGAGTGACGCGGCGGCGGCGAACGTGGCCGCGTTGATCAGGATGGCCGTCTCCGCGCCGGCCAGCGCCACCACGATGCCGCCGCCGGCGAAGCCGAGCAGCGTCACGACCTGGTCGCTGAGCTGGTGGACCGCCACTCCGGTCTGGTAGAGCTCGCGGGGCAGCACGTCGGGCGTCAGCGAGATGCGTGCCGCCCTGCCCGGCGAGTCGAGCAGTTGGGAGGCGAAGACCAGGGCGCACAGCGCGGGCAGCGGAAGGCCCGGCAGCGCGACGAACCCGATGAGGACGGTCCTGGCCACATCGCAGGCGATCGTGACCTCGCGCCGCGGGTAGCGGTCGGCCAGCCAGCCCAGCGCGGGCCCTCCGACCAGCGCGGGCACGAACGTCATCGCGTAGACGAGCGTGGTGACGGCGGCCGAGCCGCTGCGCTCGTAGGCGAGCACGGCCAGCGCGACGCGCGCCAGCTGGCTGCCCGCTCGCGACAACAACCCGCCCAGCCACAAACCGCGAAACTCGCCGATCGCGAGCACTTTGGCGTACATCGATCCCGTCCGGTCCGACTCGACTGTCCTGGCCGCCCTCGACGAACCCGCACTGCGGCAGGTCCCGCCACGCTCCGGCAACCCGCGCGGGCGGGCGCCGGCTCCCCGCGGTGGGTGGTGGCCCGCATGCCTGCAGACGCCACCACTCCACCGCGATCACCTCATCAGCCCCAGGTGGGATCGCGTCGCATCGCCCGCACCTCCTTTCAGGACACGCCGTCCGCCGGTTGCGGAGGGCACGAATTCCGGCTGGTACGTCCGGTCGCCACCGGCCTGGTGGCGCCATCGACGCGTCCAGCGGGCCCGGCGCGATCGCCGGAGCGCCGCCGGCGGGTCCTCGCCACACCCGGGTGATCCGTTCGTCGTCGCGGGCGGCGTCACCCCCCGGACCGGTGGGCTCACCAGGTCACCCGGAGCGAGTTCACGCCGTACACGACGCTGAAGACCCGGAAGTCGACCTGCTCGTACGGGTCGGCCAGGGCGAGACGGGGGAACCGCTGGAACAGGAGGGAGAAGGCGATGCGCATCTCCATCCGGGCCAGCGGCGCCCCGAGACAGTGATGCACGCCGTGGCCGAACGCGACATGACCGGCGGCCTGCCGGGTGACGTCGAGCCGGTCCGGGTCGCCGACGAACGCGTGATCGCGGTTGGCGGCGGGAAGCGAGCAGATCACCATCGCCCCCGCGGGGATGACCTGCCCGGCGATCTCCACCTCGGCCGTGGTGGAGCGGGGCGGAGGCGCCTGCGAAATGGACAGCCACCGCAGCAGCTCTTCGACGGCGGACTCGATCAGCGCCGGGTCCTCGCGGATCAACGCGAGCTGGTCCGGATGCCGCAGCAGGGCCAGGGTGCCCAGCCCCAGCATGTTCGAGGTGGTCTCGTGCCCGGCCAGCAGCAACTGCCCGGCCACGCCGATGAGCTCGTCGGCGCTGAGATCGCCGCCGTGCTCGCGCACCAGCATGCCCAGCATGTCCTCGCCCGGATCAGCCTGCGCCCGGGCGACCAGACCGGCCAGATAGGCGCGCTCCTCCCGCCGCACCGCGGTCAGCTCCTCCACCGGCAAGGAAACATCCAGCAAGCGCGTGGAACGCTCCTGGAACTCGAACCGGTCGGCATCCGGCACCCCCAGCAGCTCGCAGATCACCAGGGACGGCACCGGCAGCGCGAAGTGCGCCATCAGGTCGGCCGGCCTGCCCGCCCCCTCCAGACCGTCCAGAGCGGTCTGGACGATCTCGGTGATCCGCGGCTCCAGCCGGCGCATCCGGCGCGCCGTGAACTCGGCAGTGAGCATCCGGCGCAGCCGGGTGTGCTCCGGCGGATCCAACCCGATCAGCTGCCCGGCACGCATCCTGGCCACCTCATCGGGATCCAGCGCACCCGCTCCGCGAAGCGGCGTCAGGGCACTGCTGAACCGGGCCGGATCCGCCAGCACCCCGCGGACGTCCTCATGCCGGCAGACCAGGTACCCCGGCAGACCCCAGGCCGTCCCCACCTGCACCACACCCTCGCCGTCGCGAGCCTGGGCCAGTTCCTCTGCCGGGTCGAGCCCGTTCCGCCGAAACTGCAGCGGCACCTCTTGCGCATGCGTCATCGTCCGTCCACCCGTCCTGTGATCGATGCCCAGCGTCTTGCGCGGTGTGAACCGCGGCCCCGAGACGGCGCACGCGCCAGGAGCCTCGACGCGGAAGGCCGGAGCAGTTGTCGCTCATATCCAGGTGACGAACGGCCGGCCTTCCGGGGGACACCCCGGACCCGGGGAACGGCGTTCAGGGGCCGCGACAGGCACACGGTGGCATGTGCCGTACGTCTGCGGACCCCTGATGCCCCAGGTCAGGTAGTGGGTTCTAGCTGATCCGACGATTCCGCTCCGCGGGCGCTTCGCTCATCGGGAAGGCCCGGGCTCCACTCAGCCGTGTTCCTTCTTGAACCGCTCGTAGGCGGTGTTGACCAGGTTGATGTAGGAGGCCATGTTGTTGCCCTCCAGTTCCTTGACGTAGGCGTCCCACTCGCTGAGGTCGCGCTCGCCGAGGATGAACTTGAGCGTCTGCTGGGTGACGAAGTCCTTCAGCGGCGTCTCCCACAGCGTGGCCTGCTCGCGCTCCTCCTCCTTCAGCGGGTGGGGCGGATCGACCGGCCAGGCCTTCCTGGCGTTCATCACCTTCTGGAACTCCAGCTCCTCCTGGGAGAAGGTGGACTCCAGCAGCTTGGTGGGGCCGCCGTAGGCGAACACGCCGTTGGAGAAGCCGAAGTCCTTCTGCAGGTGCTTGGAGGCGTCGGGGTTGAGCCCGACGAAGTCGACGTCGTCGGCCAGCTTGTAGCCGCCGGAGGCGTCCTTGGTGTGCGTCGTGCCCTCGACGCCCCACTTGGCGAACTCCAGGCCCTGGTCGGAGTACCAGAGCCAGTCGACGAACTGCATCATGGCGACGAAGTTCTTGTGCTCCAGCGCCTTCTTGGAGATCATGACGCCGTTCTCGAGCCGGGTGCCGATCTTGTAGTCGCCGACGGGGCCCATGGGCACCGGGATCTTGGCGATCCTGGCGTCGGGGTTGGCCTTCGTGAGCGCGCCACGGAACTCGTTGACCAGGGTCTGCGCGTTGGTGCTGATCACGAACGACTTGCCGGAGATGAGCTTCTGGTCGGCCTGCTCGTCCTGCTGGGTGAAGGCTTCGGGGTCGAGCAGCTTCTCCTTCACCAGCTTGTGCAGGTACTCGATCATCTGCTTGTACTGCGGCATGGCGCCGGTGTAGACGAACTTGCCGGCGGTGGCGTCCCAGAAGGCGTGCTGGTACTCCCAGCCGCCCTTGGTGCCGTAGGCCTGGGCGACGAGCTTGAGCAGGTTGCCGCCGGGCGTGGGGATGCCGAACCGGTCGGTCATGGGATAGAGATCGGGGTATTTGGCCTTCATGGCCTTGAGGACAGTGTAGAGCTCCTCCCAGGTCTTCGGGACCTCCAGGTCGAGCTCCTCCAGGATGTCCATCCGGACGGCGAGGGTGTAGTCGACCCAGACGTTCTCGTGCAGGCCCGGCAGCAGGTAGATGCGGCCGTCGGCCTGCCGGAGCGTGTCGAGCTCCGGCTCCATCTTCCACTTGGCGACCTTGTCCTTGAAGTTCGGCATCAGGTCGAAGTACTCGCTGACCGGCAGGACCGCGCCCGAGGCCACGAAGGCCTCCTCCTGCGGGTGGTACGTCTTCGGGATGATGAGCGGGGCGTCCCCCGCGCCGATCATCAGGCTGCGCTTCTTCTCGTAGTCGCTCAGCGGCACCGCGACCGGCTTGAGCGTCACGTTCGTGCGCTTGGTCAGCTCTTCCCAGAACAGCCAGTCGTTCTTCAACGGGTAGAACGGGTGGTTGTTGTAGAGCACGTCGAACGACAGCGGCTCGGTGGCCTTGAACTGCTGGCTGACACCGTAGTTGGCCATCGCGCCCGCCTTGTTCGCGGACTGGGCGCTCTGCTTCGGGGCTTCGTCCTCGCCGCAGCCGGCGAGGACGAGGGTGAACGCACCCAAGCCGATGATCGCCTGACGCCGTGATAGTTCGCGCATTGGGGTTCCTTTGCCGTGTCCGGGGGGTTGTAGAGGCGTGAGGAGGCTAACCCTTGACCGCGCCGAGCATGACTCCGGAGACGAAGTACCGCTGGACGAAGGGGTAGACCGCGAGGATGGGCAGCACGGTGAGCATGATCGTCACCGACTGGATGTTGGCCGCGACCTGCGTGAGGTCCGCCGCGCCCGCGCCGGCGTTCTCGGCGCCGGTGGCGCCCGCGATGATGTTGCGCAGATAGACGGTGACCGGGAACAACTCCGTCCTGTTGAGGTAGAGGAACGCCGAGAACCACGAGTTCCAGAACGAGACCGCGTAGAACAGCACCATCGTGGCGATGACCGCCTTCGACAGCGGCAGCACGATCCGCCCCAGGATGCCGTAGGTGTTGAGCCCGTCGATGGCGGCGGCCTCTTCCAGGTCGCTCGGCAGGTTCTCGAAGAAGGCCTTCATGACCAGCAGGTTGAAGACGCTGATCGCGTTGGGCAACACGATGGCCCAGATGGAGTTCGTCAGCCCGAGGCTGTTGACCAGCACGTAGTTGGGGATGAGGCCGCCGTTGAAGAACATCGTGAAGACGGCGACCCAGATGAGGAACGTCCTGCCCTTGAGGTGCCTCTTGGACAGCACGTACGCGTAGCAGGTGGTCAGCACCATCGCGATGGCGGTGGCGACGACGGTGTAGACCACGGTGTTGCGGTAGTTCGTCCAGAACATCGGGTCCGCGACCACGATCTGGTACGTCGTGAGGTTGAACCCGCGCGGGATGAGGTTGACCTCGCCCGACAGGATGTACCGCTCCTCGCTGAAGGAGCGGGCGACGATGTTGACGAACGGATAGAGCGTCACGATCACCACGCCGGTCAGGACGACGGCGTTGACCACCTGGAAGGCCCGGTAGCCCCGGTTTCTGTCGAGTGTCACCACAGGCTCGTCCCCACTGCTCGACGGGAGATCAGGTTCGCCGACAGGATCAGGGTCAGCCCGATGAGGGCCTCGAACAGGCCGATCGCGGCGGCGTAGCTGAAGTTGCTGGACTCGACACCCATCCGGTAGAGGTACGTGGAGATCACGTCGGCGGTCGGATAGGTCAGGGGGTTGTAGAGCAGGAGCACCTTCTCGAAGCCGACGGCCATGAACGTGCCGATGTTGAGGATCAGCAGGGTGACCGCCGTCGGCCGGATGCCGGGCAGGGTGACGTGCCAGATCTGGCGCCACCGGCCGGCGCCGTCGATCCTGGCCGCCTCGTAGAGCTGCTCGTCGATGGTGGTGAGGGCGGCGAGGTAGAGGATCGTGCCCCAGCCGACCGTCTGCCAGATCTCCGACGAGATGTAGATCGTCCGGAACCACTCGGGTTTCTGCATGAACGTGATGGGATCGTCGCCGAACGCCCGCACCAGCTGGTTGACCGGCCCGTCGATGGCCAGCGTCTGCATGACGATGCCGGCCACGACCACGATCGACAGGAAGTGCGGCAGGTAGGACACCGACTGCAGGAACCTCTTCAGACCGCGGTTGCGGACCTCGTTGAGCAGCAGCGCCAGCACGATGGGCAGAGGGAAGCAGAACAGCAGGGTGAGCCCGCCGAGGATCGCGGTGTTGGTGAAGACGTTCCAGAACGTGGGGTCGTTCAGGAACAGGTTCACGTAGCGCAGGCCCACCCATTCCTCGCCCAGCACGCTGCCGCCGGGCTCGAACTTCCGGAACGCGATCACGTTGCCGATCATGGGGGCGTACCGGAAGATCGCGAAGAACAGCAGCGGGAGGATGGCCAGCGAGTACAGCTGCCAGTTGCGGCGGAACGCCCCGCTCCAGGAGGTCGAGGTGCCGGCGGGCCGCCGGCGGCGGCGGACGGGTGACCGGGCCTGCCTGGTGTCCGGTGGCGGGTTCACGGTCGTGGGGGTGCTGCTCATCCTCTGTCCTCCGGTGCGATGCGCTCGATCCGCGCCCGTGGCCGCTGCCGCCGCTCGTGGCCGACCTCGCGCACGTCGCCGGTCAGGCGCAGCGGCACGGCCGCGACCACGTCGGCGCTCGACCGCGCGAAGCGCAGCTCGACCTCGCCCGGCTCGACGATGCGCCTGCCGCGCACCCCGGTGAACGAGGTGACGTCCGCCGGCACGCCGAACGTCACGCGGGCGGCCTCGCCCGGCTCCAGCGGCACGCGGGCGTGACCGACCAGGCGGACCACGGGCCGCGTGGTCTGCGCGACCGGGTCGTGCAGGTAGAGCTGGACGACCTCGGTGCCGGGCCGCGGCCCGGCGTTGCGGACGGTGACCGCGACGCTCACCTCGCCGTCGACCGGCCAGGCGGCCGGCTCGCCGGGCTCCGCGAGCTTCGTCACGTCGCTCCATTCGAACGTGGTGTAGCCCAGCCCGTGGCCGAACGGGAACGCGGGGGTGGGGTCGACGGACGACACCTGGGAGCGCCGGCCCAGCCACGGCGACAGGTAGGTGGCCGGCAGGCCGCCCGCGTCGCGCGGCACGCTGACGGGCAGCCGCCCCGACGGGTTCACCGCGCCGGTGAGCACCTCGGCCAGCGCCTGGCCGCCGCGCTGGCCGGGGAAGAACGCGTACACGATGGCGGCGGCGCCGTCCGCCTCCTCGCCCAGCGCGTACGGCCGCCCGGCCAGCAGCACGAGGACCACGGGGGTGCCGGTGGCGAGCACGGCCCTGACGAGCTCGGACTGGACGCCCGGCAGGCGCAGGTCGGTGGCGTCGCAGCCCTCGCCGGAGGTGCCGCGCCCGAACAGCCCGGCCCGGTCGCCGACGGCCAGCACGCACACGTCGCTGGCGGCGGCGACCGTGGCGGCGGCCGCGATGCCGGAGGTGTCGTCGCCGGTGATGTCGCAGCCGGGCGCGTAGGCGAGGCGGGGCACCAGCGCACCCAGGGCCTCGCGCAGCGAGGGGATCTCCAGCCCGAGCCCGTGCTCGGGGTGGGCGCCCACGTGCGCGGGGAAGGCGTAGCAGCCGAGCATCGCCATCGGGTCGTCGGCGACCGGCCCCACGAGGGCCACCCGCCGGCCGGGCGCCAGCGGCAGGATGTCGCCGGTGTTGCGCAGCAGCACGGCCGACTCGCGGGCCAGCCGCAGGGCGATGTCCTGGCTCTCGGGGTCGTCGAGGCGGAGCCGGTCGGCGCCCTCGGGCAGGCACTGCCAGCCCTCGTCGAGCAGGCCGAGCTCGGCCTTCTGCGTCAGCACCCTGCGCAGCGGGGGGGGGGGGGGGGGGGGGGGGGGGGGGGGCCCCCCCTGCTCTCCCCCCCCCCCCCCCCCCCCCGCTTCCCGACCCGCCGCAACCCCACCACAACCAAAAAGGCCCCACGCACGCTTAAAGTGTCGTTCCCCTCCACTCTC
>NZ_JBVJHP010000007.1:105997-132870 GCF_055586745.1 Nonomuraea sp. NPDC049378
GCGGTCGACGAGCTTCTCGTCGACCGCGCCCGCCTTCACCGCCTCGATCAGCGGCTCGCCGAAGGTGTCGACGGTGGGCAGTTCGACGTCGATGCCGGCGCGCAGGGCGAGCCCGGCCGCCTCCGCGGCGTCGGCGGCCACGCCGTGCAGCTTCTGCAGGAACCGGATCGCGAAGTAGTCGGCGACGACCGTGCCGGTGAAGCCCCACTCGTCGCGCAGCAGCCCGGTCAGCAGGCCGTCGTCGGCCGCCACGGGAACGCCGTCGATCTCGGCGTAGGAGTTCATCACCGACCGGGCGCCGCCCAGGCGCAGCGCCATCTCGAACGGCGGCAGGACGACGTCGGCCAGTTCCCTGCGTCCCATCGGCACGGGGGCGAGGTTGCGCCCGCCGCGCGAGGCGGAGTAGCCGGCGAAGTGCTTGAGCGTGGCGACGACGCCGGCGCCCTCCAGCCCGCGCACGTAGGCCGCTCCGATGGTGCCGACCAGGTAGGGGTCCTCGCTGACGGTCTCCTCGGTACGGCCCCAGCGGTAGTCGCGGGTCACGTCGAGCACCGGCGCCAGGCCCTGGTGCACGCCGGCCGCCCGCAGGGAGCGTCCGATCCGCCCGGCCATCTCCTCGACCAGCCCGGGGTCGAACGTCGCGCCCCAGCTCAGCGGCGCCGGGTAGACGGTCGCCCGCCAGGCGGCGAACCCGGTCAGGCACTCCTCGTGCACCTGGGCCGGGATGCCGAACCGGCTGGTCGCCACGATCTCGGCCTGGGAGGCGGCCAGGGACCGGGCGCCGGCGACGGGGTCGACGGGCGCGGTGCCGTACGGCCTGGTCAGCTGGCCGAGCCCGTGGCGGATGACGGTGCTCCACTCGGGCCCGCCCGCCATCTCGGTCTGGTGCGGGGCGACGCCCTCTCCCGAAGCGCCGGCGCCGACCCACACCCCGACCAGCTGGGCGACCTTCTCCTCCAGCGTCATGAGCGGGATGAGGGCCTCGGCTCGCTCGCCGGGGGACAGCCCTGGGTCCCGCCATCGCGTGCTGTCGTCCGGCGTGGGGGACGTGTCGATCGCTCCTTGGCCCGTCATGCCATCCCTTCGGGCTTCCCACGGCAACATGCCACGCATATTGCGGTATGTGAAGCCGAAACTTTCAAGGAAAAATGCTTAATATTGCGGCAACATAAGGGGCCTCGCGGAAAACTGTCAAGAGTGTCGTCAACTGCTATGTTGCAGATCTGACCGGCCCATGAGGCCCGAGGTCACCGGCTTTGCCGGACGTTGTGCGGCAATAACTTTCCTGAAACTTTCGGAGCAACGTGAGGGTGCCGTGACATGGACACATCCGGACGCATCGATCAGGGAGAACCGTACTGCGAATGCCGCGATCACCGTCACCCCCGGACGGCGTTCCGCTGCCGGATCGGGATGTGACCGCCGGCCCGGCGCGAGCACCGGCTCGGGCCGGGCGGCTCTTCCGGAGGTTCGCGGAGAGCGCGGGCGGCTGCGTCCTCGGCCGTCATCCCGCGCGCGACATGACTCCGCCCACCGGCACGGGCATGAGCACGGGCGGCCGGTGGGCGGAAGCGGGGCGGTCAGTCCTGCAGGGCGGTGCGCAGCTTGGTGAGCACGGCGCGCAGGATGCGGGAGACGTGCATCTGCGAGATGCCGAACTCCGTGGCGATCTCCGACTGGGTCATGTTGCCGTAGAACCGCATCAGCAGGATGTTGCGCTCACGGTCGGGGAGCGCGTCGATGAGCGGCTTGATGGCGTGCTTGCCGAGCATGTTGTCGAGCGAGTCGTCCTGCGCGGGCAGGAAGTCCCCCAGGTCGGCCGCGTCGTCCTCGCCGCCGACCGGCGCGTCCAGCGACAGGGTGCTGTAGGCGGCGGACGCGTCGAGCGCGAGCAGCACGTCCTCCTCCGAGATGCCCATCTTGCCGGCCAGCTCGGCGACCGTGGGGGCGCGACCGAGGGTCTGGGTGAGCTCGCTGGTCACCTTGTTCAGCTCCAGGCGGCGCTCCTGGTAGACCCGCGGCACCCGGATCGCCCACGTGCGGTCGCGGAAGTGCCGCTTCACCTCGCCGACCATCGTGATCATCGCGTAGCCGCGGAAGTCGTGCCCCAGGGTGGGGTCGAATCCGTTGATGGCCTTCATCAGGCCCACGTACGCGGCCTGGCGCAGGTCCTCCATCGGCTCGCCGCGGTAGCGGTAGCGGCGGGTGACCTCGCCCACCAGAGCGTCGTACATGGCCACGACCCGCTCACGGATCCGTACCTTGCGCAGCTCCGGCGTCTCGGGCCGGTTCATCTCGGTGAGCAGCTGCTCGGCGGTCATCTCTTCGAGTGTGATCTCCAGGACGGCCATCTGATGCTCCAAAGGTCAGATCATGGCGGCCCCTGCAGACGCGAAAAAGCCCAGGCAGAGGCACGCCACGTATAACGCGTGGGTCGAAGCCCTCTGCTGGACTTCTGGATCAGAGTATTCCCCATTCGGGGGCATTAATCAACATATCGCGCTACAGATTCGCTCCTTTGCTCCAGCGACCGTCAACGCACGGTGAAGACGAAGGTATGCGGGCCGGACGGGACGGCGGCGGTCAGGCGCACGCGGTGCACCGTCTCCGGCACGCCGTCATGGCCGCGTACCTCCAGCTCCTCCGCCTGGGCCCGCCACGGGGGCGGGACCTCCAGCACCACCGGCCCCCAGCCGACGGAGCCGTGGCCCACCTCGGGGCGCAGGCGGGAGACGAACAGCTCCGCCACCGGGCGGTCGCCGCCCGCGAAGGCGAAGGTGTCGGTGAGCTCCAGCCGCCCCGGCCGCCAGGCGAAGGCGCGGGTGAAGCGGATGAGCCGGGGCGCGTCGTAGGCGGCCGTCAGGTCCAGCGTCCAGTCCACGGTGTCGTGGCCGGCCGCGTACCGGACGGTCTCGGCGCGGCGGTCACGGCCGGGGCGCTGCCCGTTGCCGTCGATCAGCGGGATCGAGTGCCACTCCGCCGAGGCCTGCGGCACCGCGTAGCGGCCCGCGCCGAAGTAGTCGCGCGTGTACTCGGGGGCGCCCAGGTCGTCCAGCACCGTCCTGCCGTGGACGTGGAGGACGAAGTGGCCCAGGTCGAGATGGTTGTGCGGCTCGTCGTTGTGGCCGCCCTTGGCGGCGAAGGCCGTGCCACCCGCCCTGGCGACCACGATCGCGGCGTCCGGCAGGCGGTCGCACGGCGCCGGCGGGGTGCGCGGCGCCCGTGTCGCCCGTGCCGCCCACCACAGGGTGCGGCTCAGGTGGGCCCAGCGGTAGCAGGGGTCGTCGTGGAACGACGGCTCCCGCCCCTGCGGAACGGGCACGCCCAGGCGTCCGGCCAGGCGCTCCAGCAGACCGGCCGGGTAGGCGCCCGTGCCGGAGGAGTCGGCGAAGGCCGGGCGCGCGCCGCCGCCCAGGTCGATCCTGGCGGGGTAGGCGGCCATCTCGCGTACGTGGGGGTCGTCCAGCAGGTCCCTGCCCGTGCGCTCGCGCAGCGCCTCGGCGAAATAGACGAAGTAGCCGAAGCCGTAGGACCAGTAGTCGGGCCCCTCCAGGCAGGCGCCGTCCGGGCCCGCGCCCGCCAGGAACGACTCCAGGGCCCGCTCCAGGCGGGGCAGCAGGGCCGGCAGGTGCTCGGAGTCCAGCGCCAGCGCCGCCATCCCGGCCGCGCCCGCGCAGACGGCCGCCCAGTTGTGCCCGGCCGACTCCCACCACAGGGGAGGCGCCTCCTCCCGGAGCGGGCGCAGGACCCTGCGCTCCACCTCCTCGCGCACCCGGGCCCGCACCCGCGGGTCGAGGTGCTCGCCGAGCAGGCCCACCGCCTCCGCCAGGGCATGGCCGGTCTCGGCGGCGAACAGGTCGACGAACGCGTTGACCGGGCGGTCTCGCGGCTCGTGGGCCGGCAGCACCCAGGTGTGCTCGTCGCACACCGACCACAGCAGGTCGTCCAGCGCCGGGTCGGGGCGATCGTCCAGGTGCGCGGCAAGCATGAGGGCGGCCAGGCGGCGACGGCGCTCGAAGTAGACCCGCTCGTAGGCCTGGCGGTCGCCGGTGTCCGCGTAGCGGCGCCACAGGGCGAAGGTCAGGGCGGGGAGGGGCTCCGTACGCGCCCTGGCGGCCTCCTCCCGCGCCTGCCGCACCAGCGCGTCCGGGCTCATCGGCCCCTCCCCCGCGTCCGCCGCACCAGCGCCTCCCGGCTCATCCGCTCCTCCCCTGCCGTGCGGAATCCCGTACGGCCCGCCCCGGACCCTCCGCGTGCGCGGGAGACCCGCCGCGGCGGCATCAGGCGATGCGGTGCAGGTCGGCAGGGCGGACGGCGCCACGCAGCGGGCGGCCGCGGGCGAGGCGTTCCACCTCCGCCACCGCGAACTCCCCCAGCCGCCGCAGCTCCCGGCCCCTCGCCCCGCTGATGTGCGGGGTCACCAGGACGTTGGGCAGGGCGAGCAGCGGGTGGCCCGGGGGCAGCGGCTCGGGGTCGGTCACGTCGAGGACGGCGCCGATGCGGCCACCCGCGCAGTGGCGTACCAGGGCGTCGGTGTCGACGAGGGCGCCGCGGGCGGTGTTGACGAGCACCGCCCCGTCGCGCAGGAGCGACAGCCGCCGGTCGTCGAGCAGGCCGCGCGTCTGCGGCAGCTCGGGCGCGTGCACGGTGAGGAGCTCGGCGCGCCGGCACAGCTCGTCGAGGGGGACGAGGCCCGCGCCCAGCGCGGCGGCCTCCTCAGGGCTCGCGTACGGATCGCTGAGCAGGATGTCCGCGCCGTGGGCGCGCAGCCGTCCGATGACCAGCCGGCCCACCCGCGAGGCGCCGACGACCCCGACCACCGCGCCGGCCAGCCCGCCGCGCTCCCCCGGCGTGGCCACGCCCGGCAGCGCGTCGCCCGACCAGCCGCCGGCGGCGTACGCGCGGGCGCGGACGAACGCCTGCTTGGCCGCCAGCACCAGCATCGCCAGCGTGAAGTCGGCCACGGGCACCGCGTTGGCCTGCGCGGCCGAGGAGACGACGATGCCCCGGTCGAACACCTCCGCCGTCAGATGGCCCTTGACGCTGCCCGCCGCGTGCACGACCGCGCGCAGCCGGGGCGCGGCGGCCAGCACGCCGGCGTCGATGCGCGGGCAGCCCCAGCCGGTGATCAGGATGTCGGCGTCGAGTGGCCCGTCGAAACGGTCGATGACGCGGTCGTGCACCCGGGCCACCAGCGACAACCGGCGCCGCAGGTCCGGCGGGAAGAGCTCGGGCAGCAGCGGCGGCCGCAGGGCGAAGGCCGCGAGCGGGCTCATCGGGAAGGTCACCGCGGGCCGAGCGGCCGGACCGAGCCGCGTACCACGATGTGGGTGCCGAGGATCAACGGGCCGGCGCCCACCCGGCCGAGCGCGAGCCGCACGGCGGCCCGGCCGAGCTCGTCGTGCGGCAGGTGCACGGTCGTCAGGCGCAGGTCCTGCGCCGGCGGGACGTCGTCGTAGCCGACGATCGAGATGTCCTCGGGGACGCGCAGCCCGTGCTCGTCCAGCGCCTGGATGGCCCCGGCGGCGACCAGGTCGTTGCCGGCGAAGACGGCGGTGAAGCCGGGCGGCCCCTCGGCAAGGCGGCGTTTCATCGCGTCGTAGCCGGCCTCCCGCGAGAACTCCGCCTCGACCTCCAGCGCCGGGTCGGCGGGCACGCCGTGCTCGGCCAGCGCGCTGCGGTAGCCGGCCACCCTGCTCTCGGAGGTGGTGTGGCCGGGCCGCAGCCCGAGGTAGAGGATGCTGCGGTGACCGGCCGAGAGCAGGTGGGCGGTCACGGCGTGGGCGCCGCCGGTGTTGTCGTAGCCGACGACCAGGGCCGGCACCCCCTCACCCAGCGGCGGGCGGCCGCACAACACCAGGCGCGAGCCCGCGGCCGCCAGCGCGTGCGCGTACTCCGTCATCCGCTTGCGGTAGTCGTCGTCCAGGATCACGCTGCCGACCAGGATGACGGCCTCGGCCCGATGCTCGCGCAGGAGCCGCACGATCGACAGCTCGCGGCCGGGGTCGCCGCCGGTGGTGCAGATGAGCGACAGCCGGCCCTCGAGCGCCGCCTGCTCCTCCACGCCCTGGGCGATGTAGGCGTAGTAGGGCATGGCCACGCTGTCGACGACGATCGCGATGGCGCCGGGGCGGGCCGCCGACAGGGCCCTGGCGTGGGCGTTGGGGACGTAGTCGAGCTCGCGCACGGCCCTGACGACCTTGTTGCGGGTGGCGGCCAGCACGGGGTAGTCGCCGGCGAGCACCCGGGAGACGGTGGCCACGGACACCCCGGCCCGCCTGGCCACGTCACGGATGGTGACCCGGCCGGACGGGGTCACGTGGCCTCCCCGGTGCGGAGAGCCGCGGTGACGGCGGCCCCAGTGACGGGCCCGGTGACGGGCCCGGTGACGGGCCCGGTGACGGGCCCGGTGACGCCGACGCCGGGCGCGCGCGGCGCCACCCGCTCCCGGGCCTGGCCGGTGCACGCGCGGGCGGCCCGATCGGGCGGCAGTCTCACGGCGAACCTCCAGACGGGTAACCGGTTACATGGCTGATGCCCGCGACGCTAAGAGATCCACCACGGTCCGTCAAGGCCAGCTCCAGCAGCTTTGTAACAAAAAGTTAACAGCGCATTGACGCCACCTGCCGACGCGTCTAGCGTCCGCCTCACGACGTCAGAAGTAACCGGTTACCTCGCATCGGCACCGATCTCATTCCCCCACGAGAGGTGGCCTCGATGGACAGACCACTCACCCGCCGCGGACTGCTCAAAGGATCCGTGCTCTTCGTCGCCGGCGCCGCCGTCTCCGCATGTGGCGGCGACCCGCTGGCCAAGACCAAGACCCCGCCCGCCACCGGCAACGCCAAGATCACCCTCAACCACTGGTACCACGAGTACGGCGAGGAGGGCACCCAGCAGGCGGCCCTGCGCTACGCCGCCGACTTCACCAAGGCCAACCCCGACATCGCGGTCAAGGTGTCGTGGATCCCCGGCGACTACGCCACCAAGTGGACGGCCGCCGTCCTGACCCCCGACGGCCCCGACGTCTACGAGGTGAACGACGTCGGCCCCAACATGGTCAAGGCCGGGCAGGTCACACCGCTCGACGACGTGCTCGGCGCGGAGAAGTCCGACTTCGACCCCAAGGTGCTGGCGCCGTACACGTGGGGCGGCAAGGTCTACGCCGTGCCCATGGTCGTGGACCCGATGCTGGTGTTCTACCGCAAGTCGCTGTTCCAGAAGGCCGGGGTGGCCGTGCCGACGAGCTTCGCCGAGTTCGCCGCGGCGGCCAGGAAGCTGACCACGGGCAGGCAGAAGGGCCTGTTCGTCGGCAACGACGGCATCGGCGACCTGGGGATGCTGGTGCCCTGGTCGAACGGCAACCTGCTGGTCGACGACCGGAAGATCATCTACGACGACCCGAAGGTGGTCGAGGCGCTGACCGCGCTCAAGGACCTGTACGACAGCAAGGTGACCCTGCAGGGTTACTCGACCGACTGGTGGGACCCCGGCGCGCTGATCACCGGAGCGGCGGCCATGCAGTGGGTCGGCATGTGGGCCGTCCCCGGCATGACCGCCGAGCTGGGCGACGACTTCGCCTCCTTCCCGCTGCCGGCCTTCGGCCCCAGCGGCCGGCAGGTGGTCAACATGGGCGGCTGGGTGCAGGTCGTCAACGGCAAGAGCGCCCACCTGGAGGCGGCCACGAAGTACGTGCGCTGGTTGTGGGTGGAGAACACCGCCGCGCAGACCGACTGGAACCTCGGCTACGGCTTCCACATCCCGCCCCGCACCAGCGCCGCGAACGCGGCGGACAAGCTCAGGACCGGTCCGGCCCAGGCGGTGATGGAGGCCGCGAACACGCACGGGGTCAAGCAGCCCGCCCTGTGGACCCCCGAGGTGGAACAGCCCTACACCGACGCGGTCACCGCCATCGTCAAGAAGGGCGCCGACCCGGCCAGGACGCTGGCGGAGGCGGCCAAGCGGTCCCAGGACATCCTGGACAAGGTGCCCGCGCTATGACGACGACGGCCGCGCGCCCCCGCGCCGGCGGGCCCCACCGCGCCCGCGCGCGGTGGGCCTCCAGGTGGCCGGCCTGGCGCGCGTTCGTGCTGCTCACGCTGCCGATGGTGGCCGGGCTCCTGCTGTTCAAGTACGTGGCCATCGGCTGGGGCCTGCTGCTCAGCTTCAACGACGCGCGCGGCACGATCAGCCTCGGCTCGTGGAACGGCCTGGACAACTACCGGCGGCTGCTCGGCGACCCCGCCTTCACCAGATCGCTGGTCACCATCCTGGTGTTCACGCTGTTCATCGTCCCGGTGACGTTCGCGCTGGCGCTGGGCCTGGCGGTGCTGGTCAACCGGCTGCGCGGCGGCCGGGCGTTCTTCAGGACCACGTTCTTCATCCCGGCGGCCGTCTCGTACGTGGTCGGCGCGCTCGTGTGGAAGATGAGCCTGTTCAGCGGCACGCCGTCGGGCGTGGCCAACAGCCTGGCCTACCTGCTCGGCCACGAGGACTCGATCGGCTGGGTGGCGACCGTGGACCCGCCGCTGTACTGGATCGTGCTGGTCACGGTCCGGCTGTGGCTGCAGACGGGCTTCTACATGATCCTTTTCCTGGCGGGCATCCAGCAGATCCCCGCCCAGCTGTACGAAGCGGCGCGGGTGGACGGCGCGCACACCGAAGGGCAGCTGTTCCGGCACATCACCTGGCCGATGCTGCGCAACACGTCGGTCGCGGTGACGCTGCTGCTGATCATCAACGCGTTCCAGGCGTTCGACGAGTTCTACAACATCCTGGCCTCCAACCTGTCGGGGCTGGGCGGCGCGGACGGCAGGACACCGCTGATCTACCTGTTCCAGACGGCGCTCGGCGAGCAGAACTACGGCGCAGGATCGGCGGGGGCGTTCGTCGTCACCCTGCTGATCGTGGTGTTCACGCTGCTGCAGGGCCGCTTCGCCGGGTTCGGCAGGACCGCCGAGGAGGAGGGGCGATGAGGAGACGGCATCCGGGCTCCTACGCGGCGGCGATCGTCTTCGCGGTGCCGTTCCTGCTGCCGTTCTACCTGCTGATCCGCAACGCGCTCATGACCAGGCGGGAACTGGGCTCGCTCGAATGGCGCTGGTGGCCCGAGGAGATCAGCTTCCAGGGCTTCGCCGACGCCTTCGGCAACGAGGCGGTGCCGCTGGCGCACGCCCTGGTGAACTCCACGCTCATCGCGACGATCTCCGCGCCGCTGTCGACGCTGCTCGCGTCGATGGCCGGGTACGCGCTGGCCCGCATCCCCGTGGCGGCGTCCAGGCCGGTGTTCTTCTTCATCATCGCCACGATGATGGTGCCGGGCGCGGCCACGTTCATCCCGACGTTCGTCGTGGTCGGCTCGATGGGCGGGGTCAACACCCTGTGGGGGCTGATCGCGCCCGGCCTGTTCAGCGCGTTCGCCGTGCTGCTGTTCCGCGGCTTCTACCTGCGTTTCCCGCGCGAGCTGGAGGACGCGGGCCGGGTGGACGGCCTGGGCTTCCTCGGCCTGTACGCCCGGCTGGCGCTGCCGAACTCCGGCGCCCTGTTCGCCTCGCTCGGCATCCTGTCCTTCATCGAGCACTGGAACGCCTTCCTGTGGCCGCTGGTCATCGGCCAGGACCCGGAGTACTGGACCGTGCAGGTGGCGCTGTCCACCAACCTCAACCAGCAGGCGGTCAACCTGCCGGCGCTGTTCGCCGGCGCGCTCGTGGCGATCCTGCCCCTGGTCGCCCTCTTCCTCATCGCCCAGCGGTGGATCGTCAAGGGCGTCCTGCTCACCGGCATCAAGGGCTGAACCGGCGATCCACCAGGACGCGGCCCCGCCCGGAATGGCCTCGCGGGCGGGGCGCGGCCTTGGTTACATTTGCGTACGTGTCGGAACCTCTTGAAGTGGTGTGCGACGAGTCCGGCGCGGAGGGCGAGAAGCTCGTCGGCGGCAACACCGACGTGTTCGCCCACGCCGCCGTCCTGATCAGCCGGCGGGCGGCGGAAGAGTGCATCGGCGAGCTGCGCGAGAGGGCGCCCACCCCGGCCAGCCAGTACGCGGCCGCCCACGTCCTGCGCGACAAGCACCGGGCCACGCTCAGGTGGCTGCTCGGCCCGTCGGGTCCGCTGCTCGGCCGCGCCCACGTCTTCCTGGCCGACAAACCCTTCCTCGCCGTACGCAAGATCGTCGCCCTGCTCGACGCGGGCCACCCGCCGGGCATCGACCTCGACCTCGGCCAGCTCTCCGCGGCCAGGGCGCTCACGCTCCACCGCGAGGGCCCGCGCGCGTTCGGGGCCGCGCGGTGGACGTCCTTCCTCGACTCCTTCAACTACCTGCTTCGCGCCAAGAACGGCCAGGGCGTCACCATGTCCGCCGACGACGCCTTCCTCCTGGTGGACGAGCTGCGCGGACCCGGGCCCGCGGGCGAGATCATGGAGCTGCTGTGGCAGGCCAGGCCGCGGGTGGCCGCCTTCAGGGAGCGGCTGCTGGAGGCCCCGCACGTCTTCCCCGCCCTCGACCCGCTGATCCCGGCCATCGTGCGGGCCGTGGAGTTCTGGCACCGCGGCGGCGAACCGGTCCGGATCGTGCACGACCGGCAGACCACCCTCACCGACGAGCGCGTCGCCCAGCTGCGGGAGATCCTCGACGGCCGGCTCGCCGGGCTGCGGCTGGCCGAGTCGTCCCTCGACGTCCGGGTCCAGGTCGCCGACGTCATCGTGGGCGTGGCCCGCAGGATCGCCGAGGACGAGCTGGCGGGGCGGGGCGATCCGGTGCTCACCGCGCTGTTGCGGCCGTACGTCGACGAGCGCTCGATCTGGAGCGACGCCCGGATCTGGGCGCCGCTGGGGCAGCACCCAGATGCGGTCATGTCCGGGTAAATACCCTGACCACGCCCTGTTTCGCCACAAAATGCGACGATACAGTGACGTACTGTGAACGAGACTAAGCGTGTGGAAATAACCTGGCCCAGCCTCGGCATCACCGTGGCGGCCCAACTCGACGAGCGCAACCCCGCCCTGGCCCAATGCCTGTGGGACGCGCTCCCCTACCGCAGCCTGCAAGGACACGCCCTGGTCGCGGGATACCACCTCTACCACGTGGCCCCGGTCCACTCGCTGCTGCACGCCCCCGCGGAATACCGCGTGGACCGCCGCACCGTGCCCGACGGCACCCTGTTCTGCTCGCGCCTGCAGCACCTGGGCATCAAGTACGGCGAGCTCACCGAGCCCATGACCGCCACCCCCGTCGGCCAGGTCGCCGAAGAGGACCTCGACGCCCTCACCCAGGCCGGCCACGAGGTCTGGAACGCCGTCTACACCACCAAGGAACCCGTCATCGCCGAAGTGCGCCGCGCCGGCGGGGACGGCGGCCACGTCCTGCCCCGGCTGCCCATCGGCGACCCGCAGCTCAACGAACTCGTCAAGGACGTCCACGCCGAGACCCAGCGCATCTGGCTCGACCCGCCCCGCGAGCTCGTCGACCTCCACGAGGGCCGCATCCCCTCCGGCGCAGGCAGCTACGAGACCGTCCTGACCACGCTCCTGTTCGTCAACGGCGAGACCCGCCCGCTCGGCTACAGCTGCTACGGCGGCCTCGTCCGCGCCGCCCTCGACGGCATGCCCATGCCGTGGCTGCGCCAGATGACCCGCCAGCTCGCCGCCACACCCGCCGAGTTCCTCGGCTACTGCGGCCTCGACACCCTGTGGGACTTCACCCAGCGCCTCCTGTCGGGCCTGGAGCGCCTCGACAGCCACGAGGACTTCATCTCCGTCATGGCCCACATGGCGCTCTACTGCAACTGCCTGGGCGGCTGGAACCTGCACCTGTTCCCCTGGCAGGCCGGCGAGAGCCTGCGCGCCGTACGGGAGCCGGTGTGAACGGCGGCTCCCGGGTGGTGGTGGTCGGCGGCGGCGTCATCGGCCTGTCGATCGCCTACCACCTGGCCGAAGCCGGCGTCGACGTCACCCTGCTCGAACGCGGCACGCTCGGCTCCGGCGCCTCCCGCGCCACCGCCGACGTGGTCCGCTCCTACTTCGCCGGCAACCCCGTCAGCTCCGCGCTGGCCGTACGCAGCCTGCAGGCCTACCACGCCTTCCCTGACCGGCCCGGCACCGACCTGCCCCTGCGGCAGGTCGGCTACTTGATCCTGTTCACCGAGCCCGAGCAGCTGTCCGCCTTCCAGGCCGACCTGCCCGCCCAGCACGCCGCCGGCGTCGACGTCCGCCTCATCACCGCCGAGGAGGCACGGGAGCTCAACCCCCTCGTCGGCGACGACACGCCGCTGCTGGCCGCCGCGTACTCGCCGCAGGCCTACATCTCCGACACCACGGCCATCGTCACCGCCTACGCGCAGGCGGCCGAGAAGGCCGGCGCCGTGCTGCGTACCGGCTGCCCGGTCACCGGCATCGACGCGCAGGCCGGCCGCATCCGCACGGCCAGCGGCGAGATCGGCGCCGACGCGATCATCTGCGCCGCCGGCGCCTGGTCGGCCTCGCTCGTCCGCTGCGCGGGCGTCGACCTGCCGCTCACCGAGCCCATCGAGCAGGAGCTGCTCACCACCGACCCGCTGCCGCCCGGCACGCCCGACGTCCCGGTCACCCTGCACGCCGCCACCGGCCTGCTCATCAGGGTCCGCGACGACCGCATGCTGATCGGCATGGGCTACCCGGGGCCCGACCGGGAGGCGTGGCGGCGCGAGGTCGCCGACCGGGTCGCCGACGTCTACCCGAGCCTCGCGGAGCTCGCGCTGCACACCGCCGTCACCGGCCTGCGCGACGCCAGCCCCGACCGCACCGCCTTCATCGGCCACCAGCCGGGCCCTCCGGCGTTCCTGTACGCCACCGGCTTCTCCGGCCACGGCCTGTGCAACGCGCCCGCCGCCGGCGAGCTGGTCCGCGACCTCTACCTCGACCAGGACCCCGGCTTCGACGTGACCGCGCTGGCGGTCAGCCCACGACGAACGGGATGACCATGACAGACGACCACCGCTTCATCCTCGACCCGGCCACCCCCGACCTGCACGGCGACGACGACCGGCTGCGCGCGGCCGGGCCGCTCGTCCCGGTGACCGCGGAAGGCGTGCACACCTGGGCCGCCACCCGCTACTCCACGCTGCTGGCCGTGCTGACCCACCCGGACCTGTCCAGGGAGCTGCGCTACTGGAAGGACCGCGACAGCGCCCCGCCGGGCACGGCCATCACCCGCATCGTCACCGACACCTCGATGCTCAACGCCGAAGGCGACGAACACCGCAGGCTGCGAGCCCCGCTGACCGCCGCGTTCACGCCCCGCCGGCTCAAAGGGCTGCGCCCGAGAATCGAGGAACTCACCGCCGCACTCATCGACCGGCTCGCCGCGATGCCGCCCGGCCGGCCGGTCGACATGCGCAAGGAGTTCGCCTACCCGCTGCCCCGCGACGTCATCTCCGACATGATCGGCATCCCGGCCGGGCACCAGGAGAGACTGCACGAGCTCACCGACGCCGTCGCGCAGGTCGGCGGCAGCCTCGACGACACACCCGACCTGCGCCAGGCCCTGCACGTGCTGCTCGGCCAGATCATCGACGAGCGCCGCGACAGCCCCGGCGAGGACCTCATCACCGACCTGATCACGCTGCGCGAGCAGGACGGCGGCCGGCTCTCCAACGAGGAGCTGTTCGCCACCATCGAGCTGCTGTTCATCGCCGGCCACGTCACCACGGTCAACCTCATCACCAACGCCATCGGCGCCCTGCTCCACGTGCCCGACCAGGTCGAGCTGCTGCGCGCGGGCAAATGCCCCTACAGCGCGGCCGTCGAGGAGACCCTGCGCTGGGACTCGCCGATCGCCTACTTCCCCATGCGCTACGCCCGGCGCGACGTCGAGATCGACGGCGTGCGCGTGCGCGCCGGGGAGCCCGTGCTGGCCTGCTTCGCCTCCGCTGGACGCGACCCTGACCAGTACGGCGAGGACGCCCACCTGTTCGACCTCACCGACCCGCCGGCCACTCACCTGTCCTTCGGGCACGGCCCGCACTTCTGCCTCGGCGCGCCACTGGCCCGCCTCGAGGCCGAGGTGGCGCTGTCCGCGCTCTTCGACGCGTTTCCGGAGATCGCGCCCGCCGTGCCGGCCGAGGAGCTGCGCCCGCTGGACACCCTGCTCGGCAACAGCACCCGCACCATGCCCGTCCTGCTGGGCCCGCGCGCGCGGTGACCCGCCGCAGGCCCGGTGATCCGCTCGCACGGTGACCCGCCTCGGACCCGGCGATCCGCCGGCGTCGGCCAGGCCCGCCGCCGTCGATCAGGTCGTGCGCCCTGGCGAGCCCGCCGGCCCGCCAGGTCCACCCCGGCCTCGATCGGCGCGCGGGCCGGCCGACCCGGCGGCAGGGGAAGGCGGCGGGAAAACGCGCGCCGCCCGCAACACGGCACCTGAGTGCTGACGCCCGCCGATCGCGTTCTACGCTCCAGGGACGACGATTGGAGCCGACGCCGTGCCACAGAACGACCTGCCGCCGACCGACGCGCCCATGCGCCTGGCCACCACCATCCGCCCCTACGACTGGGGCTCGGTCACCGCCCTGCCCGAGCTGTTCGGGACGGAACCCACCGGCCGGCCGCAGGCCGAACTCTGGATGGGCGCCCACCCCGGCGCCCCGTCGACCGTCGACGGCATCCCCCTCAACGACCTCATCGCCCGCGAGCCCGCCGCCACCCTCGGCGAGCGCTCCACCGCACGATTCGGGCCCGCGCTCCCCTACCTGCTGAAGGTCCTCGCCATCGAGCGGCCGCTCTCCCTCCAGGTCCACCCCACCACCGCGCAGGCCGAGGCGGGCTTCGCCGACGAGAACGCCCGCGGCGTCCCGCTCGACGACGCCACCCGCACCTACAAGGACGCCTCCCACAAGCCCGAGATGGTCTGCGCCATCACCCCCTTCCACGGGCTGTGCGGGTTCCGCGACCCCGCCGGCACCGCCGACCTGCTCGACCGCCTGTGCCTGCCGGACCTGCGGCCCTGGATCGGCACGCTCCGCTCCGGCGAGCCGGAGACCGCCCTGCGCACGGTGTTCGCCCAGATGCTCGACGACGCGTCCCGGCCGCTGCGCGCCCAGGTCGAGCGCGCCCTGCTCGACCTCGGCCCCGGCAGCGGCACCGGCGCCGGCGCCGGCTCCGGCGGCGACGACCTCGCTCCCTACGCCGGCATCGCCCGCGCATGCCCCGGTGACCCCGGCATCGTGGCCGCACTCCTCCTCCACCACGTCGACCTGCTCCCCGGCCAGGCGCTCTACCTCGGCGCCGGGGTGCCCCACGCCTACCTCGGCGGCATCGGCGTGGAGATCATGGCCAACTCCGACAACGTGCTGCGCTGCGGCCTCACCACCAAGCACGTCGACGTCCCCGAACTCATGCGCGTCGTCGACTTCACGCCGGCCGCCCCGCACGTCGTCCCTCCCGGGCACGACACCGCCGGCGAGCACCGCTACCGGCCGCCCGCCCCCGAGTTCGCGCTCACCCGCTACGACCTGACCGGCCAGGCCGCCCACACCCTGCCCGGCGGCGTACCGCGGATCGTGCTCTGCGTCGACGGCGAGAGCCGCCTCGGAGAGGGCCTCACGTTGCGCCCCGGGCAGTCGGCCTTCGTGCCGGCCGCCGCGCCGCCGGTGCGGCTTTCCGGCAAGGGCACCGTGTACGGTGCCGAGCCCGGCGCCTTTACAATGTAGATTTCCAGGCGTCTGGGCCCGCGGGCGGCCGGGCTTGACCTGTCACGTTACTGTGGGACATGGCCACGAAACGGCCCGACGGCAACCTGCCGCTCGAACTGACCAGCTTTGTCGGCCGCCGCCACGAGCTCGCCCAGGCGCGGCGGCTCATGACCCAGGCCCGCATGCTGACATTGACCGGCGCCGGCGGTGTGGGCAAGACGAGGCTCGCGCTGCGCGTCGCGGCCGACGTGCGCCGGGCGTTCCGTGACGGCGTGTGGCTGGTCGACATCGCCCCCCTGAGCGACGGCGAGTCACTCGCCCCCGCCGTCCTCGACGCCCTGGGATTCCTCGACGAATCCCCGCAGCGGCCCGACTCCGGCCTGGTGGAACTCCTGGAGTCGAGGCAGCTGCTCCTGCTGCTGGACAACTGCGAGCACATGCCCATGGCGGCGGCCGTACTCGCCGGCAAGCTGCTGGGCGCGGCCCCTGGGCTGCGGATCCTCGCGACCAGCCGTGAGGCTCTCGGCGTGGAGGGCGAGTGCGTGTTCACGGTGCCGCCGCTCGCCCTGCCCGGGCACGGCCGGTCCACGGCGTCCGACGAGGCGTTGACCCTGTTCGCCGAGCGGGCGGCGGCCGTCCAGCCGGACTTCGCCCTCGGCGACGACAACGAGCCGGCGGCCGAGCTGTGCCGGCGGCTGGACGGCGTTCCGCTGGCCATCGAGCTCGCCGCGGCGCGGGTGCGGGTGCTGTCCGTGGCCCAGATCCTCGACCGCCTGGACGACCGGTTCCGGCTCCTCGTGAACCGGCGGCACACCACCGTCCCCCGGCACCGGACGCTGCGCGCGGCGATCGACTGGAGCTACGACCTGTGCGACCCCGCCGAGCGCGCCCTGTGGGCCCGGTTGTCGGTGTTTCCCGGCGAGTTCGGCCTGGAAGCCGCCGAGCAGGTCTGCTCCGGCGGCGAGATCGCCACGGAGGAGGTGTTCGACCTGCTCGTCGGTCTGCTCGACAAGTCGATCCTGACGCGCTCCGAGCGCGCCGGGCGCGCCCGATATCGTTTCCTCGACAACATCCGTGCATACGGCCATGCCATCCTCGTGGACTCCGGCGAGGAGCCGGAGCTGCGCCGGCGGCACCGCGACTATTTTCTGGGCCTGGCGCGGCGGGCACGGGACGAGTGGTTCGGCCCCGACCAGGCGCGGTGGGTCACCAGGCTCCAGCACGAGAAGGACGACCTCAGGACGGCGCTGGAGTTCAGCCTCGGCGAGCCCGGCGAGGCGCACGCGGCGCTGGAGATGGTCACCTCGCTGTGGAACTACTGGCTCTTCGCCGCGGGTTCCTTCGGCGAGGGCCGCCGCCTGCTGACCCGGGCCCTCGAAGCGGCTCCCGAGGCCACCCCGGTCCGCGCCGACGCGCTGTGGGTGGCCGCCTGGTTCGCGCTCAGACAGGGTGACGTGGACGCCGCCCTGCCCCTGCTCAGCGAGTGCCACGATCTCGCGCGGCGGCTGGACCATCCGGGCGCGCTGACCTGTGCCACCCACTTCTCGGGGCTGGCCGCCCACCTGAAGGGCGAGCACCGCGAGGCGCTCGCGCTCCTGCTGGAGGCGCGCGAGCGCTACCTGGCCGACGATGATCAGGCGGGCGGGTGGATGACCCTGTTCCACCTGGCGATCGTCCACTCGGCGCTGGGCGACCGTGACCAGGCCGCGTCCTCGGCGGGTGAGTGCCTGGCGATGTGCGAGGGCCTCAGCGCCTACCTGTCCAGGTCCAACGCGCTGTGGGTGGCGGGCCTTTCGCACTGGTTCCAGGGGGCGCACGACCGGGCGGCGGCGCTGGTCAAGAAAGGGCTCGACGTCATGCGCCGCCACGACGACCGGTGGGGCGTCGCCGAGAGCCTGGAGGTGCTGGCCTGGATCGAGGCGGCGCACGGCCGGGAGGAGCGGGCGGCCACCCTGTTCGGCGCCGCGGGCATGGTGTGGCGCTCGATCGGCACGGTGACGCCCGGGCTGCGGCCCTTCACCGACTTCCACAACATCTGCCAGACGCGGGTGCGCGGCGCCCTGGGCGCGAGCGCGTACATGAGCGCCTTCCAGCGAGGCGCCGGCCTGTCCCTCGACCAGGCCGTCGACTACGCGCTCGACGTCGACCGCGGCTCCTCGGCCGAACGCCCGCGGCCCTCCGTCCTCACGCCTCGCGAGCAGGAGGTCGCCGAACTGGTCGCCCAGGGGCTGAGCAACAAGGAGATCGCCGCGAGGCTGGTCATCGCGCAGCGCACCGCCGAAGGGCACGTCGAGCACATCTTGACCAAGCTGTCCCTCTCCTCCCGGGTGCAGATCGCGACATGGTTCACCACCCACGGCCGCTAGAACGACGACGCCGTGCTCAGGCGTTGGGGCAGCGGGCCGGGGCGGTGCCGTAGGCGTACTGGAGGAAGTCGACCAGGACGGCGGGCCAGGAGCCCCTGTCGTGGCCGTGCGAGCGCGTCGTTGCCCAGGCCGGTCAGGCAGGTGTGGAAGGCGCCGGCCCGGGAGCCGAGAATGGACTCGTTGACGCTCCTGGCCTTGGTGTTCTCCGGCGAGGTGGTGCTGTGCGGCCCGAACAGGGTGTCCAGCCGGTTGAGCAGCTGCTCCTGCTGGTCACGGACGAGGACGCCGTCCCTCTACGTGGTCACCCGGTATTTGCCCAGGTCGAGGAGGGTGATCGCGGCTCCCGACTGCCACATCGAGTCGGACACCGTGCGCTGGGCCAGCTTGGCCCGCCAGCCCGCACGCAGCTCGAACCCGTCGGCATGGGACACCACCTCCGCACGGAACGGCCCCAGGGACGGAGCCGGGGGACGGAGCCGGGGGACGGGGCCGGGGGACGGAGCCGGGGGACGGGGCCGGGGGACGGGGCCGGGGGACGGGGCCGGGGGACGGAGCCGGGGGACGGAGCCGGGGGACGGAGCCGGGGGACGGAGCCGGGGGACGGAGCCGGGGGACGGAGCCGGGGGACGGAGCCGGGGGACGGGGCCGGGGGACGGGGCCGGGGGACGGGGCCGGGGGACGGGGCCGCGCGATCAGAAGATCAGGGATCAGCGACCCCGTCAACGACGGCCCTAGGGAAGGCGGCGGATCTTCAGCACGTTGTCGGTGCGGGTGCCCGGCCGGCCCTCGTGGTCGTGCTGGCTGCGCTCGTACTCCTCGCTGCGCAGCACCTCCCACTCCCCCTCCGGCAGGTCGAGCGCGTCGAGCACGTCCTGCGTCGTCGGGAAGTGCACGCCGGGCATCGGGTCGTGCTCCCAGCTGGGCCAGCCGCCGTGCCCGAGGACGAGCAGCACCCCGCCGGGCGCGACGGCCGCCGCCGCGGAGCGCAGGATCTTCTCGCGCGGCAGCTCGCTCTTCGAGTGCAGGAACGAGGCCGAGACCAGGTCGTAGTGCCCGTCGGGGAACGTGCTGCCCAGGTCGTGCCGCTGCCAGTCGATGCGGTCGGCCACCTCCGCGGCCTTGGCCTGCTCGGCGCCCCGGTCGAGGGCGACGCGGGAGATGTCGGTGGCGGTCACCCGCCAGCCCCGCTCCGCGAGCCAGATCGCGTCGGCGCCCTCGCCGCATCCCAGGTCGAGCGCCCGGCCCGGCTCCAGGTCCGTGGCCTCGCGCACGAGCATGACGTTGGGCCTCCCGCTCCAGATCTGCGGGCGCTCGGTGTAGAAGGCGTCCCAGAACTCCTCCGGAGAGATCTGGCCACCCGCGTGCGCCCGTCGGACGGCGACGGCCCGGCGGGTCTCCTCGGCGATCAGGTCGGCGTTGATGGCCGCGCCCGCGCGCACACCCGCCGCCGCCGCACCGATGACCTGCTCGGGCAGGTTCGTCACGTTCCCCGCCACCCACACGCCGGGCACGCCGGTCGCGCCCGCCGGATCGGCGGGGACGTAGGTGCCGACCACGTGCCCGGCCATCTCCTGCTCGGCCGTCTCCAGCCCCAGCCCGGCGAGCAGGCCGGAGCGCGCGGTCATCCGGGTGGCGACGGCGAGGGCCCGGCGCGGCACCACCGTGCCGTTCACCCGCACGCCGCTGATCCGCCCGCCGGTCAGCTGCAGCCCGGTGACACGTCCTTCCACCACCGTGACGTCCCTGGCGACGAGCTGCTCGATCTCCTCCTCGCCGAACTCGGGCGCGGTGTGGCGGAAGAGGGTCACGTCGTCGCTCCACTGCCGCCACAGCAGGGCCTGGTGCACGGCGAGCGGGCTGGTGGCCACGACGCCGATCGCCTGGTCGCGTACCTCCCAGCCGTGGCAGTACGGGCAGTGCAGCACGTCGCGGCCCCACCGCTCGGCCAGCCCGGGCACGTCGGGCAGCTCGTCGACCAGTCCGGTGGTAACCAGCAGCCGGGCGGCCTCGACCTGCGACCCGTCGGCGAGCGCGAGCCGGAACCCCTTGCCGGTGCGCTCGGCGGTCTCGACCGTGCCCGTGACGATCTCGCCTCCGTACCCGGTCACCTCATCGCGGCCGGCCGCCAGCAGCTCGTGCGGCGGCACGCCCTCGCGCCCCAGGTAGACGTGCACACCATCGGCGGGCGCGTTGCGCGGCTCCCCCGCGTCGATCACCAGCACCCTGCGCCGCGCCCTGGCCAGCGCGAGCGCGCCGCTCAGCCCGGCGGCGCCGCCGCCGACGACGATCACGTCATATCTCGTGTCCATTGCCGCTCCTCTTGTCCGTGTGGTGCGGCCACTGTCCGCGACGAGGCGCGAGTTTGACAAATATCATTGCCGAAATGGCAAGCTGGATCCATGGAACTCGACGAAGTGCTGCAGGCGGTGGGGCCGCGGCTGCGGGCGTTGCGACAGGAGCGCGGCGTGACGCTGGCGCAGTTGTCCGCGAGCACGGGCATCTCCGTCAGCACGCTGTCGCGCCTGGAGGCCGGGCAGCGCAAGCCGACACTGGAATTGTTGCTCCTGCTGGCCACAGCCCATCAGGTGCAACTCGACGAGCTGATCGACGCGCCCGTCACCGGCGACCCGAGGGTGCACATGCGGCCGGTCAAGCTCAAGGGAGGCAGGACGTACATCCCGCTGACCCGCCGGCCGGGCGGGTTGCAGGCGTTCAAGCAGATCTACCCGCCGCACTGGCCGGGCTGCGAGCTGGAGCAGCAGGTCCATGAGGGTTACGAGTGGCTGTACGTCCTGTCGGGCCGGCTGCGCCTGCTGCTCGGGCGGCACGACGTGATCCTGACCCCGGGCGAGGCGGCCGAGTTCGACACGCGCACGCCGCACGGCTTCGCCAACCCCGACTCCGAGCCCGCCGAGGTGCTGGCCCTGTTCGGCCCGCAGGGCGAGCGCATGCACGTCAGGGCCAAGCCCGCCCCCAAAGGAGGGCGGGCCGGTCCCTAAACCGCCGCGAGGCGGCGTTCACGTACGATCAGCGAACGACGTGGATCCTGAAGTACGCGACGGTGCCGCGCGGGTCGGGGTTGAGGTGGGTGCGCTCGACGTCCGCACGGAACCGGTACCTGCCGGGGGCGACGTCGTCGGCCGCGATCCGCAGGTTGAGCTCCACCGTCTGCCCCGGGTAGATGGTGTCGATCGTGCAGGTCACCTCGCCGCTCGTCCCCTCGCAGTCGGACTCGGAGTCGGGCACCAGGCGGAACCCGCGCGGCAGCCGGACGCTGACAGGCACGTCCGCCGCGCCGCTCAGGCCGTTCATGGCGACCGTCAGCGTGGCTATGGTGCTCTCGCCCTGCTCGATCGTCCCGTCCGCCACGTCCGCGCTGATCGACAGCTGGTCGTAGACGCCCTCCGGGTCGGCCGCCTTGACGATGGCGCCGTACGAGTCGATGCCCAGCGCCGTGGCGGTGGTGCTGCCGTTGTCGCCGTTGTGCGACCGCCCGGTGGAGGTCACGCCGACGAGGCCGCTGCCCGGGGCGCGCACCATCCACGGGCCGCCGTTGTCGCCGTCGACCAGCTGGCAGTTGTGGGTGGTCAGCCCGCCGAACCGCACGTCGTGGCGGCGCGGCTCGTAGGGGCGGGCCGGGCGGGTGCGGCCCTCGCACCACATCTGGTCCTTGCCCTGGTAGGCGCGGTTCTTGTGCACGGCGGGGTAGCCGATCGTGTTGACCCTGAAGTAGCCCCCCTGGTTGCGCAGCACGGTGTAGCCGCCCACCCGGTCCTGCAACGTCTGGTCGGTGTAGATGTTCTCGACCTCCACCAGCGCGACGTCGTACGGCGAGTTGGCGCCCCCGCCCTCGTGGCCGGTGTAGGCGCTCGGCTTCCACGCGCGCACCGCCCCCCAGCGGCTGTACGGCTCCCGCTCTTTCCGCCCGTCGTAGGCGGGCACGAACAGCAGGTAGCGATGCCAGCCGTGGTGCCGCGGATCCTGGCGGTACCCCCCTTCGTGGTGGTCGCCGGGCTCGCCGTACACGCACTGCGCGGCGGTGACGATCAGCGACTCGTCGCGCGAGCGCACCACGGCCGCGGTGCAGGACCTGAGCTTGTCGTGGGCGTCGACGAAGAACAGCCGGCCGGCCGCGCGCGTGTGCGGGAGCTTGCTGTACGGGCGCCGGACCTTGGCGTAGCCGTTGCTGTCACCGCCGGGCGTCAGCCGCTGGGACGACGGGACGCCGGTGACCCGGGCCGCGCCCTCGCCGTGGTACGGCGTCAGCTCGGTCTCCGGCAGGGGCGCGCCGAGCGCGGCCGCCATGCGGGCGGGCGTCCAGAAGTCGCTCGACCGGTGGGCGTCCATCTCCGGCGACTTGTCCGCGCCGTGCGGCCACCGCGGGCGCGTGTCCGCCGGCCCCGCCACGGGTGCAGCGGCCCTGCCGGCCCCCGACGCGGCGGCCACCGGCACCATGAGGCCGGTCATGGCCAGGGCGGCGGCCGTCGTGATCGGGATGGTCCGTGATCTCATCTGTCCCCCTGAACAGGCGATGACTGAAAATGACGGGGAAACTGTAAGTCATCGTCCTGGCACCCTCCGTGCATGTCGGCGCATGTCCACCACACCCGCGCCGGTTACGGAGGTTGCGCGCTGCCTGGCGTGTCGGCACCCGACGGCCAAAGCAGGAAATATCATGATGCGCACCGACCGCGCGGAATCATCCGTTACGGGCGATGTCACGTGTGGGCGATGGGGATGCGCCTACGAGCGGCGGCGCCGCCGCTCGTCGACCAGCGACCAGGCGTCCTCCCACGCGCGGTACCGGCCGCGGTTCACCAGCCACCGGAACCCCGCCAGGGCCGTCAGCACCGCCGCCACCGCGGCCAGCATGACGAGCATCCCCGTCACCACGCCGGTGACGTGGATCTCCACCGCGGTCGGCGGCGGGAGTGCCGGCCGGCCGGTCTCGTCGACCCAGATCCGCACCGTCGTGCCCGCCTTGGCCATGGCGGGCCCGCGTACCTGACCGGTGTGCTCCTGCCCGGAGGGCATGGTCCACCGCGCCTGGACCGGGCCGCCCCTGGGCACCGAGCCGAGCGACGTCGGGCTGACGGGCACGTCCGCCAGCAGCGTCGCGTTCACCTGCAACCGCCCGCCGGCGCCCGCGTTCGCCGCGCTCTGGTACGCCTGCCGCCCCGCCGTCACCGCGGGCCACGCGCTGAGCAGCACCAGCAACACGGCGACCAGCAGCGCGAGACTCTCCAGGCGGTCGGATCGGCGGCGCAGCGGGTTGCGGTCGAACCGGTATCTCCGCACTTGTCGCATCACCGAGTCGCGCATCACGAACACCCCCTGACGGCACTCTCCGGGTGTCGCCATCATGTCCGGCAGAGGCATGGGTCCCTCATAGGTCCCTGCCCGCCCGAGCCCCGCCGTATCAGGATATTGCCTGGTTAAACCCCTCATGGGCGCACGCCACCCGCAAGCCCCGCGTTCCACGCCGGTACGGGTCGCGGCCAGGCCGGCGCCGCACGGTGATCAGCGGATCGCGGGCGCGCTCGCGGCGCTTCTGCTCGTTCTGCTCATTCGCCGGGGAACCGCCGGCCGGACGGGGAACGTCTTCCAAGCACAGGGGGCCGCCTGCGTTTCATCATTTCTCTGCTCAAGGGGAGACACAATGGACGGGGTTTCCTACGCGATCGCCATCTCGCTGGTCGCACTCATCGCCCTCGCCGCGGCACGTACACACCTGGCGTTGTCCGCCGCCCGATCCAGGACGGCGCCGGCCACAGGCTCTCCACTCGACCTCTACCAGGCGGCCTATCTCGCGGGCGGGCCGCGCCGGGTGATCAACACGGCGCTGGTGTCGCTGGTCGCCCAGGGCGGGGTCCGGGTGTCCAGCGAGGGGGTCGTCACGCCGGTGCAGGGCTTCCGGCCGAGCAAGCGGGCCCGGATCGAGCGAGCGGTATACCGGCAGGTCAAGGGCGGGATGGGCGGATCCACCGCGGCCGAGGTACGCCACGGCGCCGGCGACGCCGAAGCGATGCGATGGTTGTCCGCCCCCCTGCTGCGGCGGGGCTACCTGATGCCGCCGGCCGCCCGGGTGAGGGCACGGCGGCGTACCGGCCTGCTGGTCGTCCTCGCCGCGCTGGCGGTGCTCGCGGCCGCGGTGGGGACGGCTCTGCACGGCCCCGTGGGCGCGGTCGCGATCGCGGTCGTGGCCGCCGTGGCCGGGCTCGGCTGCTCCTTCCTGCTCCGCCGCCGGCTGGCCGACCCGCTCACCAGGTCCGGACGGGCGGCGCTGGAGCGGGCGGACGTCCGGGCCCTCGCGGACGGCTCGTGGCAGAGTTCCGACGACATCAGCGAGGTGGCGTTGCACGGGTTGACGAAGCTGCCCGACCGGCGGCTCGCCGACACGCTGCGCCGCGACACCCGGACCAGGACCCGATCGCGCGCCGCGTGCTGCGCTCCGGGACACTGCGGGTCGTACGGCAGGACGAGCATCCCAGTCCACGACGCCGCCGGCGCCTCCGGCGGAGGGTCGTGCGGTGGCGGCTTCTTCGACCTCGGCGGCCTGTTCGGCTCCGACCGCTCGGGGTCGCACTCGGGCGGCGGCTACGGCGGCGGCGACTTCAGCGGCGGCAGCAGCAGCGGCGGGGACAGCGGCGGCGGTGGTTGCGGTGGAGGCGGCTGCGGCGGGGGCGGCACGTGACAGAGACGGCGCGTCAGGCGGCGCGGGCCGGGCGGGTGACAAAGACGACGGCAAGTCATGAAGCGGGCCTTGCGCTACGCCGACGTTACGCCACATATCGTGGTGGCCTGGGTGACAGGTGACGACCAAGGTGGTGACTGCGATGCCGGAGGCGAGCATCGACGTGGCGGCGCTGAAGCGGCGCATGGGGCGGGTAGGCGTCTGGAACGCCACGCTGACCGGCGAGCCCGCCGTGGTCGAGCGGGACGCCGCCGGCGAGATCGAGAGCCTGGGCTTCGGCACGCTGTGGTTCGGTGAGACCCCGGCGGGCAAGGAGTCGCTGGTCCATGCGGGGCTGCTGCTCGACGCGACCCAGAGCATGATGATCGCCACCGGGATCGCCAGCATCTGGGCCCGCGACGCCACCGCCGCCGCGAACGGCGCGAGCGCGCTCGCCGAGGCGTACGGCGGGCGGTTCCTGCTCGGCCTGGGCGTGAGCCACGCGCCCGCCGTGGAGATGCGCGGTCATGACTACAGCAGGCCGGTGTCGGCGATGCGCGACTACCTCGACGCCATGGACTCGGCGAAATACGGCGGCCCGCTGCCCGCGCCGGCGCCGCGGGTGCTGGCCGCGCTCCGCCCCCGGATGCTGGAGCTGTCCGCCCAGCGCACGCAGGGGGCGCACCCCTATTTCGTCCCCGTGGAGCACACCACGCGCGCCCGTGCCGTTCTCGGCCCCGATCCCGTGCTGGCACCGGAGCAGACGGTCGTGCTGGACACCGATCCGGTACGGGCGCGGCAGACCGCCCGCCGCTTCATGTCGCTCTACCTCGGCCTGCCGAACTACGTGAACAACCTGCTCGACCTGGGCTGGAGCGAGGACGACGTCACCGGTGGCGGCAGCGACGCGCTGGTCGACGCCATCGTGGCCTGGGGCGACCCGGAGGCGATCATCGAGAGGGTGCGCGACCACCTCGACGCGGGCGCCGACCATGTCTGCGTCCAGCCGCTCGCCGCCACGACCGAAGACCTGCTGGAGCACCTGCGCGTCCTGGTCGGCGCCGGCCTCGCCTCGATCTGACCCTGCCGTTCGACCGTGCCCGCTCGACCGGTGAGCCCTGCCCCGCCTCGCTCCGACCCGGCTCAGCTCTCGCGCAGCCCGAGTGCGACCGAGGCGGTCGCCAGGGCGGCGATGTGCTCGTCGACGGAGCTCAGCCCCGCTTTCATGGTGTTGACGGCCAGGTGCGTGGCACCGGCCTCGCGCCACCGGCCCGCCAGCGCGCCCAGCTCGTCGGCGTCGCCCGTCCAGCTGACGCGCCCCTCCATGCCGATGGCGGAGGGGTCGCGTCCGGCCTGCGAGGCGGCCTCCTCGACGATGGCCCTCGCCTCGTCCAGCCGCGGTCCGGGAGACATCTGCGGGAACCACCCGTCGGCCAGCCGGCCGGCGCGGCGGTAGGCCGGAGGCGACTGCGCCCCGAACCAGACGGGGATCGGCCTGCTCACCGGCAGCGGCGCGAGGCCCGCCCCGGTCACCCGGTCGAAGCTGCCCTCGAACGTGACCGACTGCTCGCTCCACAACCGGCGCATCAGCCCGACCTGCTCCTCGATTCGCCTGCCCCGGGTGGCGAAGTCCTGGCCCAGGGCTTCGTACTCGACCTGGTTCCAGCCGAGCCCCACGCCGAACCGGAAGCGGCCGCCGGTGAGCAGGTCGACCTCCGCCGCCTGCTTGGCCGCCAGGACCGTCTGCCGCTGGGGCAGGATGACGATGCCGGTGACCAGTTCCAGCCTGGTCAGCGCGGCGAGATAGCCGAACAGGACCAGGGGTTCGTGAAAGGTGCTCCGCACGTCGTAGGGGCCTTCCCAGCCCTGGTGGACCGCCGGGTCGGCGCCGACCACGTGGTCGAAGGCCATCACGTGCCGGAATCCGAGCTCCTCGGCCGCTTGCCCGTAGGCGCGCACCGCGCCCACGTCCGCGCCGATCTCGTTCTGCGGAAATACGACACCGATTCGCATCTATGGCTCCCGTTCGACACGAGACGTCTTTCGACCATCATCGCGTGCGCGGTGGCGGGGGGGGCGCGGGGGGGGGGGGGGGGGGGGGGGGGGGGGGGGGGGGGCCCGGCGCCCCCCCCCCCCCCGTGTTTTTTTCTGCCTGTTTCCTCTCCTTTTCTG
>NZ_JBVJHP010000007.1:132880-181981 GCF_055586745.1 Nonomuraea sp. NPDC049378
ACCACTCCTCCTCGCAGTATATCCGCATGAACAACAGAGATCTCTCTCCCCCTCTGCTGGGTGGGGTGGTTGAGGCCCCTCTCTTCCCCCCCCCCCCCCCCCCCGGCGGCGCGGCTCACTTCAGCGCGTACGCCCGCTCGATGGTCTGCGTGACCGTGGCTCCCTCCTTGTTGGACGCGGTGACCCGCAGCGAGACGTACCCGCTGGTGGCGGAGAGCGGCGGGTGCACCACGAGCGCCTGGTAGCGGTCCTGGCCCCGCTTCCCGGTGAGCGCCGGCAGCCAGGTGGCGCCGTCGTCGACCGAGTACTCGGCCTCGAGCCGCTTGACCGCGTGCTTCTTCGGGACCGACCCGTGCGGGCCCGCCCCGATCTCGAACGTGAACGGCTGGCCGGCCCGCGCCCGGTTCAGCAGGTCGAGCGGGAGGTCGTAGCTGAGCAGGATCGCCGGCTGGACGGCGCACGACGGCCCGTACGAGCAGGACTGCCCGTCCGGAGTGCCGGACGGCGGCGAGGAGGCGAACGACCACTCGGTGCTCACCTTCGGCGACAGTGTCCGCTTGGTGGTGTCGACGCTCTCCAGCCGGTACGCCGCGCTCCCCCCGGGGACGGTGAACGAGCGGGGCGCGCGCCCCTGCACCGGGATCTCCCGGTCGCCCGCGAAAAGCCGTGGCGCGGACTTGACCTCGGCCGTGCTCAGGTCGGTGAGGTGGCGCGGGTCGGAGTCCGACCACCGGTCGAGCGGCACGAACCGGTCGCCGTCGCGGCACATCACGCACGGCACGCCGGCGGGGTAACCCTTGGGCTGCTCGGCGGCGCCCGGCGCCAGGGGCGCCTTGAACCAGTGCTCGCTCTGCCGGCGGTCGTGCCGGGTGAAGCGGTCGCTGGAGTGCAGGCGCAGGCTCTGGTTGGTGATCTCGCGGCTCCAGGTGACCTTGTCGTCGACCGGGCCGAAGTACTCGGTGCGGGCCAGCGGCATGGTCAGGGGCTGCCCGTACGTGATCTCGCCGGGCTCCTCGTCCGTGGTGGACGACCCGAACTCCCGGCCGGCGGTGCCCGGCTGGTCGGCGTGGTACTGGGCGTCGATGCGCACGAGGTCCCGGGTGTCCACCGTGGGGGCCTTGCGGGGGATCCGGTCGCGCTCGTCGTAGCGCAGGCGGTACACCGGTCCCTGGTCATCCGCCGCGTCGTCCGGCACCAGGCGCATGGAGACCGGCCGCGCGTCCACGGCGGCGCGCAGCGCGCGACCCTGTTCGGCGCTCAGCCCCAGCCCGAGGAACTGCCCGGTGGAGTAGGGCGCCCTGGCCCTGCCACCGTCGGCGTCGAGGTAGCCGGCGAAGCCGGCGGCGCCGCGCGCGGCGGCGAGCTTGGCCGCCTGGTCCATCGCCCCTGCCGCGCCCCGGTACGAGCCGTCCGGGACCGGCACTCCGGCCAGGACCAGCTTGCCCGCCACGTCGACGTCCTGGAAGTCCGCCTCCCTGCCCTGCCCCACGGACACGACGGGGAGGGTGCGCTCCTCGGTCAGGGCGGCGTGCATGCCGGCGACGTCGTAGACGGGGTCGAGCCGGAGCCGGCCCGCGGTCGCGGAGGTCAGCGCGGCCGGGTCGAGCCGCCACCCGTGGGAGAGCCGCATCTCGCCGACCGGGACCTCGCCGACGGGCGTGACGTGGAGGTCCTGGCCGGGAGCGGTGCCCGCGTACACGGAGACGGGGTTGTTGCGGTCGGTGAACGTGCGGACGTACCAGGCCCTTCCGTCGCCTTCCGTCTTCTCCTTGGTGACCGGCCTGATCGGCACGGTGTCGCGGGCGTCCAGGGTGACGGTCCTGTCGCCGTCGAGCGTGACGGTCGCGATGACCATGCTGGTACGGTTCGCGGTCGTCGCGTCGTGGATCACCGTGACGACCTCGTACTCGCCCGCGGGCAGCGGCACCTGCCTGTTGCCCTGGGCGTCGGTGCGCGCGGTGTAGTAACCGGCCGGGTGGAACGGGTCCTCGGGGCTGACCTTCCGTTTCGTCGGGATGTAGTAGACGAGCGGCTCGGTGCCCGCGCGTCCGCTGCCGAACTCCTTGAAGCCGTAGGAGTTGACCAGCGAGACGGTCAGCTGGTGGGTGGGCAGGCCGGTGTAGTAGCTGAACGGCGTGACCAGTTCGGCGCCGCCGCCGCTCGCGGTGATCCAGCCGCCGTACGCGCCGGCCTCCCCCTTGGCGGGATCGACGGTGACGTCGACGGTGGCGGAGCCGTTCGCGGGCACGGTGACGCTCCCGGTGCTGAGGCGCACCGCCCCTTCGGGCGCGGGCCTGCCGCTCCAGCCGCGGGTCGCGGGCGCGACGGACAGGGTGACGTCCTCGTTCCCGGTGTTGCGGTAGGTGACCTGCCGCGTGACCGGCTCGCCGGCGAGCACGCGGAAGTCGACGGCCCACGTCGCGAACACCTGCTGGGTGACCGCGCGGGCCACGTCGACGCGGCCGCTGCCCTGCTCGAACCAGCTGTGGCCGCCGTCGCGCGCGGCGGTGGAGGTCAGCGCGTCGCGCAGCTCGCCGGCGTCCCAGCCGGGGTGCTGCTGGGCCAGGATCGCCGCGGCGCCGGCCACGTGCGGGGTGGCCATGGAGGTGCCCGAGCCGGCGGTGTAGCGCTCGTTGCCCGGGTACGGTTTGCCGGACGAGGCGGAGGAGAGGGCGGCCACGATGCCGTCGCCGGGGGCGACGATGTTCGGCTTGACGGCCGCGTCGTACAACCGGGGTCCCTTGCTGGAGAAGCCGCTCAGCGACGTGCCGGTGTCCTTGTCGACCGACCCGACGGCGACGGCCTCGCCGGCGGCGGCGGGGGTGTCCACCGTGAGCGTCTGCCCGGCGTTGCCCGCGGCGGCCACGAACAGCGTGCCGTGCTTCCTGGTGAGCTCGTCCACGGCCTGGCTCATCGGGTCGGTGCCGTCGCCGCAGCAACTGCCCAGGCTCAGGTTGACCACGTCGGCGCCCTGCTCGGCTGCCCATTCCATGCCGGCGATGGCCCACGACCACTCGCCTCTGCCGTTGTCGCCGAGCACCTTGCCGATCAGCAGGGAGGCGCCGGGCGCGACGCCCTTGTACGTCCCTCCCGACGCGCTGCCGGAGCCGGCGATGGTGGAGGCGACGTGGGTGCCGTGGCCCTGCTTGTCGGTGATGCTCGGCGAGGTGGAGAAGTTCTCGCTGGCGGCGATCTTGCCCGCGAGGTCGGGGTGCTCGGCGTCGATGCCCGTGTCGAGCACGGCGACCTTGGTCCCGGTGCCGTCGAAGCCCTTCTCCCAGCCGGCGGGCGCGCCGATGAGCGGCACGCTCTTGTCGAGCGAGGCGGTGACCTGCCGGTCCAGCCAGAGCTTGGCGATGCCGCCCGCCGTTCTCTCGAGCGCGGGCCGCTCGCCGAGGAAGCCGTTCCAGAACCGGCCCGCGTCGGCCGGCTTCACGGTGAGCGCGGCCCCGTCGATGCTGGGCAGCGGGCGCACGTCCGCGGCGCCGGCCAGGGCTCTCGCGGTCGCGGGCAGCGCGGACGCGGCGGGCTCGCCCCGGTAGGTGACCAGCAACGGGATGCGGTCGGTACGCCCTTCGCGGGCCAGCGTGTCGACGTCGAACAGCGTCTCGTCCAGGGTCCCCGAGCTGACCAGGGGGGCGGCGTCGGACGGCAGGACCAGCCGGCCGCCGCTCCCGGCCGGGAGGGTCGCGAAGCTGACCGGCGTGCCGCCGGGGCGCGGGGCCTCCTGGATGGAGATCTTGGGCACGCCGTCCTTGACCGGCGTGTACGTGACGACGTCGCCGGTGATCAGCGTGATGGTCAGGGGTTCGCCGGCTTCGGCGGCGACCTGGCCGGCCGTGGCGGGGACCCCGGTGGTGGTCTGGCCGGGAGGGGCGGCGTGGCCGGGGCTGGCGCCGAGGGCGAGGACGAGGGCGGCGCCGGCTAAGAGCGCCGGGAGCCTGAGGTGCTGGTGGTGCACAGGGTTCTCTCTTCAACTACCGGTGGGAACGCTCCCACACTGGAAGATCGGTTCGCCTCCCTTGTACCAGCGCCACCACTGCCCTCAGCCTGCACGGGCCATTTTTCGGTATACCGAATCGCGCGCCGGCGCAGCCGTCCCGCGAAGGGTCAGAGCTTCCTGTGGGGGCCCAGCGTCTCGTCGAGGGCGTCGCGCATCGCGTCGGCGAGGGCCCCCTCGCCGGTCAGCGCCCAGAGGATGAGCACGCCGTTGTAGGTCACCTGCACCGCGCGGGCCAGCCGCGCGACGTCCGTCTCGCCCGCGAGCTCCCCCGCCGCCACCGCCTCGGCCAGCAGCGCGGCCATCTCCTCGCGCGTACGCCGGGCGTGCTCGGCGGCGTGCGCGCGGAACTCGGGGTCGGTCAGGTCGAGTTGCAGGAAGCCGAGGCTGTGGGCCAGCTCTTCGGGGGTGGCCACGCTCTCCGACAGGCCTGCCACGGCGGCCCGCAGCGCCTCCAGCGGCGACCCGTGCTCCTGCCTGGCCCGCAGGAACGGCCGCGCCACGCTCTCCCCGGCCTGCCCGGCCACCGCGAGGAGCAGGCCGCGCTTGGAGCCGAACCGCTGCACCAGGGTGGCCGGGGACAGCCCGGCCTCCTGGGCGACCGCGGCCAGGGTGAGGCTCTGCGGCCCGTGCCGGCCGATCGCGCGGGCGGCGGCCTGGATGATCGCCTCGTCGCTGGTCGTCCGGGGCCTGCCCATGATGCCTCCGCTGGTCAACGAACGGTCATCCATGTTAGCCGCCGGGGTCGGCAGGTGGCGGCGGGCGAGCGCGGTGCGCCGAGTAGGCTCAAAGCTCACATGATGTCAGAGGCAGGTCTTGTGCCGGAGATCACACGGGGAGGACGACGTGCGCATCGGTGAGCTCGCGTCACACACGGGAGCCAGCGTCCGGTCGCTGCGCTACTACGAGGAGCAGGGGCTGCTCGCCAGCACCCGCAGCGCGAGCGGGCAGCGGCACTACACGGACGACGTGGTCGAACGGGTCACGCTCATCCAGCGCCTGTACGCCGCGGGCCTGTCCAGCCGCACCATCGCCGAAGTGCTCCCGTGCGTCGATTCGCCCAGCGAGGAAACCTCCGACGCCGCCCTGGAACGGATGGCGCAGGAGCGCGACCGGCTCTCCGCGCACATCGCCGACCTCGTCCGCACCCGCGACGCGCTCGACGAGCTGATGGCGGTGAACCGCGCATATCGCGAGAAGCTGCGGGCGGCGCCGGTCGGCTGAGCCGGGTTCGCGCCGCCGGCACCGCCGGTCACAAGGCCTTGGGACGCTCTCACCGGCCTGACGATGCCGCGGTCCGCACCGGCCTTCAGGACGTGACGGTGACGCCCGTCACCGCGAAGCGCTCGACCGTCGCCACGTGACCGCCCGTGGAGACCACGACCGTGAGGGTCTTGCCCGGCCGGGCCGTGAAGTCGACCGTGGCCGACCAGGGTGCCTTCCGCCCGCCGGCGGGCACGCAGCACCGCTCGCCCAGCGGGGCGTCCGAGCCCGGCCGGCGCACGTGGACGGTGATGCTCTCGTCCACGCCCGAGATGCGCCCGCCCACGGTGAGCGGCGAGGTCACGGCGGTGCCGTACGCCGGCTTCGTCAGCGTGAACGAGGTGTCGTCGGTGCCGACGACCTCCCACGGGGCGTCCTCGCCCGGCCCGTACCGCATGAGGTGCACGACGGCCGCGACCGCCGGCCGGTCGCCCTCCTGGCTGCGGTAGCCGACGTGCACGCGCGCGTGCACGCCTTCCTGCTCGGTCTTGACGGCCCGGTCGATCTCGGTGAAGCCGAGGTAGTCGCGGGTGAAGGCGAGCGCGGTGCGGGCGGCGTCGAGGTGCCATGCCTGGTCGCCGTCCTCGCCCCGGGCCTCCCGCCAGCGCGCCGCCTCCTCCTGGGTGGAGAACGGCCACAGCGGCTGGTAGCGGCCGGCGACGAGCGACTCGCCCGGCGCGGGCGTGCCGGCGTCCGGGGCGGTCGAGGGCGAGCCGGACGGGCTGGGCGGGCCGGTGGGCGCGGTCGAGGGCGGCCCGATCGAGGAAGGCACGGTCGAGGGAGGCGCGGTGGCCGTCGCCTCCTGGTCCGTCCCGCCCCCGCAGCCGGCGACGGTGACCACGACGGTGACCGCGACGGCGACCGGGAGCGCCGCCAGCGGGAGCGGCACGCGGAACACCTTCATGCGGACCTCCTGCGACAGCGCTCACGGTGGCGAACCCAACGTACCCCCGATGGCCCAGGACCGCGGGAAGCCCGCGTGGTCGCCGTCCCGGCCGTCCCGTCCGGTAGCCGGGTCGCACGGTCAGGGCTGGCGGCCCCGTACGCGGGTAGCGTCCTGACATGTCCACCTTCGACCTGAGCAGACTCCGCGCGGTGGTCTTCGACACCGACGGGGTGGTCACCGACACGGCGCGGGTGCACGCGGCCGCGTGGAAGCACGTGTTCGACGCCTTCCTGCGGGGCCGGGGGGCGGCGCCGTTCGACATCCGCGCCGACTACCTTGCGTACGTGGACGGCCGGCCGCGGCTCGACGGGGTACGGACGTTCCTGGCCTCGCGCGGCGTCTCGCTGCCGGAAGGCGGCCCTCGCGACGAGCCGGGGGCGCCGACCGTTCACGGGCTCGGGCTGGCCAAGGACGCGCTGTTCCAGGAGCAGATCGACAAGCACGGTGTGGCCGCGTTCCCCTCGACCGTCGCGCTGCTGCACGAGTTGCGGCGCCGCGGGGCCCGTACGGCGGTGGTCTCGGCCAGCAGGCACTGCCGCGCGGTGGTGGCGTCCGCCGGACTGATGCACCTGTTCGACGCGGTGGTCGACGGCGACGACGCGGCCGGGCTGGGGCTGCCGGGCAAGCCGGATCCCGCGCTGTTCCTGGAGGCGTCCCACCGCCTGCAGGTGTCCGCGACCGAGGTGGCGATCGTCGAGGACGCGTTGCCCGGGGTCGAGGCCGGCCGCAGGGGCGGGTTCGGGCTGATCGTCGCGGTGGACAGGAGCGGCTCGCAGGAGGCGCCGATGCGCGCGGCCGGCGCCGACGCGGTGGTGGCCGACCTGGCCGACGCGAGCGTGACCGGGCGGGTGCCCGTGGGGCGGCGATGAACGCCTGGACGCTCGTCTACGAGGGATTCGACGCCGCCGGCGAAGGACTGCGCGAGGCGCTGTGCACGCTCGGCAACGGCCGGTTCGCGACGCGGGGGGCCACCCCCGACGGGCGGCCGCGCACCCCGGGCACGTACCTGGCGGGCTGCTACGACCGGCTCGACTCGGTGGTGGCCGGCCGTACGGTGACGAACGAGGACATCGTCAACCTGCCCGACTGGCTGCCGCTGACGTTCGCCACTCCGGAGTGCGGCTGGTTCCGGCCCGAGGAGGCCGGACTGCTGCGTTACCGGCACGAGCTGGACCTGCGGCACGGCGTGCTGACGCGGGAGCTGCGCTGGCGCGACGGCGCGGGCCGGGTCACGCGCGTACGCCAGCGCCGTCTGGTGTCCATGGCCGACCCCACGCTGGCCGCGCTGGAGACCACGTTCACCGCGGAGAACTGGTCGGGGCCGATGCGGGTGCGCTGCACGCTGGAGGGCCGGGTGACGAACTGCGGCGTCGCCCGCTACCGCGACCTGCGCGGCGACCATCTCACCGGGCACGAGACGGGCGCGGACAACGGCATGGCCTGGCTGACGGCGACCACGCGCAACGCGCGCGTCATGGTGGCGCTGGCCTCCAGGATCGACGGGGACACGCCGTCCGCGCGGCCCGCGCTGGGCGGCGACCACATCACCTCCGACCACGTGCTCGACCTGGCCGAGGGTGAGGCGGCCCGGATCACCAAGACCGTGGCGCTGACGAGTTCGCGCGACCCCGCCGGCCACGACCCGCGCTCGTCGGCCCTGCGTCACGTACGCCGCGCGCCGCGCTTCGACGAGCTGCTGGCCCGCCACGCGTCGGCGTGGGAGTGCCTGTGGCGGCGGGCCCGGCTCGACGTGGACGGCCCCGAGCTGTCGCAGCTCGTCCACCTGTACGTCTTCCACCTGCTCCAGACGCTCTCCCCGCACACCGCCGACCTCGACGCCGGGGTGCCCGCCCGGGGTCTGCACGGCGAGGCGTACCGGGGGCACGTGTTCTGGGACGAGCTGTTCGTGGAGCCGTGGCTGAACCTGCGCTTTCCCGAGATCTCGCTCGGCCTGCTGCGCTACCGCTGGCGGCGCCTGCCCGAGGCCAGGGACGCGGCCGCGGAGGCCGGGTACGAAGGCGCGATGTTCCCGTGGCAGAGCGGCAGCGACGGGCGCGAGGAGACGCAGAGGCTGCACCTCAATCCCGTCTCCGGCCGCTGGCTGCCGGACAACTCCCACCGCCAGCGCCACGTCGGCCTGGCCATCGCCTACAACGTGTGGCACCACTACCTGGCCACCGGCTCGATGCCGCCGTGGTGCGCGGAGCTGGTGCTCGACATCGCCAGGTTCTTCGCCTCGCTGGCCGAGCTGCGCGACGGCCGCTACGAGATCCGCGGCGTCATGGGCCCCGACGAGTATCACGACGCCTACCCGGGCTCCGACGAACCCGGCGTGGCGAACAACGCCTACACCAACGTCATGACCGTGTGGCTGATGACGCTCGCCCGCGAGACCGCCGTGCTGGCGCCGCAGCTGGCGCCGCCGGCCGCCGAGCTGGCCCGCTGGGACGACGTCAGCCGCCGCATGAGGGTCGACTTCCACCGCGGCGTCATCAGCCAGTTCACGGGGTACGGCGATCTGCTGGAGCTCGACTGGGAGCGTTATCGCGGCGTGCGCCGCCTGGACCGGGCGCTGGAGGCCGACGGCGACGACGTCAACCGCTACCAGGCCTCCAAGCAGGCCGACACGCTCATGCTCTGCTACCTGCTGGGCGACGAGCAGCTGACCGCGATCCTGGAACGGCTCGGCTACGCGCCCGACCCCGGCCTGATCTCCAGGACGATCTCCTACTACCTGCGGCGCACCAGCCACGGCTCCACGCTCAGCGCCGTCGTGCACGCCTGGATCCTGGCCCGCCGCAACCGGGAGCGGTCCTGGGAGTTCTTCATCGAGGCCCTCACCGGTGACGTCAGTGACGTGCAGGGCGGCACGACCGCGGAGGGCATCCACCTGGGAGCCATGGGCGGCACGCTCGACCTGCTGCAGAGCTGCTACCTGGGCCTGGAGCTCGAACGGGGCGGGCGGCTGCGGCTGGACCCGCTGGTGCCCGAGCGGCTCGGCCTGGTGCGCATGCCGCTGCGCTACCACGGGCGCCAGATCTTCGTCGACGCCGACCATCGCGAGGCGCGCATCAACGGCACCGTGCGCCGCACCTATACGCGAGGAGATGTGATCATGACTGGTACCGGCGATTTCGGACGCCGCATCATTCATCACCGCGAACGTCTGGGTTTGACCCGGGAGCAGGTCGCCGACAAAGCCGACATGTCACCCGGTTACGTGAAATATCTGGAAGAGAACGCCGACACGCCCGACACCGGCGCCCTCTACCGCCTGGCGGACGCCCTGCAGACCACGGTCGAGGAGCTGCTCGGCGGCGGCCGGGACCGTCCGCCCGGACGCGGCCCCGCCATGGCCCATCCCACCCTGGAGGTGCTGGACCGGGAGGAGTGCCTGCGGCTGATCGAGTCCGGCGGGATCGGCCGGGTGGCCTTCAACGGCTCGCACGGGCCGACGGTGCTGCCCGTCAACTACAAGCTGCACGACGGCGACATCGTCTTCCGCACCGCGGCGGGCGGCGCCATGGACGAGGACCTGCGCAGCGGGGTGAAGGGGGTCGACATCGTGATCGCCTTCGAGATCGACCGGATCGACGAGGTCAACCGCGAGGGCTGGAGCGTCCTGGTGCAGGGTCCCGCCCATCACGTGCCGGCCGAGGAGGTGGCGGACGCGGCAGGCTCCGGTGTCACCCCCTGGGCGGGCGGCGAGCGGCTCCTCTACGTCCGCATCTCCCCGCGGCAGATCACGGGCCGCCGCATCCACGGCGTGTGAGCACACCTCACGGGGCCCGCCGGACGGTGTTCATGAAGCTCAGGTCATGGTGACGGCCGAAAGGGGGCGCGTACCACGGCGACCGGGCAGTGGGCCCGCTGGAGCACGCCGTGGCTCACCGTGCCGAGCACCGTCGCGGTGAGCCTGCTCAGCCCGCGCGACCCGACCGCCGCCAGGTCGGCGGCGCTGGACGCGCGTACCAGCGCGGGAACCGGGTGCCGGTCGACGAAGGAGTCCTCGATCGGCACGTCCGGGTACATCTCCCGCCACGGCTCCATCGCCGCCTCCAGTTCCTGGCCGAACCCGGCCCCCGGCAGCGGCCCGTACCCCACGGGGTGGGGCGCCAGCACGGACACCTGGCGGCCGTACACGACCCGGACCCGCGCTCTGCGCGCGTTCGCCTGCTCCAGCGCGTACGCCAGGGCCGCGTCGGCGTCGGCGGACCCGTCGTACCCCACCACGACCTCGCCGCGTTCCGGCCCGGGCGGCTCGTGCACGATGACCGCGGGGCAGCGTACGTGCCCGGCCAGCGCGAACCCGGTGGAGCCCAGCATCAGGCCGGCGATCGCGCCCCGTCCCCTGCTGCCCAGCACCAGGCTGTCGGCGTCGGCGCCCTCGGTCCGCAGCCGCTCGACCACCGCGCCGGTGATCAGCACGGCCGTCGTCTCCACCTCGGGCGCCATGGCGCGTACCCTCTCGACGGCGTCCGACAGCAGCGCCTCGCAGCGCTCGCTCAGGGTCAGGCGCGTGCCCGCCAGCGGCCGCTCCGGCTGCCACGGCTCGCGTACGTGGACGATCCGCAGCGGCCGCCCGCGCCGCGCGGCGTCGTCCGCGGCCCACGTCAGCGCGGTCCAGGCCCGGTCCGTCCCGTCGATCCCGACCACGATCGGTCCGCTCATCGCCGCCCTCCCGTCCGGCCTGTCCCTGTCCCGCACAGCTACCCCGGAGCAGGGAGTCATCCACCTCGGCAACCTCCCGCGGCGGGCCCGCCACCGGCCTTGGCGCACGGCCGCGGGCCCCGGACGGCTCGAGCCGCCCTCCCCGCGCAGAGGGCGGCCCACCCGTGCGGACCCGGGCGGCCGGCGGGACGCGCCGGCACCGCGTGGGGTCAGCGGCAGCCTGTCGCGCCGAACACCAGGAAGTTGGTCGACTCGCGCTCGTCGAAGTTGTCGTCGGAGCCGATCACGAGCGTGCACTCGCCGCCGGCCAGGCGTGGCCCCCAGGCCAGGCTCTCCCAGTTCTGCACCGGGGGCCGGAAGGTGCCGAGGTCGAAGACCAGGCGCTTGGTCACCGCGCGGTACGGGCTCCCGCTCGCCAGTGCGGCCCTCTCCAGCACGTTGGTGGCGTCGCGCAGGTTGATCTCGTAGAGCTTCGCGCGGTAGCCGGTGCCCTCGACCCAGGAACGCTCCAGCGCCAGGTAGCGGGACTCGTCGATGGCCAGCAACTCGGACACGCCGGTGTCCGAGTGCCCCGTGGACGGGACGGGCGCGGCGGGCAGCGGGTCGAGCGGGTAGACGTACTGGCCTTCCAGGGTGCCCTGGCGGTTCCACACGGTCAGCCGCGCGGGCGCGCCGCGTTCGGCCGTCGGCGGCTGCCCGTCCTCGTAGCGCGGGCCCTCGGTCACGGCGGTGATCGTACGCCTGGACACGGCCAGGCCTTCGAACCCGAAATTGCGCCGCGGCCCGGTCTCGGCGGTCGTGAGCCGCAGGTTCTCCGGCAGGGGCAGAGCGCTCGTGTGGCGGCCGCGGTGGTCCATCGAGCGCACCGCCGGGGACGACACCGGAATATCCGGATTTCGGGTGTCCGGTCGATCTCCTTCGTCGCCCCAGAACAGCCGCCGGCTCCACCGGTCGTACCTGATGGACTCCGGATCGGCCGACCCCTGCTTGCCGTAGGCCGGGTACGGTGTCCCGTCGGCCCTGAGCATCGTCGTGACTCCCGTCAGGCGTATTCCGGAGAACGCCCCCGACCGGCGGTCGATGTCGAGCCGCCCGGTGTAGAAGCGGGCGGGGTTGTAGCGCCAGCGGTCGTCGGAGACGAAATACCACGTGTCGGTGCGGGGGTCGCGGTCGATTCCGGACAGACCGCCCACGGTGGTCCCCGCGAACTGCACCAGGTGCGGCACCCGCTGCTCGCCCAGGAAGCGCGTGATCCGGACGGACGCCGGCGGCGCGCTCCCTGCCGCCGCCGGCGGTGCGGCGCTCACCACCATCGCGAACGCGATGGTTATTTCCATTATTTTCCGCGAACGACCCATATGATCCCCCGTAATTTCACCGGCCGTCGAGCGAAATCGACGGAGGACATGAAATCGCGGATCACCAGGGAAGTCCACGGACGCCAAACTCGCACGTCACCACAGAAATCAGGGAAATTCCCCTTATCCCGGCGCCCGTGCCGCATATCTTCCTTGGATCAAGAAATGTCAGGAAGCGTGAGGAGGTGCAGGGTGCCGTCGCCGAGCACCCCGGCCGAGACGTGCAGGACGTCGGCGTCGCCGTCGGCCTTCACCGCCGCGCCGGCCCAGGCCCCGGCCGCGCTGCGCGACCGGTTCCACACCCCGGACCCGGGCACCACGGTCTGCACCTCCAGCCCGCCGTCCGGCAGAGCGGCGCTCGACAGGGCGGTCACCGACCCGTTGGCGTCGATCTTCACCGAACTGGCCCACGCCCCGGCCGTACTGCGCGAGCGGTTCCACACTCCCGCGCCCGGCACCGCGGTCTGCACCTGAAGCGTGCCGTCGGGCAGCCCGGCGGCCGAGAGCGCGTGCACGGCGCCGTTCTCGTCGATCTTGACGGAGCCCGCCCAGCGGCCGCCGGCGCTCCGCGTGCGGTCCCAGACCCCCGCCCCCGGCACCAGCGTCTGCACATGCAGGCTGCCGTCCGGCAGGGCCGCCGCCGACACGTCGGAAACGGAACCGTTGCCGTCGATCTTGACCGAGCTACCCCACTCCCCGCGGGCGCTCCGCGTGCGGTCCCAGACCCCCGCCCCCGGCACCAGCGTCTGCACATGCAGGGTCCCGTCCGGCAGAGCCGCCGCCGAGATGCGGGAGATCGAGCCGTTGTCGTCGATCCTGACGGCCCGCTCGTCCCACGTCCCGGACGGGCTGCGCCCGCGGTCCCAGACCCCGCTGCCCGGCACGAGGGTGAGCACGTGCAGGCTGCCGTCCGGCAACGCCGCCACGGCCACGTCGGAGATACCGCCGTTCGCGTCGATCTCGGTCGCGTCGGAAGCCCAGGAGCCCGAGGGGCTGCGGGTGCGCCCCCACACCGTGCCGCGCAGGCTCTGGTCGGCGACGCCGTAGTACGGGCTCCACACGCGCGCCTTGTAGAAGGCCGCGCCCGTGCGCCTGCGCGTCATGGCGGGCGCGAAGAAGTCGACGGTGTCGGTGCACCAGGTGCTGTCGGTGCACGCGCCCGGCGGCGTCTTGGTGGAGTCGGGCCTGGTCTGCACGATCTGCCCGGACGGCTGGTTGCCGATGGACTTCACCGCGGCCCGGTTGGCGCCGCCCGGCAGGTCTCCGTCGAAGGTCCTGGTGGCCTTGTCGTACAGGTAGGCGGCCGAGCCCGTGGTGAGCCAGAGCTTGCCGGGGTCGGTGGCGTGGCCGTACACGTCGTGCCCGCCGCCGGTCGGCAGGACCGCCCTGCGGTGGATGTCCTCGCGCAGCGTCGGCCGGGCGGGGGTGCCCTCCACGGCGAGCGCCGCCAGGATGTGCTGCCCGGACCCGGGGTCCTGGCCGATGACCCACAACCGCCTGATCGCCGGGTCCCACAGGGCGGCGTGCGCGTCGGTCAGCCTGAACTCGGCGTACGTGGCCGCGTTCGGCCCCTGCGAGGACGCGTACACCCTGACGTAGCCTCCGGTGGAGGCGGCGACCGCGATGTTGCCGTCGGGCAACAGCTCGGCGGCGTGCAGGTTGCCCGGCAGGATCCGTGCCCACTGGCGGACCCCCTCCGGATAGGACACGACGGCCGCGATGCCCCGGCCGCCGCCGGCCGCGACGACGACGCTCTGCGCGCCGGACGGCCTCGTACGCAGCTTGAAGTCGGCGATGAGCCCGAACGCCGACACCTCGTCGCCGGAGAAGCGGCCGGGCGTGACGCTCGGCTCCCACGACCACTTCACGGCCGCCGAGCTGTTCCAGTCGGTGACGGCGGGATCGAAGGCCAGCAGTCTCCTGCCCGTCTGGTCCCCTCCGGCGACCCAGTAGTCGCCGGGCGTCGCGGCGGCGCCCCCGGCGGGGACGGCCAGGCCGGCCAGCATCACGGCGACCATCGATAACTTCCGCACGCGCGTCCTCCTTCGACGATGACCCACCGATTATCCGTGGACCGGCCCCGGCGCCCAATGCCGTCGACGCCGCTTCACGCGCCTCCCGCACGTCGCCGGTCAGGTGTGCGGGGTCAGGGGCGGGTGCCGATGACGGCGGTGGCGTCCAGTTTCTCCGAACGCTCGACACGGGCGCGCAGCCCGGCGCCCGCCACGGCCGCGGCGGTGGCCTCCGCCTGGCGTTCGCTCGTCTCAATCAGCAGGTGGCCGCCCGGCGCCAGCCACCGCGGCGCCCCGGCGATCACCCGCCGGGCGACGTCGAGGCCGTCGCCTCCTCCGTCGAGCGCCGTCAGCGGCTCGTGCAGCCGGGCCTCGGACGGCAGCAGGCCGATCGACCCCGACGGCACGTACGGCGGGCTGGCGATGAGGAGGCCGACCCGGCCGCGCAACGACGAGGGCAGCGGCTCGAACAGGTCGCCCTCGTGGACGTGCGCGCCCGGGAGGTTGCGCCGCGCACAGCGCACGGCGGCCGGGTCGAGGTCGGCGGCGTGCACCTCGGCCCCGCCTCCCCCGGCGCCGGCGAGCTCGGCGATCACCGCTGCCCCCATCGCGCCCGTGCCGCAGCACAGGTCGAGGATCACGGGCGGGCCGGCGGCCGCGCGGGCCAGCGCGACGGCCCGGCGGACGAGGAACTCCGTGCGCGGCCGGGGCACGAACACCCCCGGCTCGACGACGACGCGCAGGCCGCAGAACTCCGCCCAGCCCAGCACGTGTTCGAGCGGCTCGCCGGCGACCCGCCTGGCGACCATGTCGGCCAGGACCTCGGGGGTCGACGCGGTGGAGAGGAGCAATGCCGCCTCGTCCTCGGCGAACACGCATCCTGCGGCGCGCAGCCTCGTGACGGTCTCAGCGGTCTGGACGGGTGACGAGAAAGCAGACATGGAAGCCTTCCGGGATGCCGATGGGCGCTCCCGCGGTCACCTGGTCCCGGTGGTCCGCCTGGCCGGGAAGGGGAGCACCCAGCCTGTCACAGCGGTAATGGGTCTCACCTCCCTGGCCGGTCCGTTCGGGGATGGTCACGCTAGCAGATCCCTGTCGCAAAGGTCCTGTCCGTCCCCTGATCACCGGCCTACAGTCGAGGTGGAGAGCGGAACGGGGGCACGGCATGGGTCCTGTGGTGATCACTGGCGGTTTCGGGCGGGTGGGCAGCCTGGTGCGGCCCGCGCTGCTGGCGGAGCACCGGCTGCGCGTCGTCGACCGGGTGGCCGGGGCGACCCTGCCCGGCGAGGAGTCCATGGTGGCCGACCTGGCCGAGCCGGGGGTGGCCGAGCGGGCGCTGGCCGGGGCGTCCGGGCTGGTCCACCTCGCGGGCGACCCCAGGCCGCACGCGACGTGGGAGGAGGTCTACCGCGCCAACGTGGCGCTCACCCGCCGCGTGCTCGACGCCGCCGCCGGACAGGGCGTGCCGCGGGTGGTGCTGGCCAGCACGGTGCACGCCATGGGCGAGTACAACCGGCCGGAGCACCGTCCGGTGGACCCGGCGTGGGAACCCCGGCCCTGCTGCGCGTACGGGCTCAGCAAGGTCGTCACGGAGAACCTCGGCCGGCTGCACGCGGAGCTGACCGGCGCTTCCGTGGTCTGCCTGCGGCTCGGCTCGACCGGCTACGCGCTGGACGAGGCGAGGTACCTGGGCATGTGGCTGTCCGGCCGGGACGCGGGCGCGCTGCTGCTGGCGGCGCTGACGGCCGGCCCGGGGTGGAGCGTGCACTTCGGCATGTCGGCCAACACCCGGCGGCACTGGGATCTCGCCTCGGTCAGGAAACTTGGCTACGAGCCGCGCGACGACAGCGAGCCGTACGCGGAGACCGCCGGGCCGCCGACGGTGATGATCTGCCGCATCTTCGACGGCGCGGACAACCCGCCCGCGCAGGCCTGAACAGGGGTCAGGCACCGCCTGGTGGCCGCCCGGCGCGGGGCTCAGGCGGACTTCTCGCGCGGTTCGCCGTCGTGGTGGCTGCGCGGCACGAGGGTCGGGTTGACGTTGGCGAGGACCGTGTCGCGGGTGACCACGACGCGGGCCACGTCGTCCCGGCCCGGCACCTCGTACATCACGTTGAGCAGCACCTCCTCGAGGATCGCCCGGGCGGCCCTGGCACCGGTGCGGCGCAGCAGCGCCTGCTCGGCGACGGCGGCCACGGCATCCTCCTCGAACTCGAGCTCGACCCCGTCGAGTTCGAACAGCCTGCGGTACTGCCTGATCAGCGCATTGCGCGGCTCGGTGAGCATCCGCGTCAGCGCCGCGCGGTCGAGCGGCCGCAGCGTCGTCACCACGGGGAGCCGGCCGACGAGCTCGGGGATCAGCCCGTACGCCACCAGGTCCTGCGGCATGAGCCGGGACAGGACGTCCTCGTCCGTGCCGGGTGGCGTGGCGCCGAACCCCGAACGCCGGCGGGCGACGCGCCGCTCGACGATCTCCTCCAGGCCGGGGAACGCGCCGCCGGCGATGAAGAGCACGCCGGCCGTGTCGAGCTGGAGGACGTCCTGGTGCGGGTGCTTCCTGCCGCCCTGCGGCGGGACGGACGCGACCGCGCCCTCGATGATCTTCAGCAGGGCCTGCTGGACGCCCTCGCCGGAGACGTCGCGCGTGATCGACGGGTTCTCGCCCTTGCGGGCGATCTTGTCGATCTCGTCGATGTAGACGATGCCGGTCTCGGCGCGGACGAGGTCGTCGCCGGCCGCCCGGATGAGCGAGAGCAGCACGTTCTCGACGTCTTCTCCGACGTATCCGGCCTCGGTGAGCGCGGTGGCGTCGACGATCGCGAAGGGCACGTCGAGCATTCGCGCGAGCGTGCGCACCAGGTGCGTCTTTCCGCTGCCGGTGGGGCCGGCCAGCAGCACGTTGGACTTGCCGAGTTCGACGGGCTCCGCCCCGGCGGGTGCGCTCAGGCGCTTGTAGTGGTTGTGCACCGCGACCGCGAGCGTCTTCTTGGCCGGTTCCTGGCCGATCACGTACTGATCCAGGAACGCGTGGATCTCCCGGGGCTTGGGGAAGTCCGTGGCGGTCTCGCCGCCGTCCGCGCGTTCCTCGGCGATCAGCTCGGTGCAGACGGCCACGCACGCCTCGCAGATGTACACGGACGGCGGGCCCGCGATGAGCTTGCGCACCTCGTCCTGCCGCTTGCCGCAGAACGAGCAGCCCAGCTGGTTCTCGCGCCTGCCTGTGCGGGTCATCGGGCTCCTCAGCCGTTCGGGCGCAGCGTCACGGGCAGGGAGGCCAGGCGCAGCGTGCCCGGGTCGGGGGTGTACGCGACGTCGCCGGCGAGCGCCAGGTCGGGGAAGCGGCGCAGCAGCGCGCCGAGCGCGGCGCCCGTCTGCACCCGGGCCAGCGAGGCGCCGGCGCAGAAGTGGGGGCCGTGCGCGAACCCGAGGTGACCGGACGCCTCCCGCCGGATGTCGAACGTGCCGGGATCGTCGAACGCGCGGGGGTCCCGGTTGGCGGCGGCGATCGCGGCGGTGACGGGCTCTCCTCTCGGGATGAGCACGCCGCCGATCTCGACGTCCTCGGCGGGGAAGCGCGGGATCGTCAGCAGTTGGGGGCCGCACCAGCGCGTCAGCTCCTCGACGGCGCGCGGCATGAGCTCCGGGCCGGCGCGCAGGGCGGCGAGTTGCTCGGGGTGGCCGAGCAGGGTGAGCACGGCGTTGGCGATGAGGTTGGCAGGCGTCTGGCCGGCCAGGACCAGCTGCCAGACCATGGTGACCAGCTCGACCTCGCTGAGCCGGTCGCCGCCCTCCTCCATGACGCGGGCAAGGTCGGAGACCAGGTCGTCGCCGGGCTCGGCGATGCCGCGGGCGACGGCCGCCGTGGCGCCCTCCATGATGGCCGGGACGGCCCCCCGCAGGCCCTGGCTGTGCCCGGCGGCGACGGCGGCGCCGTACTCGCGCCAGCGGGGGCGGTCGGCGGCGGGGATGCCGACCAGCTCGCAGATCACCTCGATCGGCAGGGGCCGCGCGAAGTGGGCCAGCAGGTCGACGGTGCCGTCCGCGGCGGCGTGCCCGGGCAGCTCGTCGAGGAGGCGGCCGGCGATCCGCTCCATGCGCGGCCCGGACGCGGCGGCCTTGCGCGGCGTGAACGCGGGAGCGACGAGCCGGCGCAGCCGGGAGTGCTCGGAGCCGTTCAGCACGGACATGGTGCGCATGTACCGCCGGCAGTGCTCGGGCACGTCGAACTGCGGGTAGCTGTCCACGCTGGTCTTCAGGCGCGGGTCGCTGAGCATGGCCCTGGCCTCCGCGTGCCGCGTCACGGCCCAGAACGGGCCGAACCCGGGCGCGGCCAGCCGCACCACGGGCGACAGCTCACGCACCTGGGAGAACGCGGTGAGCGGGTTTCCCAGCACCGCGGGGTCGCTCAGGTCCATCCGGGGCACCTCGGTCATCGCCGCTCCTCGACCATTCACATGATGACGACATCGGGATGGTGAGAGTATCTCGATACTGGGCGTGCGGCAACGTGAGGACCATTCGGATGCGAACCCGGAAAGTCGTTCGCCGAGGGAACCGGAAGGCACGGACGCGCGGTCCAAGCCATGGGCGACGTTCACGCCGGCGCCCCATCGCGCACCGCCCGCTCAGGTGGCGACGGTGGCCGCGACGGGAAGCCGGCCGAGGCCGCGGGCGGCCCTTCCCGTCCGCCGGCGAGAGCTGGACGCCGCCCCCGCCAACGTCACGACACGCTGCCGTCCAGCACCTTGGCGAGGAAGGCGTCCAGGTTGGCGACGGCGCCAGGCGCAGGGTGACGCCGACCAGGTCGCCGCCGCGCTCGGCGACCAGGTAGGCGCGACCCGGGTGATCGGTTTCATGCTTCTTCCCTTGCGTACGGAATGGCGCTAGGAGGACACGCGCCAGTGGGTGAGCGCGTTGTCGAGCGCGTCTAGGATCTTCTCCCACGAGGCCTGCAGGTCGCGCGGATGGCCGAACCCGCTGCTCGCCTCGATGGCGAAGAACCCCTGGTACGTGCTGCGCAACAGGCGGATGGCATCGGTCAGGTCGGGCTCCGGCAGCCCGTACGCGCCCAGGTGGGCGTACGTGATGGCCATGATCCGCTGGTGGCCGGAGGACCCGGCGACGGCCTCGGGGGCCAGGGCCATCTGGGTGGCCTGGTAGCGGCCGGGACAGTCGCGCGCGAAGTCGCGCCACGCGTTGGCGAACCCCGCCAGCGACTCCTTGCCCGCCCGGCCCGCCGTCGCCGTGGCGAGGCGGTCGGCGAGCTCGCCCGCGGCGCGCACCGCCACGCGGGTGCGCAGGTCGCGCATGTTCTTGACGTGGGAGTAGAGGCTCGCGTCGGCGACGCCGAAGCCGCGCGCCAGCGCGGACAGCGTGATGTTGTCGAACCCGACCACGTCGGCCAGGTCGGCCGCCGCCTCCGTCACCCGGTCGGCGGTCAGTCCGGCACGCGCCATGGGCCACCTCCACTCCGTCAACCTATGCCTCCTAGGTTTTAGCCTAGAGAGGGACGGTTACGCAAGCCGGAGGATCAGAGGGCGGCGGGCAGGACCGGGCGGCCGCGCACGCCCGGGTCGGCGGCGAAGAGCGCGCCCGCGGCGGGCTGCTCGCCCCTGTCGACGTCGAGCGCGGAGGTCGTGATGAACAGCCGGTCGAGGCCGTCGCCGCCGAACGCCACCGCCGTGACCTTGCGTACGGGCAGGGTGACGACCGCGTCGAGCCGGCCTCCCGCGTCGTACCTGTGCACGGCCCCGCCCTGCCAGAGCGCCACCCACACCCCGCCCTCGGCGTCCACGGTCAGCCCGTCGGGCGCCCCCTGGTCCGGGTCGACGACCGCGAAGGGCCGGCGCCCGCTCAGCCCGCCGTCAGGGGTGTAGTCGAGCACGTCCACGCGGCCGGTCTCGGTGTCGGCGTAGTAGGCCAGGCTCCCGTCGGGGCTGAAGTCGAACCCGTTGGAGATCGTCACTCCTGGCAGCACCACGCGCAGCTCCCCGTCCGGCCCGGCCACGTAGAACGAGCCGCGCCCCGGGGTGGCGTCGTAGGCCATGCTGCCGATGTAGAAGCGGCCGTCGGGGTCGCAGCCGCCCTCGTTCATCCGGATGGAGGGGTCGGTCCACGCCTCGCCCAGGGAACGCAGCGGGGCGTCGAGGTCGTCGGAGTCGGCCAGGAGCAGCTCGCGCTCGGCCGCGACCACGTAGCCGCCGGAGACGCGGGGCCGTACGACGGCGGCGAGCGCCCCCGCGTGCCGGCGGCGTACCCCTCCGCCGGCGTCCAGCGCGAGCACGTCACCGGCGAGCATGTCGACCCAGCGCAGCCCGCCCCAGCGGCTGGACCACACGGGCCCCTCGCCGTGCTCGGCGACGGGATCGGTCACGGTGTACGCGGCGACGGTCATGCGGCTCTCCTCAGCGGGATCACGGGGGCGTGGTTCACGACTCTAACGGCGGCCCGCCGCCGGGCCGCGGCGTCAGTACGCCACCGTGAACCTGCGCCGGCGATGCCGGGGGCGCTCGGCCTCGTCGAGGAGCGCCACGGCGAGGTCCTCCATGGAGATCACCGAGCGGCCGTCCGCGCCGACCAGCAACTCGTCGGCGCCGAGCCGGTAACGGCCGGTGCGCTCGCCCGGCTCCAGCAGCGCCGGCGGGCTCAGGTAGGTCCAGTCGGCGCGCGGCGCCGTGCGGCAGGCGGCGAGCTGGGCTTCGCAGGCCAGCGCGATGGGCCGCCAGGAGGGCGGGAAGTCCGGGGCGTCGACGACGGTGAGCCCGCCCGTGCCGGGCACGGTCAGCCCGGCCGCGCCGCCGACGAGCAGCAGCCGCACGCCGGTCACCGAGACCCCGGCCAGCAGGGACTCGGCGGCGGTCACCAGCTCGTGCTCGCGGCCGGGCCCGGGTCGGGTGGCGCTGATGACCAGATCCTGCCCGGCGCTGAGCGCGGCGACGTCGCCGATGTCCGACGCGTCGCCGCGGCGGATCTTCGCGCCGGAGTGCGGCAGCGGACGGCGGGCGGGGTCGCGGACGACGGCGGTGACGTCGTGGCCGCGCGACAGCGCCTCGGCCAGCGTCCTGGTGCCGACGGCTCCGGCTGCGCCGAAGAGGGTGATGCGCATGGCGGTCAGGATTCCTTACCTGCGAGCACGGCCTGCGCCGGCCGCGGCCGCGCGGGGCGGAGCTGGGCGGCGACGAGCGCGGCCAGGACGACGACCGCGCCGAACGCCTGGGCGGCGGTGAGAGCCTGGCCGAGCACCAGCCAGCCGAGCGCGGTGGCGACCACGGGGCTGAGCAGGCCGAGGAACGTCACCTGGGTCGCCGACAGCCGTCCCAGTCCCCAGAACCACAGGGCGTAGGCGAAGGCGGAGCCGATGACGGCGAGATAGGCGTACCCGGCGAGGTTGGCGGTCGTGAGGACGGCGGGCGGCGGCCCTTCGACGAGCAGGGCCACGGGAAGCAGCAGCAGGCCGCCGGCGACGAGCTGCCAGCCGGTGGTGGCCAGCAGCGGCGCGGGCGAGCGCCACCGCTTGCTCAGCACGACACCGGTGGCCATGACGGCGGCGCCGCCGAGGGCAGCGGCGACGCCGAGCGCGTCGAGGCGCGCGTCGGCGCGGAGCACGAGCAGGCCGACTCCCGCCACGCCCGCCACGGCCGCCAGCGCGGTGCGCAGGGACAGGCGCTCGGCGAGCAGCCCGGCCGACAGCAGCGCGACGAGCAGGGGCTGGACGGCCCCGACGGTCGCGGCCACACCGCCGGGCAGGCGGTAGGCGCCCACGAACAGCAGCGCGAAGAACACCCCGATGTTCAGCGCCCCCAGCACCAGCGAGCGCCACCACCAGATCCCCTTCGGCAGGCGCCGGGTGATCGCCAGGAGCAGCAGCCCGGCGGGCAGGGCCCGGATCAGCGCCGCGAGCAGGGGCCGGCCGGGCGGCAGCAACTCGGTGGTGACCAGGTAGGTCGTCCCCCAGATGGAGGGGGTCAACGCGGTCAGCAACACGATTCCCGTTTGATTTCTTAGCACTAAGACAAAGTAACTCATCGCTAAGATACTTGCCTAGGTGATGTACCTCACCGCTAAGACATCGCTAAGCTGGAAGAGTGGCAGATCACGTCGACCTCGTGCTCCAACAGTGGGCCGCCCAGCGCCCTGACCTGGACGTCTCCCCGATGGCGGTCATCGGCCGGCTGTCGCGGCTGTCGCGGCTGATCACCGCCGAGCTGCGCCGCACCTTCGACGCCCACGGGCTCGACCCGGCCTCGTTCGACGTGCTGGCCACGCTGCGCCGCAGCGATCCCCCGCACCGGCTGACGCCCGCCGTGCTGATGCGCGCGTCCATGGTCACCTCGGGGGCCGTCACGCAGCGGCTCGACCGCCTGGAGGCGCGCGGCCTGGTGACGCGCGCCCCGAGCGACCTGGACGGGCGCGGCGTCCACGTGACCCTCACGGACGAGGGGCGCACGTTGATCGACGAAGTGCTGCCGCACCACATCGCGACGGAGCAGCGTGTGCTCGCCGCGCTGCCGGAGGAGCGGCGCGACGACCTCGCCGACGCGCTGCGCGCCCTGCTGGAATCCCTGGGCGACACGACCGGCCCCGCCTGAACGCGGGCACCCCCGGCCCGGCGCGGGCGCCCGCCGCGCGGGCTCCCGTCCTCCCCGGCAGCACCCCGGCCGGGCGAGGTGCCGGGCGGCGGTCAGCGGTGGTGATCAGCGGCGACGGCCGGCGCCGCGCGCTCTTCCCCCGCCCCTTGCGCGCGGCCGGGACGGCCGGTCCTGCGGGGCGGACCAGTGCGCCGGTCGGGTGAGCGCGGCGGGCAGGCGGGTCGCCCGGTCGCCCCTGGCGGAGTCGAGCTGGGGCTGGGTGAGGAAGAGAGCGCCGTCGAGGTCGGCCCCCGACAGGTCGGCGCCGCGCAGATCGGCCCCGATGAGGTCGGCCTCGCGCAGGTCGGCTCCCCTCAGGTCGGCCCCGATCAGGTACGCCCCGCGCAAGCTGGCCGCGCGCAGGTCGGCGCCGCGCAGGCGGGCCCCGATCAGGTCGGCTCCTCGGTGATCCTTGCCGGCACGGCCCGCCCTGACCAGCTCACTGACCCGCAGCAGCAGCGTGTTGACGCGCACCCGCTCCGCCTCCACGTCGACCTTCTCCAGCTCGCCGGCGCTGCGCAGGGTGAGGCGCTCGGTCGCGGCGAGGGCCTCGGCCAGCTCCGCGTGCACGGGCCGGGCGGCGTCGAGCGCCAGCGCCTCCGCCAGATACCACAGCAGCTCGTGCAGCTGCCGCATGATCGGGAACACGGAGTACATCAGCCGGGCCGTGCCCGGCGCCTCCCGCCAGCTCGTGCCCTCGAACGTGACCTGCGAGACCTTCTGCCCCGCCCCGAAGCAGTCGAAGACCGTGCAGCCGGCGAAGCCGCTCTGCCTGAGCCGGTCATGGATGGAGCAGCGGAAGTCGTCGCGCAGATTGCGGCAGGGCTGCCCGGCGTCCTTGTCGGCGGCGAAGTCGGCCGAGGCCGAGAACGGCAGCGCCACGCAGCACAGCCCGAAGCAGCTCTCGCAGTCGGCCAGCAGGCCGAGCTCGCGCGGGTTCGTTCCGGGCACGTGCAGGTCTCCTCGCGGGTGACGGGGTGTGGCCCACCCACCCTAGTCAAGGATGCGTGTACGGCGTCGTGGTGGTGAGCGCGGCGAATCCCAGCCGCTCGAGTATGGGACGGCTCTGGCTGGACGCGTCCACCTGCAGGTAGGGGTGGCCGAGCGCGACCGCCTCGCGGGCACGCCACGCGACCAGCGCGCGGTAGACGCCCCGCCCGCGCCATCCGGGCACGGTCCCGCCGCCCCACAGCCCGGCGAAGCCGGTGCCTGGATACGGGTCCAGCCGGGCCGCGCTGACCGGCTCGTCGCCGGCCAGGGCGAGCACGGCGTTGAGCGTGCCGGCCGCGAGCCGGTCGAGGAGCTGCCTCCTGAGGTGGTCGCCGTGGCGCTCCCCGACGAGGCCGAACGCCCGGTCGTGCACGCCGGCCATCAGCTCCACCCCGTCGGCGCCGGTCACCGGGACCAGGCGGACGCCCTCCGGCTCGGCGGGCGGGCCCGCTGCGATCGCGGCGGACTCGGCCACCATGACCGTCTCCTCGGGCTCGGCGGTGAACCCGGCCGCCAGCAACCGGTCGCCGAGGTCGGCGGGGCGGTCGTGGGCGTACAGCTTCCACTCGAACGCCAGCCCCAGCGACCCGAAGTGCCGCACCTGCCCGGCGATCTCCGCGTCCGCGTCCTGCTCGTCGAGGCCGGACCACAACACGCCGTTCCAGCCGTGCGCGAGGCCGGTCTGGCGCACCACGCCGCCCGCCCGCTCGACCCGCATCCCCGGCCCGTCGGGGCGGGCCTCCCGCCGCAGTTGCCGGTCGAACAGGGCCAGCACGTCGTCATTGTTCACCCGGACACCTCAGCATCGCCGCGCGTGCCGGGCAACCGGTTTTTCACCCGCCGTAGCGGCGTTGCCGCGCCGCGAAACTCCGCAGCGCGCGCAGGAAGTCGATCTCGCGGAAGGCGGGCCAGTACGCCTCGCAGAAGTACAGCTCGGAGTAGGCCGACTGCCAGAGCAGGAAGTTCGACATGCGCTGCTCCCCGCTGGTACGGATCACCAGGTCGGGGTCGGGCTGCCCGGCGGTGTACAGGTGCGGGGCGATGTCGTCGACGGTCAGCGTGGCGGCCAGGTCCACCATGGACTGTCCCGACTCGGCCCGCTCGTACAGCAGCTCGCGCAGGGCGTCGACGACCTCCTGGCGGCCGCCGTACCCGATGGCGAGGGTGAGGTGGAAGCCGGTGGCGCACGTGCGGGTCGCCTCGACGGCGCTCTTGAGGGCGCGGGCCGTGGTGTCGGGCAACATGTCGAGCATGCCGGCGACGTGGACCTGCCAGCGGGCGTCCGGCCGGTCGAGCTGCTCGGCGACCATGCGCTCGATCACGCCCAGCAGGGAGGCCACCTCCTCGTCGCCGCGGCGCTGGAGGTTCTCCGTCGAGCAGAGGAACACGGTCAGATGCTTGATGCCCAGCCCCTCGCACCACGCCATGACGTCGGCGATGTGCTCGGCACCGGCTTTGTGGCCGAGGCCCGGATGCGCCAGGCCCTTCTGCTTGGCCCAGCGCCGGTTGCCGTCGATGATCAGGCCGACGTGGCCGGGGAGCGGGCCCGCCATGACCTGCCGGCGCAGGCGCCGGGCGTAAAAGGCGTGAAGGAGGTCAGTCGTCTGCACCCTCACAGGATGGCGTGCCCGGACGGTCGGTATCGGATCTTTCCGGATTTCCGTCGGTGATCCGTACCAGCTTGTCGGGGTTGGTGACGGCGTAGATGCCGGCCACCTGCTCGCCGTCGGGGGTCAGGTCCAGCACCATCATGCCGAACGGCGCGTCGCCGTCGAACAGCACGGCCGACGGGTCACCGTTGATCTCCCGGTGACGCACCTCGAGCCCTTGCGGTGCGCGCCCGGCGCCCGCGGCCAGGAGCCTGGCCACCTTGTCACGGCCGCGGACGGGACGCAGGCGGGCAGGCGCGGGAGCCTTGCCTCCGCCGTCCGACCACAACGTCACGTCGGGGGCCAGCAGCCGCAGCAGCGCCGCCAGATCGCCGCCGAACACCGCCGCCAGGAACTTCTCCGTGGCCTTGCGCCGCACCCCTGGATCGACGTCGTAGCGGGGACGGCGGGCGTGGACGTGCTCGCGGGCGCGGTGGGCGAGCTGGCGCACGGCCGGCGGCGTACGGTCGAGGATCCCGGCAATCTCGGTGTGGGCGTAGCCGAACACCTCGTGCAGCAGGAACACGACGCGTTCGAGCGGAGTGAGCGACTGGAGCACCACGAACAGGGCCATCGACACCGACTCGGCCCGCACCGCGGGGTCGGCCGCGTCCTCGCGCTCGGTGACGAACGGCTCGGGCAGCCACGGGCCGACGTACTCCTCGCGCCGCCTGCTGACGCTGGCCTGGCGGGCCAGCGCCGCGTTGACCGCGATCCGCACCAGGTAGGCGCGCGGGCTGGCGACCGGCTCACCGGCCGACGGCACGCTCCGCCTGGCCCAGGACAACCACGTCTCCTGCAGCACGTCCTCCGTGTCGGCGACGCTGCCGAGCATGTTGTAGACGATGGAGAACAGCAGCTCACGGTGGTCGATGAAGACCTGCGTGGCCTGCTCGTCGGACATCGCGGCGTTCCTCCCTGCGCGGCTTGCGGCTGTCACGGACCCAGAGCCCGTACGCCCCGTGAGTGTGACATCGGCGCCGCGAATGTGACCGGCGTCTCTTCCTGCGCACGGGCGGCGACAGGGTGGCGGCGGTTCCCGTACCCCGCCGCTACCCCGCCTCCTAGCTCACGTCACCTCCGTCACCGGCACGCGGCCAGGCGTCTCCCCAGCCGGTGTCCCTGGCCAGCCGGTAGAGCCCGCCCTGGCGTCTGGACACGGTCACGTCGCGGACCGCCTCCTCGTCCGTGCACACCCGCAGCGACACCATGCCCTTGCGACTGCGCGGATGACGTACGACCCTGCCGCCGGCCCGGGGCCACCGCGACGTCGTGGCGGCCACGTAGGAGAACCTCTCGTCCTCGAAGCCGAGGGTGCCCGCCTTGACCCTGCGGTGCAGCGCGCTCCTCGGCAGCCGTACGGAGAAGTGGCACCAGTCCTCGCCCTGCCGGATCGGGCAGGGGCCGTCGTGGGGGCAGGGGGCGACGACGGTCATGCCGCGTCCGGCCAGAATGTCCCGGGCGGCGGCGATGGTGGCGTACCCGGACGGGGTGCCGGGCTCGACGACGACCACCATGGCGGCGTCCGCGGCCAGCCAGCGCACCGCCCCCGGGCGGTCCTCCGGGGGGAGCTCGCCCAGGGCGTACGCCATGGTGACCAGGTCGGCCGCGGGCCGGTCGAGGCCCGGCCGGACGGACGCCCGCCGCCACGTGGCACCGCTCAGCGCCGGCGAGGCGCGGGCCAGGCGGCGGCCCAGGCCGATGGCGTGCGGGTCGCGTTCGACGACGGTGACCTCCTCGATGGACGGCCAGGTCGTGGCCGCCGCCCAGACGGCCGCCCCGGTGCCGCCGCCGGCGTCGAGGTGGCTGCGGGGCAGGAATCCCGGCACCGCCGCCCGGCGCAGGGCGGCGGCGGTGGCGGCGTACGTGGCGGGCATGCGGACCGCGGCGTAGGCGGCGACGTCGGCCTCGCCGCGCAGGTGCACGCCGCCGGTGGCGGCGCCCGCGCGGTAACGCTCGGTGAGCCGCGCCGCCGCGTCAGCCAGGTCGTGCGCCGGGTGGCGGGCGAGCTCCCGGTCGAGCGCGGCTCTGAGCTCGCCGGGAAGCGCGTACGCGTTCACAGCGCCCTCGCCCCGGCGAGCGGCCGCCACGCGGCTGCGGCGATGGCGGCCGTGACGGCGGCGGCCAGCCAGTAGGGCGCCGTGATCGTCGTGGTCCGGGCCAGCAGCCCGCCCAGGAGCGATCCGAGCGCCGCGCCCCCGACGTCGATCAGCGCGCCGGCCCCGCTCACCCGGCCCATCAAGTGGGCGGGCACGACCTGCTGGCGCAACGTCGTCGCGACCACGCCCCACACCATGGTGTGGATCCCGAACACGACCAGCACCGCCGCCGCGACCAGCGGGGCAGTCGTGGCGGCCAGCGCGGCGTGGGTGCCGGCCTCGATGATCAGCCCCGCCCGCAACAGGGCCGTCGCCCCGAACCTGGCCCGCAGCCGCACCGCCAGCGCCGTGCCGGTCAGCCCGCCGACGCCGAACGTGGTGAGCAGCAGCCCGTAACCCACCTCGTCCAGCCGCAGCCGGTCGCGCGCGTACAGCACGAAGACCGCGAACGCCGCGCAGAACACGATGTTGGCCAGTCCCATGCTGAGCGCGAGCGTGCGCATCAGGCGGTGGCGCCACAACCACCGCAGCCCGGCCGCGATCTCGGCGCGCAGCCCGCCGGTGCCGTCCCGCGGCTGCGCGGGCACCGGCCGTACGGTGGCCACCAGCGCGGCCGCGACCGCGAACGACACCGCGTCCACCCCGAACGGCAGGGCCGCCGCGGCGGCGAACAACCCCGCGCCGATCGGCTTGGCCAGGAACTGGTTGGCGAGGGTGAAGGTGGCCATCAGCCGCGCGTTGGCGGCGGCGAGCCGCTCGGGCGCCACGACGGCGGGCACCATCGCCGCGGTGGCCGTGTCGGCGAGCGTCTCACCCGTGCCGAGCAGGAAGAACGCCAGGTAGATGACGGGGATGCCGGTCGTGCCCGTGGCCACGGAGACGGTCAGCGCGCCGAGCACCAGGGCGCGCAGCAGGTTGACGGCGACGATGAGCCTGCGCCGGTCGAGCCGGTCCGCGTACGCGCCGCTGATCAGCGCGAAGAGCAGCCACGGCAGTTGCTGGGCGAAGGCGGCGCCGGCGACGAGCGCCGGGTCGTTCGTGAGGGAGGCGACGAGCAGCGGCCCGGCGGCCATGGTGATGCCGTCGCCGAGGTTGGAGACCGCGGAGGCGGCCCAGAGTCTGGTGAAGTCCGCGCCGAGCCGCGCGGAGGTGAGGGCACGCAAAAGAGCTCCTCGGAAGGAAGGGAAACGGTCGTGTGCGCGTGCGACCGCTCCAGGCGAGGAGCCTCATGCGCCGGAATGGGTCCGGCGGCACCGTGCCCGCGGGGGATCTGCCGCATCGCACCGCCGTCGCGGCGGTCCGACGAGCAGGTCCCCGTCAGTGAGGCGTCTCGGGCCCTCGCCTCGAAGCGGCGGCGTTGGCCATGCAGGTGCGCATACGGACCCCTCTCCGTCGGTGTCACCGGTCCTGGACGTCTCCGATCTTCTGATATCGGGCCGGGGCGCGGCCACCGCTTTTCGCCCGGTGCTCCCCGAGCGGCCGCCGGGCGTGGTGCCCGCGGCGTACGTCACGCGTGGCCAGGAACAGCAGCACCGCCCACACGGCGCAGTAGGCGCCGAAGAGCGCGCCCCCGCGATCGGTCACCAGCGCGCCCCCCGTCATCCCCACCGCGCCCACCGCGGCGACCGCCGTGCAGACCCAGTGCGCCCAGAGCACCACCAGGTACGGCAGGCGCCCCGTGAACCGGATCCGTCCCGCCAGCAGGATCGCCATGATCACCACCCCGGACGCCACGTTGCCCCACTGCGCCAGCGCCACCTGGCCGGGCCCGTAGGCGAGGTAGCTGTCCGGCGACACCTGTGGCCCGCCGGTGACGCCCAGCTTGCCCTCCAGGGCGTAGACGACCTTCGACGCCACGTACAGACCCGTCCATGCGACACCCGCCATCACGATTCTCATGGCACCGACTCTGCCGACGGGGCCGCCGCCGGGGCTCCCCCGCGAGGGGGATGGGTTTCCCCCCGAAGAGCCGTTCCCGCGGCTGTGCCCACAGCTGTGCCCACGGCGAACGGCCGCGCTCGCGCAACCGTCCCGCGGTAGCGTCCCCGGCATGGTGACGATCGGCGGCGTCGAGATCGCCTGCGAAGAAGCGGGCCCCGGGGAGCCGGCGGGCACCGTGGTCCTGGCGCACGCGGGGGTGGCCGACATGCGCATGTGGGACCACCAGTTCGCGGCGCTGTCGCGGCGCCACCGCGTGATCCGCTACGACTGGCGCGGCCACGGCCGGTCCGGCGACGCCCAGGGCGAGGTCTGCCACCACGAGGACCTGCTCGCCGTCATGGACGCCATGAAGATCGAGCGGGCGGCCCTGATCGGCTGCTCGATGGGCGGCGCGTACGCCGTGGAGGCCGCGCTCGCCGCCCCCGGCCGGGTCGCCGCGCTCGCCCTGATCAGCTCGGGCCTGGCCGGTCACCGGTGGCCGCGGGCGATGCTCGATCAGGCCCGCGACCGCGTGCACACCTCGGTGCCGCCCGACCGGCTGGCCCGCTACCGCGCCGGCGCCGCAGGCCACGTCGACCCCGCCGACGTGCGCGCGATGGCCGAGGCTCACACGTTGTGGCAGGTCGCCGGCCCTGACCGCGGTCGTGATGCCCTCTCCGAGGAGGTGTGGGCGGCGGCGGTGGAGATGTGCGGGCTGGTTTTCCGACGGTCGTGGTCCGGCCCCAGGTCAGCCGAACGCCACCTCGACCCGCCCGCGGCCACCCGCCTGCCCGAGGTCGCCGTGCCTGCCCTGGTGATCAACGGCCTGTCCGACGTGCCCGGCATCCAGGAGGTCTCCCGCCTGCTCGCGGAAGGCATCCCCGGGGCCCGCCGCCTCGACCTGCCGGACACGGGTCATCTGGCTCCGCTGGAACGGCCCGCGGAGGTGACCGCGGCCCTGACGGCGTTCCTCTCCGAGGTCTTCACCTGACGCGCCCGTTCACCCGCCGGAGCCGAGGGCGGCCCGTTCGCCTGACGGAGCCGCCTTCCTGAGGGCCGCGTTCACCCGCCGGAGCCGCCACCCTGGGAGCCGCGCGCGGACAGCATGCCGGCGATGGCCGAGACCAGCAGTTCCTTGTCCTGCTCCGGCAGGTCCGCCGCCAGTGCCTCCAGGCGCCGGGCGACCTCGTCGTGCGCCAGCACCGCGACCCGGCGGCCGTCGCCGCTCAGCCCGATGCGGCAGGCGCGCCGGTCGCGGGCGTCGCGCGCACGCACGACCAGGCCGCGCCCGGCCGCACGGTCCACGAGCCCGGTCAGGCTCGACTTCTCCAGGTGGAGGCTGCGGGCCAGGTCCGTCATCCCCACCGGCCCGTCCACCAGCAGGCACAGCAGCTGGGCCTGCTGCGGCGTCAGGTCGTGCTCCTTGCCGACCTCGACGAACACCTGCTGAACCAGGTGCGCCAGGCGCACGAGCGCGTCGGTGAACCCCAGCACGGGCTGTCTCGTCATGACCACGGCACGAGTCTAATTGACAGTGGTTTGCCATCCGAACTAATTTACTTTCAACTGTTCGTAATGCCAACCATTTGCCCGGGGGACCGCCTCATGCCCGACTACGGTCACGACCTGCTCTTCAGCGCCAACATCGTGCCGCACGCCCAGCACGCGGACACCGTCGTGGCCACCGCCCAGCTGGCCGAACGCGCCGGGCTCGACCTGGTCACCTTCCAGGACCACCCCTACCAGCCCGCCCTCCTCGACACCTGGACACTGCTCTCCTACGTGGCCGCCGCCACCGGCACCATCCGCCTGGCCGGCAACGTGCACCCGCTGCCGCTGCGCCCGCCGGCCATGCTCGCCCAGGCAGCCGCCAGCCTCGACCTGCTCAGTCACGGGCGCTTCGAGCTCGCCCTCGGCACCGGCGGCTACTGGGACGCCATCGCCTCCATGGGCACGCCCCGCCTGGCCCCCGGCCAGGCCGTCGACGCGCTGGAGGAGGGCATCCGGATCGTCCGCGCGGCCTGGGACACCGACGCCCCGGGCCGCATCCGCTTCGACGGCCGGTATCACCAGGTCGAGGGGCTGCGGCGGGGGCCGCGCCCGGCCCACGACATCGGCATCTGGCTCGGCGCGTACAAGCCCCGCATGCTCCGCCTCACCGGCCGGCTGGCCGACGGCTGGCTCCCCTCGCTCCCCCACCTCCAGACCACCGGCAAGCTCGGCGAGGGCAACGCCGTCATCGACGAGGCCGCCGAGGAGGCCGGCCGCTCGCCCCGCGACATCCGCCGCCTGCTCAACCTCGGCGAGGAGCTCCCGCCCGCCCAGCTCGCCGAGCTCGCCCTCACCCACGGCATCAGCGTCTTCACCCTCCTCGCCGGCGACCCCCGCCGGATTGAGCGCTTCGCCGCCGAGACCGCCCCCGCCGTCCGCGAGCTCGTCGCCACGGAACGAGCCGCCGGCGCCCACCTCTCCGCCGGACCGGAGGGCGCCCGGGCATCCCTCGAAACGGACGGCACCCATGTGTCCGCCGGCCCGGACGACGCTCCCGACGACGGCGTACGGCTGACCGACGGCCGCGTGTGGGACGAGAGCACCCGCCCCACCGCGCCCCGCCCCGACCGCTCCAGGAGCCGCACCCCGCACCGGCAGTCGGACGGGCGGCACCTCGTCGACGTCCACGACCACCTGCGCGCCGAGCTGGCCCAGCTGCGCGATCTGGTCGACCAGGTCGCCGCGGGAACGCTCGACGCCGCCTCCGCCCGCTCGAAGATCAACACGCTCACCATGCGGCAGAACAACTGGACCCTGGGCGCGTACTGCGAGTCCTACTGCCGGCTCCTCACCCTGCACCACTCGGCCGAGGACACCGCGCTCTTCCCGCGCCTGCGCAGCGCGGAGCCCGGCCTCGCCCCCGTGCTCGACCGGCTGGAGGAGGAGCACCACGCCATCCACGAGATCATCGAGCGGGTCGACCGCGCCCTCGTGGCCTTCGTCGCCGAACCGGGCGGCCTCGGCAACCTGCGCGCCGCCGTCGACCTGCTCACCGACAACCTGCTGTCCCACCTGTCGTACGAGGAGCGCGAACTGGTCGAGCCCCTGGCCAGGCACGGTCTCTAGCGGCCCGGCGGCCGGGGAAGGCGTGCCGGCGCGCCGCGAGCACGATCGCCAGGGCGACCGCCACCAGCGGCAGGGCCGTCCACGGCAGCGCGCCCGCGCCGGCGCCCTCCAGCACCAGCCCGCCGGCCAGCGACCCGCCCGCGATGCCGGCGTTGTACACCGTGGTCTGCATGGAGGTGGCCACGTCGGCGTTCTCCGGCCCCGACGCGTTCACCAGCGCCGTCTGCAGCAACGTCGGCACGCCTCCGAAGGCCGCGCCCCACAGCGCCACCGCCGCCAGGGAGGCCGGTCCCCCGAGCGCGCCCAGCACGACCATCGCCCCCGCCACCACGGCCAGCACCGCCACGAGCGTCGCGCGCAGGGCCCGGTCGATGACCGCGCCCACCACCCAGATCCCCGCGACCGTCCCCACGCCGAACACCAGCAGCACCGCGCTCGTCCGCCCGGCCCCGGTCAGCGCGGCGAGCGGCGCCAGGTACGTGTACACCGCCTGGTGCCCAACCAGCACCAGCACCGTCACCCCCAGCACCGTCGCGACCCCGGGAACGGCGGCGACCCGCCGCAACGGCACGCGCCCGGCCGCGGCCTCACCGGGGAAGCCGGGGACCGTGGCCAGCACCCACCCCACCAGGACGACCGCCGCGACGGCCAGCGCGCCGAACGCGGCCCGCCATCCGAACATCCCGGCCAGCGCCGCACCCGCCGGGATGCCCGCGCACAACGCCACCGTGATCCCGGCGGAGACGATCGCGATCGCCCGCCCCCGCCGCTCGGGCGGCACCATCCGCGCCGCGTAACCGACCAGCATCGCCCACAGGATCCCGCCCATCGCACCGGCCAGCACCCGGACCCCGAACGTCACCGCGTACGACGAGGACAGCGCGGTCGCCGCGTTGCACGCGGCGAACCCCACCAGCGTCCCCACCAGCACCGGCCGCCGGGGGAAGCGCCGCAGCAGCGCCGTCAGCGGGATCGCCGCCAGGAACGACGCCACCGCGTACGCCGTCACCAGGAACCCGGCCCGCCCTTCCGGCACCTCCAGCGCCGCTCCGATCTGCGGCAGCAGCCCGGCGGGCAGCAACTCCGTCATCACCGCCGTGAACGCCGCCGCGAACAACGCCAGCAGTCCCGGCCACGGCATTCTCCCGCCACGCACCCCATCAGCCATGGGACTAGGCTGAAACCTTCACATCAGTGTGAAGGCAAATCCCAGCGGACCGAGGCCTGCCATGAGAATCGGGGAACTCTCCCGGAGCACCGGCGTCCACACGCGCATGCTGCGCTACTACGAGGAGCAGGACCTCCTCCACCCGGAACGCGCGGACAACGGCTACCGCGTCTACCCGCCCTCGGCCGTGCACCGGGTCCAGCAGATCCGCGGCCTGCTCGACTCGGGGCTCACGACGGAGATCATCCGCCGCATCCTCCCGTTCCTCGACGGGCCCGGCGGGATCCACCTGCACCCGGAATGCCTCACGCCCGAGCTCGCCGGCCTCCTGGAGGCCGAGGCGGAGCGCATCCAGCAGCGTATCGACTGCCTCGCCCGCAACCGCGACGCCATCCGGGCCTACCTGGCCGCCGTACGCGATCTGCGGAGCTGATCCCACCGCCCTCCTTTACTATGTAGATCATGGATTCGCTGACCGAACTCCTCGCGGAGGTGCAGCGCGGCCGGCCGCCCGCGGCGGACGGCGGCGTGACGATCGTGCCCCAGCCGTCACCCCGCGACGCCGGCGTGATCGCCTTCACCGCGCACACGGTGGTCTTCACCGATCTCGACCCGGGCTGGGTCCGTGACCGGCTCCCGGCCGACGACCTGTCCGCGCCGCTCTGCCCGCCGTTCCTGCAGGCCATGGCGGACAGGACCGGCCGGCGGATCGGCAACGTCGACCTGCTGGGCCTGGCCACGCCCCTCGACGGCCCTCCGCCCGTCCCCCTGGGGGAGGTCACGGACAGCGGACATCCTCGGGTGGCGCGGGCCCGCAGGTTCCGCGACGCCGTACGCGTGTGGACCGGCCAGGGCGGCCTGCTCGCCGTGGGGCGCGGAGTGGCCGGACGGTGGGAGATCGCCGTGGAGGTCGAGCCGGGACACCGCGGCCGAGGAGCGGGCCGGACGCTGGCCACGTGCGCCAGGCACCTCGTCCCCGAGCCGGTGTGGACGCAGGTCGCCCCGGGGAACGCGGCCGCCGTACGGGCGTTCCTCGCGGCGGGATACCGGCCCGTCGGGGCGGAGGTCCTGCTTGCCTGACCGCCCCCGGGGCAGGCTGATGAGGTGCCGACCGAACAGGAGGTGACCGGCATGGGCCGCGGAAAGCTCCTGCGCCACCACCACGAGCATTCCGGCACCATCGACCATCCGCGCGCCTACGAGCTGTTCTCCCGGCTGGGCTACGCGGGGCGCAGGCGGCTGGTGTTCACGCAGCTGGCCGCACTGGCCGGCGCCGGACCCGGCGACCGGGTGCTGGACGTGGGCTGCGGCACCGGCTACCTCACCCGCCACCTGGCGCCGCTGGTGGCGCCGGGCGGCCAGGTCGTCGGCGTGGATCCGTCGCCGCGGATGATCGCCTACGCCCGCCACCGCGCCCCGGCGAGCTGCGTCTACCTGGTGGGCGAGGGGCAGTCGCTGGACCTGCCCGGCGGGCCGTTCGACGTGGTGGTCTCCAGCCTTGCCGTGCACCACATCCCGGCCGGGGCGCGGGAGACCGCCGTCCGGGAGATGTTCCGCGTGCTGCGTCCGGGCGGCAGGCTGCTGATCGCGGAGTTCCGGCCGCCGCGCCGGCCGCTCGCGCGCCGGTTGACCGGCCTGGTGAGCGGGCACGCCTGGCCCGACCCCGGGGAGACGCCGGCCGCACTGGCGCGGGCCGCCGGGTTCCGCGTGCGGGCCGAAGGCGACCTGTGGCCGCTGCTGTGCTACCTGCGGGCGGTCAGGCCGTAGTCCCGCACCAGAGGTCAGCGCGGAGTCCGGCGCGGCCGCCCTGTTGATCAAAAGAGGGCGTGGCGCTCCCTAGCCCCACAAGATCGCTACGTATAGTGATGACCGATGTCACTTCGTGATTACAGGGGGAGATCATGAGAAGTACCCTCATCGCCACCGGCGGTGCACTGGCCGCGGCGGCCGTGGTGTTCGGGGCCGGCGCGGCCGCCGCCGAATCCGGCCGGCACCCGCACCACTGTGACCTCGCGGTGAACGAAGACTCGACCTACCACCACGTGACGCATCACGGAAGGTTCGCCGGCACCCGCGACATCGACGCCTGCGCCCCGGGCCACGACCACGGGCGCGGCAACCCGCACCGGGGCGGCCGCAGCTGGGTGTTCGACTGGCTCAGCCGCTGACATCCCGCGACCTGCCCGGTCCCGGCCCCCGGCGCAGGGGTGCCGGGACCACGGCCTCTCCGCCGCGTCTCCCGGCCGTGCGCATTCGGTAGCCTGTCCCGGTGCGACTCGGCGTGAACGTTCCCAACTTCGGCCCCGGCACCGACCCCGGCATCCTGCGGCGGTGGGCGCAGACCGCCGAAGGGCTGGGGTTCGACCTGCTGATGGTGTCCGACCACGTGGTGATCACCCCCGACGTGGCGCAGAAATATCCGGCGCCCTTCTACGAGCCCTTCACCACCCTCGCCTGGCTCGCCGGGTGCACCAGCCGCATCGCCCTCGGCACGACCGTGCTGATCGTCCCCTACCGGCACCCGCTGCTCGTGGCCCGCATGGCGGCCAACCTCAACGACCTCAGCGGCGGGCGGCTGGTGCTGGGCGTCGGCGTCGGGTGGGCGCGGCAGGAGTTCGAGGCGCTCGGCGTGGCGCACGAGCGGCGCGGCCGGCTGACCGACGAGCATCTCGCGGCGATCCGCGCCGCCTGGGCCGCCGAGCACGACTACCGCTCCGGCTCCATACCGATCTGGGTGGGCGGCAACAGCGACGCGGCCCTGCGCAGGGCGGCACGGTTCGGCGAGGCCTGGCACCCGCTCAAGAACACCATGCCCTACCTGCGGGAGACCTGGCCGCGGCTGAAAGACCTCGCCGCCGAGCAGGGACGGCCGGCGCCCGGCCTGGCGCCCAGGATTCTGCTGCGGGTCACCGCGTCCCCCGTCACGGGCCCCGAGCGGCTCGCGGGCGAGGGCACGATCGAGCAGATCGCCGACGACCTCGAGCAACTGCGCCTGCTCGGGGCGGAGACCGTCGTCCTCGACCCCTTCTCCGGCGACCCCGACGAGACTCTCCACCCGGAGGCGGCCTGGGAGATGATCGCCGCGGTGGCCGCCCGCAGAGGCGCCCGCTGATAGCCTTTATGGCGTAAAGAGTTTGTTCCGCGTGGGGAGTTCCGCGTTGGTCGTCTTCGCCGGGCAGGGTGACGCGCGCCGTTCCATGGCACTGCTGTGGCGCACGGGAGAGCCGGGAGAGGTGCGGCCCGGCCCCAAACCTGGGCTGAGCGTCGACGCGATCGTCGACGCCGCCATCGCCGTGGCCGACAGCGAGGGCATGGCGGCGCTGTCCATGCGCAGGGTCGGCGAGCGGCTCGGCCGCACCGGGATGGCGCTCTACACCTACGTGCCGAGCAAGGGCGAGCTGGTCGACCTGATGTACGACCGGGCCCTCGCGGAGTTGCCCACCGGGCACGACCTGAGCGGCGGGTGGCGGGCGGCCGTCACGTCGTGGGCCGAGGACGTGCTGGCGTTCTACCTGCGGCATCCGTGGGTGCTGCAGGTGTCGCAGGCGCGGCCGGTGCTGGGGCCCAACGAGTTCGCGATGCTGGATGGCCTGGTCCGGATCCTGCGCGAGACCGGCCTGCGGCCGCGCCGGATGCGGGGGGTCGTGGCTCTGCTGTCCGACTTCGTCCGAGGCGCGGCGCGGACCGTCTCCGAGTCGCGGCAGGCGCCGTCGGCGACCGGGGTGTCCGACGAGGAGTGGTGGCGGGCCCGCTCGTCGCTGCTGGAGGAGGTGGCGCCCGGGTTCGCCGCCCGGTTCCCCATGGTGACGTGGGTGGAGTCGGAGGACGACGGGCCCGCGACGGACGAGCCCTACCTCGAACACCGGGTCGGCGAGACGTTCGCCGGGGGCCTGGCCGTGCTCCTCGACGGCATCGAGGTGGCCGTGAAGTCCGGCTGAGCCTCCGGGCCGGTCCGCTCGCCTCAGCGCCGACCGGCGGGGCCGTCCCGGCCCGACCGCCGTTCCGCCAGCTCGTCGAGGTCGCGTACGAACCAGATGTGCTCGCCCCGGTTCGACTCGGTCACCCACGCCTCCAGCGCGGAGCCGGGAGGGGCGAGACGGGAGACGTCGCCGACCACCGCCAGGCCGATCCGGTAGTTGACGAACTTCTGCGCGAACTCGCCTGCGACACCGCTGCGCAGGACGAAGAAGTCGTCGTGCAGGCGCTCCATGGGGACGGCCACCCAGGTGGCCTGCCGCCCCCAGGCCTCGCCGATCAGGTCGAGCGCGTCGCGGGTCTCGCGCAGGGGCTCGCCGTGCGGGTCGCAGACGTACAGGTCGGGCATGGTGGTCTCCAGTCAGTGATCCGGCCAGTGATCCAGTCGGTGATCCAGTCAGCGATCGGGTTCGGCGGCGAGGTCATGGGCGCACGAGGGCGTCGACCATCCGCAACACCTGGGCGGTCTCCTCGAGCCCGCCCAGAACGATGATCTTCAGGTGGGAGCGCTCCTCGTCGTGGACGAACTCCACGCGCAGCCCGCGCGGCTCGCCGGCCAGGGCACCCAGGACCATCGTGCTGACGCGGTCCATGTCGGCCCTGGCGATGCCGTCGATCTGCACGATGCTCGACACCTCGGCGCGGCGCGCGGGCGCGGCGACCGGCAGGCCGGTGAACGCCGCCAGGTCCTCCTTGGCGATGCGGTACCGCTTGCCGATCCGGACGGCGGGCAGCCGTCCGTCACGCACGTAGTTACGCACGGTCTTGACGTGCAGCCCCAGCTGGGCCGCCACCTGCTCCACGGTGTAATGCTCCATAACGCTCCCTATTATGGGGCATGTAAGGGAGCGATAGGGACTTGCAGAACCTATACAAAGCCTGTCACACCTTCTCCTACGCGCCGTCTCACGGATCGGTTCTCCCGCGGCACCCCCGACTAAAGTCAACGTCCCTACGTACCGAACGGCAGATGTGGCGGTCTCCCCCCGCGCGCCAGGCTTCCTGGCATGCCACTGATCACCATCGCTCCCACGCCGGTTCACCCCAATGCCTGGTTTCCCGGGCGCTTCCTCGGAGGCGGCGCCCTGGTGCTCGGGCCGCTCCTGTGGTTCGCCGGGTTGACGCTGCGCCACCTGGCGCAGAGCACGGCGGAGTTCACGCCGCAGCAGCGGGCGTACTTCGCCACGCAGCCGTTCGCCGCGCCCGAGCAACTGGCCGCCTACACCGTGAACCCGGGGCTGGCCACGGCCGGCTACGCCTGTTACACGGCGGGAGCCATCGTGTTGTGCCTGGCCATCGTCGTCCTGGCCCGGGTGGCTGCCGCCCGCTCACCCTGGCCGGCCCGCGTGGGCGGCGCGATGGTGGTCATGGGGCTGTTCTCGCGCCTGTACTGGGCGGGTGTGGACGAGACGGCCCTGCAGCTCATCGGGACGCTCGGGCTCGAGCGGACGACCGAGATCGTGATGGACCTGTACGCGGACATCTCCTACGGGCCCTGGCGCGTGCCGGTTTCCGCGGCCTTCGGCCTTTACATCGGGACGCTGCTCCTCGGTCTGGCCGCCTTCCGCTCGGGCACGTTCGGCACCGGGCGGCTCGTGTTGTTCCTGTTCTCGGGCTGGCTGTGGACCGGCGTGCTGAAGAGGAGCGAGCTGATCGACGGGGTTCTGTCAGGCGCTGCCCTGTGCCTGGTGCTCGTGCCGCTCGGGATCAAGGTGCTGCGCGATGCCGTGCCGGAGCTGCGCACGCGAGCCGAGCCTGCCGGGGACAGGGCCCCGTTGCGGGTGCTCAGCTGGTGACAGGCCCCTCCTGGCATGCGATGTCCTGGTGAATGAGTCGTCGCGCGCCGGAGACCCGCGCGGATCAGGGCCGGGAGAAGACCGCGTCCAGCTCCGGGATGCGGGCCCGGTAGCCGTCGAGCAGTTCGCGGGCCACCCCTGCCGAGTCGACCAGCGGATGCAGCGCGAACGCCGCAGCCGCCAGCCGCGGCGACCCCGACAGCGCCGCCTCGATGACCGTCTGCTCCACCGCCTTCACCTGCTGGACCAGGCCGAGGAAGCGACCGGGGAGCGGCCCGGCGGCCAGCGGCCGCGCTCCTCCGCCGCCCACCGCGCACGGGATCTCCACGACCGCGTCGGCGGGCAGCCCGGGCACCGCGCCGCCGTTGCGCACGTTGAGGATCATGGTGGACGGCTCCCCGCGCGCGATGGCGGCCATGAGCGCGAGCGCGATGCCTTCGTAGCCGCCCGCCTCCAGGTCGGCGTCGTCGCGCTCGCCGGCCGCGGTCACGTCGCGGGCCTCGGCCATGTACGACTCGTCACGCTCCCTGCGTGCCCTCTCCCATGCGGTCAGGGCGTCGCCCGGCCGGGCCCGCACGGCCGCGTAGAAGTCGTCCTGCTGCCGCAGCAGGGTCTCGCCACGGGTGCGGCCGGAGATCGCGGCGACCGACTCGCGGGTGAAGTAGTAGTAGTACAGGTATTCGTTGGGGATCGCGCCCAGCGTGCGCACCCAGTCGGCGCCGAAGACGCGGGCCTCCTCCACCTGCCGCAGTGCCGCGTCGTCGGCGAGCAGGCGGGGCAGGACGTCCTCGCCCTGGTGGGTCAGGCCGCACAACCAGCCGAGGTGGTTGAGCCCCACGTACGCGGGCGACACGCGTGCCGGGTCGAGCCCGAGCGCGGCGGCGGCCCGGCGCACCAGCCCGATCGGCGAGTCGCAGATGCCGATCACGCGGTCGCCGAGCACCTGGCGCATGGCCTCGGTGATCATGCCGGCGGGGTTGGTGAAGTTGATGACCCAGGCCTGGGGGGCGAGGGCGGCCACCCGCTCGGCCACCCGCACCGCGACAGGGACGGTGCGCAGGCCGTAGGCGATGCCGCCGGGGCCGGTCGTCTCCTGGCCGAGCAGGCCCAGTTCCAGAGCGACCCGTTCGTCGGCGACGCGGCCCGCCAGCCCGCCGACGCGGATGGCGGAGAAGACGAAGTCCGCGTCGCGCAGCGCGGTGTCCAGGTCGGTGGTGACGCGCACCTTGGGCGGGTCGTCGTGCCCGGCGGCCTGGGAGCGCAGCACGTGCCGGACGGCCTCGAGCCGCTCGGCGGACACGTCGTGGAGCACCACCTCGTCCACGCGTGGCTTGGCGGCGTCGCGCAGGAGCGCGCCGTAGACGAGCGGGACCCTGAAGCCTCCGCCTCCGAGGACGGCCAGTCTCATCCGCACCCCTTCATGTGAGAAGCACCTGTCATGCGAGAAGCACCTGGGCGCCCGCGGCGACGCAGGCGCCCAGCGTCGTCTCGTCGGCGCCGTCATTGGTGACGATCACGTCGATGTCCTCGGGCCCGCACACCCGCAGGGCGCCGGTGCCGGGGAACTTGTGCCGGTCGACGAGCAGCACCACCTGCTCGGCCGCCGCGATCATGGCGCGCTTCAGCGGGACCTCGGCCAGCGTGGTGTCGACGGGCTGCCCGTCGGGCCGCACGCCGCTGGCTCCCAGGAACACCCGGTCGGCGACGACCTGGCTCAGCGCCGCCTCGGTGAGCACCCCGACCAGCGAGTGGTACGTCCTGCGCACCATGCCGCCGAGCAGCAGCAGCTCGACCGCGGAATCGGCGCGGAGCGCGTCGAGCACGGCCAGGCTGGAGGTGACCACCGTGACCCGCCGGCCGCGCAGCCGCCGGGCCAGCCGCATCGTCGTGGTGCCGATGTCGAGCAGCAGCACCTCGCCGTCGGCGACGAGCTGCGCGGCCCGTGCGGCCACGGCCTCCTTGTCCTGCTGGTCGACCCCGGCCACCTCGGCGAAGGGCCGGTCGTCGTCGGCGTCGGCCAGGGCTCCCCCGCGGACGCGCCTGAGCGTGCCGTCGCGGTCGAGCACCTCGAGGTCCCTGCGGATGGTGGACGGGCTCACGCCGAGCTGGCTGGCGAGATCGCGGACGCTGGTCGCGCCGGAGAGCCGGACCCTTCGCATGATCTCGGCATGCCGGAGGCGCTGAAGCACGGCGCGAGTCTATCAGTCAAATTCGCGCAAGAGTGAGCATCACTGAGCAAAAACACCGGCAAAGCACTTGAAGTACGCGAGCAAACATGCAAGATTGCGCACAATCGGAGTGTCGAGGAGGCCCCATCCCCGTGTCTGCCCAGGCGTACGACCCTCTCGCCGAAGAGCGCACCCCCGAGGGTCCGCAGTTCGACGTGTTCCTGGCGGGCACCGTCTTCCTCGACATCATCTTCACCGGCCTGCCCGCCATGCCCGCCGCGGGCACCGAGATCTGGGCCGAGGGGATGGGCTCGTGCCCCGGCGGCATCGCCAACCTGGCCATCGCGACCAGCCGGCTGGGCCTGCGCACCGCGCTGGCCGCCGCGTTCGGCGACGACGACTACGGCGACTTCTGCTGGCGCACGCTCGAGGAGCAGGAGGCGGTCGACCTGTCCAGGTCGCGGCGCTTCGAGCACTGGCACTCGCCGGTGACGGTCTCCATGGCGGTCGACCGCGACCGCAGCATGGTGACGCACGGCCACCCCGCCCCCATGGCGAGCGCCGAGATGATCGGCTCCCCGCCCCGCTCCCGGGCGGTCATCGTGACGATCTCCCCCGACGAGCCGCTCGGCTCGCCCGGCGGCTCGAGCAACTGGGCCGAGCCGGCCCACCGGAACGGCGCCCTCATCTTCGCGGACGTCGGCTGGGACCCGTCGGGCTCCTGGCCCGCGTCGATGCTCGATCAGCTCTCCTTCTGCCACGCGTTCATGCCCAACGCGATCGAGGCGATGGCCTACACCGGCGCCGACACCCCGCGCGACGCGCTCTACGCGATCGCCGACAAGGTCCCCCTCGCGGTGGTGACCGACGGGGCCAACGGCGCCATGGCCATCGACTCCACGACAGGCGAGGAGGCGTTCGTCCCCGCGCCACGGGTGACGGCGCTCGACCCCACAGGCGCGGGCGACGTCTTCGGCGCCGGACTCGTGCTCGGCACGCTGTGCCGCTGGCCGCTCGCCGACCGGCTGGCCTTCGCGCAGGTCTGCGCGGGGCTCGCGGTGCAGCAGTTCGGCGGCTCGCTGGCCGCGCCCGGCTGGGGCGACATCGCCGACTGGTGGCACGAGGTGCGCGCGGCGGCCGACCACAGCGGCGCCTACGGCAGCTCGCTGGCCCGCCGCTACGCCTTCCTCGACCGGCTGGTGCCCACCGTCCCGGTGGGCGCGGTCCGCCGCGCCGCGGCCACCATCGCCCGCTACGCCGACGTGGGCATGCCGCCCGGAGCCACGGGCACGCAGCCGCACCAGACCCCCCACGAGGCGTCCGACGACCCCGGCGACGAGGGCCCGGCCACGTCTCGCGTGCCTGCGCAGAAGGAGTAACACCATGATCGCCCCGACGCGAGAAGGCCGGAGCACGAGATCGCCGGGTTCCAGGACGCTCGCCGCGCTCGCCGCGGCGGCCCTGGCCCTCACGGCGTGCGCGCCCGGCTCCTCGGCCCCGCCGGCGGCCACCCCCTCGCAGCCGAGCGCGTCGGCGGTCCGCACCGACGCCGCCACCCTCGGCGACGTCACCCTCACGGTCTGGGACCAGGAGGTACGCGGCGGGCAGGCGGCCCAGATGAAACAGCTCAACGCCGCGTTCGAGGCGAAATACCCCAACATCAAGCTCAACCGGGTGTCCCGCTCCTTCGACGACCTCAACACCACCCTGCGCCTGGCGCTCAGCGGCAACGAGCCGCCCGACGTGGTGGAGGCCAACAACGGCCGTTCCTCGATGGGCGCGTTCGTCAAGGCCGGCCAGCTGCTGCCGCTGGACGCCTACGCCGAGGCGTACGGGTGGAAGGAGCGCTATCCGGAGTCGGTGCTGCGCTACTCGCGCTACAGCGCCGACGGCAAGCTGTTCGGCGAGGGCAACCTGTACGGCCTGCCGCAGGTCGGCGAGGTCGTCGGCATCTTCTACAACGCCGCCAAACTCACCGAGCTGGGCCTGGAGCCGCCGAAGACCTGGGCGGAGTTCCAGGCGGCGCTGGCCGAGGCCAAGGCCGCCGGCGAGGTGCCGATGCAGCTGGGCAACCTCGACAAGTGGCCGGCCGTGCACGTGTTCGGCACCGTGCAGAGCCGCGAGGTGCCCGCCGACCAGATCCGCACGCTGGCCTTCGGCCGCAAGGGCGCCTCGTGGAACACGCCCGAGAACACCAGGGCCGCCCAGCAGCTCGTCGACTGGGTCGGCAAGGGCTACTTCAACAAGGGCTTCAACGGGCAGGGTTACGACCCGGCGTGGCAGGCGTTCGGCAAGGGCGAGGGGGTCTTCATGATCGCGGGCACGTGGCTCCTCGCCGACCTGCAGAAGAACCTGGGCGACGACCTCGGCTTCATCCTGCCGCCGGGCGCCACGGCCGGCGGCGCGCCCGTCGCGACCGGCGGCACCGGCCTGCCGTTCGCGATCACGGCGAAGAGCCCGCACCCCGAGGCGGCGGCGGCGTACATCGACTTCATCACCAGCGCCGACGCGATGAAGACGCTCACCGACACCGGCAACCTGCCCGTCGCCGACACGGCCGCGCAGAAGGTGTCCGAGGGACCGCAGCAGGACGTCTTCACCGCGTTCGGCACGGTGACCGCGGAGAACGGGCTGGTCCCCTACCTCGACTACGCCACCCCGACGTTCGCCGACACGCTGGGCGCGGCGCTGCAGGACCTGCTGGCGGAGAAGGCGAGCCCGCAGGAGTTCCTGGCCACGCTGGAGAAGGACTACAAGACGTTCGCTGAGAGCAACGGGTGACCCAGCGGACGGGCGCGGCCCGGCCCCCGGGGGAGCCGCGCCGCGTCGCCTACCTCTACCTGCTCCCGGCGTTCGTGATCTACGCGGCGTTCCTGCTCTACCCGATCGGCCGCGCGGTCCACCTGTCGTTCTTCGACTGGGACGGGTTGTCGCTCGGCCGCTGGGCCGGCCTGGACAACTACGTGGCGATCGTCGCCGACGAGGGGCTGCGGGCCGCCTTCGGGCACGCCCTGGTGCTCATCGTGTTCTACGCGGTCGTGCCGCTGGCCATCGGGCTGGCGCTGGCGGCGATCCTCCACCACGCCAAGGTCCGCGGGCTCGGGTTCTTCCGCACGGTGGTGTTCCTGCCGCAGGTGATCGCCATGGTCGTGGTGGCCGTCGCCTGGCGGCGCATCTACGCCCCCGACGGCACGCTCAACAGCCTGCTCGGCGCGCTCGGGCTCGACTCGCTGACGCGGGGCTGGCTGGGCGACCACACGTTCGCGCTGCCCGCGGTCGGGGTGGTCGGCACGTGGTTCGAGACGGGGCTGGTGACCGTGCTGCTGCTGGCCGGGATGAGCCGCATCCCCGGCGAGCTGTACGAGGCGGCGCGGCTCGACGGGGCCGGGGCCGTCAAGGAGTTCTTCGCCGTCACGCTGCCGTCGGTGCGCGGGGAGATCGCGGTGGCGCTGACGCTGACCGTGATCGCCGCGCTGCGCACGTTCGACCTGGTGTACGTCACCACGCGCGGCGGGCCGGGCGACTCCACGTCGGTGCCGTCGTACGAGGTCTACCACCGGGCCTTCGGGCTCAGCCAGGTCGGCTCGGCGGCGGCGATCGGCGTGACGCTCACCGTCGTGATCTTCGCCATCTCGTTCGGCATCAACCGGTTCGCGGACAGGAGCACCACGTGATCTCGCGCGCTGAGCGGGTGGCCAACTACGTCATCCTGTCGGCGTTCGCCGCGTTCGCGCTCTTCCCCATCGTGACGATCCTGGCGGCCGCGCTCGGCCCCGCCGACAGCGGGGACACGGCCGGGCTCGGCAACTTCGCCGCCGCCTGGGAGATCGGGCACTTCGGCACCTACCTGCGCAGCAGCCTGCTGGTGTCGGCGTTCGTCGTGGTCGTGAGCGTGGTTCTGTCAATCATGAGCGGGTACGCGTTCGGCACCATGCGCTTTCGCGGCCAGTCGGCGCTGTTCTACCTGTTCCTCGTCGGGATCATGATGCCGAGCGAGGCCATCGCGGTCCCGCTCTACTTCGACCTGCGCGCGCTCGGTCTGATCGACACGTTCTGGTCGATGACGTTGCCGCAGGTCGCGCTGTCGGTGGCGTTCGGCACGTTCTGGATGCGGGCGTACTTCCGTGCGTCCAACCGGGCGATCGTCGAGGCGGCGCGCATCGACGGCGCGTCGAGCTGGCGCATCCTGTGGCGGGTGCTGCTGCCGCCGGCCCGGCCCGCCGTCGTCACCCTGACCCTCCTGGTCTTCATGTGGACCTGGAACGAGTTCCTCATCCCGCTGATCATGGTGACCAGCGAGTCGTTGCGGACGGCCCCGCTGGGTCTGGCCTTCTTCCAGGGCCAGTACACCTCCGGCTTCACCCTCCTCGCGGCCGGCTCGGTGATCGTGGCGACGCCGGTCGTGATCTTCTACCTGTTCCTCCAGCGCCATTTCGTCCGCGGGCTGCTCCAAGGGGCGGTCCGCGAGTAGTCATCCGGAGGTTCCATGCGTCCAACAGCCGTGGGCCGGCTGGCCGTGGCGGCGGCCGTCCTGCTCGCCGTCCTGCCGGCCGCACCGGCCGTCGCCGCCCCGCCCGACTCCCCCGCGTCCCCCGCCTCCGCTGTCGACCTCGACGCGCTGTTCGTCGGCGCCCACCCCGACGACGAGGCCTTCAGCCTGTCGACGCTCGGGCAGTGGAACGAGGAGCACGGCGTACGCACCGGCGTCGTCACCGTGACCAGGGGCGAGGGCGGCGGCAACGCGGTCGGGCCCGAGGATGGCCCGGCGCTCGGCCTGCTGCGCGAGGCCGAGGAGCGCACGGCCGTGGGCAAGGCGGGCGTGCGCGAGGTGTTCAACCTCGACGACGTCGACTTCTACTACACGGTGAGCGCCCCGCTGACGGACCAGGTGTGGGGCGGCGACACGCTGGAGAAGGTCGTCAGGATCGTCCGCACGACCAGACCCGAGATCCTGCTGACCATGGACCCGGCCCCCACTCCCGGCAACCACGGCAACCACCAGCTGGCCGCGCGGCTGGCCGTCGAGGCGTTCTACGCGGCGGCCGACCCCGAGGCGTTCCCCGAGCAGATCAGCCGCGAAGGGCTGCGTCCGTTCGCTCCCGCCCGGCTGCTGACCGGCGGCGGGCGTGGCACCTCCAGGAACGGCCCCGAGTGCGCCTCGACGTTCCGGCCGGACAATCCTGCGCAGAACGTGTACGGCGTGTGGAGCGGCCGCGCCTCCGCGGCGCAGGGCGCGACGTGGGCCGCCGTCGAGCGCGACGCCCAGCGTACGTACGCCTCCCAGGGCTGGGCCGGCTTCCCCGATGTCCCGGCCGACCCCGCCCAGCTCGGGTGCGACTTCTTCACCCAGGTGGACGCGCGGGTGCCGTTCCCCGAGCCGGGCACGGACGCGGCGGCGGCGCCCACGGCCATCCTCGACGGCGCGCTGACCAGGGCGAAGGGCGCCGTGCCGCTCGGCACGCTGTTCGCCCTGCGGACCGGCACGTTCGACGTGCGCCCCGGGACCGCGTTCACGGTCGAGGTCACCGCGACCGCTCCCCCGCGCACGCCGCTGGGCCGCTCGTCGGTGGCGCTGCGCGTGCCGGACGGCTGGCGGGTCAGCGGGTCCGGCGACCTCGGCAGGCTCGGTCCCGGCCGCAGTGGCGAGGCGACGTTCACGGTGACGCCTCCCGAGGGCGGCGCGGGAGAGCGGGCCCGCCTCGCGGCCGCGCTGACCACCGAGCGGGGCCGCGGCTACACCGACCGCCAGGTCGAGCTCAGCCCCGCCGTCCGCGGCGAGCAGCAGCCCCTCCCCCAGGTCGCCCAGTTCCGCACGTGGGTGGCCGAGGTGGGCGTGCCGCAGCTGCGCGGCCTCGTCACCCCGGTGCTCACACTGCCGTCGGGCGGCTCCCGGCAGGTCGGCGTCGTGGTCACGAACCTGAGCCAGGCCACCCGGTCGGGCACCGTACGCCTGGACCTCCCCGACGGCTTCACCGCCGATCGGGCCGAGGCCGCCTTCGACGACCTGGCGGCGGGCAGGTCGGCGACCGTGCCGTTCACCGTCACCAACGCCGACCCGTCGCTGAAGACCTCCAACGAGGGCGGCGACTACTCCTACACCATCACCACCAGCACCGGCGAGGACGGCTCAAGCACGAGCAGGCCGGCGCTCGAACTCGTGCCCGCGGCCACCGTCCCGCAGGCCGGTTCCGCGCCCGCCGTCGACGGCGCCGAGGGCGACGGCGAGTACTCCGGCGCCGCCCTCGACGTCTCCCGCCGCTGGGAGGGCGACGCCTGCTCGTCGGCCGCCGACTGCTCGGGCACGGCCAAGGTCGCCTGGCGCGACGACACGCTGTACCTGCTGGTCCACGTGAAGGACGACGTGCTCGGCACGCGGCTGCCCGCGTCCGACTGCAAGCGGCACTGGCGCACCGACTCCGTGGAGGTCACGCTGGATCCGCGCGGCGCGTCCGAGAACACCTCCACGACGTTCAAGGCCGCGGTGCTGCCGGTGACCACTGAGGGCCCGCCGTGTTTCCTGCGGGACGCCGACCACCACCAGGGGCCGGGCGAGGAGGCCGCTCCGGGCATGCGGGTGGCCTCGGCCGTGTCCGAAGGGGAGTACACGGTGGAGATGTCCATCCCGATGGAGGTGCTGCCCGCCGCCGTCGATCCGGAGCACCTCGGGCTCAACGTCCTCGTGTACGACTCCGACACCCAGGACAAGACCGGCCAGACCCGGATCGGCTGGTCGACGTGGGGCGGGGTGCAGGGCGACCCGTACCGGTGGGGCATCGCGACGCTGCCCGGGTACGAGCCGCCGGCGGACCGGCCGACCACCCCGGCCGACCCGGTGATCCCCGACACGGCCCTGTCCAGCCTGGACTCGCCGCAGTCGCTGGAGCAGGCGGTCCGCGTGCACGTGCCGCCGGCCGGCGGCCCCGCGGCCAGGCCGTCGCAGAGCGGCGCGGCCGTCTCCGCGAAGCGCGGTGAGGGTGCGGTGAAGGTGCGGCTGCGGGCCGGCGCGGGGGGCGAGGCGCACCTGTTCGTCCGCGACGGCCAGGGCACGGCGGGCAGCCGCGTCGTCACCGTGCCCCGCAAGGGGACGTCGACGGTGACGGTCACGCTGGACCGGGCGCTGGGCGCCGGTCCGAAGGTCGTGGCCGGGTGGGAGGCCACCGGCGGCGGGACGGCCGTCTCGCAGGTCGCCGTGCGCTGACGTAAGCGAAAGACGGGCGCGGGGGGGGGGGGGGGGGGGGGGGGGGGGGGGGGGGGGGGGGGGGGGGGGGGGGGGGGGGGGGGGGGGGGGGAGGGGGGGGGAGGGGGGGGGGAAGAAAACGAGCACGCCCCCCCACCCCCGGCA